>JBBDSY010000045.1:0-40517 GCA_040904705.1 Nitrospirales bacterium | reverse complement strand
GCAACAGATAGGCTCGGCCTACGGGATGCTGAATCCTGCTCTCTACTCTACCCAACCATGACTGTGGCTCACCACAGACAAGTTCCAACTGCCGGATTTAAGGTTGATAATGCGGATCATGAATTATTTTTGAGTGTTTCGGGCGGGGACGTGATTGGTCATTTGGCTGGATCTGTTATGCCTATTGCCTGATGGAGAATCACTATCATCTTCTGATTGAGACGCTGAAAGGCAATTTGCCATGGGGTAGGCGACAGTTTAACGGGGGCTGTATTCAGCGTGTGAACCGGCGTCACGGTCGAGTGTGGCATCTGTTCCAAGGCCAGTTCCAGTTCCTGTTCCATTTCTATTCCAAGGTGATCGTCCTTAAAGTGAAGGCCTTCCCGGATGGGCCAATCCATCAAACCATCAAAGACACCCAACAAGACCAGCGCATCGGTGCGACAGAAGGCGCCATCCCAGCGTTGCCAGGCTGCCAACGCGATGCCGCCTTGGGATGTCCCCATGAAGTACACCAACAGCGGACAGTGGAAGAACCATGATGACTCTCGCCGGCTCATAACCCATTCCGGTCACGTGCATGGACGCACTGAGAGGATTGCCTTTGACATAGGGTAAACTTGGTCTAAAATTTTTAGATAAGGAACCCTAGCAGCTTGCGAATTGGCGCAGAGGTGCTGCAGTGCTGCAATTTTCGCATGCCCGGCCAGCCGGATCTTTTTACTCACGCGCTTTGTTCTTCCTTTGTTTCCCAACGGTGGTCCGAACATCATCCCCAGGTGCTTGGAGTGCCCTGCCGGATTGTCTGTCATGAGCCTCAGTGAATCCAGGAAAATGAACGACCAAATGACGCATACAGAATGGTATGTCGCGGCAATGGAGCGGCTGGTTGGTGTCGTGCAGGACCTCTCGCATACCCGTGATTTAGAATCGGTGATGGCGATTGTTCGCCAAGCCGCGCGAGATTTGACTGGCGCGGATGGCGCGACTTTCGTCTTGCGTGAAGGGGATTCATGCTATTACGCAGAGGAAAGCGCGATCAGTCCCCTCTGGAAAGGCCAGCGTTTTCCATTGAAGACCTGTATCAGCGGCTGGGTCATGCTCAATGCAAAGCCTGTGGTCATAGAAGACATCTATCAGGACGCGCGGATTCCGGCGGACGTCTATCGCCCCACGTTTGTCAAAAGCCTGGCTATGGTGCCTATTCGGATTGAAAACCCGATAGGCGCTATTGGCAACTACTGGGCGAAAACCCGCTTGCCGTCCAAAGAAGAATTGTCGATTTTGCAGGCGCTGGCCCATGTCACGTCAGTGGCCATGAAGAATGTTGAGCTCTATGCCCACCTCCAGGAAAAGATCCAGGCGCTGGAGCAATCAAATTATGAACTGAGCTGCTTCGCATGGGTGGCCTCGCACGATCTCAAAACTCCTTTGCGGGGGATCGATACCTTATCCTGCTGGATCGAAGAGGATATTGAGAATAATGACCTGGAGAAAACACAAGAACACCTCCACACGCTGCATCATCGTGTCCGCCGGATGGAAAAACTTCTGGATGACATCCTGGAGTATGCCTATGTGGAGCACAAGCTTGATTTGCATAAGGACACGTTGACTGATGGCAAGACCCTCAAGGAGGATATTCTGGCGCTGATCGACCTGCCGGAAGCCTTCACGCTCAGATTTGCCGATGGGTTTGACCACGTTGCTGTGCCTGGTATTCCCTTACAAAGAATTTTCTGCAATCTTATTGGCAATGCCATCAAGCATCATGATCAGCAACGGGGACAGATTGAGGTCAAGGTGACGGATCAGAACGGGCACTATCTGTTCAGTGTCAGAGATGACGGTCCCGGCATTCCGGCTGAATATCAGGCAAAGATCTTTGAGATGTTCCAGACTCTCAAGCCACAGGATGTCACGGAAGGCAGCGGGATGGGATTGGCGCTGGTCAAGAAGATTCTGTCCCTGTATGGCGGGACCATCACGTTGACCTCCGGGCCGGAACGGGGTGCGGTTTTTCATTTCACCTGGCCAAAACACATGACCCATCCAGAGGAAAGGTAGTCTAGCGTCATATGGAGCCAACAATCCCGATCTTGCTGGTAGAAGATAATCGGATAGATATAGAAGTTGTCCGAAGGGCGCTGCAGAAAGCCAATATCCCCAACCCGTTATACACCGTCCTTGACGGGGTGGAAGCGTTGGAGATCTTAACCGGCAACAATGGCAGGGAAAAAATCCCGCAACCGTGTCTGATTCTTCTGGATATCAATATGCCGCGCATGAATGGCTTTGAACTGTTAGAGGCAATGTGCCGTGATGACACGATAAGACACAATGTCGTGTTTATGCTGACAACATCGGCTCGCAATGAGGACAAGCTGACCGCCTATAGCCTGAACGCCGCCGGGTATATCTTGAAAGAAAACCTGAGGCCATTCATTACTCTTTTGGGAGAGTACTGCAGGATCAATGAGTGGCCGACTATACGGGACAGAAAAGCCTCACTCCTCCCATAAAATTTCGAGAACAGGACCATCCATCGATCCCAACTCTGTGGGTATTGAAATGAAAAGGCACACGTCATACCGGCTTCTGTGTTTCAGGGAAGTGGTATCTCGCGAGGCCAACCATAAGTATGCCCCGCTTTCATATAAGAGGCTAATAATGATGTGGTTTTTCCCGACCCTGGTGGCCCCTGGATCCACGAGCTTTGTAATGACTTTTTCGCCCTTGATCGAGTTGTACTTGAATTCAAGGGATGATCCGAACTACCTTGGCCGGGGTCAGGTCTTGCAATAGGGCAGCGGATAGTCACGCTTGGGGAGAGTTAAGTGAAGCTGAAAGCGGATTGCGTGATTTAAGACATAACCTCAGATAGACCCCATAGATTTCTTGGTTCCCCTTCCTTCGACTCGACGCCTGCTGTTCGGCCTTATGGGCGGACGCTCTTTAAGACTTGGCGGGCCTTGTTTGAGCGAAGCGAGTTGGCGCGCCCTCCTGTTTCCCGCGTCCGCTTAGTCTAAAGAGGCCGAACTGGGTGTCAATGGTTTTGGGTCCTTTTGCCGAAACAAAAGGACCTCGGCTGCCGGGCCGAAACCCGGCATGGGCAAAACATGAATGAGAAAACCATTTTTTGTGTGTAGTGAAACTCGATTTCGCAGTCAAGACGCAGATGCCGTTCTTCCCCCAGTACGAAGAGCGGAGCCCAGATCATGCGCTATTTGGGAAGGGTTCACGCCAAACCTTGATTTCAAGTCCACCTGAGCGGGAAACGAGTCATCAGTCCACCAAAATTTCGATTGGAAATGTTGAAAAAAGCCACCAGCGGCGTTCTCGCCATTTTGCCGTGCTCACGTACTGGAAGTACGCTCCGCGCGCCAAAACGGCTGTGGCCTTGCTGGGTGACTTTTTTGACCATTCCCGTCAGTTGCTGACAACACAATTTCCTTCAGCATTTACGAGCTATCTTTGAGGAATATTCAACAGCCCCCGATTGATTCGTATTCTTTCGCGAGTCCTTAGGTCTTTTTTTTCCGCTTTTGCGGTTTTATTTTTTTCCTTTTTTTCCTTTTCTCCTCCTCTTCCTCCTCTATTTCTTTGAGCAACTCCTCCAAGCTGGGTTCCACGCTGGGATGTGTCAGCGTAAAGGCGTAATCCTTTTTCGTGATTTCGATGACATCGATCTCTTGATCTAAAAACCCCTGAATCTCCTCAAGCCGGGACTTTTCATCTTTGCTGCAGAACGAAATTGCTATCCCCTTTTTGACGCCACGCCCGGTTCTTCCCACTCGATGCACGTAGTTTTCTGCCTTATCTGGCAAGTCATAGTTCAGCACATAATGAACATCCGGAATGTCGATGCCGCGTGCGCTGACATCTGTGGCGATTAAAACCTGACAGGCCCCTGCTTTAAATGCGTTCATCACCGCAGCCCGGTCACGCTGATCCTTTTCCCCATGAATCGTCAGCGTTTCTATCCCGACACGACCCATCGCCTTGGCGACCCGTTCAGCGCGCACTCGCGTCCGGACAAACACGATCACCCGGCTCTCAGGATTATCGGTCAGGAACCGTTCCAGGAAAAACCGTTTATCATCCATTTCAACGAACATCACGTAGTGCGAGACATTTTTGGAGACACGATTGTCCGGCGAGATTTGAATCCGGATAGCCGAATGCCTCACCTGAGAATACGCCAGTTTTTTGATATCGGCATTAATGGTTGCTGAGAAAAAGAGCGTTTGATGTGTGTGGGGTAGCTTTTTTTTGATCGCATGAATATCTCCAATAAATCCGAGATCGAGCATGTGATCGGCTTCATCCAACACAAGGGTTTGGACTCGGTTTACTAGGACATACCCCTGACTGATCAGATCAAACAGTCGGCCGGGTGTCGTAATGAGCACATCGATGCCATTCTGAAGTGTGTGTATCTGTGGGTCCTGCTCAACGCCGCCATACATGGCAAACACCTTGACCTTGGTCTGTTTGGAAAGCTGGGCAAAGACCTCTCCAATTTGCATCGCCAGTTCGTGCGTCGGCACCATGACAATACATTGGATACCATTGGAGCGTTGGGTCCTTTTCCACTGGTCAATCTGATTAATGATCGGGATGGCAAATGCTGCCGTTTTCCCCGTTCCTGTTTGGGCGATGGCCAGGACATCTTCCCCCGCCATGATCGAGGGAATGGCTTTGAATTGGATGTCCGTTGTTTTGACAAACCCAAGTCGGGACAGGTTATTTTTCAAAGTATCTGAAATGGGATATTTTTCAAACTTCATGGCGTTTCCATACGTCTTCTTCTCATCAAATCCGGCACAACAGGGGTGGATGATTCTGAACTCGGACTGTGGCCCAGTCTACTTGGAAATGATGAGACAGGCAAAAAACCATGACGGAGAGGAAAGGGTAAGCACAAGGCTTCCTTCAAGATTTCTTGTTATTCACCTATAGAACGTAGTCTTCCTGTTCTGCCTGCTGACTCTTCTGCCCACATGCCATCCCCCTACATCGGAGGACCCTGGGATGGGTGTTCGTTCGAATCCCTCAGACAACGGTCATTCACTTCTGATCACAGGGGTGGCATCTCCAGCTCATTGCCGAAGCTACATCTGGTTCTTGGGTCCTCATTCAACCGTCAAGTGCATCACGAGATTTCCGAAAGACTTCGGCTGTGTGCGATAGCCGCAACACTTCCGTAGGCGATGATTCAACGACTGTTCAATCCGATGAATCGACGCCTGCTGTTCGGCCTCATGAGCGGAAGCTTTTTAAGCATTGGCAGGCCGTGTTTGAGCCATTCGACCAGGCTCAGGGCAGGCTCCGCGAGTTGGCGCGCCCTCCTGTTTCCTGCGTCAGCCCAATCTTAGGAGGCCGAACTGGGCGTCAATGATTTTGAGTTTTTTCCCCGAAAGAAAAGGACTTCGGCTGCGGGCCCAAACCCGGCATCGTTCATGAATTCAAGTTGAGGATAATAGTACGGCAGCGAATTTTTCGAAGCGGTACAATGGAGTTGAGCCGAAAGAGGATTGGGGGTAAGTCGTAGCGATAACATACAGAGAGGGAAAAATGGAATCCATACACGTAAAAACACAGAGACTCAAAGATATTGTGGATCTCACCCCGAAACTGAACCGTCTTATTCAAGGGAAGGATTTTCAGAGCGGCGTGTGTCACGTCTTTCTGCTGCATACCACGGCTGCTCTGACGACCGGGGAAATAGGGGAAGGCACTGAGCAAGATTTACTGGAAGTCGCAGAAAAGATTATTCCGAACATCAAATTTCGTCATGCTCATGATCCATCTCATGCCTGGTCCCATATGGCAGCCTCTGTGCTCGGGGCCTCTTTGACCCTGCCGGTGATCAATGGAGAGTTGCGTCTGGGTACCTGGCAATCAGTGTTGTTAGTTGAACTTGATGGCCCCCGTGAACGCCAACTCGTGGTGGGCTTCATACCAGTTGCTTAAAATGATGCCAGCTTGTCTTTCCACCCGACATGCCTGCGCTGTCAGGGAACATCTAACCAATTGTACTACTGATCGGTCTCTCTCCTAATTCTTGCGAAGTCTTTTTCAATTCATTTAAACCGTTCAAGTCAGGCACTCACTACGGCTTCCGTCCTTGTTCAACCACAATCGGACATAGAAAAAAATTATGACATTCCTATCGGCGAATGCCTAAGAGACCTATCGGAATAGACGAATCCACTCACCAAAATGGAAAAGTATCCATTGCATTCAAGATTCTCATGTTTCATGATAATCATAATTCCGTCCAAAGGCTTGGGAGCTCTCATGTATTTTGAAGAAAGATTCGAATTATCTGGATATCCCATGTGAATACAGCCATTCGTTTGCCGACCGGTACAATCAATCTAAGAAAGAGGATCTGCCATGAGTTTTTTTAGCAAAATTCTTGAGAAGCTCGGCTTCAATCAATCGGAAGCACAGGCTGCTCCTGCGCCACAGACACCGTCCGCCCCTAAGCCCTCGTCCCCGCAGGCCGCAGTTTCTTCCGCGGCAGCTCCAACTGGAACAAGGGTAGTGGATGTGAATGGTAAACTTGAAGGCCTCGCGGCTTCTAACCCTCAAAAGCTAAATTGGAAAACATCAATCGTGGATCTGCTGAAGCTCTTGGGCCTCGATAGCAGCTTGGCCGCTCGCAAGGAACTGGCGACCGAGCTCGGATGTCCTGCGGAGAAGATGAAGGATTCGGCCCAAATGAATATGTGGCTGCACAAGACCGTGCTGAAAAAACTCGCCGATAACGGGGGCAATATTCCGAATGAACTTCTGGACTAATGGCCGAAGGTACTGCCGGGACGAAACCAGGCAATGGATTCATCTGTCGAGAGGGGAATGAACCATATGGCCGTGGCTATGAGTCCGTCGGGTTAACGACGAGAAGGTGCCGCCATGTCAACGTAAAGGCCTCTACCCATAATTTTCAGTTTAAAGGGAAAAGTGGAGTCAGCCATGACGTCGATCTTACTGATCCACGATTGGCTAAAATCTGCAAGAATTCGCCAGAGCTTCCAAGGTATACACTCTTTCATGAACGTAATGCGAGCGCAGAAAAACAGTCTATGGAATCTTTCGATGTGAATACCGATCTGCGCGAAATTCCCGGGCCGGACGTTACCGCAACAGATTCTCCCCCTGTAAATTCTCTAACGGATTCCCACGGCGTTCTCTCGGGATCTTATTGAGATCGATAGGAGATATTTTATGATACGGGTGGTGATTTTCGATGTAGATGGCACGCTCATGGACACGAATTATTTACACGTGGAGGCATGGGCTCGTGCTTTTTCCTCCGTCAACCATCCGCTGCCGCGAGCTGAGATTCATCGTCAGATTGGCAAGGGGTCGGAACTGATGCTGGATGAGCTTCTTCCGGATAAGTCGTTACACAGTCGGGCCAATGAGTTACATAGCGAATTTTTTGCGGAGATGAAACAACATGGATATCCATTACCGGGGGCAAAAGAAATCATTGAGACACTCTCATCTCAACCCATCGCCATCTGGCTGGCCACCAGTGCAAAGTCAGAAGAATTGGACCACCACGTTCGATCCCTTGAGGCGAAAGGTAAACTGGCCGGCATGGTGTCATCGGCGGATGTGGAGAATGCTAAGCCGGCACCGGATATTTTCTAACTCACCCTGGAGCGGGCTGGGAGTTCGCCGCAGGAGAGCATTGTGGTCGGTGACACGATTTGGGATATACAATCGGCGCAGGGTTGCGGACTTCAGACGATTGCGCTGAGGACCGGAGGTGCCTTTAGTCGTCAGGAACTGGAGGAGGCAGGAGCCGTCGCCGTGTATGCCGATTGTGCGGACCTTCTGGCATCCGGGTTTCCCACGACAATCAAGACGGGATAGGAAGGACGGCCAATCTGCGCTAGGAGAGTGACCCGCATCCGGAACATACACGAGACCCTCTCTCTCGTCATCCTGCTCACGCTGTCGATTGAACATCGCCAGTCAGTGAGGGGAGCAACCGGTTCTCATGATCTTGCTGATAGATCTGACGTTACCTGTCTCCACGACGAGTAATGATTCGATAGAGCCAGAGAAATACTACCGCTCCTATCACAGCCATCACAAAACCGACGGGGTCGTCCTGCCCATATATGCCGATCATGCGACCGAGCATCCCACCAAAGAGAGCCCCACTGATGCCGATGGCGACGGTGGCGAAAAATCCGCCAGGATCTTTCCCGGGCATTAAGAGTTTCCCGACTATTCCCACGATTAATCCAAAGAAGATCCACCCGATGACACTCATAGTTCATCCCTCCTATTTAATGATTGGGGTCCATCGGTTCCCGAGGATCCTCTGCCCCGGCTTTCACCACAAGGCCGGCATGAGCCTGGTAGTTTTCCCGGTAAATTTGGAAGACCGCCAGGGCGATCCCAAGCAGAATCGGACCCAGAAACAATCCGATGAACCCGAAATAGGCGAGACCGCCCAATGAGGCGAAAAAGAGAAACAGGACCGGCAAGTCCGCTTTTGATCCGACCAGGAGTGGTTTCAGCAAATTGTCCATAAGTCCGACTAACCCCACCCCGATGCCGATCATCACAATCCCTTTCCACACCGGAGCGGTCCAGAAAAGATACGCGGCGACCGGACCCCAGACTACTGCTGTTCCTCCCACAGGTACAAGAGAAAGAAGTGCGCTCAGGGCTCCCAGAAACACGGGAAACGGGACTCCCAGCGCCCAGTAAGCAATACCTGCCGTGAAGCCCTGTGCGAGGGCCGTGAGCAGCGTACCCTGAACAACTGCCACCATCACGTTGTCAAGCCGCTCCATGATTACCGCCTTGTAGCTTTCCTCGATAGGGAGGGCTTCGTAAAATGCCTGATAGAGATAATGGCCGTCGCGAAACAGGAAAAACAGGGTAAACAGGATGACAAAGAAATCCATCACAAGATCGAGAGTATTCTTGGCTAATCCTCCGACACTGGATAGAAGGACTCCGCTCACCGCTTTCCCTCCTTCAACCAGATTGGCCTGAAGATCCCCATAGGCCAGGACAAACCCTCCCAACAATTCTTGCGAAACGTTTCCGATCAGAGGGAGTCCGGCAACAAGACCGGGAAGTCGTTGCAGTCCTCCCTCTTGCACCCAGGTCATCGCGAGTTGATAGGCATGAATGGTTTCCGTCACTACGAGAAACACCAGATACGCAACCGGCAACACGGCAATCAACATGACACTCAAGGTGCTGAGGGCCGCCGAGATTGTGGTTCGGTTTACCAGTTTACGAGTCAGCCACTGATAGAAGGGATAGAAGAGGCGAACCAAAATCAGGGCCCACAAAATAGAGGTCATAAATGGGGCAAATATGATGGCCAACGCATAGAATAGGAGGGAACACAACACGAGGAAGGCCGCGGAAAGCACTTGCGGAGACATTTAGCTTTCCACCGTGGAGTCGTCTATGAATACTTTTGGCGTCAACTTCCCTGCCTGTGAGGAAGGCGTACCTAACATCGTCCTTGTAGGTCTACAGCCCTAATATTTTCCCAGATCGAAAAGATGTGTGCCTCTGGGAATACAACTGTCGACATGACTTACGCGGAGGTGGTGTTTTTGAGTTCTCGATCCCAAAATCGATGTTGCCCAATGGCGGCGATAAATTTTTTGGCTACCTCATTCATGCGAGTGTTCCCACCCACAATAACACCTTCGTCAGAGGACCACGGTTTCTTTTCGGCATCCTTGTTGTCATGGTTTTTTTGCGCCCCAGTCTTTTTTACAGCCGGAGTGGAACACGAAAGCAAGTCGATTCCACCATCGGTTGCCGCAATCGCTTTGCAATGAAGGTACGATTCTTTCACGAACTGCAAGGCGTTGTCATTCCCTTTTAATGTTTCGACGCTGGCTGTTCCGCCTGGAATATACACGGCATCAAATAGGGCCGATCCGGTCGTCAGGAAGCTCAGGTCTATGGGTATTTTGCCGCCCTTCGCATCTTTTAGCAAGCCGAGCCTGGGGGCGATCACTTTGGGTTGAGCGCCAGCGGCAGTCAGGGCCTTTTTCATGTTGAAGATTGCGGCACCATCGACTCCGTCAGCGGCTAAAATAGCTATCTTGCGGGTGTGGATATTGCCTTTGACAGTATTGTCCATACTTAACGCGTGTGAACGGTTGGTCGAGCGTTTGGGCGATTTGGGTTGATACTCTTTAAGGTTGCCGTCTGCTGGAACGCTCATGTTTAACGGGCCATTCAGCTTTGAAGGCACGGTCAATCCCAGACCCTGAGCTACCTCCGTTGCCAAAGTGGTATCGACCTGAGCGAGCATTCCCACCATCCGCTCCCGGATGGCAGGCATGTCAACCTTTCCCAATTCAAACCGGAGGGCCTGGATAATGTGATTTTTTTCCGCAGGAGACTGGCTGTTCCAGAACAACGTCGCTTGACTAAAGTGATCAAAGAATTTTTCGCCACGTGCCCGGACCTTTATGGTGGCATCGAGCTTTTCAGCAAAATTGACAAAACCGCCCATATCGGCTTTCGCCTGCATGGGGCACCCGCCTCCCAGCGAGTTTGGTTGATAACTTACGCGACCCTGATTAATGGTCTGCCGCATGTGGCCGTCACGCTGATTGTTATGGACGGGGGCCACTGACCTATTGATCGGAATCTCGTGAAAGTTCGGTCCGCCCAGACGGATCAACTGGGTATCGGTGTAGGAGAACAGGCGTCCCTGTAATAACGGATCGTTGGAGAAATCGATTCCGGGCACGAGATGGCCGGGATGGAACGCCACCTGTTCCGTTTCGGCGAAAAAATTATCGGGGTTGCGGTTCAGGGTCATTTTGCCGATGCGTCGGACCGGCACAGCCTCCTCCGGAATGAGCTTCGTGGGATCCAGTAGATCGAAATCAAACGTATGCTCGTCCTTTTCCTCGACGATTTGCAGCCCAAGTTCCCATTCCGGATAGTCACCATTCTCGATGGACTCCCATAAATCACGGCGGAGAAAGTCAGGATCCAGGCCGGAAATCTTTTGGGCTTCGTCCCAAACCACCGAGTGAACGCCAAGGAGAGGTTTCCAATGAAATTTCACAAAGCGTGATTTGCCCTTTTTATTGACCAACCGGAAGGTGTGGACTCCGAATCCCTCCATCATGCGAAAGCTCCTGGGTATGGCACGGTCGGACATGATCCACATGACCATATGCATGGATTCGGGCATCAATGAGATGAAATCCCAGAAGGTGTCATGCGCCGATGCAGCCTGCGGGATTTCATTGTGAGGCTCCGGTTTCACCGCGTGAATGAGATCGGGAAATTTGACGGCGTCCTGAATGAAAAAGACGGGAATATTATTTCCGACGAGATCGAAATTGCCTTCTTCGGTATAGAACTTCACCGCAAAGCCACGGACGTCCCGCGCCAGATCTGTCGAACCACGCGATCCCGCGACTGTGGAGAAGCGGACGAAGACGGGCGTCTGTAAGGAAGGATTTTGAAGGAAATTGGCTTTCGTCAACGCGGCCTGAGATTCGTACACTTGGAATATTCCGTGCGCCGCCGAGCCACGGGCATGCACCACGCGTTCAGGAATTCGCTCATGGTCAAAGTGCGTGATCTTTTCACGAAGGTGGAAATCTTCCAACAACGACGGCCCGCGGTCACCGGCTTTCAAAGAGTTCTGGTCGTCATTAATACGGAGTCCCTGGTTGGTCGTCAGATATTGATCCTTTGCCTGCTCCTTATTCCCAGTCAGATCCTGATCTTTCGAAGTTTCCTTCTTGTTGGTCGTGCTGTTGTTTTTGCGTTTTTTCATGGAACCCTCCAGTGTGGCAAGGATGCGAAGCGATACATTCTTATTCGACGAATGGGTGCTTTACAAGCCAATCATTATTTCTGATGCAGGTTCTCTCACACCTCAACCGCTTCCCGGATCAGACCACACCCTCCATTCTACATATTAGGTACAAATGATCGAAAAAAAAATCGAATGTGTCCAGCTCGCTCGCGCTAGAATCCGGAGGCACTCCTGGGATGACCGACATTGATGGATGTTTTTCCAAGGGAACACAAGCATTTGTCTGTTGAAGATTTTGTAACGATAAGTGAACAATTGAAAATGATTCAGAAAACGGTTTATGCAACCCAAGGTGAAAACCTCATGCTCGCCATTTTTCATTCAAGTTACTGAGCTTGTTCAGGCGTCTTATTTGCTGTAGACCGACAGGTCGGTCCGGCATTTTCCTCCCCGAGAAAAGACACAGCATTTTTTTGAATCCATCGGGCATCGTTTGTCAGGTTGCTTTTATTTTCCTGCCGGGACAAACAATCTGAGGGGAGATTTTTCAGTCACAGAGCTCACTGGGACCTCGGGTGAGGTTGGTCTTTTATGCGCTTCAGATTTTATTCAGTCATACTTTTGTTCCTCCTCATGGGGGTGGGGCATTTTCGGCTTGAACCAGCCTGGTCCCAGGAGCCGGTAGACAAGGCAGCGGCTCCTCCAGGCGGCCAGTTCAACAATTCTCCCCAGGAAATTGCGGTCGGAGCGGATACGGTTGAGGATAGGCACATCCAGCAACGCCTTGAGGACGTGTATAAGAATTTGCCTGCCCTTGCCAATGTTGACATTAAGGTGAGTGCCGGTGTGGTTCGCCTGACCGGAGAAACTCTATCCAAGGACGCACATGAACTGGCTCTTGACCTTGCTGGACGTGTAGAGGGAGTGGTCAGCGTGGCGGATGAAGTCACACAAAAGCGGGAAGTCCGCGAACGACTGACCGTTGTTCAAGAAAAAATGGTGAATCAACTCAATGCGTTCGTTTCGTATCTTCCTCTCTTCATCATCGCCGTGACGGTTTTTTTTCTATTTTGGTTTTTGGCCTCCTTTATCTCCAGGTGGCATCGCCTGTATGAAAAAATTACTCCGCATGCATTTTTACAGTCATTAGTGAAGCAAATCGTCAGAGGATCCGTGATATTTGTCGGCTTTATCGTCATGCTCGAAATTCTGGACGCGACAGCCTTGTTGGGAACCATGGTTGGTGTGGCTGGAGTCATGGGTCTCGCCATCGGTTTTGCCCTTCGGGATACCGTGGAAAACTACATTGCCAGCATCTTGCTAAGTATCCGACAGCCGTTTCGGCCACTGGACCAAATTGTCATTGAGAACTACGAAGGGTTGGTGATGAAATTGACATCGAGGGAGACTATTCTCATGACGTTAGATGGGAATCATGTGCGCATACCGAATGCTTCGGTGTACAAAGGCATCATTCTCAACTATTCCCGTAATCCCAAACGGCGTTTCACATTCGAGGTCGGTATTGATACGGCTGTCGACATACAATCTGCGCGGAAACTGGCGATCAGGACATTACAACACACCTCTGGGGTGATTAGTGATCCGCCGATCAGGTGCGCGGTAGAAAAATTAGGCGATTCAACCGTGATACTGAAAATGTTTGCCTGGACGACGCAGGACCAATACGATTACCAAAAGGTCAGAAGTGAAGCAATTCTGGCCCTGAAAGAGGCTTTTGAACAGGCTAATTATGAAATGCCCGAACCCACCTATCGTCTGAAGATGCAGGGCTATTCCCCTCTTGATGACCAGGCTGTTTTTGAACACACCGGCCATACAAAGGAATCTCCAACGCCTGCTTTGCAACCAAGATCTCAAGCCGATGTCACAAAAGATAATCATATTGTTGAACAAATTTCGAAGGATCAAGCGTCGAATCAGGAAATGGATTTACTGAAATCATAGCTATTCTTATGTGATGGAAATTTTGCTCATTATCCTGGCGGACGATATTCCCACGGCGGCCCTTTACCTTCATCCCATTGCGCTTTCCCTAGAGGAGGATAAGATATGAACAAAGAACGGCAACCACAGGTTGTGGTTATCACAGGTGCTTCTGCAGGTATCGGCCGAGCCACTGTGCGGGCTTTTGCTCGACGGGGGGCATACCTCGGTTTGCTGGCCCGGGGGCAGGAAGGTTTAGAAGGAACCCGCCAGGAGGTTGAAAAGCTTGGAGGACGAGCTGTTGTGATTCCTACAGATGTTGCCGATCCCGATCAGGTGGATCAAGCCGCCGGCAAAGTCGAAGAAACGTTTGGCCCGATCGACGTTTGGATAAACAATGCGATGGTCTCCGTCCTGTCGCCGGTGAAAGACATGACGGCTGAAGAATTCCAGCGGGTGACCAACGTCACGTATCTCGGATATGTCCATGGAACCTTATCGGCACTTCGTCGTATGCTCCCTAGGGATCAGGGTGTCATTATTCAAGTTGGCTCGGCTCTGGCCTATCGTGCCATTCCTCTTCAATCCGCTTACTGTGGCGCCAAGCATGCGGTCAAAGGATTTACTGAGTCACTCTGGTCTGAACTGATTCATGATAGAAGCCGGGTCCGCGTGACCATGGTGCATTTGCCTGGAGTCAATACCACCCAATTTGGATGGATTAAAAGCCGTCTTCCTTATGAGCCTCAACCGGTCCCACCCATTTATCAGCCGGAGGTGATGGCGCGGGCTATCCTCTGGTCGGCTAATCATGATCGACGTGAGTTGTGGGTTGGGATGCCGACCGTCAAAACAATCGTGGGAGAAAAAATCATCCCGGGATTATTGGATCACTACCTTGCCGAGGTGGCGTATACGGGCCAACAGACGAATATCCCTGTCGATCCCAAACGTGCCGATAATTTATGGGAACCGGTTTCACAAGACAGGGGGGCACATGGCGGGTTTGATCATCGGTCCCGGTCATCCAGCTTTCAACTGTGGGCTTCCATGAATCGAGGATGGTTGGCCGTGGCGGGCGTGGGATTGCTTCTTTCTCTAGGATGGGCCCGACGAGGAATTCAGGCTCAGAATCGACATTGAATGTGCTCCAAAAAACACTGGAGCCATTCTTCAATCGAGAAGCTGTTCAATGAGCCATTTGATAGAAGAACAGCCTCTCGATCGAGAAGGCCCCTCCCTGGGAAATGCAATAACGGTAAACGTTAACCCGCTGCAGCTTGTTTTTTCGCGGACTGAAACTCTTTTCCCAATGTTTGCATTTCGTCTTTGCCCATAATCTCCTTGGCCTTTTTGAAGATTTCTCCTTCTTCCTCCTTCACATGATGCAGGACATTTTTCTGAAGCTCGGCAAGCTTTGAGGTCCAATCCTCTGATTCGATATCCAGTTCCTCCATTTCTTCCAACAGATTAGCTACCTCATCATGCTCCTCCGTGGCTTCCTCGATCATGGCTTGCATCTCCGTATGTTCTTTGAGGGTGGAATAGAATGCGGCTTCCTCTCCCTGACTGTGCGCTTCAAGGTCCTCTTTTAACTGAGTGAATAATTTTTCACGACTTTTAGATGCGCGGGCGCCGGTTCCTTCTAATTTTCTAAACAAGTCCTTTACCGCTTGGTGATCCTTTTTTAAAATCTGAAAAATGTCCATGGCTGCTTCCTTTCCGGGCAATGACCACAATAGATTGTTGAAAATTTATAGAACGGGCCGTAACATGAACTGTTTCAGAGAATAATCATGTCGAGGGAGCGTGTGTACTGTTAAGAACCCTGGAGCTCAGCATGTCCCGGTATCAGTATTTTCGATCGCCGTCTTTGCTCAAGATATTCCATCGACTGTCGGGTCGAAATCCGGCATCAACCGTGAATTCAAGTAATTTTCAGATTGAGGAATTTTCTGAAACACATGGATCGTGCGTTCAGGACAACGCTGCAGCTTATCGGAAAGACTGTAGGAGATCTCTTTACGAGCGAAGATGGGAGGAGAAGTCTGGTTTGTTGCAAATGGTGGAAAAAGTTCGCTGAATGCGACCAATCAATCCCAGCCAAAACCTCTATTTCCCTCCAAGAGGGATTGGTGGATTGTTGGGTTTGATGATTTCCTCAGCCGATACGCTCGGCTTTCTGCCCGCCATGTTCAACCTCCTCCCGCCTTGTTTGCCTTTCACAATCAGATCCGGAAAATGGCGGACTCTTTTTTCTCAGCCAGTGATCCGGCAATTCATCCTCATATGATCCCGTAGCCCCAGCCAACGTTTTGTCGGGTCAGGTGAATAGCCTTATTAATCCGAACAAGTCTGATCCAGGATGTAATAGACTGGACAGAAACCGGTAAATCCGCTTTGTAGGAGGGTCACCCCCAAGATGCCTGGAAGCCAGAGCCAGGCTGGGTTCACATACACACCCAGCAACATGCCGAGAGAAATCAATCCGCCCGCGATACCATCATGGATTTGTCGTTTTCGATTCATGTGGGAATCTCCTCGAGAGGGAAAAAGTAGTGGAGGGCTCCTTTTGGAAACGCGAAACGATGGCAGGGGGCATCCATCTGGTGATGCGATGCTTACACTTTTTGGCGCAGAATTTCTTCAAGGGTGGCCGCTAATTCCTGAATAAGGAGGGGCTTGTGAAGGAGCCGCCGAATTCCCAGTTGGTGGGCTTTTTCAGGGGTTATGGTATGGCTGAAGCCTGTGTAGATGATTATCGGCAGATCGGGATTGAGGCGGAGCATTTCAAGGGCGAGCTTTTCGCCTGAGAGTTTCGGCATGGTTTGATCGGTGATGACGGCATCAAATTGGTGAGGGTTTGTTTGAAATTTTTCTAAGGCGGTGATGCCGCTGTTACAAACCGTGACGGAATATCCTAAGTGTTCAAGGAAGTGTTGTCCCATGGTCGACAGGGCTTCTTCGTCATCAACTAAAAGGATATGTCCCTGATGCGTTGGGTTATCAAACAGTTCCGTCTGGTCAGTCGTCACAATGGGCGTGGCATCGATATAGGGGAGGAAAATCGAAAAGGTGGTTCCGGCCCCTGCTTGGCTTTCCACGGTGATAGTACCGCCATGCGCGACGATGATGCCATGGGCCACGGACAGTCCCATGCCGGTGCCTTCTCCCACTTCTTTGGTCGTAAAAAACGGGTCAAAGATCCGAGCCAGCTTTTGAGGAGGGATGCCTGTTCCTGTGTCGGCAAGGCTGACTCGAAAATAAGGGCCTGGAGTCAGCTCAAGGAGTTTGCCCTGGTTGTCCTGATCCAACAGGAGGTGTTCGATTTTCACTGTGATGCTGCCGGATTTTTCACGCATGGCATATTCGGCGTTGGCAAAGAGATTCATGAAGACTTGATGGAGTTGAATCGGATCGGCCAACACCATGCCGGCTTCGTAGGAAAAGTCTTTGTGAATTTCGATGGTCGCGGGCAGGGTGGCCTGCATGAGGGTAAGCACTTCCTCAAGGATGCTACGAAGTTCTAAGGGTTGGTGTTCTGGGTCGGCTTGACGACTAAACGTGAGAATTTGTTTGATGAGTTCTTTGGCTCGCTTGCCGGCCATGAGCACTTGATTCAAGTATTCGTATGACTGGTGCTTGGGAGAGATTTTTAATTGGGCTAACTGGCTGAAGCCCAGCATGGCGGTCAGGATATTATTAAAATCATGCGCAATGCCCCCGGCTAACGTCCCCATGGCTTCCATCTTTTGGGTTTGTCGAAGTGTATTTTCATTTTTTCGAATCTTATCTTCGGCTCTTCGACGTAGGGTGATGTCTGAAAAGCTGACGACAGCTCCCACGATTTTGTCCTGCTCATGGATGGGGGTGCTGATGTATTCAACGGGAAACGAGGTGCCGTCTTTCCGCCAAAGGACTTCCTCGTCGCCTTCATGGGATTGGTCCCTGAGGAAATTGCCATGGAGTGGACAGAGGTGTCGGGGATAGATGGTGCCGTCCTGTCTGGTGTGGTGCATGGTCTCATGCATGGGTTTTCCGAGCAACTCATCAATGCCGTAGCCTAAGAGTTTCGCTCCGGCGGGATTGATGAACGTCACGCGTCCATGCACGTTTAATCCATAGATACCTTCTCCTGCAGAGTTTAAGATCAGTTGATTCTGCCGACTCATTTTTTCCAATTGTTCCGACGCCAACTGGTGCTCCTGAACTTCGGCTTCGAGAGAACGCTTCGTCTCTAACAGCGCCTTGGTGCGTTCTTTCACGGTCTGCTCGAGGGCTGAGGCGGAATTCTGCAAGGCTGACGATTGTGTCGTTATCAGACCAATGGTCTTCGTGACTGTGTGCTCCAGATGTTCGAGGTCCCCCTTGCATTGAAATGTTTCGGGTTCCGGGTCCACGGGTGCAGCAGCATGTCCTCCTAACCGTGTGCGAGCGGCCAGTGTGTGTTGTAGCTGATCAATGACCGACTGGAGAATAGAAGAAATATGGTTTTTGGACCAGTAGAGGGTGAAAAGACCAGCTCCAATGAGCAAGAAGGTCATGAGGCTCATATTCAGGATTAATTGAAGGTCTTGTTCCTGGACGTCTTCAAGGGAAAATGTCACGCGAATCCAGGCATCCGTCTCCTTATTTCCCAGGAGGGGGGCCACCATGATCAGAAGGGGTTCGCCCTGCTCGGATTCTGTATAGCGTAAAGATTTTTCCTGCTGTTGCTTCATCTCCATCCACTGCGGATCTTTAAGGACCTGGCCGATACGACTTGGAATTTGTGAGGCCATGACCATATTGTCGTAATCGATGATGTCGATGCCGACGATCTCCGGATCTGGCGGATACCTCAACAGTGCTTCTTGGATTCGGAAGAGGTTATTCTGAATGGCCGCCCATCCTCCGATAGCGAAGGCTTGAGTGAAAGCTAAGCCTTTGGTTTCAGCCGCATGGTAGAGCATGGCTCGTTGCTTGGAGAGCATGATGCCTGCCAAAACGGTCATGATAATGAGGATAATGGTGGACAGGATGAGGGTATGGCGAAATCTTAGGTTGCCCTGCCATTTGTCACGAAGGCGGGACAGAATAGAAATTGGTGGTTGGGAAGGGGAAGCTGGGGACATGTCTGAGAGAGGATAAATGAGACAGCAAGGGAAGTAAATAACGGGGGGTGGCCAGCGGTATCTTGACCGCCCCTAGGGAGCGGGCTAGACTCGTTGGATGGTATATTTTCGCTATGGAATCACGGTTTTGCTGGTGTTTGCCTTGAGCCAGGCCGGAATGGCGATGGCGAATGAAGTAGGGGCTCACGTGAGGGGCACCGTAGCATTCCGTGGAGAAGTGCCCATAGCGGAAACGAGGCGGGTGACCGTCGATACCGAGCACTGTGGAAAAGAGGTGCTGATTCGGACCGTTCAGGTGAACATGGACACGTGGGGGCTTCGCCATGTGGTGGTGAGTGTCAAAGGCATCTCTTCCCCTATACATGATGGTGTCAGCCCCAAACGAATAATTGTGAATGCCAAGTGCGCCTTTGAGCCTCGGGTAGCAGCGGGCCGTGTTGGTGATACGTTAGAAATTCAAAATCTTGATCCGGTTCTTCACAACACCCATGTCGTGGTGGGGAAAAAGACGATAGTGAATGTGGCTCAAGTGGTTGGTTCGCGCTCCATACCGAAAACCCTCAAACGGCCAGGCTTCTATGTTCTTCGTTGTGACAAGCATACGTTTATGACTGGGGCGCTACAAGTCTTCGATCATCCGTATTTTTCCGTCACGGATGAATTCGGGGCATTTCAATTGCCGCCCCTTCCAGCCGGGTCGTATACCATTGTGGTTTGGCATGAAACGTTGGGCAGTCTTGAGCAACAGATCACCGTCCCTTCACAGGGAATGGTCCCCCTCAACTTTGAGTATTCGTTTTGAATCTTTCTCATGCTCATCAGGAATAAAACATGCTTCACGACACACAAGTACCCATCGTGAAAATCCATTTCACCGGGTCAACACAGAAAATACATATGCGGTTGTGCCGGTTGGCGGGACAGGCCGTGGCCGACTTTTCGATGATCGAAGCCGGCGATACGGTCATGGTCTGCCTATCAGGTGGGAAAGATAGCTATGCCATGTTGGATGTCCTGTTATCCATGCAGTCTCGGGCACCCATTTCTTACCAACTGATTGCCGTCAATCTTGACCAGAAACAACCGGGATTTCCCGAGCATGTTCTGCCTGAGTATCTCACAAAGCTGGGCGTGCCCTTTCATATTGAATCGCAGAATACGTACGCAGTTGTGAAGGAATTGATCCCTGAAGGAAAGACGATGTGTTCGCTGTGTTCACGATTGCGCCGCGGGATTCTCTATGGATTAGCAGACAGGCTTGGAGCCACCAAGATTGCCTTGGGGCATCATCGTGACGATATGATGGAGACGATGGTGCTCAATATGTTCTTCAATGGGGCTCTGAAATCGATGCCGCCCAAATTGCGCTCCGACGATGGTAAGCATGTGGTGATCCGACCGTTGGCGTATGTGCGGGAAACTGACCTCGCCAACTATGCCATCTTGAGAAATTTCCCTGTTATTCCTTGTGATCTCTGCGGGTCGCAAGAAAACCTGAAACGACAAGAAGTGAAAACGCTGATCAAGGATTGGGAGGATCGCTACCCGGGATCCGGAGACAGCATCTTTGCGGCGTTAACGAACGTGCGACCGAGCCAACTGCTTGACCGCAACTTGTTTGATTTTTCCTCGTTAGCACGGCCCCTTTAGTCACTCTTATTACCTGTTTCTTGGTAAAAGGACACCACCAACCGTCCCTTCTCATCGTGAGTCGACCGACTCTGTTCTTTTCTCACTGTGTGCCGACATTGGTCGACATGTGTGGTCATCTCGCATGATTTACCTGCAATTACTCTTTCTCATTATTGTCGCGAATGGGGCGCCCATCATTGGTCGGCGGCTCGTAAATGAGCGATGGGCCACGCCCATTGATGGCGGGGCAGTTTTCATTGACGGCTTTCCTCTTTTGGGGACATCCAAAACCTATCGTGGTGTACTATTTTCCATACTGGCGACTCCTCTTGTCGCCATGGGTATTGGGTTATCCTGGGACATTGGGCTCATGGTTTCTCTTTTGGCAATGATGGGAGATTGTCTCTCAAGTTTTGTCAAACGGCGTTTCAACCGGCCCTCTTCCAGTATGGCTTTGGGCTTGGACCAGATTCCGGAAAGCCTGTTGCCCTTATTAGGAGTGGGGCAGCAGCTTTCCTTAACGTGGGAAGGAATTGTGGCTACGGTGGCCGGGTTTGTTATCGTAGAGCTGCTACTGTCGGGTCTATTGTATACGCTCCATATTCGCAGGCATCCCTATTAAACGACTTCAACATTCATGATAAACGGTCACCCTTCGGAGTTTTCCAAGACCCCACTGATTTCCATTGGGGCCGTTATTGTCATGGTGTTACTTGTGCCGGTGCTTCTCTATTCCGTTGGCCCTGATGGGCCGATGAAAGTTGGAGATGTCGTCTTTGCGACGGACCGTCATCGCGTAAAGTTTGTGGACCCCACTCTTCCGCAGGTACACAGGTACCGCGATTTTTGTATTTTGGAATCCCGTGTCCAGTTAATGGTGCAGAACATCGATCCCATGCCAGGCGGGGCAATGGTGGCGGAACCTATTGGAATGAGGACGAGTGAGGTACCCTATTGTCCTCCTCGAACTCCCGTTTTTCTTCACCCCCATCAGGCGACATTGAAAGCCAACCTCTGGGGAGGTTTGCGTGATGCCGTCTCGAACCTGGTGTCTGGAAGATAAAAGAGGGATGCTTGAAAACGCAGAATTAGGACTTGAGTTTTTCTGCAAACTGTTTGCGAAATTTGGCGATCTTGGGTGAAATGAGATAGGCGCAATAGGGTTGCGAGGGGTTCTGCACATAATATTCTTGGTGGTAGGGTTCAGCCATATAAAATGTGGAAGCCGGAACCACTTCAGTCACAATGGGAGAATCAAAAATTTTGTCTTTCGTGAAGGTTTCGATGACCTGTTTGGCCGTTGCTTCCTGCTCTGGTGAATGATAAAAAATGGCTGAACGATATTGTGTGCCAGAATCGTTTCCTTGCCGGTTCAATGTCGTCGGATCGTGAGTCCCAAAAAAGATTCCCAAAAGTTCCCCAAAGGAGACCACGCCAGGATCAAACCGAATTTGAATAATCTCGGCATACCCGGTCGTCCCGGTACACACCGCTTCATACGTCGGGTTGGGACGTCCGCCGCCCATGTATCCCGACTCTACGGATTCCACGCCTTTGACCTGATCGAACACGGCCTCTAAGCACCAAAAGCACCCCCCACCCAAGGTGGCCAGTTCGCTTCCTGTTGATGACGGTTGGGATGTCTGTGTCATGTGGGCTCCCTTTTTCATGAGACTGGTTGAAGTTCTTCGGTTATTTTTTACAGGAGTTATACCATGGGGGGTGACCATCGGCTACTGCAGGTCAGCACTATGTTTTTTGTGGTGAAACCATCATGCGGACGTCTTGGCTTTTTGCTAATGTGCGCATACTATGCGAGTGGTTTGGGCAACGGACATCCATTTGAACTTTCTGCAACCGCATGAGCGAGCCGCCTTTTATTCGTCTATCCGGGATTGCCAGCCTGATGCAACCTTCATCTCGGGTGATATTGCGGAGGCTCCTTGTTTGCGTGAGCTTCTTCATGAAATGCACGAGGTGATTGAAGTGCCCTTGTATTTCGTGTTGGGAAACCATGATTTTTACCATGGATCGATTGAAACCGTTAGGCGAAACATTCAAACCTGGTGTCTCACTCAATCGGGACTCACCTATCTCTCTTCTTCAGGGCTCATTGAACTGACCCCGCAAACGGTCCTGATCGGGCATGATGGGTGGGGTGATGGCCGGTTGGGAAATTACCAGGAGTCTCCCGTCAGGCTCAGCGATCAGGAGTTGATTGCGGATTTCCAAAATTTAAATCGAGAGGAAGTATTGAAAAAGCTTGGTGCGTTGGGTGATGAGGCGGCCGGAAATTTACGGGAGAAATTGTATTTGGCGTTGACCTCCTACCGGCAGGTCGTGTGTCTGACGCATGTCCCGCCGTTTAAGGAAGCCTGCTGGTACCAGGGGAAAATGGGTAATGATGACTGGCTTCCCTATTTTGCCTGCCGGGCCGTCGGAGATGTATTGATGAACGTATCGCAGGAGCGACCTGACTGCCGGATTTCCGTTATGTGCGGGCATACACATCATGAGGGAGTTGCACAGTTGGGACCTAATCTCCGTGTCTTCACGGGGTCAGCCGATTACGGGGCACCCCAGGTTCAGAATGTTTTTGAACTTGAAGAGCTCTTTGATCATTCCGTTCGGATTACATCCGCGGAGGGAAAGCAACCGGAACGGATGTAGTCAATTTCTTGGCGGGAAATGTTAAATGAATCTCGCACGCTCCTGAGGTGAAGGAACCCGGCATGTATCCGACTTGCCCATCCACCGATATCGATACCTGGCGATGACGCTGTAGACAAAATCTCGAATGGGACGTGGAATGATGATGAGGGCATAGAGCCAGGACCAACATCCCGGTAGGGCTCGCAGAATGTTAAGTGCCGCAGTGGATTTGGTAAAGATTTTGCCATGTTCCAGCAACAAAAAGGTTTCGTAGTCTTCTGTCGAGAGATCGCACTGTTTGAGAATGAGATGGGCGGGTTGGGATTGCAGCGTGCCGAACTTGAATATACCTTGAGGATCGTGGTCCAAGATGAAATTGACGAACGCATTGCAAAAATTACATACCCCATCGAAGACAATGACTCGCTGGTACCGCCCCCATTCGTGTGCTGATAATTGAGATCCCTGTATCATGTGGCGTTCTCTTTTGCCCGATTTTTCCCTGAGTCCTGCCGGTCAATCTGCCGCGGATGAGGTATCTTATTATCTGTATCATACCCAAGAATCATAGAGGTTTGCATGGGTAGGTTGTAAGGCCTAACCGGCTATGGAGGGACGCACAAGGAGTTGTTTGACACGATCCTTGAGCCATACGTGTATTGGCACGAGATCGAAGAAAATGAGATAGACAAATGGAATTAAGAGAAAATTGACATCCATCAAGACAAAGGTGGCTATGTGAAACATGGTGACTCCCATAATAAATGCGAGTCGCCACTTGGCCGATTTGATGAAGAGAAGCAGGGGGAAGCCTAGTTCGAAAGCCAGGACGAGTAAACCGAAGATTTGAATGAGTTCTGGGTGTTGGGCCAGCTCAAAACTGAGCCCATTGGTGAGAACTTCTCCTTTATCAGTCACACCCCACCGGACTGAACGGTGGATTAAGACTTCCTGAATTCTGCCTTCGCCGGCAAACCAAACCCAGCCTGAGACCCGTACCTTGGCCCACACACTCCAGAAATAAAATAACGCCACATACAGTTGCATGGTTTTTATAGGCCAGCTGGCTTCCCATTCCAGAACTTCCGCTGCATGATGATGTTGCCTGGCATCACGAGAATGGACTTCCCCACATTTGGAAAGTAAAAAGAGAAAAAGAATCTGCATGGGAATGATATACCGATGGTGAACGTCTCCCGAAAAGCTGTCTCGTACTCCCTTCAGGTAAAAAATACAAAGAATGATCACGAGAATGGACATCCGGGTATGTTTTCCTACAATCATCGCGATGGTGGCACCCATCAGCATGGCATACATGACAAACGAAAGGGCGGGCACATGATATTGAATCCCTAATAACTTGAAGTACCAAATGGGCTCAATAAAGTAATACATTGCCCCTATTGGGTTAAGAGTCAGTACGGTGGCAAATTGATACGTGTGAAAGAACAGCAGGCCAACCCCGATGTACATGCGTAACAGGCCCAAGCTTTCTCCAGAAAATCCAGTGAAGAAAAATTGATTCCAGATTCGACTTGGCGATTTACAGAAGGCCATGCTTCCACCTCTTGACCCATTGATCTTTCCAGTCGATCGCGGCCTCATGTGTTTGAATTTCGACCTTGCTGGCATCTCCTTTCGATAAATCTGCCTTTCGGTACACTCGGCTTTTCTTGGAGGATTCCATGCGGATAATAAACTTGGGGTCGGTAGGTTCAAGTCGAAGAGTTTTGTTGAGGGTCCAAAACATTCGCCACTCCCAGTCAACTGAAAAATTTGGTTCATCCTCATCCAATCCACGCACGAACCGGTTTATGGCTCCCAGCTCGGTATTGCCTTGTTTGTGTTTAGGGGGTGCGGTGCCAAATATCCTTGAATAATACAGGCGCCGAAAATTGGGCTTGGGAATATTGAGATCTTTGTATGATACGTAACCGGTAGATCCGTCGCGGCGGGTGACACGAAGCCCTTTCCGCATGGCCGCTTTGTCTTTGATGCTTGTCGAAATAAATTCGCTGGGTTGGTAGACGCTGTACATGGGAACCCAGGTTAATGGAAAGCGATCGATGCGGAAAATAACCGCAGACCATATGACGATCCAATACAGGACTAGAATGATATTGACCGTTCTTCGATTCAATGAAGAATTTCCATATTAGGCACTGCGGGAGGATTGATGACTATTTTCTCTCTATAGATAGATGGAGGAAAATATTTGTAGATTATTGACATGTAGAAAGTAGCACGTCACAAGAATGAAAAAAAAGGAAAGGAGATGGTTTCCATTTTGGATTCCGGTATGATGTGCTGAAGATTGGCAATGAGAAGGTTTTTCGGGATAAGGCTTTCGCCATTCTTGGAAGACCCAGAGGTTGAGATTTTCCAAGTCATTGTTCACGGTATGATGTTTTCCCTGCCACAAATTCTTCAATCTGTGTTGTGTCGAGTCGTGCTTGTGGAGCGAAAGGAAGTTCCTGCCCTCCTGTGGTCGTTTGTCTATTTTTTCTGCATACTTGCGGCCTACTACATTCTGCGGCCGGTTCGCGATGAAATGGGAGTGCTATTAGGGGCCCATACACTCCCCTGGCTCTTCTCGGCGGTGTTCATCACGATGTTGGCAGTGATTCCGATGTTTGGCTGGGTCGCGGGCCATTTCCCCATTCGTCGATTGTTACCAACAGTGTACGGATTTTTTATTCTGAATCTGTTGGCATTTTATGTGGCCTTACAAAGTGGGTTCGGGTTGCGGGCGATTGGGCCAATTTTTTTTGTGTGGTTGAGCGTGTTTAACCTTTTTGTGGTGTCGGTGTTTTGGAGTTTTATGGCCGATGTCTTTCCTACCGATGCGGCTCGTCGACTGTTTGGGTGTATTTCGGCAGGAGGCAGTCTTGGCGCCATGACCGGCCCCTTTATTACGGCTTTAACGGTCAAAGGTGTCGGGGTTCAGGGCCTGTTGTTAGTGGCTGGGATGTTTTTATTGTTGGCGGTCGGATGCATTGTGGCTTTGCTCAAATGGTATCACGCATTTCATGGAATTGATTTGGGACGCACGCATTTGTCTCGGGGAAAGGACCCGGATGCCGCTCCCCCCAGCTTGTGGGTCGGGGTGATTCGCATTGTTCGCTCGCCCTATTTGAGAGGCATTGCCCTGTACCTTATGTGTTACTCGGTGCTGTCCACTTTTTTGTATTCCCAACAGACCATCCTGATTCCTGAAGTCATGCCGAGTTCGGAAGATCGCATTCAATTGTTCGCGTCAGTCGATCTTGGGATTAATGTTCTGGCGTTTACGCTTCAATTCTTCGCCATAGGATGGTTGCTGACGAGGTTTGGAGTCGTCGTGATGTTGGCCGTGATGCCCATGGTATCGTTCATTGGATTTGGGGTATTCGGCTTGGTAACGGTGTTGCCGGTCTTGATCGGGTTTGGTGTGTTACGACGCGCCGGAGAGTTTTCCATTACCAAGCCGACACGGGAAACACTCTTTACAGTTGTTTCGCGTGAAGAAAAATACCAAGCCAAAAATGTGATTGATACCGTGGTCCATCGCGGGGCGGATGCGACTGGAACGGGGATTGTTTCCATGTTCCATTCGTGGGGAATGGGGTTGTCGCCTATGGCGTTTGCGGCGATGCCCATTGCCGTTCTCTGGTTGGCGACGGGACTTTGGCTGGGGAGACGTCATGAACACATTCGTCAGAATCAGCAATAAGCGGTGTTGAGAATTCTTTTCGTCTCTCAGAATGAAGGAGATCGTCTTGTTTTTCAGGCTATCCCGAAGGCTTGAGGGAGTGAGAACCTCATGAACTCCTCCCGGAAAACCTTCATGGTCAGTCTTTTGGCCATTCTCGCATTATTCGGGGGGGCATTTATTTATTTTACGATGGAGTATCTGTCATCGGTGACACAAGGTGATGCGTCACCGACACCCGAGACCATTCACCAAATCGGATTCATGTTCCTGGCGGTGACCATGATGGCCGGCATGCCGACTGTGGGAATGGGGGCGTATGTGATGTATATCGGAACAAGAATTCGTGCCACGGGGCAATGGCCGCCAGCCGGGATGGGGTATCAATGCCCTTCACCCGTCATATTGGGAGCTCGTACGAATCTGGTTAGCTTTAGCACGATGGGCTTGGGAGGCCTCCTCGTCATTGCGGGATTGTCCTTACCATTATTGGGATGGCGTCTGATGAACATGCTTGGGGAATAATACGATGGTTTCTCTTCGTTCTCTTTTTATTGAGCAGGCAAGGAATGAAAGGCAGTAAGTTGCATGAGCGGAACATATGACTAAGTGGGACTGGGCCATCCTGGCCGCCTTTATCGTGTATGCGCTCTACGCCGGACTGCGTGAACGGGAACGGGCCTCCGGCAGTCTTGAAGAGTATTTTCTGGCAGGTCGAAGTCTTTCGGGGTGGAAAGCCGGCCTCAGCATGGCGGCCACGCAATTCGCGGCCGATACCCCGCTTCTCGTAACGGGGTTGGTCGCGACGGCAGGAATCTTTGCCCTATGGCGTTTGTGGATTTACGCCTTGGCCTTTCTTCTCATGGGATTTTTGTTGGCGCCCAGTTGGCGCCGTGTGGGTGTGCTCACTGATGCCGAATTAACCGAGGTTCGTTATGGACATCGTGCCGCGGCAGCACTGCGGGGTATCAAAGTCATTTATTTTGGCACAATTGTCAATTGCACGGTGTTGGCGATGGTCCTTCTGGCTGCGACGCGTCTCGCCGAACCGTTTCTCCTGTGGGATCAATGGCTACCTCCGGCTTTCTTTGAAATCTGTGTCGACAGTGTGCAGTGGGCTGGTGTGCCTTTTGCTATCGGGGGTTTAGGGATCGAGACCATTTGGATTCGTTCCACCAACAATTTACTCTCAATCGGTATCATCATGTTGGTGACGATGTTGTATTCCACAACCGGGGGATTGCGAAGTGTGGTTAATACTGACCTTATGCAATTTGCCGTTGGTATTGTGGCGAGTGTGGGATTCGCTTGGGTTGTGGTGGATCATGTGGGTGGGCTGACGGCACTCACGCAACGTATTCAAGAGCAATTCACCACGGCTGCCGGGTACCCGTTAACCGGCAATGAGATTTTGGCCTTCACGCCGTTTGGCGCCAGTGATGTGACGATGGTCGTCCTTATGGTGTATGGATTTCAATGGATGTTGCAGATGAATGCGGATGGCACCGGATATTTGGCGCAACGTTCTATGGCCTGTCGTACTGATCATGATGCACGTCTGGCAGCAGTCGTATTTACCGTGGTGCAGGTCTTGTTACGGAGCTTGATCTGGTTGCCGTTAGCTCTGGGATTATTGGTGATTTTCCCCCCACTTCCGGGCTCAATCGATATGGCTGCACGGGAATATACCTTTATCCAAGGAATCGATGAACTCTTGCCGCCTGGCTTGAAAGGATTGATGCTGGTGGGAATGTTAGCCGCCTTGGCTTCGACAGTGGATACGCATTTGAATTGGGGCGCCTCCTATTGGACGAACGATGTGTATCGTCGGTTTATTTGTCAATCCTGGTTAAAACGGGCACCCTCCAATTTTGAATTGGTGTGGGTGGCGCGAGGCAGCAATGTGCTGATTTTAGTCATTGCCCTCTGTATTCTTCCATGGTTGTCCTCGATTCACATGGCGTGGCAGGTGAGTCTGTTATTGGGCTCGGGGATGGGTGTGTTGCTGGTATTGCGATGGATTTGGTGGCGTATCACCGCATGGGGCGAGTTAGCCTGCATCATCACCTCGATTGTGATGGCGCCGCTCCTGTTGTGGGGATTGCCGGAACAAGAAGAATGGCGGTTGCTCATCATGGGGCTCAGTTCCGGGATGATCGGCATCGGGGTCTCGCTTTTCACGGGTCCCGAAGACTTCGAGCGCTTAGAAACATTTTATCGACGCGCGCAACCACCAGGTTTTTGGGGACCCATTGAGCAGCGCGTCCACCCTGATCATCCGGCAAGCTCCCAGCGATTTTGGCGAGCGATTCTGGCCATGGGGCTTGCGTCTTTGTCGATATTTTGTTTCCTAACAGGCATCGGATCATGGATGGTCGGAAGCCCAGCGCCAGAATGGATGCCCTGGCGTGAGGCGTGGATTGCCGGGCTTTTGCTAGTGGGGACAATACTATGCCCGTTTTGGATGAAGCTTGGGTTTCAACAATCCAACCCAGTGAGCCAAACGATTTAAAGTGCGGGAAGGACTATGTTGTGATTGTCGCCTTTGCTGGAAGGCGGATTGATGCACCAGATGCGGCCACCCCGTGTTTCCCCTTGACGCAGGTGGCGGTTGTGCGAGATCAACTTGAAAGGCTGTTTTGTCAAGGGATGGCCATTCTCGTGGACCACGCGACCTTACGCGGCATTTTGCAGAGGACGCCCGCTCACGCGGTTTGGTCGTGAAGGAAATTTTTACGTTGCAGAAAGCGTTCAATGAAGAAAGGAACGCTGATGATTCGGACCCGTGATCAACATTTGTTCGATGCCGGTCCTAAACGAATTTTGGCATTAGATGGTGGCGGAGTCCGTGGAATTCTCACCCTGCAATACTTAAAACGTATGGAGGAGCTTCTGCGGAGGCGAGCCGGAAATGATCGGGATTTTCGTCTCTCCCAGTATTTTGATCTGATTGGAGGCACCTCGACGGGATCGATTATTGCCACAGGCCTCGCCCTTGGCTGGACAGTTGAAAAGCTTGAACGCTTGTATAACGAACTGTCGGAACAAGTCTTTCAGAAGTCCATCTGGCGCCAGGGAATCTTACAGGCCAAATTTCCGCGCACCCCGCTGATGAAAGCCTTGACGGTACAGTTTGGTGACCGAACGCTGGGAAGCGACGACCTCCAAACGGGTCTGATGATTATGACGAAACGGTTGGATTCGGGAAGTCCTTGGCCGTTCATAAATAACCCCAAGGGACGCTATTTCGACCCGGTCGCCAACACGGGAACGGCGACGCCTAATAAAAACATTCTGCTTCGAGAAGTCGTCCGAGCCAGTACCGCAGCTCCGCATTATTTCAATCCCGAGCGGTTAGCCCTTGGAAGGAGCCCTGAAGGGGCTTTTGTGGATGGAGGCGTGAGTCCCCATAATAATCCAGCCTTGCAATTATTGCTCATGGCAACCACGGAGGGTTTTGGGTTGAAATGGGTCACGGGAGCTGACCAACTCCTATTGGTTTCGGTAGGAACAGGTTCACAAGAAACCTGTCTGTCGGCAAAAGAGGTGTTGAGCATGTCTTCGGTCAATGTTGCCCGCCAGGCCCTGATGTCTCTCATGAACGATTGTGATGCCTTGAATCAAACGATGTTGCAGTGGATGTCTCGCAGTCCCACGGCCTGGAAAATTGATCGCGAGATTGGAGATTTGCAAGGAGATGTCTTGGGAGGGAAGGAATTGTTTTCCTATTTGCGGTATAACGTGGTGCTTGATCGTGACTGGTTAAAGGATAACTTGAACGTGGATCTCAACGCGAGTGAGGTGAAGGGTCTTCAGGGAATGGATAAACCAAAGACTATGAGTAAGCTGGCCTTACTGGGTGCCACTGCCTCGCACATCCAGATTCAGCCCAACCATTTTCCTGTGCAATTTGATCGGTAGTTTGAGGCAGGCAAAGCGGGAACTGCTTGGGATGTGAAGAGACAAGGGCGATTCGGCCATGATTCGTTACAGCGAGTCGCCGAACAGCGATTGTGCATCAGCCCACACCATGCCATCGGGCAACCCGTCAATCCAATCGCCCGCTTCATTGGCCAGTCGGAAGGCATATTCTCTTCCGACCTTCTTGATAATAACTTCTCCGCCATTCACCCAGGTTTGTATGGTTTCTTCTTCTTCAACCCACATGGACTTTTCCCTATGATTTGGTTGGTATGCCTCTACATTACGGAATCGGCTTTCGAGCTACCATTCCTCCGAAGGCCTATGCGGAATATTGTCGTATGGGAATGGTGCAATTCATGGAGAACACCATAGATCTCCTCGGCGTTGCGGGTATTCGCTTCGGTCAAAGGAAAAAGGATTGAAGGGTTTCAGTGGTATAGCGCCCCCTCGGGAAAATTTTTTTAACAGAGATACGATGACCACACGGATGGAGTAGGTTTCTGCGCTCTTGAACAATAATGAGATCCGGAAGCGGGTTAGAGGAGTTTATGAATGGATGGCGGAATGTGAAACTTTCTTTTCGTATACACAATCCCAAGGAGATTGCCTTCTCGATTAAGAATTTGCCTTTTCACATTCTGCGCAACCGCGGCCCGGGTTTTTTCAGCAGCAAGGACGAGAATCACGCCATTGACCGTTTCACATATGGCGAGACCATCGGTCGAAGCATTCACGGGTGCAGAATCTATGAGAATGAGCGAAAACTGAGATCGGGCGGTTTTCCACATATCCGTCGAATGAAAAAAGCTCCGGTCGGTGAGAGAGCGGAAAAATTGAGAAGACAGCGCGGCGAGAAACAGGTTCGATTGCATCGTTTGAGAAATAACCCCATCGAGGGCCTTGCCTTTCTTGAGCGCATAATCCAAAGGCGGTGGGGTTTTCATGGCAAAGGCTTTAGCCTGTGCGGGTCGATTGAAATCCGCTTCGACGAGTAGCACAGGCTTGTTACTATCCTCAGCTACCATGAGTGCAAACTCTCGAATAAGGGTGGAGGTGCCTTCACCGGCCTGGGAACCAATGAACTGAATTACATTTTGGTCGGGATTGGGAAGATGCGCTGCAATGTTTTGGGCTAAGGCCAGTAGTTCAGATTGTTCATGAAGCTTTGGCGTAGACACAGAACGTTTCTTCCTTAACGAAGACGGGAACGCAGGGGACAGTGTCTCGTTTAACTCGTTGGCAACGGCCAATCGCTTCAGCTGAACTGATTGTAATGCCTCATACAGTTTGCTCATTCACGCTCCTTTGTATCGACCAAAATTCTCCATGAGAAAATTATTTTCATAACCACGATAGCGGATAATATTTCCAATACCACATCGCAACCGCAGACAGTATGATCAACCACCAGCCGATACCGATTGAGGGTTGTTCTCCCTCACTTCGATAACAAAAACGTTTGCTCATCACGTCGCCCCCTTTATTGGCTCCTTCAAGCCTATCGAGGCGATTCCATGTCTGGCCATTACCCAAAGGACCAAGTTAGCAAGGTCATCTCACAGCAGTTCAGGAAATCTCTTTAGCTGTTTAGCAGAACGACCACTTTGCAAAAATGAATGCAGGCGGAAAGGGGCAAGGTGGGAGGAGCTGATTGTCAGAAATACCAATGACCAGGAGTCCTAGAAACGAAAAAGGCCGGGATTGCTCCCAGCCTTCGCCGTTACGATCGTCTCATGCAGGATTGCTTAGGTCCTGCCCATGGTATGCATACCGTGAGGAAACCAGATTTCTTGGGATGGAGCAATCCCTCGGAAGAAGGGGGCTGACGCCAAAGATCTGAGACGTTGAATGGATGTGGCGCTACTCAACATTCTGGAAACAGGCTACCCGCATTCACGAAACGAAATGGGCATACTGGGGTTGGTGGTCTAATCTATGGCCGAAGGGTCACGCATGCAAAATGCTGGTATAGACGTTCGCAGCATTTTGATACTGTCGTGCAGAAAGGGTCTAGAGGAGTTTGTGAATGGATGGTGGAATGTGGAACTTTCTTTTCGTAAACACAATACCAATGATATTGCCTTCTCGTTTGAGAATCTCCCTTTTCACATTCTGGGCAACAACAGACCGAGTGTGTTCGGCGGCAAGGACAAGGATGACACCATTCACTGTTTCGCAAATGGCGAGACCATCGGCCGAAGCATTCACGGGTGCAGAATCAATGAGAATGAGCGAAAACTGGTCCCGGGCGGCTTTCCACATGTCAGTTGAATGGAAAAAGCTACGATCGGTCAGAGACCGGAAAAATTGAGAAGACAAACTACCCAAAAAGAGATTTGACTGCTCAATCTGTGTAAGGACTCCATCAAAGGGTTTCCCGTCCTTGAGCGCGAAATCTATATGAGGTTTCGCTTCAAGGCCAAAGGCTTGAGCTTGCGAGGGGTGATTAATGTCAGCCTCGACGAGGAGCACTGGCTTACTACTTTGCTGAGCGACCGTCAATGCCAACTCCCGAATAAGGGTTGACGTCCCCTCTCCTGATCGGGAACCTATAAACTGAATCACCCTTTGGTGAGGGTCCGGGAGATGTGTCGCAATGCTTTGGGCTAAGGCCAGGAGTTCAGCTTGTTCATGAAACCTTTGAGTTAAAGCGGGATTATTGTCTGGTAGGGAACGCGGAAGAGCCGGAGCCTTTTCAGTCTTCAGGTCATTGGAGCCTGGCACTTTTTTCCCCTGAGCGAAATGCAACGCATCGTAAATATTACTCATAGCTTTACCTTATGTTCGGTTACGCCGGTAGCACACGATTGTGATCGGGAACCATGAAATCTGGGTTAACCAGGTGCGGTATCTCTGGCGTTCCAACACATCTGTGTGATCCATAGGTTTCCATGTGTTCGTTGGTACGGCCTTGCACTTTCCCCCGTCACTCAGCGCAGCCTCAATCACTTTAGCTTCGAAAAGATAGGGTCAGTCCTCCTTCTTTCAGCTTAGGAATCAACCCCCTCAGAAAGATGGGAGGGAACAACCCGAAAGGTGTGTTCCAGAATTTCGCTAGACTCAATCTGTCTCCGGCCCATTCGCTCCAGCCACTACTTCTTATCTCATTCTAAGTGGTCGTGAAGACGTGGTGTTTGGCTAAAAGGGTGGAGGCAGGGTTTCTCGGCTACCAATACTCCTCCGGCCTTGATTTGTTGGATCAGACATCATGTATAGCCTATCGGGTCGCTGGTTGTGCTGGCAATGGGGGAGGAATCGACGAGATTGGTGACCGGAATGAACCTGAGAGGGGACACACGCTTGAGATGGGATGTGGTTGGCGTCGACCATGGAGAAAAAACAGGGGATCGAGGAAAAGTCGATCCTTTAAACAAAATAACATACGGAAATTCTGCTCATCTCGATGACCTCGATACACGCAGCCTACAGGACCAAGAATACCACCAGCCAACTTGCCACCACGCAAGGTTCATTTCCATACCCAAGAGAGGGCCAGTGCTAGGATAGCCCACCACAACCACAGGCTGGTGACAGACAGAACACCGATCCAGCAGACTTCTTTTCGCGAGAGATGTACTCCTTCATTTTGGTCGCCATACTTTTTGTCCATAGCATTACTCCTTTTCATGAAGGGCGAACTCACCCTTTGGGTTTGTCATAGTGGTGCGTCGTTTTGCCATGGAAAAAGGTTCACGGGTCTCGTGATAGAAATCCTCAGATGCGCGGGGTTTTTGGAAGGACGGCGAAGAGGGCGAGGCGGTGCGCAGCAGGGCAGGACTTGAGGAAACCACAAACGAAAAAGGCCAGGATTTCTGCCGGCCTTCGCCGTGACGATTGTCTCATAGAGGAATGGAGCGAGGCTTAAGCCAGTTCACCATCCCGATCAAGGTTTGCGTGGGAATCCGGTAACAAGACGAATGGCTGCACGGTTAGCCCCAGGCCCGCCAACCAGAGACGTTCTTCCTGCGATACGATAGAACCCGGGAGCCAATCGAATCGTGATATGCCCAAAATCAGGGTCAGGTAACGCCAGGTTGGGATTCAGTGTAATAAAAGCTTCTACGGGACCTCCTGTGTTTTTGAAATGACCCGGCGAAGTTTCCCCTAAGAACGTGTCACCATTAAAGACCTGATATCGGTCTCCCCCGGTCACTAAATCGACAATCGTTAATTCCGCATGAGCTGATAAGGTAAATGTCCACATGGTGTTCCAGGGTCCGTCCTTCTCAGGTGAGCTGACAAACACTCTCCATTGGCCATCTAACGGGAGCGGTTGAATACGGGGCAATAGGGAGGGTGTGATGGGTGTGGTCGGCTGTTGTTGCGGAGGGGCGGGCTTCCCATTCACCAGCATCCTATAAGCATGGGTCTGCGTCTGCCAGGCACTTTTCTTCCTGGTACGTGTGAGGTATTGCACGTAAATCGTCCCGTTAGACGGTAGGCCGGTCACTGTGAATCGATGGCTCTCGTTCAACTTGCCGAAGTAGTAGTCCTTGCCTCCCGGCGTGGACCCGACATACACCCAATGTTGTTCCCCGCGGACCGCATGCCCCCCGGTAAAGGTCACCGTGGAGGTGGTCAAGGTTGACCCCGGCGCGGGGCTGGTGATCCCTGGTGCAGCATGAACCGGTATTGGTAGGAGACCGCTGGCTAAAAACCCCAACAGGGCAACGCTATTCCAAAGTATTCGAGAAGCTAGGGAATCCATTGAATGGCCCCTACCGAACGAGGCTCAGTGACCAATTCCCCTGCAAAGATGATGAATGGCACGGTCACCGGGAACAACATGGCCATAAGTATAGATAATATTTTGTTCCTCAAGACATCCTCCTGAGTCAAAGGTCCCTAGGCAAGCTTCCGTAGACTGTGAGTTGAAACTCCCGTGCGACAGGTTCAATGATTGCTAGAAGACTCCGTAATGAGAAGTGGGTTGCTAAGGGAGCGACCCTTCAAAGACACAAATCTCTCCAACTATTTCCAGGCAAAAAGGTGCTTCACGACACCACCATTTTCTGTCTTTGTCTAAGTGGGGCTACCGTACTACTCCTTCATAGCGAATCAAATACCGGCTCAGACTGAACCGCCGATCTTATCGCTCTCTAAGGCTTTTCCCCCTGCAGTTCAAAATTGGGGAGTGCGGGTGGTTCTGGGTCCGGGCTCACGGCTGGTGGAAGATTGTCAATGCCGCGGGAGCGAATCGCACCGATATTCGGATACGGTATGGGTATGGGACCAGCCGGTGAAGGAGTTTTGCTTACATCTACGGGACCTGTCGAGCCACCCGATGAGTGTGAACTACCCGCAGTGTCCAAACATTTCACCTTTTGGAGTTTCACGGTTGTCACATAGGTGCCAGCCCCTGGATTTCGTTGATTCTCTCCCAATGTCATATCGGCGGCATTGGTTAAATAAAACTTGACCTTTCGGTATTTCAGATTTTTCACATAATTCATACGATTTTTATTGATCGTTTTGGTCTCACCTTTGTTCAGGTACATTGTATTTGAATGGTTCTTAAACGTACCGTTCAAAGTATTACCCGTGTTCCAACCGTATTGAACTTTACATTCGTTCCCCCCATAGGAAACCGATGAAAGAGAAACCGCTAGCAACACGAATAAAAGAATGAATCCTTGTTTTTGAATTGCCGATTTCATTGTTTTATGCCTTTCTCCCTGTTACGGATGGGAAATTCCATCGGTACTTCCATGTGTGGTGTGTCGATGCAATAGATTGATTGGTTCATTTGAAGCGCGCTGGGCATCCCCCCCTATGGTCAAAATAGATATTCGACCTCCCCACCACGTTTTCCGGTCAAAAAGGTTCGTCGATACATCAACCAGATAGGGTTCGATCTAAAAGTTGAAATATTACGCCTTTGGATATTTTGGGCCATCGTTAGCACATAAAGGGCTTAAGATGTATTCCTTTTGTGCAACGGCTCTTACTTTACCGGTTCTTTCGCTCGCGCAAAACATTCAGGCTGATCCTTTCACAGCTTTGCCAGCACACTCACAGGGAACGCGACCATTTCATTGGCCGTATAGGGTTGAAGGCCACTAATCGAACCTATCAGCGAGCACGAGACTCCTGTGTTGTTGAATGGCCTTCTGAAAAGAGGGCCTCTCAGCCACCGTTTTCCCTCGGGCATTGATCAGCTTGTTGCCGATGCTGGGATCTTTGGTCCAGGGCGGGAATAAGGTCCATTACATTTCATGGTCTTAGGCGTATTCAAAAAGGCCACAAAATTTTTGAGAATATTCTTAAGACAGAAAAGATTACAGATCCTCAAGGCGGCCTTGGGCACGGGCTAATTGAATGCGGGCCACATTGAAATTAAATAAGGCTTCAATGACATTGTCCCGAGCCGTCGCGACGGCGGCTTGCGCATCGGTCACTTCAATGTTGGTGGCAATACCAGCCGTAAAGCGCCTGCGAGCCAATACCACCTCATTGAGCGAAAGAGCCAACCCCTCCTCGGCTTCCGTGACTTGCTCCTGGGCGGAATGCAGTGAGAGAAAGGCATCGCGGACTTCAAGCGATATCTGGTACGTCACATCCCGAGTCGTAATGGCTTCCTGCCGAACCCGGCTTCGGCTTTCGGAAATCCGACCTTCCCGTTGACCGCCATCAAAAATGGGAACCGACATCATGACCTGGACATTATCATTGGTTAACATTTTTGAAATTTCATTGCCGATGAGCCCGACATCTCCGGACGCTTGAAGGGAAGGGATACGTTCACTCGTCACCGAACTCAAGGTGATAGAAGCCAACCGTTCCTTCTGTTTCTGGAGCCGCAATTCCATCCGATGGGCGTGCGCAATCGTCAGGGCCTCCTGAAGGGTTTGTTCAGGAAGGGGATTGATCGTCATTTCATCGATCAACACCAGATCCACGTCGAAGGACAATCCGATAGCCCGGATCAAATTTAATTTAGACCGGATCAGATCGTTTTTTGCGACCAGCCATCGTTGCCGTTCATTCTTAAAACGGACATGGGCGCGGTTGACGTCCAGCAGGGTAGCCATCCCGGCGGCGTGACGTTGCGAGGTGAGTCGAAGGAGTTGCTGATTGAGGGTCACATCCGCGAAGCGTGCGTCGACGGTGGCATGCGTGCGAAGCACTTCCAGATACACCAACCCGACGGTGGCCATAGTGTTCTGACGTGTGACTTCCGTATCCAGCCCTGCCACATCGATCCCGGTCAAGGCCGCCCGCCATTTGTGAATTAAACTGAGGCTGAATAAATTCTGGGTCAGAAGCGCTCTGGCATCATACAACCGGTCAGGATCGGCCACGACAGGATCTCGGCCAAATGATCCGAAAAACAATCGGCGTCGGGCACCGCTCAGACGCCCGGAAAGATTGGGAAGCAGTTCACCCAATTGGGTATCGGCGATATGTTGGGCCTGGGTCATGCGCTCCCGAAACAATTGAATCGTAGGATTTTGATCCACGGCGGCGGACATGGCATCCCGCAAGCTTAACCGCAAAATAGGGAGCGGAGCGTCAGGCTGCCGATCAACGGGCGCGCTCCAACAGGGTGGAATCAGAGGGGAGAGGCTCCACATCCCGCAAAGGATCAGGGTCAGAAACGGGGGAAAAATAAATCGTGGACGAAAGTATTCAATCATGGGGGTGCTCACATTAAAAGATCATGGCCAAGGCACTTCATTGGCATGGCCGAAACTGTACATGGTTATCTGAAAGAGTTCAAAAAAAATGCTCGACCAATTTCATCACGTCCCCGGTCATCAACACCATCCCCTTCATTTGGGGGATGCCGGTGAAGATCCTTTGTGCGTTATAGACTGGTGGGTCGAAAAGCCGATTCGGTGATTGAGCAGAATGATTCCAATCTCGATCATAAGGCTCAAGATTTTTTGCACAGGCTGGTTGATGTAATTCAATAACTGTGAGTTAATGCCCAGGTGAGAGTGACCAGACACCGGACCTGAACGAGGAAGTAGGCTGGCTCTCATTGGTTACCTGAAGGAGAGGGTACATGGCACGGGTGCGGCCCGCGAAGTGTGAGGTATCCATTCCGGAAAAGGAGCCGTCTGGCGGGTGGGGTGAGTTGCTGGGAAACTCAGCCCATAAAATTTTCATTTGGGACAAGGACGGGATCTATCGAGATTGCCAGTTTCCCAATCCGGTCTATGGACATTTCCTGGGAGGGACGACTCTCAAGGGGATGCGGGTTGCTGAAGTCTTGGATGAAGCCGAAGCCAAGGTCGTGCTCAAGGGCATCCACCAGTCCCTGGTCCTGCGTCAACCCACTCAAACGGAATGGGTCTGGACAAACACTGCCGGAACCTTTGTCACCCGCATACGATTCTTCCCCATCTTGGATCTGGTCATGGGAGTCGTCAACGACCGGCCGTTTTCCCAACAGGACCTATCTGCAGAGGGTTTCCCCAACAATGGTCGGAAACAGACTTCCCAATTTACTAGTCTGCAATTGACCCTTCGAGAACGGCAGATCGTGGAGGAAGTTCGGTCCGGCAAAACCAATAAACAGATCGCTAAAACTCTCCTGATCACTCACCGCACCGTCAAATTCCACCTCTCGAATATATTTGTCAAACTCCACATATCCTCCCGTGAAGCCTTGCAAGGATCGAAGGTGGCGGCTTGGCGAGCGTCTCGAAAATCACAGGATGCGCTTCAAGCCTTTTCCCACAAAGAACATGGTGTGAGTGCCTCCCGGTTGTTGAAGAAAACTTCGAATTCGGAATAACCGGATGGATTGTCCGTATCTTCAGGGAATGTCAAAAAAAACACGTCGTAAATTTCCTCCGTAACGAAAAGGCGGTGATGTCCTTCAATAATCCTGGAATAACGATGAAATACGTAGTAGCACTAGCTGTCCTAGGGGACAGGTATATTTTTTTATGGACTTTGGTACAGTGCCCCGCGGGTGAGGGAAGAGGAAACTCATGATCATTGGGCAAATAAACATTGCACGCATCGTTCGGTGCGAAACGTAGACAGTGTTCCACGTATTGAAATCGTGTTGTAGAAAAAAGAGGAGACCCGACTCATGGATCAAATACTTTCGAAATCCCATGTCCCATCATCAACGGATAACGCCGAGCAAGCAGCCTCGCCGCAAGGCAAGGCGAACGGTGTGCAAGACCACACGAGCCAGTCCAAGGGAAATGGTGATCACACCTCCATCATGCCGGAGGCCGGACAGCGCGCACGCATCGCGACGGCAACGTTTGGAGAGATCGTGGCGCTTCTGAGTTTTTCACCGGTGTTCAAGCACATGAGCCTCGCGGATTTGGAATGGCTGGTCATTCCAGCCTTGGCCACCAATCAGGTGACCACGGTGCGGGGAAAACTCAAAGATCAGAATGGATTGACGATTCCTCTGGGTCTGGCCCTCTGGGCGCATGTGTCAGATGACGTCAATAAAAAGTTGGAGGCCCAACAACAGGCCAACATCCCGTTCCGTCTGGCCCCGCACGAGTGGAAGAGCGGGGAGATCCCTTGGTTGCTGGCGGTGCTGGCCCCCAAGGAAGTGGAGCAAGCGTTGGTCAAGAAGTTAGAAGAGACGGTATTCAAAGACAAACTCTATCAACGCTTTGGTCGAGGAGCGAAGGGAACGGTTTCTTCCAGCCAAGGAGAGAGCAGCAACGAGAGCTCAGAATGAGTTACGACACAAGAAGCGTTATAGCGAGGCTATTCATTCGAAGGATGCGTAGAATGACCAGCCGTATCCGAGCACGCACATTTCCAGGAGGGAAAGATT
>JBBDSY010000044.1:7016-41051 GCA_040904705.1 Nitrospirales bacterium | reverse complement strand
GAATCACAGCCTCAAGCCCTCTAATCATTACCCACAAATTCTTCAGAGGAGCCAAGAATTTTTTGTGAAATCATCGTTTTCATCATGGGGTTCATCCATTCAAGAGTGTTTGGTGACCTTTACAGATCTAGAATCAAGTCGCTTGAATTTCCAAATTAAAATCGATACATAAAAGCCTCTACGTATTTCTATCAAATCTTGAAACTCATTGTCCATATTCCATAGTCCAGATGAGAGACTAAGTTATGATGATGTCAAAATTTATCCGGCCATCTTTCGTCTGGACTCCTTCTAAGGCCTTTATTAAATACATGCCTATGGGGAACTGCTCTGTCCATTCCACGAAAGAGTTATCTACTATCCTCAAAGCCCCCTGTTAGATGCCTGCATTGATCTCACAAACTACACCCCCGCTAGATGGGCATGCCGCCATACTATCGCTGACCTTTAGAAACTTTTCAAGCTAATCAGCGATCATTTCTGCATAAAGAATGGAATATTTATCCCTTGCATTTCATTGATCTAAAAAATTAGGCAAGCGCTTCCACCACAAGGCCACAGTCCTCAATGATGCAAATTTCCCTCTACTACCCGCTTAATTTTTCTCCACGAACCACCGACAACAATCAGTATGGTGCGTTCCTCCTTTCCACAAAACGACTTTAAACTCAGCAACGATCCATCATGGTCCAAAGTTACGGCCTATGTCCGGCGATGGCTTAAAGGGCTCCTACTGGCAGGAGGGGTTTGTTTTGGGGTGATCAATGTGACGGCATGCGCGCAACAAGGACATTACATGGAAACCCATGAACTTTCTCATCTGAAAGTAGTTTTTGTAGATGAATTGAGCTTACAGGAGCTGTGGGAATCCAAGACCGGGCAACCAGGCATTCAATTTCAACCGTGGTTACGGGGGGGGTTGGGATCGGTAAAAACGGTTCGAGGATTTTATGACTTTACGACCGAAACTCTCTACTGTCCGAAATGGAATTATGAAGTCTGCGGACACGAACTCCATCACGCCGCATTGGGCCACTTCCACCCAGCCGAATAAGGTTTCACGCTATCCACGGCGTCGCAGGCAATAGCACTACCCAAATCCACACTATCAGTTAATTTACCGCGTCCAGGAGTCCATTTCGGTAACCTACTGAGGCTCCTTTAAAAACATTTTTAGCTTTTCATGGTTTTGACGTAATAGTGAGGTATCACGATCCCAAGCTTCCATAAAAAGAGCAAACCGCGTTTTCTCATATCTCCCGGGTAACCAAGCCATCGCAAAAAGATTGCCATCATCGGACCAATACAGCTGCACGACAGCGAACTGTCTCATAAGGGCATTAGTCTCAACGTAGCGGGAGGCTTCATCCGAACTAGGGCTCTTTCCTGGAAATCCTGTTTGGAGGCGAATGCCACCAAAGGCATTGGTAATATACAAATGAATTTTTGAGAGATGTTTGGCGCGAATACCGGCATCAATGACATCGCACTCATACCCCAAAAATTCCAGGTGCTCAATCAACGGTTCTTTTGTCACGGGAGATTCGGCTAGAAGATCTGAAGCCAAACTTAAAACCAACAACATAGCCAAGATTCCCACCCTCGCTTTTTCCCAGGCCTGCGAGCGGCATGAATGGCTTTTGGCACTAGCTACGTTTCGTAAAGAACTTAGGAGTGTCATACAGCAACCTTCTCCTTGCTCACGTCCCACCAGAGACTCCTGTATTGTTCATATTTCTGTCCAAAAAGTGCCCTGTTCATAGGGTTGTTTCCGCAATTCATACCCGTTAAGAAAATTGACAAACCTACTGTAATATTTGTAAACAATACGCTATATTGATCATCGTATTGTATGTATTACTGTCTCTTAAGTAAATTTCACGAATATTGAGCCCTTGATAAGAACATAAATCAGTCATAAATTCCCCAGTTTTTTCACCTCAAAAGCCAAACATGCCTATTCTGAAAAATCGTCACTTCTTCCTTTCCCTTTGCCTGATTCTGGCAATGACCGGTGCAATGGGTTATTCACAGGCCTGGGGGCAGCCTGCCGATGCCAATGTCCTAACCGCAAAGGCTGCTATCGCCTATGACGACAAAAAGTATGATGAAGCCTTAGCGCTCTTAAATAAAGCGTTGATCCTTAATTCAAAACACGAACGGGCGCTATTCTATAAAGGATTGGTGTACCTTGCCCAAGAAAATCCAAAAGAAGCCATTCCCCCTTTAGAAGCCGTACATCAGATTAAACCCTCGGATATTGATGTTCAACACCATCTAGGTGTTGCGTATTTTTCGGTCGGCGAGTATGACAAGGCGAAGCCATTATTAGAAACCACCTATGCTCGGAATCCGGAAACTGAAAATTTGGGCTATTATGTTGGATTTCTCCGATACCGGGAGAAGCAATATGGAAAGGCCGTCGAAGCATTCGATCAAAACCAAACGCCAGACCCTGATGTTCAACAATTAAATGGGTTTTATCGTGGGTTAGCACTGGGCGTGTTAGGTTTACCCGGTGAAGCCTTAACCGAGCTGGAACAAGTCCAACGGACTCAAACGATTTCCCCTCTCACTCAGGCTTCGGTTCGAATTCGTGAAGCGCTTTCGGCTGGACAAATTTTTGGCACCCAAAAACGATTTCGCCTTCAGATCAGTGTAGGTGGGTTCTACGACGACAATGTGAAAATTAATCCTGACCCTGTCGGCACCATCCCTATTCTAAATCCTCCCAACGACCCTAATCTCCTGATCGGAGCGTTGCGACAGCGCGATACCACCGCACCCGGGTTTATCGGCTCATTACGGGCTGACTATTCCTTCTGGCGGGAAGGTCCTTTTGAAGCTACCGCCACCTACTCCTTCTTGCAAACGCTCCATGGAGAAGGGTTCAATGAGTTTAATATTCAGGACCATTTGGTCGGTCTGTCAGGTTTTTACCGGGGTGTGGCCAGAAACATCCCGTTTCAATTGGGTGCCCAATATACGTATGATTATCTCTTTCTGGATTCGGATGGTTTTCTCGCTCGCCATACTCCGACGTTGAGTGCAACCATCCTGGCGCCATCCTTTACGCTTCCAGGGGTGGGAGTGGTGGGCAACCTCACCACGGCCTTGTACCGTTATCAAGTCCAGACCTTTTTCAGAGAAGTTGGAGCCAGTGATCCTCGATTTGCGGGAGAAGTTCGTGATGGATACAACAATACGCTCGGACTCATTCATGCTTTTCGGCTGATCAACGACCGCCTCATCCTACGAATTGGGTATCAATATGATAACGAGAGCACGGACGGGGCAGCGTTTTCCTATCGAGGGAATCGACTCCTGACCGGAGGCCAACTTCAACTCCCCTGGGGGAAGATGTCATTGCGGTACGACTACGATGTCCATTGGCGGGATTATAAAAATAATCAAACCACCGTCCTCTTTACAGACCGAGATGGTCGTCTCTCAAAACGTGATGACCGTCAGCAAACTCATCTCGTTCAATTGACCAAACCGCTCCCATATAATTTATCTCTCACAGCCCAATACCAGGGTATTCGAAATAAATCAGATATTCCCCTGTATGATTACTCGAAAAATTCCTGGACGATGATTCTCACCTGGACTTATTAACTCCCTGCCTTCTGACAACCCGTTGTCCTAGCAGCCATACACCTACTGGAACACCAATCCAGACCAGTTCACTGAGCAGCACCCCAAGACCCCAAGACGAAAAAAATTGAGTAAAGCCAAGGGGAGAAACCTCGATGGGTGTCCAGGGAAAGAAATAGCGCGTGGTGTCGAATGGCGCGAAAAAGGCAATACCTAAACCGCCATTGGTGAACGCATCCAAGAAGGCATGGGAAAGGGTAACAAGCGAAAAGTAGATCACCAATACTCCATATCGTCGGCTCCCCCAAGGACTGTTTGGAGCAGCCAACGCTGGAACCGCCATACCGACCAAGACCGCAAAAGTAATGGAATGGGTCATGCCCCGATGGCCCCACAGATGTTCATAAGGAATTCCCGCTACCAACCCCACCACGTCTGCATCCGGCAACAAGCAACACACCACGGTCCAGACCCAAAACCGTGGGGATGCCAATCCTGAATTCAAGGTTTTCCCCATCGCATACGCAACCGCCACATGTCCAAAGGCTGACGCCATCTATATTCCCTTTGCCTGTCTTCTTGATATCATTGAAAACCAGATCGTCATGATCCGCTAGCCAGATTCAGGAAATTCCGCCGCTGACGATTCTCCGGGAAATTTGACTTAATCCCTTCACACCACCATGTCCACATTTTTTTCTACCACACGATACTTGTGGCTCGTGCCGCAACATATTTCTCATCTCATTCACCCTCACGGCCGGCATCAACCTCTCAATCTTTCGATCAAACTGACAGTCGCTCTCATCTGGCTCACATTGACGTTCAGTTTGCTCATCGGATGCGCACCGGGTTCCAAAGACCACACACACTCGCAGGAAGCCCCTCCTGACTCGAACGGCACTTCAACGCGCCTTACCAGCCATTCATGGCACCGTACCTCGCAGTATCTCACGATGCGAGATGGCGTCAAGATTGCGGTCGACGTCTACGTGCCTGATGGGCTTGAACCAGGCCGGCAGATCCCAACCATCCTGCATCAAACTCGCTATTGGCGCGCCTTAGAGTATCGTTGGCTGATTGCCCTGTTCAAAGACGAACGCCCACGGGGGCTTATGGGGAACTATGCGGAGCGCTTTCTGGAACAGGGCTATGCGTGGGTCGATGTCGATGTACGAGGGTCTGGCGCATCCTTTGGCACCCGTCCAATTGCCTGGTCCCCTGCCGAGATCAAAGACGGTGCGGCAATTGTAGAGTGGATTATTGCCCAACCCTGGTCGAATGGAAAGGTCGGCGCGATGGGGATCTCTTACAGTGGAGGGACGGCGGAAATGTTATTGGTCAATCAACATCCGGCGGTCAAGGCCGTAGCCCCGATGTTTGCAGGATTCGACCTGTATGCCGAAATCGCGTTTCCGGGCGGCATTCATTTGAATTGGTTTACGAAAACCTGGAGTGAGATTAATAACCGCCTGGACCACAACCAATTACCCTTCCCCAGCTTGGTGGGCAATCTCCTCGTTCGTGGGGTGCGTCCGGTTGATGGCGACGCTGACCATCAGCTCCTCAGACTGGCGGTGCAAGAACACGACGTGAACTGGAGTCCATTCAAGGAAGCCTCAGAACTGACGTTTAGAGACGACCCCCCGCCATCAAGACAAGCCCCGAATATCGATGCATTAAGTACGCAAACATATGCAGAGGAAATTGAACAATCCGGCGCGGCCATCTATAGCTATAGTGGCTGGTTTGATGGAGGGTATTCGTTAGCAGCGGTCAAACGGCACCAGCAGCATCACAATCCCAACAATAAACTCATCTTAGGTCCTTGGGATCATGGCGGAAAACGACAGATTAGTCCGTATGCAATTGGACCGGCACAATTTGATCATGCCCAAGAACTCATCCGGTTCTTCAATCCACATCTGAAGAACAACACACCCGGTCCTCGTCAAGAAGCCCCTATTCAGTACTACACCATGGGTGCCGAACGATGGAACACTTCGACACATTGGCCTCCACCGTCCACACCTACCCCACTTTACTTTCACACGAATGATTTACTGTCAGGGGAACCCTCCGACGCACCCTCCCCACCAGACCGATATCACGTCGATCCCACAACAGGAACCGGCCCTCATTCCCGATGGAACACCTTAGTAGGCATTTCATTGAAAAATCCTTACCCGGATCGAAAAGAACAGGATAAGAAATTGGTGACCTATACATCCAACCCGCTTCCCGAAGATCTCGAAGTTACGGGGCACCCGGTGGCCACGGTCTACCTCTCAGCCAATACTACCGATACCACCCTATTTGTGTATCTTGAAGATGTCACACCTGAAGGGCAGATCCATTACGTGACAGAAGGCGAATTGCGAGCCCTGCACCGGAAATGGCAACCAGCCGAAACGACAACAGACTCAATGCTCGCAATTCCCAATCGCACCTATCGACGAGCAGATGCGGCTCCACTCATTCCTGGTGAAGTCGTCCCGCTCACTCTGGATTTACTCCCTGTCTCCTACCAATTCCAAAAAGGCCACCGCATCCGCGTGGCCCTAGCGGGAGCCGACAAAGATCACTTTCAACAACTCGATGGCCCGGCACCAACCTGGGAAATCTGGCACACACCCGATCGGCCATCACACATTGAACTGCCCGTGATTCGTTGAAAATTACCAGGCCCTAACAAATTGTTGGAAAAGCATATCCTAGAAAAGTTGTCATCTTGAGTGAAACGAAAGATCTGAGCCTAGCCAGACGTGTACCCGCACTTCAATTTGTCGACAATTCATATTTGATGCGTATGCGATGTGCCAATAATCAGCCCGTCTCGTCGAGTAGATCAACTTGAAGGGATTCTAACGAGACTGGGGAGCAACCACGCCATGCCGCACGTCCTGCCGAGGCGCTCCAACAAAAACCCCCAACTCTTTTCGCGGTAGAGTTGTTTTAATACTCTCTGGCGCGTGGAGCCTTCTAGGGCGGCATACTGTCTTCCTGACCACCTTTCCTCACTGACAGTTCCATCGAAATCTTTCCCTCATGGTCTCGATGTCTCGTTCACTACTGGGCAGGCGTGGTAATCGTCGTCGTGGTAGTGGTTGACGTTGAGCCTGTCGGATGACTTGTTTGATCACTGGTGCCGGGTTGATCACTGGTACCGCCACTTGTTTGATCACTTGTTCGATCACTGGGTTGACCACTGGTTCGGCCAAGATTTTGTTCATCTGTCTGATCAACGGCCTGGCCACCCTGCCCGCCAACCTTGACGATTCCCGAAACGTTGAGCTCGCCACTCGCCCTGTCCGATTCCATCCTGACTGTATACCGGAACGTGCCGGCATCCCGGAAACAGACGCTGGCGGCTTCGTTCGTCGCCAGTTCGGCTGTGTCGCTGCGTGTCATCCACCCACCGAAATTATTCTTGCAAGACAACTGGTTGTCCCACTCTGGGTCAAGAAAAATGATTCGCACGGGTGCGCTCCTTTTGTTGATCCACCGAACTTCATCGCCGGGACTGACAGCGATGTGGCCTGACGTGAGGTCATCCCCAATCATAATGTCTTTGACGTCCCCGGTCCTCGTCACCGTAGGCATGCCTTGACAGCCCACCACAAAAACTAACGCAACTCCCAACCATCTGATCGCTTTCACGAAGAACCTCCTTGTTACAGTTTGAAATTCATCAACTGAATTTCCATAATTCTTTCTGACGGTCATCACATTCACTCTCTTGGCGCGATATGAGCCCGACCCAATACTACCACTACGCCATGAAAGATGGCTAATCTGATCAAAACAGCTCAGTTGAAGAATTGTTTTATGGGAGGCAGCTTGGACTGTGCCTCTGCGAGAAGATCAACAGGAAATACAAGAAATCTGTCAGACAGGACGACAGACCTTTTCTCCATTTCCGTACCTGCCACATCAATCCCTTGTCAGGTTATAGCTTAGAGCTACAACTAAATCTAGAGGAAGCCAGACCCAAAGAAATTCGAATTTTTGTCACTGAAGAATGCCGGGAACTATTCAGAGATGGCTTGCCTCCCTCATTCCGATCGCCCTGGCGGGAGCCGATCAGGATCATTTCCATCTCTTAGATGGCCCGCCTCCAGCCTTAGAAGTCTGGCCCACACCCAATCGCCCAGCTCATATTGAACTGCCCGTGGTTCATTCAGGCTGGGTTAGTCTTATCGAGTTGTCATCTTGAGTGAAACGAAAGATCTGAGCCCAGCCAACACCACACTCGCGCTTTACATCGTCGAGAATTCCTTTTAGGGGTTTCCCGGAAAACGGGTGGGCAGGTGAACGCATTCCACGCGTGTTCCCGACTTTCGTGCCCTCGTGATGTTCTGTGTTGCCGGGTTTCGCCCCGGCAGGCGACCTACTTTTGTTTTGGCAAAAGTAGGCAAAACCATGGACGCCCCGTCTGGCCTTAGGAGAGCGAACGGACGCCAACTATGGGGAGGGCGGACCAACTCGCAGGGCTCAAACAAGGCCCGCCCACTGCGGAGAGCGTCCCTCCGTTGGGCCAGACGGAAGGCGTCGGAACATAAGAGGCTCTGAACATGAGCAAAGCCTATCAATTAGATTCTGAAACCTTGTGTGATGCAGGAGAGGCCGAAGAATATTTGAACGCTGCGCTGGAGGAGGGCGATCCCGAATTGTTCCTGCTGGCGTTAAGGAATATGGCCGAAGCTCAAGGCGGTGTGGCCCAACTCGCCGAAAAAGCCAAGCGAAAGCTTGTACAAGATACTCTCCGAAAGGGGCAATCCTGAACTCAAAAGCCTCGACGCACTCCTCCACGCGTTGGGATTCCGCCTTGCCGTCACGGCAAACCGCTAGGCTTGAGGCATTAACAGGGAAAAGGGATCGCCGCCACCCGTGACGAAATTTCTTGATGTGAGGTTGTAAGACCTGACACCAAGCCCCTACTCCCATGAAAGCTGGAGGAAAGACTTTTCAAAAGGCAGTCCAGGAAGGCCGCAAACCAAAAGGAGGGCGAGGCGTACACTGGCCCTCCAAACAATGAGAGCGCCACTGACGGCAGTTTTTAACAACCCCATAAACAATTGCTATCGCAGATGTTTGGAAAATGCAAGGTGAGACTAAAGCTTTAGGGGTTGGGCCAAGGCTTGGAGCCCTGGAAATAAACCTCCTCATCCTTCCCTGGATCGTTAGGCCTTATGGCAAGTTCTTGTCCCTGCAAGTCGCAGTAGGCTTGGCTTTCACGGTAGTTCATTGTGTAGAACTCCGGAAAGTCCTTGCTCTCAAGTGCGATCAGAAGATCACCAAACCTTAGGCAAGGCTCTTCACTATGTACATTCTCGATTCCATTTTGGTTTAGGATCCTATCTAAAAAATCTCGCGCTGATTCAAGTTCCTTTGTTATTCGAGTTGCGGGAAGACCCTTTAGAAATACCAATATGTTTTGACATTCAGCTATCTTTCCCGCGAGTGCGCTTTTGACCTGACAAAGACTTTTCGTTTTTGAGCACTTGATTTCACCGAAGTCATACTCTTTGTAGCGCTTCTTCTCTCTAATCGGGTATTTAGCCCAGTAACAATCAATGTCTTTTACTATTGAATCATAGCCCTCGATGAAATTCTTTTCTCCATTGACTATTAGGCTTCTCAAATACAACCGCGCTCGCTCAGTCAATTCTTGATCTGTCGCGGGTGGCTGAATCAATTGATGAAGAACGGGAAGGCAGATCCGTTGCTTTCGTTGCTGCTGAGAGGGCAACACACTGGCAACATGATCAAGGGTGCGTTGATAGCTCCCCGTTTGATCGAGTTTCATTAATAGGTAGGCGAGGTCCCGAAGGACGCGACGCTTGAACTCTTGTAGGACTACGCTCCCTGTTACCTTCAGTTTATATCGCGCAAGCCAGGAACTAATCCTGGTCCGCGTAAATTGGTCACGTATTGTCCGCGCTACCTGGATGGAAGAATCAACAAAGACAATGTTCATCTCGGTCAAGAAGATTGGCTTGACTGCTCTTCAGCCGGAGACTGAATTCCTCGCCATATGTCAAATCCCGCATTTGTTAAGAGTCGCATAGTCCGTTCAAGTTCACGGCGGCCAACGGTACGCTCCAACAATCCTTCCTGGAAAATCCTGACAAGCGCAATACGCTTCTCCTTTGAAAAGGTTTCAAACACTTGATTGGCAAGGACTATTTGAAGCATGTTGAGAGTTTCTATCCAGTCCTCCTCGCGACATGCCCTATATGCCCACAACTCCTTCATGATATTGCTTAAACTCGTTCCCAACAGTGCAGAGGCAACAGGGTCTTCAGCTTCCAAAAGTGCATCAGCTTTACTCAAGCAATCGCGCAGCAGACGCCCCACATGCTCTCGCTCGGCAAGGCAAGAAACAGACGAGGGAGTTCTTGGAAATTCGCTTGCTGCCTTTTGAGGATACCGCAAATTTCTTTTCCGCGGAATAAGGTTTTGTGTACGCTCGTGAGATATCTCATAGACCCCGCTTCGCGCGCCTTGAGAGGCTGTGACCTTCCTGTAGGTCGCTTGAGTATTTCCAGTATTAGTTGGGTGCGAACTGTCGGTTTCTGCCTTGGTGGTGAAGCTCATAATCAGCCTTTGACGAAGAGTTTTGGGAATGCTCCTTCGAGCACCTCCAACGACTTATGGATGAAATCCGGTGGAACGATTTCTATAGGATTATCAAGATAGCAATCTACATCTATCATTACAGCAAACTGCGGGTTTGCCACGACGCGCCGTTTTGCCCGCAATTGCTCCAATAATGCCTCACGTTGTTTAGTTGGAAGTTTTCGAGGGAGCACCTTAAGGGCTTGGGTTCCTAGATTCAACTGCTCAAGGCGCTCGACAACATTGGCAGCAACCCTAAACTTTCTGTCTTTGGCTGCAATTACTGCCACATGCCCTTGACTCTCCAATTCACCCGAGAATGCTTCAGAAAGAATTGGATCTATATGAAAGGCTTTAATGCCTGAGAGAAGTTGATTTGCGTGTTTCTCTGAATTTGCGCCAAACACATACCAAACACGAAAACCTTCCCTGAGAAATTTCTTTAAATCCAACTCTTCTTGAACAATCCGACCAACAGAATCGACTTGAGAGACAAACACATCAACCTCACCTTGAGTCAGGCCAGTTTCAGAGTTTGTGGGTTGTTCTAATGAAAAATCATATTTCAAGGCTCCGAAGTTAAACTGCGATCCGCTCGACAAACTAACGAGTGGAGCGTTTTGCGGATTTACAGCCCCTTCGTCGGCCAAAACCCATTCAGGGAATGTGTCCATTATGCGATTGGCAGTTGTGCCGCATCTATCTAGATAAGTCAGACCGTGATCGTAGCGGACTTCGAATACGACCTTATGGCAGAGCCCTTTTATTCCACTAAGGTTCATATAATTCTACGTAGAGGATGTTAGATTGCTAAATTTAACAGGCCTTCACAAAGGAAGTATAGTTTTGCTTGACAATGGTCAGCACCAATCTGCTCCTTCCTTTAATAACACGAAGGCCAAGCTTAGCTGCACACTCAGGAGTAATTTTCAACCAGCCAGGGGGAGCTGGTTCAAAGGCAATCATCCCTTAGCGAGCTATAGCTATTCTCTTAATTATGGTCCGGCACTTTTACTCTGCCTCGCAATCTGCCCAAATCTCAGCTAGCAAAGTTAAACGCAGAAGACCTTTTCTTAAGGTGCCAACGCCCCCATTCCTCCCCCCTTGTATCGTCATTTTAATGAGTTTCCTCAAGTATATCGAAGGAACGGCAATGCAGATCTTAATGCTTCTCGACTCAAAAATCGTTGTTTTTCTGTTATGAAACATATGAAGCTTTCGTCGACATTGAGAATGCTGACCTGGCCCAAAAACCAAATCCGGCTTTGGCAACTTCTCACCACTTATTAGACATTAATTAATAGAAACATTGCCGCCAATGATCTCGGGGCATTGCGCGTTTTTAACCATGGCCGCCTCGGGGGAATGTGCGGTCCGCGACCCGACCTACCAACCAGACCTTCCCTCCTCTTTTTTTTCGGGTATAGTGGATTTATGGCGTTGAGGCCCACTCGACCGACTGCCAAACATCCTCACCGATCCAAGAGGCACAAACGTCGAACGACGCTCACTATCCTCTGGCGTTTCGTTCGCAAATGTTGGCGTGCGCTCCGTGCATTCGTGAAAGCCGTACGGGCCACACAGCCAATCGTTCGTGCTGTCGTGATCTCTACCCTCCTGCTTCTCCTGTCCCTCGGCCTCAACTGGGCCTATCAGGCGTTCCATAAGCCGACCGAGATCTTCTTTCCCTTGGACCGCTCACTGAATAAGAGCCCTGTCGAGACGTGGAAGCACTACGAATCGCTTTTCCGAGAGCATGCGACCGCCGTCATTACGCCTGAATTTCTGGCAGCGCTGGCGCAGGTTGAGGGCGGGGGGAATCCTGTGGCACGGACGTACTGGCGATGGGAGCTGACGTGGAACCCCTTGGCGCTGTATCAACCGGCGTCGAGTGCGGTGGGCATGTACCAGATCACCGACGGAACCTTCGAAGAAGCCACGCGCTATTGCATCCACGATCACGAAGTGATCGAGGACGGCCCATGGCACGTCATGCAATCGTGCTGGTTCAATAGTCTCTATACGCGCATCCTGCCGAGCCATGCCATCGAGTTGACCGCGGCATTGCTGGATCGGCAAGTTGCGCAGACGTTAGGACCAAAGCGGATCGGCAAGGTCACGCTCCAGCGGAAGCAGAACCTGGCTGCCGTGATTCACCTCTGTGGAGCCGGAGCCGGCCGCGCCTATGCCGCACGCGGGCTCAAGTTGACGCGTCATCAACGATGCGGCGACCACAACGTGAGGGATTATCTGGCACGAATCAATGAGTTGAAGTACGCGTTCGCCAAGCCGGCGGCAGGAGATAAAACGATCCGCCAAGGACGGTAGTCTCGCTGAAGTTCGTCGCTTCGGTCATTCTTCCTATTGTTGGGCTTGTTGTTGCGCGCCCCGAACATGAGCTGTTTGGCCTGAGCGCGGTTTAATCAAAAAGACGCCATCACGAATCGTCAACAGCACCGCTGAAACTCGGGGTTCGGCATGGACCAGGCGATTCAATTCTTGAATGGCTTCCGTATTGGAGTCCGGCGGGGGATTTTTTAACACCTCCCCGCTCCACAACACGTTATCGATCAAGATCACACCCGTCGGAGCGATCAAATCCAACGCCCGTTGAAAATATTTCACATAGTTGGCTTTATCCGCATCGATGAAGATGAGGTCGAATGGGCCGGACAAGTCTGCAAGGGTCTCCAACGCCGGAGCTAAACAAAGGTGAATTTTCGAGCCATGAGGACTGTCCGCCCAGTACTTCTTGGCCAGGGCAGTCGACTCAGGATCGATATCACACGTAAGAACTTCTCCCTCATCGGTAATGCTCTCCGCAAAACACAGCGCGCTGTAGCCGGTGAATGTTCCAATCTCCAAAATGCGTTTGGCCCCTACCGTCATTGCCATCACTTTTAAAAATGCCCCTTCCAAAGGCCCTACAACCATTTGCGGCAAATCCATGGTGCGATTGGTTTCTTCGCGAAGCTGTCGACAAATATCCGACTCAGCGAGTGAATGGGCTTCCGCATAGGCTTCAACATCCGGCAATACCATTGGCTTCATGAGATACCCCTCCAGAAAAAATCTATATGCTAAATATCAAGAACCTCATTTTCCTCTTCATTTCCCTTCCACGGCAAGCATCAAGAGGAAAGATATTTCGTAAGGATGCTCAAATGAGGGAACTTCTGAACCAATTCGGATGCACCCCCGATCAAGAATGTCGAGGAGGACAAGAGGAAAATAGGCTCGCGTTTCTTGGCGATGGAAGATGCTGGTGTTTATTGCCAACTTCGGAATAGCTGACGTACAGTGCATAGCATTACGTTTTCACGTTTGATCATCACAGGAAGAGGAAAGTATCCATGACGACTCCCGTTTCCCTTGACTCCTTAACATCTAAACTTCGAGAGATTCATCACCTCAGCGATGCGGCGGCGGTTCTCTCATGGGATCAAGAAACCTACATGCCACAGGGCAGTGGCGCCATTCGTGCAGATCAATTGGCGACCCTGCAAACCCTGGCACACAACCAATTTGTCTCACCCGAAGTCGAGTCGCTGTTAGGCAGCTTTCTCGATATCGAAACAGGAACGATTCTTCCGGCGCACCATGCTTCTCTCGATGAATCCGCACAGGCTCTCCTTCGGGAAACCTGGCGGGATTTCTCCCGTGCCAAAAAATTGCCCTCGGCATTCGTGAATGAGTTGGAACGGGAATGTTCCCTCGCCCAACAGGTCTGGGCCGAAGCCAGAAAAACGAACGATTTCCAGCGTTTTCTCCCCAACTTGGAACGGCTCGTCGGTCTCAAGCGACAAGAAGCCGATTATTTGGGCTACACCGATTCTCCATACAATGCGTTGCTTGATACCTATGAACCAGGATCGACTGTGGCACAACTCAGGCCTCTTTTTGCGGAGTTGCGCACACACCTGATTCGGTTACTCGATCACATTCGTAATTCCCCAGTCCAACCCAATACCGCATTGCTCACTCAATCGTTTGACGCCAACAAGCAAGTCGAGTTTGGCCGCGTGGTCCTCAAGCAAATGGGTTACGATTTTCAACGAGGGCGCCTCGACCTTTCCGCTCACCCCTTTACCACCGCGTTCCACCCCACCGATGCACGGGTCACCACGCGTGTCTTTGAGGCCGACTTGCCCTCTTGCTTGTTCAGTTGTATCCATGAGGGAGGACATGGCTTGTACGAACAAGGCCTGCCCGCACAGCACTATGGGACGCCTTTGGGCGAAGCCATTTCCTTGGGCATTCATGAAAGCCAATCCCGCCTGTGGGAAAATTCTGTGGGCCGCTCCCAGGCATTCTGGCAGTATTTTTATCCCAAATTGCAGGAAATCTTTCCTGCACAACTGAGCGCGGTGCAGGCAGACGAATTTTATTTCGCCATCAATCGAGTGGCACCCTCGTTCATTCGCGTCGAAGCAGACGAGCTCACTTACAACCTGCACATCATGGTGCGCTTTGAAATTGAGCTGGACGTGATTGAGGGCCGGGTCTACGTGGATGAGTTACCTGAACTGTGGAACGTGAAAATGCAGGAATATTTGGGAATTACCCCGACCAGTGATGCCGAAGGGGTGCTGCAGGATGTCCATTGGTCTTTCGGGGCTTTCGGATATTTCCCCACATACACGTTGGGAAACCTCTATGCCGCCATGCTGTTTGATCAAGCTAAAACCGACATCCCTTCCCTGACCCAGGACATTGGCGAGGGAAATTTTCTCTCGTTAAAAAAATGGCTCAATGATCGCGTCCATCGATGGGGACGACACTATTCCGCCAATGACCTCATTCAACGGATCACAGGCCAAACTCTGACACCCGCTCCATTTATTCAGGATCTTGAAAAAAAATTCGGTGCCCTGTATCAATTTCCGACAACGGTTTCTCCAAAAACACCCTCATAAAACCAGCCATTTACACAGCTCCCCTTACCGATTCGGCAAGTCCATCGACAGCTTGCGGTTAACCTTTCACCCTCTCTACCCTCCTCTCATTATTCATCGGATGATCAACCTATGGTCTCAGCAGGGCGACACATCTGGGCGATCTATCCACGTTTTATTCTTGCAAAAGGAGATGCCGAAATGATCAGACCACTTAACCGATTCCCTACCCTCATGTTGGCTCTGTTCTTGTCCATGAGCTTCATGTTTCCCATCACCGGGGCAGAAGCAGCCGAAACAAAAGCTGATATCAATGCCGCGAGTCTCGCGCAATTAGAAGCCGTCAAAGGCATCGGCCACGATACGGCACAAAACATTCTGGATTACAAAAAAGAACACGGAAAATTTTCATCAATGGATGAATTGGAAGCCGTCAGCGGGGTAGGGAAAGTACGCCTCGATGCGCTAAATGAAGCCTTTACGGTGGAACAAACCAAGGAGAGCCATAAGAAAACGTCCATGAAATAGTCAGAGAGCCGTTTCCCTTTCCTCGAAGGAAAGGGAAACGGTTCGTCGCCCCATCAAACCTCGACACTTCAGACTAAAAAATCCACATTAATACCCCATTGCCGTATTCAGTTTTTTCGCCTGAGCCGTTGTCAGAGTCAAGTGCTCCGTCGTCTCCACGCGGGATGGCACCAACATGATGGTATGAAACGAAATATCACGAATGGGCAACTTTTCTTCCGGATTGTCTGCCGGACCTAATTCCACCGCCTCCACTGAACTCATAATCTCGCTGGTATCCTGGCCCCCGTAAGTTTCAACCACCGTACGAATGATTTCCATGATTTGCTCATTGATTTCGTTTCCATTGACGACCTGCTCGATCAACTCCACCACAACTTCTGCATCTCCCGTCACATCAAAATTCTGAATCCGTTCTTTGCGCCGTAAAAATAGCAGATCATTATCCACATCCTTACTAAATGCCCCGTAGGGAAACCGCACAAATTCCCAATGTAAACCCTTGAACCCTTTCCCCAACATTTGTAACTCCGCTAAAAACAACAACTGTTGGAGCTTGACGTCACTCATGAGGCCACTCGAATTTTCCATGGCTTCGACCAAATGCAACGTATAGATCAGAAACGCACGATCGCTGGTCACTTCTACGGGTTTTCGCATACACCCTCCACACGGTTGACTAAAACTGTCTCAAAATATTGCTTGACCCCATTCCTCTCTTGGGGTTTAATACCCCTTCCTATTTCAGAGATCAGCGAGCCATGCCCAAACCCATCAAAGAACTCGACCTGCTTAAGAATCATCTCGCCAAACATAGCCTCAAGCTCACTCGGCAGCGAGAACTCATTCTGACCACATTTTTGAAATTGGAGCACGTCACCGCCGAGCAGTTATATCATATTTTGGCCAAGAAAGACCCTCATATCGGCCTCGCCACAATCTACCGAACCCTCAAACTCTTTTGCGACACCGGCTTGGCGCAAGAACGCCATTTCGGCGCCCAAACCCAATTCGACAACGTGGCACACAAAGGCCATCACGACCATCTGATTTGTACGGGCTGCGGGAAGATTGTGGAATTTAACAATTGCCAGATTGAAGACCTGCAAGAGGCCGTGGCCCGAAAAAACGGCTTTACCATTCAAACCCACAAATTAGAATTGTATGGCCTCTGCGCCACCTGCCAACCTGCCTAGCATTTCCTCACAACAATAAAATCCATCTCGTACGCCTGTTTAATCTTGCTCCCTACTGGATAGCCATAGTAAAGTGTGACTGATGAAAATGATTATCCAAATCGTTAGGAGATTCAATATTATGCCTTATCTTTCAATAGTATTGTCGTTCGTGTTGACCGGTTTTGGAGCTTTAGCAGTTGAAGATCTGTATGCTGGAGAGTCGGTCGTCGTCTATTCGGGGCGGGCGGAACGTTTAATTAAACCGGTTTTAGATCATTTTGAAAAAACGACCGGAACTACAGTTCAATTGTTAACCGCCGGTAGCACGGAATTGGTGAACCGATTACGAGCCGAGGGTGCGCGAACCCCTGCCGATGTGTTTATTGCCAATGAAGCCGGTGCGTTGGAATTAGCGCGAGGTCTAGACTTGCTTCAACCAATTCGCCTTCCGGCGGTGGACACCACCATTCCCGCGCCATTTCGAGCTCCGGATAATAGTTGGATCGGGCTTTCCGGACGTATATGGATGATCGTCTACAACACAAATTTGGTTGATCCTTCGACGATTCACTCTCTGTTAGATTTGGCTACCCCGTCGTGGAAAGGGAAGTTAGCGATTCCCAGCGCCAATAGTGAATACCTTCAAGACGGCGCGTCGATCATATTAGCGGCCAAAGGGGAAAAGCCAACCGAGGCCTTTTTGCAAGGCATTCGAGACAACGCCGGCCATGAAGTCTATGGGAAAAATCGCCAGATCGTGGACGCCGTGGCCAAAGGCAAAGTGGCCGTCGGGATTGTCAATCACTATTATATTTTTCGCCATTTAGCCGATGACCCCGAAGCGCCGATCTCGCCCTTGATCACAGACCAAGCCGATGGAGGCATGGGCGCCATTATGAATGTGGCCGGCATTGGCCTGACAGCTCACGCCACACATGTTTCCGCAGCGAACCAACTCATTGATTTTTTGATGTCTCCACCTGGACAAGAAATGTTTGCGCACATCAACAAAGAATACCCTGTGAATGCTGCAGTCAAAGCTGACCCAAAACTCCCTCCCTCTTCCTCTTTTCGCACATCCACGATTCCTCTCACACGGCTGGCCGAACTGCGTGAACCGATCATTCAAGAGATCCAACGCCTGGGTCTTCGCTAACTCTTAGGGTACCCCCATTGGTTCGCCACACCCGGCTCAATCCCCTCTCGTTTGTGGGTTTGGGTATCGCCGGACTTCTCACGTTTCCGCTCGCGTATGTGTTCTACTCCGCCCTGACCGGCGATCTTTCCCAAGCCGGCAACCTGTGGAACGCTCGACTTCCCGAATTATTGACCAATACTCTTTCATTGGCCTTTGGGGTGGCCTTGACAACTTTGACCCTCGGCGTCTCCACCGCGTGGGTGATTACCCGCTATCAGTTTTGGGGACGTGGATTTTGGGATTGGGGGTTTGTGTTGCCGTTAGCCATTCCCTCTTTTGTCTTAGCCTATGTCTATTCCTATTTACTGGACACCGCCGGACCGGTCGAACAAACCTTGCAATGGCTGACTCACGCTGAGGTCCGCATCCCATCTCCTTATAGTTTTACGGGAGCGCTCGTGGTCATGACCTTGAATACCTTTCCCTACGTCTACTTATTGGCCCGTGCAGCCTTTCAAAATTTCAATTTGTCCTTTGAAGAAGCCGCGCATGCGACGGGTGCCACACGCTGGGAAACGTTTTTTCGCGTGTCGCTTCCCCTCATCCGGCCTGCCTTAGTGGCCAGTATGTTTCTCGTGGTGCTCTATGTCGTATCAGATTTTGGAGCCGTCGCCCTCCTGCGCTTTCAAACATTGACCTACGCTATTTATCAACAAATGACCGGACGATTTGATTACCAATCTGCCGCACTACTGAGTCTCCTCTTGGTATTCTTTGCCTTGGTGTTTGTCTTCGCCGAGCGATGGTTTCGCAAACAAAGTCGGTTTTATCAGACCTCTGGCCGAGTCAGAACGGCCACCCCGAAACCCTGCTCGCTGGCACAAGGCCTCGCCATCAATCTGTTATTTTTGTTGATCTTTGGGGCCGCGTTCGGACTGCCCGTGTTCCTGCTGGCGCAATGGACCCTTTCCGCCTGGATGCACGGTGATGTCGGCGCATCCTTCGGCACCTACATTGCCAATAGCGTCTTCCTTTCCGCCACCGCCGCGACCGCCGCGCTGGCCTTGGGTACCCCTCTGGCCTACTTGGCCTCCCGCTTTCCCTCAAAACTACACATGGCCTGCTTGCAAGGGGCATATATCGGCTATGTACTGCCCGGACCCGTAGCGGCACTGGCGCTGCTCATGCTGTTTTCCACGATGATTCCTATCTTGTATGGTACCGTTCTTGTCCTGATTGTGGCCTACCTCATTCATTATCTACCGGCCGGACTGCAGGCCATGGAATCGGCCTTGCAACAGGTGAATCCCAATTTAGAAGAAGCCGCTCGCAATCTCGGCGCGAAAGGGATTCGGACATTCACGAAAGTCACACTTCCCCTGGTCCGCAAAGGATTTTCGGCTGCATGGCTCCTGATGTTTTTGCTCTGCATGAAAGAACTCCCGGCCACGCTTCTGTTACGCCCGATTGGATTTGATACGTTGGCCGTCCGTATTTGGTTGGAGGCCAGTGAGGAGCTATACCAGCTCGCGGCACCCCCGGCGTTACTGATTGTAATTCTCACGATTCCGGCAGTCTTCTTATTGTCCAAAAAGAATTGGCAGGCAGGCTAAGCCTCAGTACAATAGTGCCTGACGCGTTCTTGATGCCACGAATTATTGAACCACGGCGAACTGATCCTATGGCTTCCTCCACCGACAGATCCTCCACGCCCGCTCAGGCACCCATGTTGGAGCTCGACCACATCACCTGCGGATACCAGCCTGATGTCGCCACCGTTCGCGACCTGTCGCTCCGCCTGGAGCCGGGGACTATCTTGTGTCTGTTAGGACCTTCCGGTTGCGGGAAAACGACGACACTTCGCGCCATCGCCGGGTTCGAAAAACTTTCTGCTGGGGAGATTCGATTGCAGGGCCAGGTCCTGGCTTCCGCCTCTGTTCACGTTCCCCCTGAACAACGTCGCGTGGGGATGGTCTTTCAAGAATATGCCTTGTTCCCACATCTGTCTGTTGAAAACAATGTGGCCTTTGGGCTCTACCATTGGCATTCCGTTGACCGGCAATCTCGAGTTCAGACCCTGTTGGAATTAGTCGGTCTCCAAGGTCTCGAACATCGCTTTCCTCATGAACTTTCCGGAGGCCAACAACAACGTGTGGCCATTGCGCGATCCCTGGCTCCTAAGCCACTCATGCTCTTGCTGGATGAACCGTTCAGCAATTTGGATCCGGAGATGACGATCAAAATGCGGAAGGAATTGTATCGCGTGCTTCGGCAAACACAGACCACTGCGATCCTCGTGACGCATGACCATGAAGAAGCCTTTGCGATGGCCGACTATGTTGCCGTGATGCAGGATGGGGTATTAGTGCAATGCGCCACACCCGAAACGATTTACCAACAGCCCTCTTGTTCCTTCGTGGCCGAATTTATCGGGCAGGCCAATATAATTCCCGGGATCATTCACGATGGTCAGATCGAAACGGAAATTGGGACGTTTCCGAACCTGTCCGACTTTCCTAGCCAAAGCCGGGTCTTGGTGATGATTCGTCCCAACGATATTCAATTCACCCCCTCTGAAACTGGCTCTGGACGCATTGAAAGTCGGCAATTTCAAGGCTCACAAACCCTCTATTCTATTCGCCTGCCTTCGGGCCACCTCATTCACTGCTGCATGGTGCCAATTCCTGTGTATAATATAGACACATCCGTGAGCGTCCATGTCACGACATCGCAAACCATTCTCTTTCCACAACCCGCTCTCTCGTAGAGTGAAAGGAGGTTCTCCACATGACATCTCAACACGGTAAGTCCCGTTTTCGATTGATTCCCCTCTGGGTCGGTGTGCTCGGCTTGGTGCTGGGATTTCCCTTGCTCGCCCTAGCCAGCGGGTATGGCCATGGGGATGCCCACCCCACGACGGGAGCCTCATCCCCTCACCATGGATCTGCCCCTAAGGGCCATGATGGCGGCTACCCTGGAGGCACCATGCACGGAGGGCACGGGATGAAAGGAGCGATGGGGGGCGTAAGTCATGGTCCCCATCAAAGTGCCTCAACATTTATTGAACATATCTTGAAATTTAAAGACGGGATGGCCATTACCGACGACCAAGTCGCGAAGCTCCAATCGATCAAAACCGATTTTGAAAAAACCAAGATCAAAATGAAGGCGGACATCCAATTGACCAGTGTGGACCTTCATGATCTGTTGCGGGACGACAAAGGGGCCATCAATGACGTCGGAACCATGTTAAAAAGCCTCTATGACAAAAAGGCCGATCTCTATCTCGCATCCGTCAAATCAACCCGGGATGCCAAAGCCGTGTTAACTGATGAACAACGAGCCCGGATGAAGACCGTCCATGACCGGATCAACGCTTTTCAAGGCACTGGCATGGGGGCGACCGGCCATCCAGGCGGATACACCCACCATGGAAAAGAAAAGAAAAGCTAACACCATTCCACTTAGCCATTGAATTCAAAACGAAAAAAGGGGGCGTTCCGGCCCCCTTTTTTTTAGGGCCCTCTGCCCATCCTCAAGTGCTTTTCAGGCTCCCGCGTTTACCATCGAACAGCCCGCAAGAATCTGGTATATCCACGCAACCGAAACGGTTCTTTTTGAATGGACGCTCGATACTGTTGACGAGCCGCCGTCCACCGACCCTGTTCCTTCGAATCCGCCTTTCATCACGTAATAGCTACTCCATTCACGATTGAGCGCGCGCACCTGCTCCGGATTGAGTATCGGACGATTCTGTACACGAATCAAAAACCGTTCCCGACTGCGGAGAATCTTCTCTCGATATACCCCCTCCTTCATCGGACGATCCTCACCCCAGGGAACCTGCTAAAATTTATGCACCAAGACCTGATCAATACATTCTGTCGTCATCTCATACAACCGAAGAATGAGATCAGAATCTTCCGATACCCACAAGTTCGAATCAAATCCCCCAATCTGTTCCAGCAGAGTTCGGGACAGGAGGATGGTCGACACCAACGGGGCTTGCCCACCCGTAAAAGCTCGATGTAAGGCGTCACGGCTTTGTCCAGCTTTCGCATGCTGAATAACTCTTCCGGTAGGATCAATCACCTCATAATTGGAATGGACCAAGCCTGGTTGAGATTTTCCTCTGAGAATGGCCAGCTGTACCTCCAGTTTTTCTGGGAATCAGATATCATCACAATCCAAAAACGCAAGATATTCCCCTTTGGCTGATTAGATACCGGCATTCCTGGCCTGAGCCGGTCCGACATGGTCTTGATGGAGGCAGATGATTGCTGACGTCTGAGCCATTTGACCAAGAACCGCCTGGGTATTATCCGTCGAGCCATCATCAACAATGATAATCTCAAAATCGGTACACGTTTGAGCGAGCACGCTCTCCACTGCTCTTGCAATAAAAGACGCCCCGTTAAAAACAGGGATCACGACACTCACAAGTGGTTTCTTAGACATCATGACATTCAAATTATGAGGATACTCTATATTTCTCTTTTGCCCATGTTTGATAAGAGAAACCTGATACGATAGTGTCGTTGTCTGATTAGTTGATATTTCTACTCACTTCCATAACAATTTCAAATATTCGGAAGAGAAGAAAAAAAACGTTTGCGAGAAATCCTGTCGGACGCTCCTCGTAGTGTATTCATTTTTGAAGGGATGCCTCAATGAACACGATAGCAGTCTATCTTGCGGCGGCCATCGCTGAAATTGGTGGATGCTTTGCGTTTTGGACCTGGCTCCGGTTGGGACAATCGCCGTTGTGGGGCCTCCTAGGCGCGGTGAGTCTTGTCATCTTTGGCCTATTACTAACCCGCGCCGAGACAGCCTTTGCAGGACGGGCATTTGCGGCCTACGGCGGCGTGTACATTGCCGCTTCCCTGTTATGGCTTCTGCTCGTCGAACGAGTAGTTCCGGATCGGTGGGATATTATTGGGAGCGGAATTTGTCTTCTTGGAGCAGGGTTAATTCTCTGGGGACCTCGTCAACTTATTCAGTAACACATCAAGGAAGCTCCCAGACCGACTATCGCCTTTTTCAAAAGTCCAGGTCAGGGGGTCAAAAGTACCAACCGTCTTGACAACCTGCATGATTTTCGTTTATTAAGTTTCGTTATTAAAAATAGTTCTCAATTTCAAAGAGTAATTTCGAAACTAAAATCATTGGCATTGGTAATTTTTTAGGCTGTCATAGAAACGAAGATTATCTAAGATGGCGTATGGGGCGTAACGCGTTGCAAATTAAGGGAGAATATCCAACGTAAGCTACTTGAGTATTTGTGCAGGAGGTCACGGATGGCGCGGTCGCCGACCTCCTGGGTCTTCAGGCGAATACCACGACGCTATTTTATCGCAAACTTTGGATCATCATTGCGGATAAACTGGAGACAGCGTCCTCAGAAGTAGCCGGCAAGATTGAGTGAGATGAAAGTTATTTTGGGGGAGCGCAAAAAGGGAAGCGCGGACGGGGCGCGGCGGGAAAAGTGCCCGGATTTGACATCCTGAAGCGAGGGGGGAAAGTCTATACCCAGATTATTGATAACACCCGGACCGATACGCTGATGCCGATTATTCATAGTGTCCACCGATAGTTATCGCTCCTACAATGCCTTAGACATTTCAGAATTCGAGCATTATCGGATTAATCATTCGGCCGTGTGCGCCGAAGGGCGCAACCATATAAACGGGATTGAAAATTTCTGGAACCAGGGCAAACTCATCATGCGCAAAGACAACGGCACCCCAGCCAAGCAATTTTATTTGGGTTTGAAAGAATCCGAGCTTCGATTCAATTATGGATCGTATTATCACCAATCTATCATCCTAAAAAAGAGGGGGGGGTATGACTTCTCCACGACAGCCCCTAATTTAACGCCGCATGGAAGCTATTAAAGAATTAGTCGATTATGGAGTTATTGGCCTGCTCATAGCCTTGAGCGTTTGGGCCTTAGCGGTGGCCATAGAACGTTGGAGGTTTTATAACCAGGTCGACATCTCGCAATTCCCTAGTAAGGAAATGTGTGAAATGGCTTTGACCAGACGCCTGGTGGTGATCGGTACCGTGGCCGCCAATGCCCCTTACATCGGTCTTTTGGGTACGGTACTGGGAATTATGCTCACGTTCCACACCATGGGAACTTCTGGGACTATGGCAGTGAGCACCATCATGGTCGGGCTAAGCCTCGCGCTTAAGGCCACCGCCGTCGGTCTGTTGGTCGCCATTCCCTGCGTCGCCCTGAATAACGCCCTCAGACGGCGCGTCAATGAACTCGTGACCCGGTACAAGGCTTTATATGGAACGAGAACTTAATCAGATTAACGTCGTCCCCTTGGTCGACGTCATGCTGGTCCTGTTAGTCATCGTGCTGACGACGGCCACCTTTATTACCACGGGACATATTCCCGTAGATTTGGCCCAGGCCAAGGAGGCCAGTGACCGGCGCGACACACCCATCCTGGTGACGCTCACCGCAGAGGGGGAATTGTTCCTTAACGATCAGCCAATCTCCCCAACCGGCATCACGGCGGCCCTCTCCGAGCACTCGCGAGAATCGCTTGTGGTCATCAGGGCCGATCGGGTGGTCTTACTGGAACGGTTCGTACAGATCGTGGATGAAATACGAGGCATAGGTTTCCAACAAGTCAGCCTGGAGGTCATCCGCACATGAATGCCTCAGGCAGTCGTCTGATCGGAACGCCATCCCGAGCCTACACCGAAGGCTGGGCAGCTTCTCTGGTCCTTCATGTTTTCGGATTACTGGGAGCACTCCTGCTGGCTTCCAATCTTCAACTTCCCCCGCAACCAACTCCATTTACCTGGGAAATCGCCATGGTAGAGCCCTCACCAAGCGAACCCGAACCCGTGCAACAGCCTGCTCCGGTCAAACAACCGGAACCGGTCAAACAGCCTGAGCCAAAGGTGACGGAACTTCAGCCAACGGTCAGACAGGCGCAAACACGAACAGCCCAGCCGATGCAAAAGCCTGTCAGGCAGCAAGTCCGTGAAGTCCGGCAGGCTGTGCAACCGGTCGTCCGTCCGGTTGAACAGCCCATGCAAACCGTTCAAACCACACCCACCACGCCATCTATCCAAACCACGAAAGTGGAGCCGGTCATCTCACAGACCGTGGAGGCTCAAACCTATTCTGTTTCTTCGAATCCCACGCCGGTGCACACACAACCGGAGATATCCAGCACAACACCCAACGTCGTGGAGCAGACGGTCACTCAATCCCAACCCGCCTCCGTGGCTTCCAAGGAAGCGGTTCAGTCCAAACCGGAGGTCACGCAAGTCGCGGCCGCGCCACACGTGAAGGAACAGGCCATCGTCGAACACAATCCTACTGATCCGATCGAACAAATCGTGGCCAAAACCCAAGCCGTCCCCGCTACTACTCAGAGAACGATTCAAACCAGGGTCGAGCGCACAGCCGGGCCGGAAACCTCGCCCCTCACCCGTCACATTGTTGAGGCGATCGACCATGGGATTAAGGAAACCTCAAAGCCTGTCACATCGGACATTGTGACCCAGAGCGTGAGCACCCCATCGGAAACGATCCGTATGGCGCAGAGTGTGACCACCTCATCAAAAAAGGTCCGCGCGCAGAACCGGGCGGTCACATCAACCTCCCGATCTTTGCAATCCAGAGAGAATTATTCCTGGCTGGCCGAGTTGCTCTGGAATCGAATTGAACAGTTTAAACGGTATCCGGCCAAAGCTCGGATGAGACATTGGGAAGGACAGGTCGTGCTTCTGGCTGTCATTACGAACGCAGGCGAGTTGACCACCGTGAATGTGGTGAAAAGCTCAGGATACGACGTTCTGGACGATAACGCGATCGCAGCCTTACGGCTCGCTTCACCCTTTACACTCAATCAGCACATGAAGGAATCCCAGGTGGCGGTCCAGATTCCCATTAATTATCGACTCGGGCGCTAGTCTTCGATGCGTCCTCAACCAAAACCCAACCCGATACCTGAGTTGCCGCTCATATAATCGGTTGGCCTAATTTAATTGGAGGGATTCATGATTTTTATTACTCGGATGATGCAACACTCTGGTCTGATAGCTGCTGTAGGGATGATCCTTCTTTTCTGCATGCCACATTCCGGGTCGGCTCAGAATGCTGAATCCACCCAGACCACGCCGAAAAAAAGCTTTCACGCGGTCGTGACCGATGCCAATGGCGTAGAAACCAATGTTCAGAACATTCACTTTTACTGGGAAGAGAAACTCAGCGAGACCGCTTTTGTTCCCAATGAACTTCGGGAAGTCCCGGTTACGCGCGGAACCGCGACCGTGAAGGTGAAGTTCGAAACTATCAAGCAGATTGACATCCGCAAGGGCCCGGACGGCAAACTGCCTGTGCTGGCCATCACCCTCACCAACGGCAAGAGTGGCGAATTCACACTGGCCATTGACGGCACATTTCGCGGAGATTCCGATTTCGGCGAAGTGGAGTTCCAGCCGACCGGCCTCAGCAAAATCAACTTCAAATGAGCATATTTCCGCCTAACGTTGTGAAAAGTTTCCGGCTGGATCATGATTCATTGACCAGCCAGGTGTTCCTACACATCCGTCTCTAACATTTTTTATACATTAAAAGGAGGTCAGAAGATGAAAAGGTCGGTTCCTGAATTTTCATTGAGAATGAGAACTAGAATTAGAACTAATTTATCATGTATTCTCGGCTTGTGTGCCTTGCTGAATCCAACGCCTTTGGTCTGGTCTGCGGACCGGCCTCTAGATTCTCCGTCTCCGGTTTCGGCCATCTCCGAAGAATCCCTGGAGTCGTTGCCCGCCGCACGAACATCTCCCGATGTCATCCTGAAGGGGGTGTCGATCATCGGCTCCAAGTCCGAAGTCAAAAACATCGCCGGGACCGCCGCCTTTATCGATAAGGAGGAAATCCGGGCTCAAAGCTACGACGATATAAATCGTGTCTTACGAAAAGTTCCTGGCGTATATGTCCGGGAAGAAGATGGGTTCGGGCTCTTTCCGAACATTAGCCTTCGTGGAGTGGATCCAGGACGCAGCAGCAAGGTTACCATTATGGAAGACGGGATTTTGATGGCGCCGGCCCCCTATTCCGCTCCCGCCGCCTACTACAGCCCCACAACAGGGCGCATGAGCGGTTTGGAACTGATTAAAGGCTCGAGCCAGATCCGGTTCGGCCCGCATACTACCGGGGGCGTGATCAATTACCTCTCCACCCCCATTCCAAATTCCCGAGAGGTTTATCTCAAGGCCGGGTTCGGGCGGTTTAACGAAATTCGAACCCACGCCTACTTTGGAGATACCATCGACACCGGATTAGGACGGTTCGGGTATCTCATCGAGAATTGGCAACGCACGAACGATGGTTTCAAAGATATCGATACCAACCCGCCTGATGTCCGGAACGGAAACAAAACCGGTTTCAACAAAGTGGAGCCCATGATCAAGCTCATGTGGGAACCCAATTCCAAATATTATCAGCGGTTCGATAGCCGGTTCGGCTATACGAATTTGGATGCCGATGAAACCTATACTGGGTTAACCACTGAGGATTTCCGGAATGATCCCTTTAGACGATATGCCGCATCCCGTTTCGACAATATTAAGACCGAGCAGTTCCGGAGCCATCTGCGCCACTTTATCGAACTCAGTCCGGATACGAACCTCACCACGACTGCCTATGGCAACACCTTCAACCGGAATTGGGCCAAATTGAATGATTGTCGCACTGGAGGTTTTAGCAATCTCTCGGAGTGCATTGAAAACAATCCGGATCTGCTGAGGGGTCAGGCGGCAGGGGAATTACGGTTCCGCAACAACAACCGCCGATACTATTCTTACGGAGTGGAAACACTACTCGATCATACGTTCCGTTTCCGAACCGTGGAACATAAGATTGTGACCGGCGCCCGGTATCATTACGACCAAATCCGGCGTTTCCAACATGACGAAACCTTTACGCAAGCGGCCAACGGCGCTTTTACCGACACGACGGTGGGCGCCCCCGGAAGCCAGGATAGCCGACGGGAACGAACGAAAGCCATTGCCCTGCATATCCGTGATTTCATTAAAATGGGAAAAGTCACCTTTAGTCCCGGCATTCGCTATGAACATCTATCGCAATCCAGGGATAATCTGGCACCGGGAACTATCCCTGAATCCAGTACCCATGCCAACACAGACGTCTGGTCAGGAGGAGCCGGCCTTCAATACGATTTGACAAACCAGGTCAACTTCTTTGGAGGCGTGTGGCGAGGAGTCTCCACACCCGAACCGGGGGCAGCTATCGCAGGGATAAAACCGGAAGTTACCCTCAGCTTCGAAGCGGGCGCTCGCTATACCAATCCTGAAAAGGCATTCGGTACCGAAGTCGCCTTCTTCCACACGGATTTCCACAACCTTCTGGTCCGCGACAATATTGGGGCCGGAGGATCGCAAACGAATGAGTCGGTGGGGTCTATTCGCAATCTCGGAGTCGAGTTTCAGATGCAATATGACCCTGGGACACATTTTCAGTTACCGTTTCAAAATCCCTGGTATTACAACATGACGTACAGTCATGCCAGAATCCGGACGCCGACCACCGCGGCCCAACAGGAATCCTTGTTTGCCGGTGCCCAATCCGGAAACGAAGTTCCCTATATTCCTGAAATTCAACTTCAATTCGGAACAGGCATTATCTATAAAGCCTGGGATTTCCATATCGATGCCTATTACTCCGATCCAACTTTCACCACTGCCAATAATTCAGATTCCCAGCTCAATCCCGTCAATGGCACCTTGAACGCCAGATTCGGACGGACCGATGCCTTTTTTGTCGTGGATATTTCCGGTGGATATCAATATAACGAGCACGTGCGCCTCTTCACGAGCTTGCGCAATGTGACAAACCAGGAGTATATCGTCTCCCGCCACCCTCATGGCCCCCGCCCAGGCATGCCTTTCAATGTGTTTGGGGGAGTAGAGGTCACCTTCTTCTAATTTGAAATTGGCTCAACCACGGAGGACCGGACGGCGTTGCCGTCCGGTCCAGACCAAGCACGGCCAAGGGCTCAACTCCTTTCCTTCCTTCCTTCACTCGCTCCGATAATTTTCGAGGCCGATCCGATTGACCATCTCGGTTCGGGTTTCCAATCAGTCAATTTCTTCATCGGTGTCCAGGCACATCTCTTTCCGCTTTTGCCAAATCCTGGGATCCCGATCGTGGCACAGTAGGGAATGCGATCTTCGACAAATTGCCAATTATGCATTTCCCGCATGAGATCATCTTTACACTGATCCGGGTCCATGTTGCCCTCCTAACCGCGCCCAACCGCTGCATGCCCGGAATGTCTTCAAAATACCGTGGGTTGAAACGACGACGCCATTTCTCTGTCAGAAACTGACGGCATTCTGCAGGACTTCATCTAAGAGCCTGTCGGCCTAAGAAGAGAAATGCGAAGCCGCTTCATGTCGAACGAGGAACACGAGAATGGGAGTGACCCACGGGAAAGCTTGATGAACCATTTCAATAAAGCATGAAGATTTTTGCGCATTATGGGTAACCGATGGCCATGAAAATTCCTGACGTGGTCGTTTTTCCATGGAACGCCCGCATTCGGCCTTGCTCTCTTTTTTATCATTTTCAATTCCCTATAGACCGCTCAACCTCCCCTCCAAAGAGAACTCTATGCTTTGCCACATCGTGGCTTCACCGTTAGTGCTTGACAAGCCTTCCTAATGCTTTTATGATAATGATAATGCGTATCAATATTAAAATAGAAATACGCGTAACCTCAAACGAATTCAGTCCCACAAAGGAGCCACCACAATGAATATTGGAATGCCGGCACCACGATTTCGAGTCCCATGCTTGTTAAACGGCGGCTTCACCTCTCTTTCCCTGCCGAACCTGTTATTGCAAGGCCCATCCCTGTTAAACGGCAGGTTCAAGTTCCACCCGTTGTCGGGAACCCAAAGTCAGCAATTAGTCCTGTGTTGTGCCGCCTCTTTCAATCAAACCGATGCGTGGTTATTAGAACCCCAGGTAAGCCGTTTTGCCGAATGCGGGACCGTGCTGGCCGCCCTGGTGTCCGGAGATTTCATCTTCGGGCACGACTGGGTTCGTCCGCCTCATGAGTTTGACCTGCCGCTCCTGACCGATCCTCTCGGAAGGCTCGGTCGGGCGCTCCGCCTTTCTCGTTCCCTTCCGCCGGTTCGGTGCGAAACCTTACTTTTCGACCGGCACAGCTGTCTCAAATTTCGCTTGATTCACGATCTGAACCTTCGGGGGATCACTACCGTCCTTGAAGTTGCGGACAGTGATTTCTGCCAACACGCCTCTCAAGAATCCACCGGATCCCCATTCAACTCAGATCCCCGGTATGCCCAACGTTCGGATTTGGAAATTCCGGCTGGATCATACACCTTGAAATGACCAGGAGCCTGGTCGTGAGACATGTTTCCGGTTTTCAACAAAAACACGGGAGATACCCCCTGAACATACATGCTCAAGCTCCAGATTTTCGCCTGCCCTGCTTCCTCAAAAGAAGGTTGCCATATGGTCCCTTAGGGGACTTTCAAGGCAACCCCATCACTCTCCGTTGCCACCACGCCATGAATGAGCAAGACCTCTGTTTACCGATCGGCACTGATCCCCTTCAACGATTCCACCGTGCATGTGCCTTATTCCAGAATTTTTCATTCCGGCGTGGTGAACCATTAGTTTTCGATCATCAACTGCATTTGAAGATTCGGGTCAGACATGATCTCAACCGGAAAGGGTTTTCACCAATTTGGGAAGTTGCAAAACGAAATCTGTTTCAACATGTATCCATTCAGCGGGTTCGTAAATCCCTCCCGTTTAATCCAAATTTTCTTTCACCTCCCAACTCCGACACCAGGATCAACAACGGCAAAAGGGAACAGGGCTTCACGAACACTCTCCGTTTCTTTCGAAATTTCCGCCTGAAGGCATTCAGGCTCCTTCAGGGAGTATTGAATTATAAAGAATTTCCTGGGCAATGTTGCCCAGGATGAGATGACTCATCAAAGGCTCCTGGTCGGTTCAAAAAAGCATGTCCTGAGCTTTCTGAAGGGTCCGTCCAGCAAGGCCGCACGAAGGGAAGGCCGCAGCCATGAACGGAAGAAGTGAAAAGGAATGGGAAAAGAGGCCAGCTTCGCAGAGATGATCCTCTGGACTTCTCGCTTCTCACTTTTCACTGGTTCGAAGAGCGCCGCTGGCGGCTTTTTTCAACAGACCCCTTCACCAAACCGAACAACGAGTAATGGAGAGAACAATGAGTCATGACGCTTTCGATTCAATTTTTTGGAGAACCCGGCGACTCTGGCAAACCTATCAGGGCACCTTTGGGGCCGTCACAGGTTGTATGTTGGGGGGACTATTTGGACATCACGCGAGGCCCTTCTTATGGAACGCGGAAATTGAATGGGGAATAGTGGGAACGATCATGGGAATCCTCAGCGTTCATGGCATCCGGTTCGTATCAAACGCCGAACTGCGTCCGCTTATCGGGGGAACCCTGGCACTCGTGTTCACCCTCCTCTTCCTTCACGGGTGGCATAACTTGACCGGCTTCCTGTTTGAATCCGCTCCTCTGCTTCAGAATTTTTTCTCATGGTTCGGACTCCTGTTTTTCCCGTTCTTGTCCTGGAAGCTTGGCACCCGATTCGCCGAATCTCTCCTCGATTCACCTTACCCTGAAGCGAGACTGCCGACGCCTGACGCCCCGCCAAAAGACGAATCTCCCAGACTTTTGGATTCGAGTTCCATCATTGACGGGCGGATTCTCTCCTTATGCAAAACAGGATTCCTGCAGGGCCGTCTCCTGGTTCCTCAATGTATTCTGAATGAATTACTGTTCCTCGCAGATTCCCCCAACCCCGATAAACGTATTCGAGGCAAGCGAGGGTTGGACATCCTGTCCCAATTACGAGCCCTCTCTCACATTACCGTTGTGATTCCTGAGATTGAACCTCAACCAGCTCTCCCTGTCGATCAGCAACTCCTCAATCTGGCAGGTTCTTTGAAAGGGACGATCATCACTAACGATTGGAATATGGCTCAAATTGCCGGCCTTCAAGGAACGAATACCCTCAATATCAATGAGTTAACCTATGAACTCCGTCCATTAATCCTCCCAGGCCAAACCATCCGGGTGTTCATTCAAAAGGAAGGACAAGGCCCCGGACAAGGAGCCGCTCATCTGGACGATGGCACGCTGGTCATCATTGATCACGGAAGTCACCTCATCGGGCGAAGCGTGGATGTGCAGGTTTCTCGCTATATGCAAACCCAAACCGGTCGAATGATTTTTTCATCCCTGGTTGAGGCCCGATTGGTAGCTTCGTCTACCTGATTGGGGATTGCCATCTTGACAAAGAATCATCTCTTGTTTTATTTTGAAATTGATTATGGTTTTCATTTACATAAAAGACTTATTCAAGGGCGAGGCTTCCCCCTCGCCCTTCAGCAGGGCCCTCCATTGCACTCCTCCGAGGGTCCTGCTGCCCCTTTCCCATTTTCATGCCCGTTCAACCGGAGGTTATTGCGATGCCCCATACACACTGCGTGAATTGCCCACGACAACCCTTGTTCCCGACCGGAGCTTTTTGGTCCTGCTTGCGTTGCGGGTTGGCCATTACTTCACAGGCTCTCGTCAACACCAGGAAGAAACCTTCCCAGCAATTGACACGAGCCTGCTGAACGGCCGGATCGATCGCCCTAATGGGGATACCAAAAAATTCATGTCTCAGCGCCGCCCGGTCATCACTGACAATGGGAAAGTTCTTTCCTTGCCGGTCGGGTCATGGTGTCGGTCTTGCGGCCACCCGTATGAACCCGCACAATCTCCGAAATTGCCCCACCGACGTTGGACTCGGATCTGTCTGGTAGAGACATCCATCCAATCCCCAGTTAACGCCTTTTCTTGCCTGACCAAAACCGAGACGATCAAATTCTCCACATAGGTCGCCAGAATCCGGCTAAGGGTCCATCAAAAAGGCATTCGCTTCACCGTTCCATCGGTGAATGGCTCAATAACATAGGAAAGATATCCATTCGACATGTTCACCATGAACATTTCCATGCTATCACTTATTTAGATTTTGATAATAATTTTCAATATTAAAATCCAGAGATCCTGGCTTGTTGAAAAGCTTCCACTTCTTGAGGGTGGGGAACCTCCAGGCCATCCATATAGGTAACCCGGTGAGAATTCCTATGTATACTGTCTCGCCAGATTTCCAGAGTCAAAAATCAGACCTATGTTGGGATTCCGGGAGAGCCGGCCCTTCCCCTATCCGTGGACTCCGGAGTGCGCCTTGGGCGATTTCAAGCTTTATCCATGGGCTTGGAATCTTCGGTATCTTCTGGATAAGCAGCCAGATTCCTATTCATGTGCCGGATCAGAATTTTAAATTGATGGTGTCGATAGTCGCCCCCCCTCCGTCGCCCATACAATCCGATCCCTCTCCCAGTCAGCCCAGGAAGACCACAATCAATCCGAAGACGACTCCACAAAAGGTTCACCGTCACATTGAACAACAGAAAGTTGTTTCACGTCCGGTGCAGCAACAGAACCTCCGACATACGCCTCCACCACAGTCAGAAATAGCTCCGCAGCAAAGACCAACGCTCTCAGCGCCTTCACCTGCCGTTCACCCGGTGCCACCCCCAATGAGTGAGCCCAGACGGCACATTGAGACGGTTTCCCGCATGACGCGATCCGCCGAGCAGGCAGTCGTAACCCGCACCGCGGAACCACGTCAAGCTTCGTCCTCCTATCAAAAGGTGTTGCCCTCTCACTCAAAGTCAGCAAAGACACAACAGCACGCTGTGGTCAAAAATTCCGAACACACGGCTCGTCCTATTCGGACCGAATCCGCTACGGTGACCACATCCTCCCCAGTCGCATCGTCCCAACCGGTGCATCGTCCAGGTCCGGTGATGACGGCTGCCGTGTCCAACTCCGTGGAGGTGAATCCGCACCACCCGGTGGTTCAACATTCCGAACACACAGCTCGTATTCGGACCGAATCCGCTACGGTGACCACATCCTCCCCAGTCGCATCGTCCCAA
>JBBDSY010000044.1:0-6916 GCA_040904705.1 Nitrospirales bacterium | reverse complement strand
CCGGTGCATCGTCCAGGTCCGGTAGTGACGGCCGCCGTATCCAACTCCGTGGAGGTGAATCCGCACCACCCGGTGGTTCAACATTCCGAACAGAGGGCTCGCCTCAATCATCACGAGTCTCCCGCATCGGTTAACACAAGATCGCCAGAAACCAAGCATGTGGTCGGCACCCGAACAAGCCGCTCCACCAGCCTTCTCCGGGCATCCCGTTCCACCCCCTATCCGAGCCAATCACATTCAGGGGGATATTCCCCTGAATTATTGGATTTTTTGAGGAATTTCTATGAACTCGTGGAGGAAGCCCAACGCTATCCGACAATTGCCCGAGAATTAGGATTGGAAGGCACAACGACGGTAAAACTCGTCCTTCGAAGGAACGGCACCGCTTCGTCCTTGCAAATCGTTTCGGCCTCAGGGCACGCGATGCTGGATAACGCCGCCATTGAAACGATCAACAAAGTGCTGCCGCTTCCACCGCCTTCGACCATTGCACAAGCTCATTTGGTCATTGCTGTTCCCATACGGTTCGCATTGAGATAGCGACATGCCTGGACCGATATCGACAAGACAGGCCCAAGATTCTTCAGGAACCTTGGCAGGCAGGATCCGACCAGCCGGGGCAAAAACATCGAGATTGTCCAGACAAATTTGTTGAAGGCACACGAGATCACATGCTACACGAGATGAATCTTTTTAATTCTGCAACGGCCTCCTCTCTGCATTCTTGGACCACCCGACGCCAATTGTTCATGGAATTGATGGGGATCATGTTCCGCCATCCGTGGCTGCTGACCGCGGCTATTTTGCCCAACATGATCACGCCGGCTTTGGAGCCCGCGCAGGCCTGGATCGCCAAGAATGTGCTGAACGGAATCACCGAAGGGGAAGCCACCTTCCCGATCGAGGACCTTTTGCCCTACGTGTGGATCGCCGTCGCGGTCTTCGTGGGGTTGGGCCTGCTGCATTTGGCCGAGAAAATATCCAATCGTATGTTAGACGATCGCCTGTTTATCGAATTGCAGCGCACCTGGTTCGATCGGCGCGGCCAGCGTTGTCCGGGCGAGCAGGTGGCCCGGGCGATGAACGATTGTGAGAGCGCAAGGAAAGTGCTGGACTTGTTTCAAAAAGAACTCTGGACCGTTGTGATCGGCCTACCGGCAGTGGTCATCTGGCAGCTCTCTCTGGCTCCAGAGTGGTTGCCCGCCTTATTGCTGGCGGCCTCTCCGCCATTTATCGCGGCACTGTTTTTTGGCGGTTTGATCCAAAATGCCAGTTTGCGTGTCCTCCGTTTTGTCGCCGCCGTGGGTTCCGCCGTGGCCTCCGGAGACCGGGCAGATCTTTACGTCCAGCAGGAAAATTTCTATCGCAATCGGGTCTTGTTCGAGGTCTGGAAGCAATGTTCGGAAACCACGGCGGAATTTGCCCGTTGGCTCGGAATTGTGATGGTCTTGTTGATTTCGGTTTCAGGGGTGTGGGCCGTCGTGCCGCCGGAAGTGACGGCCGGTGAAGTCGGGCTTTTCCTGGTGAATGTGAGTCTTTTGGCCAAACCTCTAGCAGAGGTTGCCAAAGTTCATAACAAGATTCGAGAGGGTTGGCCGGGAGTGTGCCGTACCTTACGCCCTATGGACGCCCCCTCTCCAACTGTCACGCGTACCTAAGGCTGGATATGACCGTGCCGTTTTTACCCAACAGGTGCTTGTTGATTCATGCGTGTAAAGAGAAATCCATAACAGAAAGAACAGGGCATTCAAGACAACCCCACGCCGGTCACTAGCAACTGCATGGATGGCGCCTCCAGAGCAGCGAACCTGCCCCAAATCGGAACAGGGCGTGTCAGGCGGACAGCCGTTTTTTTGATATTTCCCCACAACCAGAATGGACTCAGTGTTATGGAAGTACCCACAGTCACCGAACTGAACGATTTGTTTACTCACGCCCGTCCCGAAGTCAGAGGCCTTCTCCAACGGGAACATGGCGTCTTTTTAGCGACGGCTCAGGGCATGTACCGCCTCGGAGCAACCGGTCATGCGAACGCCATCCCCGGATGGGAGGGGAAAGATATTGTCGCCATCGGCCCGGCTGACGGTCAGGCGTTCGTCGCGTTCGAGCGTGTGAACGGAGACGAACGGCGTGACCGGATTCACTATAGCGATTCGCAGGACGGACCAGGATTCGCCCTGCCACCACCCGCAGGGCTCCACGTCAGAGCCGTATGGGGGCAAGGTCTGTTGCTTGCCGGAGGGACACACGGGCTATTTCGTTGGACAGGAGAATCCTGGATTCAGTGTTGGCCGGAAGCTGGTTATGACGGTTCCGCGGAAATTCATGCCATTGATCGCGATGCGGATGGAGCCTTTCATGCCTACATCAAGAAACACGGCCCCGGCGACCAGCCGGCCGTGCTGACGTCCATGGACGAAGGTCGGTCCTGGATTCTCGACTGGATTCGACCCTACCACGACCAGGTGCACATCGTTCGCGGCAACCGCGCGATTACCCGATGGTGCGGGTTGATCGAGCATGATCGACCCCTGAAACGGCTGCATAAACAACCGATCCAGGCGGGAATGATTTACCCGGATGGCACGGTGGCGGTTTTGGATGGTCCCAAGCTGATCCTGACGTGCCCGAATGGCTTGGAAGTGGCGGTGTCACATCCGTGGTTTGCCGATGCCGAGCACCTGGCCTTGGGCGACAATGAATTCACCATCGCCGGCGAACAAGGCGCCTGGCATGTAGAATTAGCGACGCGGCGTCTCACGGATTGCTTCTCCTCCCTTCCCGTGTCCTCCCGCTCGGCCAAGATCAAAAAACTCTGGGCACTCGAAGGCCAAACAGTCGTGGCCACCACCTCCTTCAACACGCACCGAAGCGAAGATGGTGGATTGACGTGGCAACCGTGTACAGGCGACTGGTTGCACCTGGACGCTGAAGGCCTGGTTTCGGCCGGCAACGGCATTCATTATATGGTTTGTCAACGCGGTCTCATGGTGAGTCGGGACGGAGGCAGACAGTGGCGTCACGTTAAACTTAACACCTATCCCCACCATTTCAACGAATTCACGGCAGCCGTTCGTTGCGGGGAATACCTGGTTCTGGGAAGCAAGGCGGGGTGCTTTTCCTCTCCACTATCCGAGGGAAAGCCCGGGCACTACCTTCTGATTGCCGGCCACGTTCCCATCTCGGCACTGATTGTACGCAATGGCTTAGTCATCGCCGCCACAGCCAAAGGCGAGCTTATCGAAGTCAATCCTGCGAACGGAAACGGACGCCATCTGACGACAATGTCTCGGGCCTGCGAGGCTCTGGCTGTTCTCAATGGCTTTCTGTATGCGGCGTCCGAAGAAGCCCTCTACGAGATCAAGGATGATGGGTCGGCGTCAGCCGCTTCCGTCCCTACCAATCAACCGTTTGCCATCTATGGGTTGGCCGATCGGCTGTTGCTGTATACGAGTCGTCAGGCCTGGCAAGGGAGCCCGTCCACCGGTTGGAAGGAGATTCCCTCTTGGCCGACCGCCGCACCGATCAAGCACGCCACCGTCCTCGGAGATGGGACCATTCTGGGAACCGACCGGCGGTCTGTGCACCGGATTTCCCTACAGGACTGCCCATGAAGACGATCCAGGGATTCCGCGTCTCCGAATAGTGATTCTGAAGTGTGTTTCCATTTGCACGGGTCGCCGAAAAGGGTTTGGCTTTGATCTTTCGATTTTCCCTTTATGGATTTTTAAAAAATCTCCGCTTGTTCGAGCCGTTTCTGATCTTGGCGCTGCTCGAACGTGGTCTGGATTTTTTTGCCATCGGCGGCTTGATTGCCGTCAGGGAGATCACCCTCAACGTGCTGGAGGTCCCGTCTGGCGCTGTGGCCGATTCGTTCGGCCGTAAACGGTGTCTGGTCTTCAGTATGACTGCCTATATGGCAGCCTATCTGATTCTTGGCTTGGCTCACGATTGGTGGATGATGGCGGTCGGCATGCTCATCTTCGGCGCCGGCGACGCCTTCAGGAGCGGAACACACAAGGCCTTTATTTACGCCTGGCTTCGCCGGGAGGGACGAACCCAAGAACGGACAAGGGTCTATGGGTACACCCGATCCTATTCGCAACTCGGATCGGCCTGCTCGGCTTTCCTGGCAGGCGGAATCATCGTATGGGGATTCGACTATTCGTCAGTGTTTCTCATCAGTGCGGTTCCCGCGTTTGTCAATTTGCTCAACGTGGCCACTTATCCGGGAACGCTCGACTCCACTCGTTTATCCGGCATAGGAGCTGCCTGGCTGGCGGCATGGAGACACCTCGGACAAGCCATGAAAACGGTCATACGACAAGGTCCTCTTCGACGACTGGTGGTGGAAAGTCTCACCGTGGAGGGAGGCTATAAGGTCGGCAAGGATTATATTCAACCGGTGCTACAGACGCTGGCAATGGGCCTTCCGATGGCCATCGGCCTGAACGGCCAACAACGAACCGGCCTGATTGTCGGGGTGGTGTCGACATGTCTGTTCCTGGCGACAAGTGTCGCCAGCCGTCAGGCCCATCGGCTTGAGGCCTTCTATACCGACACCGAACCGGCAGCTCGCTTCCTGGTTCATGTCCATCTTGTTCTCTATGTCCTTCTGGGTGCCGCCTTGGCACTGGGGTGGGTCTGGCTGACCGTCTTCGGCTTTATCGGCTTGGCCATCGCCAAAAACATGTGGCGGCCCATTCATGTCGGACGTTTCGATCGTGACGGACAGGAATCGCATGCCGCCACGACTCTGAGTCTGGAAGCACAGGGCAAGGGCCTCGCCGCCGCCTTGTGGGCCCCGCTTATTGGGGCCTTGGTGGATCGTTTTTCGTCGGGCGTACAGCCGGTTCCCCTCACGGCGTTGTGGCCGGTGTCATTGCTTGCCCTCCCAATTCTTCTGCTCACGATTGAGCCCATCGTTCGACACATTCAACAGAGATGGCAGGCAACGGAACGCCCCATTCCCCCACCCCCTTCTCTGGATATATAGGAACGCAAAGGAACGCAGATGATACCCCATCTCCAAACCATCATCCTCCTGATTTTTTCCAATGTTTTCATGACCTTTGCCTGGTACGCCCACCTCAAGGAACTTGGCGCGAAACCCTGGTATCTGGCGGCCCTCTTCAGTTGGGGTCTGGCCTTGTTCGAATATCTCCTGCAGGTTCCGGCCAATCGGATCGGCTTCGGGGTGATGACCCTTCCGCAACTGAAAATCATCCAGGAAATTATCACGTTGAGCGTGTTCGTTCCGTTCATGGTGTTCTATATGGACCTGCCGCTTAAATTGGATTATCTCTGGGCGGGGTTGTGTCTCCTCGGGGCCACCTATTTCATTTTTCGATCCTGACAATCGACCGGTAGGGAAAAAGTGTCATTCCTCAAGAAGCCGATACGGATGAACATGCATGTGGCGGCCTTCGAACATGGTTTCTTGAAACAGGAATTTATATATTTCCATAACGATATTGGTTTTCATAATCATTTTCTAATTGCGCTCGAGGAGGATGAACACGATATGAATGCTGCCACATTCGGTTCGGGCAGATTTGTTCTTTCAGTCATGGTGGCAGGCCTGGCATGCTGGCCACTACAACCGACACACGCCCAGTCTACGCCCGAAACCGTACCTGAGGAAGAACAACTTCTGTCGGATGAGACGCTCAACCAATTCAAGCTCAAAACACTTGTCGTCAAAGAAAAGTCCAAAGAGGCCAAGCGCCTGGCCGATCCGGTTCCGCAAACGGAAGTCATTCGAAAAGATATCGAGATTCGGAGCAATCGGCGATTGGGCGACGTCATTCAACGGCAACCCGGCGTGTTCATGGGAGGACCGGCCGGGGAAAACCGCCAGATCCGGTTGCGAGGGTTGGGACAAGAGTTCAATCGGCTTCAACTTGACGGCATACAACTTCCCGGTTCAGGAAGGAATCGAGAGATTGAAGCAAACCGCATTCCTTCGTTCCTGGTTGATTCTGTCAAAATAATTCGTAACCCCACCGCCGAATATGAAAGTGACGGTCTGGCCGGACGGGTGGATGTGACCACCAGACCCATTCCCAAAGATCCCTTCACCGCGGGCCGTATCGGTTATGGGGGAAGGAACGGGCTTAACGGGGACCTGGTGAACGGCAGTCTCGCATACGGCAGCCGGTTCGGAGACGGAGATTGGTTCGGCATCATGGCCACGGCCGACCATCTGGACCAGACCCTGTTCAGATCGACCACGAAAACCTTCTCCCCAATCGCAGACGGAAAAGAGGAGCGCGAGCAGGAAACGAAAAAACAGGTTTCCACAAACGTGTCGCTCGACCTCGGTTTTTTCTATCCGGCGGGGGAGGTTCACCTCAAACCGACGTTTCTCAGTATTACGGATGAAAGCCTGGATAGACCTAAAATGGTCACCGATCCGAATAAACCGGCGGCCAGCAACCAGGAACAGGAACTCAACGACGAGGCTCGCAATCTCCGGACTACCGGATTCGGTCTTTCTCATCGCCATTTGTTTCCCAAAGAGATTCTTCTTGAATCCGTCGGCGGGTATTACAAGACCGACGAATTCAAAGACGGCGAAAAGACCAAATTCAAGGAAGCCGGCAGCGCACTGGCATTCGACAAGATCGAGTTGAAAGATGAGACGAAGGAAGATCGTTTTTGGACCCTTTCAACAAAACTGACGGCGCCTGTGACCATGGGCTTCCGCCAGCTTGTTAAAGTGGGCGGAACCTTCAGGCTTCGAGATCGCAGTCGTCTGAAAACCACCGAGGAAATTAACAAAGACGGCGTCTTCTCGGACGTCAGGGGGGTTACCGACAATTCCGAACTGTCCGAAGATTATTTTGCCGGGTTTATTCAGGTAGAGTAGAGAGCAGGATTCAGCATCCCGTAGGCCGAGCCTATCTGTTGCCGC
>JBBDSY010000043.1:0-7910 GCA_040904705.1 Nitrospirales bacterium | reverse complement strand
GAAATCTATGTTATCCCAAACAGCGAGTGTATGGGTCCAGGTTGACACACAGGGGGGGCCGAGCAGTAGGGCTGGTGTTGAGGCAAGTTATGTGGCCGGTTTGCAATTTCGAGGTTTTGGATCATTCATTGAAGAACTTCGGCCATCGGTTGTAGCCGATGGCGGGGTCGTTCGATCTGTGTGCACGAATGAACTCAACTTCCTTTCGATTCACTTCCGCATCGGAGGCGGTTTCAGACTGCCAGCGGATTTCCCTTCGGATTGTGAAGTTGCGCCTCTGCTCCCGTGTGAAGTCCTTTTCGATGAGGGTGCCATCAGCACTCCCAAAGTAGTTGATTCTGTCCGTGAGATCTTTTCCGACATAGATTTTGCCGTTTGGGTACGTGATCTTATATATCACCTTCATTCGATCTCCCCAGACTTCAGCAAGTGACCGGAGTGTAGGTTCATGTGTATAACGCTCCCGTTCAGCGGCGGGCCGCGCAGCGGAACGTCTACTGCAACCGGTTGTTAGGCTCTGGCCCACCACAACACACCCACACGAACCACACTCCCTAGTCGCCAGCCAAACTCGCCTCCACGGAAATCAATCTTGCCACTGCGGTCGCGGGGAGTCGTCGGCCGGCAATTCGCCCAGCCAACTTCCGCGAGCGAGATGGCCAAGCGTTGACATGCAGGGTCATTGGAAGTTGAGGAATCGGTGTCGGATCCCAGTCAGCGCGCTCGTGAATCAGCTGATCATCAACCAGCCACCGGATCTGACCCGGACCCCATTCGATGGCATACCGATGCAGGGACTCTGACGCGTCGAAGCCAAGCTCAATGACACTTGGTGAGCCCCTATACCCGTAGTCGAACCTAGCCCCTTCGCCACCAGGATTGTAGAACACATTGACTAGGAGACGGTCTGACCGCTTTCCCACGATCTCGAAATCGATCTCTTGCCGTGGCGAGTCGCGATGCAGAAAGAATCCAGTGACGATCCCTGGCACCTTCGTTGCCTGCATTTGGGCCTCAAACCTTCCAAAAAGGAAGCGGTCACGACTCGAAATGCAAGCTGCACTATAGTCCCGAACACCTAGTGATTCTCTCTTCACTGTGAGCAGAGCCCCAATCCCCTCACACAACTCAACGTTCGAGGGACGAAACAGCGCCAGGTTCCCCGCAAAGGTGTCATTCCTCAGGAGCCAGAGCTTCTTTTCCAGATTCTCTAAAAGGCTATTGAAATTCACGTGGGTTCCGATTCTCGTCGACATTATGACTGCTGGAACCGATCGAATTCCTCTCCATCCCCAACGGGATTCCACCACCCACGGCGAACTATCACGCTTAGCGTCCTTTCCGGCTGTGACCGAACTAGGTCCCACGCTCACAACCAGCGGCCGCTGACGAACATCGGCAATCTCCGGGAAAGGACTAGCGGGCGGGGGGCACCTCAGGTGCTCGCAGACTACCTTCCACTTACTGGGAGCCTCCACGGGCAACAGAGCAACATTCCGACCGTTCAAACGCTCCACAATGTCCAACGCCCTGTCGTCCGAACTCTCGTCTTGGCTCCTTGTGATGATGAACCTTGCCCGGGGGTATCGCTCACATAGCGTCCCTGCCTTCGCCTGCAGAGACCCGATGTTCACGTAGGCGTCGAAAACCCGATCGGGCTGTCCCGCGAGAAGACGCTCAAGTTCCATCGCTGGAAGGTCCTGAAGATCACTGCAGCACCTATACCCGAGCATTGAGAGGGCCATCGCAAGTGACGAGAGCCCGGACCCTTCAGGTCCGAATGCGAAGACGGGCCGCTCCTGTGGGCGAATCCGAAAGAGCGACTCGCCCTCTCTGTCGAGAACTCCAATCTTCGTCAGTATGGGGAGGACGGAATAGGAGTTGGTGGAATCACCATTGCGTCGTTGACTGATGATAGACCGCTTAGTTGCCCGCACATCAAGTGCTCCGAACTGGTGATTAATCCAGAGGTCCACGGGCCCCTGACAAGGCAAGAGAGTAAGTAGTTTCGTTGCACCCTCGCGTGAGAGAACATATCCGGACAGGTACCAGAGCCCTCGCACCGGCCGGAAGACGCTGCGGGAAAGGAGGGTCTTCTGTGCCCCGTGCTTCACTTCTTTGTATGACAAGTAAAGAATGTCGAAGCGCTCGGTGCCGCGGCCTTTGCCGTCCATCTCTGCCCACGCCCGATCGAGATATCGAGCAAATCCTCGTTGGAACCAGACATCGTCCTCGAGAACGAGGGCGTATGCATGTCCGCCTGAAGCGATTTGGCGCCAAACGCCGATGTGTGAGCGCGCCACGGCTATTTCGGGTTGACTCATTCGAATCGGGCGATCGAGCTCTAGTCGGTCCGGCAGGGCGCGGGGTTGGGGCTCCACGTAGAGCTGGTCCCCGAGGGTATAGAAAGCATCCACGTCTTCCCCCTCAAGGGGCGGCTGTGCGAAGCTCCTGGCATCGACGGCAGGGTATCTGACGGTCCGCTTCGTGAGTGCAGCGCGCGACGAATCCAACACTCGGTCGAGTTCCCGACGCACCTCGGTCCATCGGTCAGGTTGTCGATCAAGGTTGATGACATAGACCCGGCCAATCCTGTGTGGTTCCGGCTCGGTTGATGATCCGAATGTATCGGACTGCTGCCGAGGCAGCAGTCTCCGACACTTCGAGCCAATGTTATGGAGCAGCTTTGTAGGTGCGGCCAGGCGATTTGATAGATTCATTCACCGCGACCCTTCGCACCCCCGCCCATACATCTTCGATACTCTCGCTGGTTCGAGTGCCTCCAGTTCCTCATGTCGCGCCTGTAGCTGAGCGGCCACCTGGTGGTTGCGACATCTTCCCAGCCATACAGCACGACCAAGCTGTCTTTAATCTCGCCGTGTTCAGTCGCAAGATCGAAGACCGATTTCGTGAGGTTTCCGGGCCCCGTGGTGGATTGGATTTCCGGCAACTCACCTGATACGGGTCGCTCAAGGGCTTCGGTGGCTCTTGCGAGCGCCCTCTCTACGATGGGGTGCCCGCGCGCCGCGAGCAGCGGGTTATTATTGAAGTAGAAGATCCATGATGAAGCGGTTGCTCCCAGCTCCGTGAAGACTGAAGGCGATATCATTTGGTTCGTCGAGATGTCGTAGCATAGAGGTTGAATCCTCAAGCGACCGTCGCCAAATAGATGGTCAATCGTACACCCACGATACACATCGTCGGCATCCAGATAGCAGCCTCCCTCGGTGAGGATGTAGCAAAGACGAAAGTAGTCCGACCGCATTGCCGGGTGATAGCAATTGCTGTAGGCCGCTTCATAGCGTGGACCTAACTTCCGCGCAATAAAGGCACTTGCGCTGTCATCGTCGAAAAGGAGCAACTCGAAGCCATGCGTGTCGAGCTTCTGCCATGACTGGATGCACTCCCTGACGTCCGGTGGCAGTTGATTTACGTCGTCCCAGAATTGCACGATCGTCCTTGGGGTTTCGGCTGAGAATTCAGCCGGCATGACATCGTTGTAGCGGGGGTGCTGCACGAGTTCCCGAACAAAGTCGGAACGTGCCAGATGATCTTCTGGAAGGGGGTTCGCTTGCACGTGGGCGTCACCTCGCTCTGGTTGGGCCGACCGTACGGTGGGCGGGGGATCTCCAAGAAGTCCAGCCGCCATCGGCTTATCCGTGTCCTGCCCTGACCTAGGATGCTGATCAAACCCGCAGGCTCAGGATCGCTTTGTGTTGGCTGAACGACGCGGCAACAGGACCGTGACGCCAACAGAAGCAGCGGATTCACGGCCGTCATGCTCGGTGTGCCATCTCACTACCCATAGGGACGTGGTCTCGCTGAAGGAGGCGATGGACAAACGTTGAACCACGCCCAGCGTCGCATCCATGAGTCTAACACGCGCATCACACGCCGCCTTTTGGCGCGTCCCTGTGGAGGCGCAGGTTGGAACATAATCTAATTTGAATCAGTCCTCACTCTACTACGCATATGTATAGTTTTATGTTGGACCCATTGTTCAAACCGCTTCATTAAATTGTAATCAAATACTTCTTTCTTCCCTGAACTGGCTTTCAGAATTAGGATAAATTCTGCTAGGTCCATAACGTGAAGAAATATGTTATTCTTCTTTGCGGCATCTATCATGCGTTTATCAATGTTAGTCCAATCACCTGAATGCAATATTTCTGAGACAAGTACTATGCAATGAGGAATCGTCTTCCTGTTCAGCTCAAGTGCCAGACCGCGTGAATCATATACTGTGTAATTATCTTTCAGCGCTTTACAGGCTCCAACAACTTGGTTGATCCCTTTAATTATCTGCTTTTGAATGCTTGCAATCTTCTTTTCAACGGATTTGTTCTCTTGCGCGGAAAAGACAGCCGCTGTTTTTGACTCTATTAGAAAGAGACCTAATTCATAATAGGCTAGAACATCTGTTAGCTCGCGTTGTTTTCCATTTTTATTGATTTGAGGGCCTTTATACAGATGATTGCCAAAAGCTGAATCAAGCGAGTACCAAATCTGACCTTCTAAAATAAAACCCTCATCGGCACTATCGATATTTATCTGGTAATGTTCTCTTTCACCACAAAAATGGTTGTTCATAGTTACCCAATCGGAAATATTGGGATTTATTTCGTCTACATGGATTATTAGAGTAGAATTTCCGTCATGTGCTTTGTTTATAGATTCATCAAAACGATCTAAGGAGGCGATAGTACTTTGTTTAAACTCGCCACTATACAAACTGTCAATTTCACCTAACAGTGATAAGATTCGTTGCGCTTCTTCTTTTTTGATTGTGATTTTGCCGGTAGCGACACACACATCGAGTTCATTGAAAAGCTGTAAGGGAGTCGATTTATTCTTCAATATCGTTTCCAATGAACTATGCTCATCTCTATATCTTAGTATGCCTGTCACAATCAGCGGCTGTTGCACATCATCATAAATCTTAATTCCAGCATGAAAGAATATGGTCTCTGTAATATCGTCTCCACCAAAAATGAAAGATAACCTGCAGCCCCGCAATATCGCTTTTAATGAAATCTCGGGTGCTTTGATCATTACCTTTGAACCGAATTTATCAGCTATATACCAGATGTTTGCATTTTCTGATTTCAGCTCAGAATATATTCGCTCTGCGTTATTCAAATTTACCTCTGACCAACAATGTTAAGGCGGATCCGCATAACAGTCGGATCTTCCATTTTCTGTCTGTATAACCCGAATTCGATTGTTTTGAAGAATACGTCTAAAACAATTTTTATTCAATGATTTTCGACCACGGGTCTATTTATGACGGCATCCTATGCGGATCAGTTTAATACTACTTCATTGAATTCGTGAGCCCGATCCCCGCTACGGCGTCTCCGATAGCTTCCTGCATCAGCAATTCGTCCATGCCGGCGCCAATTCTGTGGCGTGCTGGGGTACTTGCGGTCAAGTGGGTTCGGAAGCGGGACGTGGTGGTAGCGTCTGAAAGGATAGAAGGGACGTAGGATGAGAGTAAAGAGCTCTGCTGGTATCCGGAAAATCCCTTTGAACGTGAAACCATTCATGAATGGTTTCTGGAGAACGGTACTCCGAATGACAAATTTCTGCAATGGCTCATGAACGAGTTGATGGCAGGCATCCGAAACAGTCGTGGGGAGGCCAACTGACTCCCAAGCATTTTTTATAGGAGGAACCCTTGGATTAACTCAACTTCCTTCTTTACCAGCTCATTAACCATGTCTCCAACATCCTTACCGGTTTTCTGGGAAAGACGTTCAAGCTGGTGTTGTAGTTTGGTCTCAAGGTAAATGGGCAGTCGAAGTTCCGCGCTCTCTTTGAAAAACTTGCCTCGCTCAGCTTTGGAAAAGTCATATTCACGTTTCATCGTTTAGTCCCTCCCATAATGGTTAGCCTCATTCTTTGTCGGCTTCCGCGCCGAGATAATCCGTATCCGCCCAAGGGTTTCTGTTTCTTCGCGATAAGTGTGGCAGACGACCAGTAGCACCCCTGTCCGATCAAGTCCGAGGGTGATCCACCGGTCTTCCCCCTGACTATGCCCCTCGTCAAATAGAGATAAAGCTTGCGGATCAAGAAAGATGGAAGCTGCGCGTTCAAACGTGACACCATGTTTTTTCTCGTTTTGCCGGGCTTTACCTGGATCCCACTCAAAATGATATTGAAACGGGTTCTCCACGGGAATATTGTCTCACAAATTCAGAAAATAATCAGGAGAAGATGAGTGGTAACTCTGCCCGCTCAGGAGCGCGGCCCCAAACGGGACTGTTCACTTTTATCCTGAACCGCAACAGGGGCCGCGTCACCTGGAGGGGGGTGGTTAGGTCAGCCCCTGTGCAAGATAACAATCTCCGTGATGGTCTTGAACATAACGAAGTTGAACATTCTGTGGTGTGAACCTTGTAAGGTCAATAACTTCATTTTCATTGAGCAGCTTGTTGAAATCAAAGCACAAAACAACGCCCGGGTGAGGATATGCGGAAAGCCTTTCGATATCTTCACGAATGACCTGGATCCATTGGTTCTTTGACCCCACACTACTCCGGTTCGTCCGGGAAGCTTTCATTTCGATGAAAATATGCTCACCTGGTTCAAGTTGGACATAGCCGAAACGCCCCTTAGAGTTGATTCCTACGCGTACCTTCGAGAGATCGAGGATGGCAATGTCAATTCGGCCCTCTGGCAATAAGAGTTCCGAATGCAATCGCCGCGACAGATAAGGCGTAAGCGGTTGTGGATCATCTGTGCCCCAAACAAAGACATGCCCTATCCGCTCTTTATCTCCGAAGGAGTTCAGCAGGACGGCGAACAGCTCTGATTGTAGGTCTGACTCCCCAAAGTAGGTAAGTGGATTTGCTTCGACTCTTTTGATCAATTCGTCTATGCCTTGTCTTACCAATTCCAGATCATTGCTCAAGCGAACATCCTCTTATTCATGAGCCCTCTCGCTCACATCGAGCGACTACGGCCCTGTCATGCCCATTGGCCCAGCATCCGCTGCCCCCTCATCCCGCGCCCTCCGGCACGTCGAGCCAGCACCACCCTGCAAGCGCTGTCAGCACCCCGTCCGCCGCCTGCCTTTGTTAGGTGGCCATATGCCGCCGACATCTCTGATCCGAGCGTCAAAAACTGCTTTGGGCCTTTAGGACGTCACAAAGCAATTTCCTACGCTCCATGATAAATTCTGGGAAATCAGAAAAATCCAACCGAGTTGGAATGTATCTTTTTGCACAGAACTCCGCTTCAGTCATATGAAGCTCTATTGCCATTTCTTTTACCCACTGCCGTAATGCCTTATCACTTTTTCTTTTATTTTCATTGCTGTCTAGCATCGCTAAATTGGATATACCATTCCAATTTTCTGGATTCGTGTATTGATCAATAATTGTCTCTGATATACCACGTCTTTTAAGCTCACCCACTGTAAACCAAGACTGCGGATGCAGATGATCTTTATGGAAATCACCATTCGCATAATCTAGAGTCGGATAGAGCAATGACAAAATTGCAAATGCATTCGCGTGATCCTTTTGGGTGTTCAGTATAAATTCGAGACGTTCGTCATCGAGGGTCATATTTTGAGGCAATCCTATGAAGGCGTCTACGATGCGCTTCGCAGGAAACTCTGCTGTAATCGGATCAAACTGTTCTCTAATAATGCGTAGCGTAGTGTCAGAAAAACGGGTTCGTGCGAGCGTTGTAACACATAACCACTTGCGCATCACTTCTCTGCAGGTCTTGATTTTTGTATCCGTCGATGCAACCCATCTTGAGTCATATTTGTTGTGAAAAACCAGGTAAATTAAAGGAAGAAGTTGATAATTTGAATTGAGACTCGCATCTGCAAACCCAAGCTTCTAGAGGTGGTCCTAGGAATTCGGACAGGGTGTTACGCTACAATTTGTGACCAAAGG
>JBBDSY010000042.1:0-43135 GCA_040904705.1 Nitrospirales bacterium | reverse complement strand
CGGGCGCATGCCTTCTGAGGAAGAACATCGGAAAGCCGTGTATGGGAAAACCATATGCACGGTTTGATGAGGGGGCGCTGGGGTATCCCCTATTTGCTGTGGTCCGGAGTAGGCGCGTGCGTCGAAACGTTCGAGAGCAACTCCAGGTGAACACCAGTGCTCTACTCTACCCTGACTCACACGCAACGTTGGCATGCGCAACATCAGTCAGTGGGAAGCGGGCATTTGTACCAAGGTCGATTTAAATCATTTCCCGTTCAACCCGACGAGCATTTCTTGGCCGTCTGCCGCTATGTGGAGGGAAACGCCTTGCGGGCCAAACTGGTGAAGCGTGCTGAGAATTGGCAATGGTCAAGTTTGTGGCACCGAACCCAAGGACCCAAACAAAGCCAGTGGTTAGAAGCCTGGCCGGTGGTGCGCCCTCGGCAATGGGTAAAAAGGACAAACGACCCGCAAAAAGTGGAAGAGTTGGAGGCGATTCGACAGTGTGTCCAACGTGGGAGACCCTTTGGCCAGGAAGCCTGGGTGCAACGCATGACCCGCCAACTCAACCTCGAAAGCACACTCCGCCCCCGTGGCCGTCCAAAAGGAACCCTCCAACGAACTGCCTAATTCTTTTCCATTTTTTGTAGCTTTCATTTTCTAGAGGTCGCGGAACGGTTTTCACAAAAGGAAGAGAATACGAAGAAAACAGAAAAAAGGAATAAACTGCCAACCTTTATAGAGGAAAGGAGAAGAGATTTTTAGGCAAGATCATTTATCGTAAAACTATTCGAACCCTTTATTCTGTGGTCTCCACAGGCTCTGTAGTCCTGCCACTATCTGGATTTCTTCATTCCCCTCCTCAACCTCTTTAAGTTTCTTCTTCAGGCCATCACGTAAATTCGGACCATCTCAATCCATGACAAAAAGCACAATTTTCTGAGCACCTGGGAAATCAGCCATCTGACCTTTAACGTGTTCGACATGAATCTTGATTTTATTTTCTAGTCCGCTAAGCATATCTTTCTCTGGCCTCGGGTAATCCAGGTCTAATGATTTTTCATCAAGGGTCTTTTGATTATCTCTCACCACACGCTCAAAATATGCCTGTAAATCATCGCTTGTATTAATGGTCTTTACGTCCAGAACTATGGTGGAGCTTCCCTTGATGCCCTTTAAGCCAGGGGTTTTTTTGTGTGGTGTATTCATTTCTTGAAGAAAGGTCACTTTCTCGCAACACTTTTTCTCTTTGAGGTAAATATAGCCATGCACCTCGTTAAAATAATCAATCCCTGATATTTTTGATAAATATGGGAGTGCTTTTCCTTATCGCTTTAACCAATGATGCGTATCTGAGCCACCGAACGTATCCCAAGCACCTTCTCTGAAAGTTTTGCTTTGAACACTTCCCAATTGTCCTGATCAATTTATTGAAATACGTTTTCATAATATTCATAGAGCCAGTTACGATTACTTTCCGGGATCAAATCACTTAATCCATAGAGACAATTGTGTGGGTGCTGTTGGTCGTTCAGAGCGTAGATCTCATACAGACGGGGAAATAATTGATTGACCAATGTATTCTCCATTGAATGCCTCCAGTGCTGTCTACGTGATGCTACATCTTATCGAATTTAGAGAAAAACAACATAAATTTAGCCGGGAACACCAATTTCAAAATTGATTAGCAATAATGGTTTTTCAAAAAGATACTATGGACAGCGTGAGCTTCTGTAATCTTTCAACTGTTGTATTATCCTTGCTACATTCGGTGGGTTTTGCGGCATTCCTTTTCACTCAGACTAAAAGGTAGGCTTTCAATTTCATTTCCTATATGAATTCTTCTCCTCCTCAAACCTCCATACGACCTTCCCCTCATCTTTTGGGATTGTTGGCAGCACCGATTCTGGCCGCGCTCATGTTTGTGTTTCTTCCGGAATCGCTTTCTGATTCAGCTCGAACCCTAGGGGCGATTTTGACGTGGGTGGTGGTGATGTGGATTACGGAGCCCATTCCCTTGCCCGTTACGGCCTTATTGGGCTGTGGTCTGTGTGTCTTGACTGGGTTGGGAACGATGAAATCGGTGTTTGCAGCCTTTTCCCATCCCATCATTTTCTTGTTTATCGGGAGTTTTTTTATTTCGGAAGCGTTGACCGTGCACGGGTTAGATCGACGATTTGGCCGGTGGCTCCTTTCCCGGAAATGGGTGGGCAGCAACCCGATTCGAATCATGATGGCGCTAAGTTTGGCTGTAGCGGGCATGTCGATGTGGATCAGCAACACGGCCGCCACGGCGGTCATGCTCCCTATTGCATTGGGGGTGTTGAATGCACTGCGACAGAGCGGAAAAGATCTAGGCAAATTCGAAACGGGATTTTTGCTGTGTTTAGCCTATGGAGCGGGCATTGGCGGTGTGGCGACGTTAATTGGCACGCCACCTAATTTGATCGGCATTGGGCTCCTTGCCGAGCAAGCGCATATCACCATTTCCTTTGATCAGTGGATGTTAATGGGTTTGCCAGTGGCCGGCGTGATGCTTCTGGTGATGTTTTTTGTGTTGCATTGGTTGTATGCCCCGTCTTTCCTGGCATCAAACGACCATTTTTCCTTTTCGGTGACGAAGTCTCTTTCTACGCCCTGGACGCGTGGAGAGTCATACGCATTTGGCGTGTTTCTCCTGGCCGTATGTTTGTGGGTCCTGCCAGCGTTATTGTCCATTTGGTTAGAGCCAAATGATGAACTCGTGCAATGGGTTCGGGAGCATCTTCCGAAAGAATTGGTTCCCATTTTTGCGTCGGGCCTGTTGTTTCTTTTGCCCCTAAATCTTCGGCAAGGCACGTTTACTCTCACGTGGAAGCAGGCGGCCAATATTCATTGGGGCACGATTTTGTTATTTGGCGGCGGTATTGCGTTTGGCGAATTGATGGTAAAGACAGAACTGGCCCATACCATTGGACAAGGGATGGTGGGCTTGTTTGGCATTGAATCGGTGTGGAGTTTGATGGGCGTGGCTATTTTGACAGCCCTCGTCTTAACGGAATTGGCTTCGAATACGGCAGCGACCAGTATGCTGGTGCCAGTGCTCATTGCCATTTCTCATTCCGCAAATTTTTCTCCGGTTCCGCCTGTGCTGGCTGCTTGCATGGCGGCGAGTCTGGCATTTGTTCTGCCGGTGTCTACTCCGCCGAATGCCATTGTCTATGGCACAGGTCGTGTGCCGATTCTCCGCATGGTGCAAGCCGGATTGTTGTTGGATGTCATTGGCGGCATCGTGATTTGGTGTCTGTTGCGGGTGTTGTGTCCTTTGTTAGGTCTAGGAAATTGAGAAGCTCAACCTAGGCAATTCTCTCAATTGAAAGAAATCGGGCGTTTCGACATAATCGCCGTTCGTTGTTTTCCAAAACCACACCATTATGAATCCATCTGCTCCCCAACTCCGATTCGCGCTCCTGACAAACGATCCTGATTTAAAATTGAGGGTGAGTGGTGCTGATCTTCAACACAAGGTCAAAGTGGTGGATGATTGTTTGTCATTGGAAACCGCAATGGAGACCGAAGATTTCTCCGGCGTGATTTTAGACGAACCGAATTCCAAGGTTCTGCCCAATCTTTCGGAACTCAATGGGCACTTAAATTTATCGAAAATGTTCGTCTATGCCGGCCCCCTACCTGCCTGGCGCACATTGAATCAGATTCCTCAAATTATGGGGACGTCAGAAGCTTTTGAATCGTCCGTGGACCCGAAAGATGTTAGTCTGGCCAGTTATGTGGAAAAAAAGATCAGTGATTTTGTCCGAGCCATGAATGTGGGCTCGGGAAAAAATCTCTATCCCACTCTGATGCGGGCGGTTGAGCGGCCGCTCATCGAACTCGCCTTGCGGGAGACGCATGGCAACCAAATTAAGGCCTCTCGTCTCTTGGGGTTGAATCGGAATACCTTGCGGAAAAAAATTACGGAGTTAGGCATCTCCGTAAGCCGGGCCAAACAAACCGCGCTGGGGAACCGTAAGCAGCCTGCTTCAGATCTTGCCCGTTGAGTTTCCCCTTTCCCTTTATTTATCAGCCATTTCTTGACATGGCTTCCTTGGCAGACTAGCATGAGTCGTTTAGAATATAGGCGCGTAGCTCAGGGGGAGAGCGCTACCTTGACACGGTAGAGGTCGGCGGTTCAATACCGCCCGCGCCTACCAATTTCCGATACATTATCGAAGGCATCTGGCTTCCTTTTGGAGGGAGAGGTGTCTTTTCTTGCGTCGAAATGAATGAAGATCTCTTAATCTTCACAGGAATCGATAGATACAAGATTTTAGGCTAGTAGAATGATGGACACGATTCAGCTATCAATTCCTGGAAAAGACCCTCAGGTCTTTCCCAGAGGCACGTCCGCAAAAGAGGCCTTGGCTGAGCTGGGCGGTTTAGGCTCAGGGGAGGTATTTGCCGTCAAGGTGAATGGCGTTGAACACGATTTAGTGGCGACCCTAGACGAAGATGCCTCGCTTGAGCCATTGGGATTTGATTCGTCGGAAGGGAAAGAGATTTATCGTCATAGCAGTACGCATATTATGGCCCAGGCGGTGAAAGATTGTTTTCCCACTGCTCAAATGACGATCGGGCCAGCCATCGAAGAAGGGTTTTTCTATGATTTCGCGTTTGAACGGCCCTTTACTCCGGAAGATCTCGAAAAAATTGAACAACGGGCCAAAGCGCTCATCGACTCCAATTTGACTGTGACGCGTCTGGAAATGTCCAAAGCGGAGGCGATCGACTTTTTCCGTTCTAAAGGCGAACCGTACAAAGTGGAAATTTTGGAGGGCATTCCAGACGAACAGATTTCAATGTATAAACAAGGGGAGTTTGTCGACCTCTGTCGAGGTCCCCATGTGCCTTCTACCGGGCAGATTAAGGCCTTTAAGCTGCTGACAAGTGCGGGAGCCTACTGGCGTGGGGATGAACGCAATCCCATGTTGCAGCGCATTTATGGAACCTCCTTCCCTTCGGAAGAAGCCTTAAAAAAACATTTGGACAATCTTGAAGAAATTAAAAAGCGCGATCATCGAAAATTGGGCAAAGAGCTGGATTTGTTCAGTATTCAAGATGAAACCGGCCCAGGGTTGATTTTATGGCATCCCAAGGGGTCGCAAATTCGTCTGCTCGTGGAAAATTTTTGGCGAGACCAACATTTGGCGAACAACTATGAAATGGTGTATTCCCCGCATGTCGCACGCTTAGATCTGTGGAAGACCAGCGGGCATGTGGACTTTTACCGGGAAAATATGTTTGCTTCCATGCCGGTTGAGTCGAGCGAATATCAGCTCAAACCCATGAATTGTCCGTTTCATATTATGGTGTATAAATCGCATCTACGCAGTTATCGCGATCTTCCCGTTCGCTATGGGGAGCTGGGAACGGTCTATCGGTATGAACGCTCGGGAGTCCTTCATGGACTCATGCGGGTTCGAGGGTTTACTCAAGATGATGCCCATATTTTCTGTAGCCCAGATCAACTTGCTGAGGAAGTCCGAAAGGTTCTGAAATTCACAACCTTTATGTTAGGAACATTTGGCTTCAGCGAATTCAAGATGTATCTTTCTACCCGACCCGAGAAGGCGGTGGGCTCTCAGGAGCAATGGGAGCAAGCCACGCAGGCGTTAGCTGCGGCCCTGAAAGATGGGGGCTATGCGTATCAAGAAGATCCTGGTGAAGGGGTCTTTTATGGCCCAAAGATCGATGTCAAAATTCAAGATGCTCTTGGACGGTCATGGCAATGTTCCACCGTCCAAGTCGATTTTAATAATCCTGAACGATTTGGGTTGTCCTATATTGGTGAAGATGGGAAAACTCATCAGCCCATCATGATTCATCGGGCCTTGCTGGGCTCAATCGAGCGATTTTTTGGAATTCTCCTCGAACATTACGGAGGGGCCTTCCCGACTTGGCTGGCTCCAGTCCAAGTCGCGATCCTGCCAATATCCCAAAAACATGAAGAATATGCCAAAAAAGTTTCAAAAAACCTTCGGGAGCAAGGGTGTCGGGTGAACTTGGACTTGCGAAATGAGAAGGTTGGCCTTAAAATCCGTGAGTCGGAAAAGGCGAAGGTGCCTCTGATGCTAGTGGTGGGCGACCGAGAAGCAGAAAGCGAGACGGTTTCGGTCCGCCAGAGAAATGGCAAAAACCTGGGAACACGGTCTATGAATGATATTCTACAGCTTATTCGGGACGAGACGCCCGAGGCCGTCAAAAATTCGTCTTTTCTCTTCGAATGACGCGTGTGGCTACTCCTAAACAACGAATAAATCATCTCATTAAAGTGCCGGAAGTCCGAGTGATCGGGGCTGAGGGCGAACAACTTGGGATCCTCAAAACGTCTGAGGCCCTCCGGCAAGCGAGGGACGCGGGTTATGACCTGGTCGAAGTTGCGCCAACCGCCGAACCGCCGGTTTGCCGGATTATGGACCATGGGAAATTTAAGTATGAACAGAGCAAAAAAGAACATCGGATGCGACTTAACCAAAAGTCGACTCAAGTTAAGGAAGTTAAATTCCGTCCGCGCACAGACAAGCATGACATGGAAACGAAGGTCCGGCAAATCCGGGATTTCCTTGAAGATGGGAATAAGACCAAAGTTACGGTTATGTTCCGCGGGCGTGAAATGGCCAATCGAGAACTTGGCTTCCAGGCGATTCAAAAGGTTATTGAGGAATTAAAGGGCGCAGGGAATATTGAAAGTCCTCCCCGCATGGAAGGCAGAAATCTGTATATGGTGGTGTCTCCCAAGTAAGGAATGCGGGGGAAACCACAGGAGAGTGATTTCAAATTCACAAAAAAGGAACACGATCATGGCAGGCTTGAAATTAAAAAATCATTCGGGGGCCAGCAAACGGTTTAAACGGTCAGGCTCAGGAAAATGGATACGCCGAAAAGCCAAAGTCCGTCATATCTTGACGAGCAAAGCTCCCCGTGTGAAAGCGCGGTTAGGTAAATCTGCAGTCGTGGACAAAGTCGACGTATATGCGCTCTCTCGGTTGCTTCCCTATAAATAGGGGTAGTGGGTAGGTGGAGAATGCTTGCTTAACAAGCCAGGCAGAACGAACGTAATTTTTTAGGAAATGAAGGAGAGAGGTTATGCCAAGAGTCAAAGGTGGACCGCAGACGCGGCAACGACGGAAGAAACGACTGAAACTGGCCAAAGGGCAATTTGGTGGGAAGAGTAAATTATTCAGAACCGCAACAGAATCCGTCGATAAAGGCCAAGCCTACGCCTATACCGGACGGAAACAGCGGAAACGAAATTTCCGCCAGCTGTGGGTGATTCGAATTAATGCTGCCGTTCGTGCGCATGGCGTGACCTATAGTCAGTTCATTAATGGATTGAAAAAGGCCAACGTGCTCATCAACAGAAAAATGCTCTCGGAAATGGCTATTCACGACCCTCAAGGGTTTGCACACCTTGTCACACTGACTCAAGGTGAGGGACAGTTGGCCGCCGCTTAAGTCTTCGGTGCTGTCATTTCAAATTCAAACCCGGAAGTCGGCATAGCAATTTGCCAAGCCTCTAACACTTCCGGGTGAAACTCCCCGATATAGCCAATCATCTGCCCCTGACACCGAATCTGTCCAACCCGACCATCCAAGAATGAGGGGTGGGACACGGGTTCTAAGTCATAGGGCCAGGACATGTAATACATCAATAAATCCAAGTAGCTATGCATTTCGGAAAAGTTGGCACCGGGATGGGCACTAATCGCAGCCAGGGACTGCACGGTGCGCGACCCCATATCCGCTTCCTCATCCACTCGCGCCACTTCGCCGGCCTCGAATAACAGATGTGGATAAAACACCCGGGGGGATAGTGCTTCCACACGAAGAAGACAAGGCAGAATAGAAGGCCGTAAGCAGGCATAGGTCAGGGACATGACATTGTCGACTTCCACCAGCGACTCATATTTGGTGTCCGTCAGACGCATGCGGTCGATAAATTCCTGTCGTGAGGCCAGGATATTGGAAAACATTTCTTGAAATCCAAACCCCACTAATAAATCCCGAAACCGGTCACTCGTCTGTTCCTGTTCAGATAAAGTTCCCACAGTAAACGTCTGGGGCATGATCGGAGAAAAAGAGTCATAGCCGCGTGTGATCGCGACATCTTCGGCCACGTCCATCATATGCATCAGATCGTTCCGGAACGCAGGCAGTTTGACGGACACTGTTTGACGAGTGGCTTTGACTTGATAGCCATAGGAAGCCAGAGCAGTTTGAATGGCTTCGATTCCCAGTGGCATGCCCAAGGCTTGTTCGATGGCATGTAAGGATACTCGATAAGCATCTCCCATATCGCACGGAGTTTTAAGAGTTTTTCCCATGGCAGTTTCATACGGATACACCATATCGATGGGTTCGATCATCGCGCCGCGATCGGCAAGATTGCTGGCAAAGATATTCAAGGCCAAAATCACCATCGATAGATCGGTCCCCGTCACTTCCACCAGTAAATCCGTATCGCCAATATGCACTTCGCCCAATTCCCGACTATTGATGATAGGCGGAAAAGACAACACCTGCCCATTGGCGTCCCAGAGCAGGGGGAGTCGTTCACAACCAGATACGATGCCTCCATACTCGAGCCCTTTGGGATGAAGCGTCAGGACTTCATGTGGTGTCATTTTTTCCTCAAACCCCAAAGGCGTAAACCGTACTTCATCAGGTTTCACCAGGCCATAGGTGACGGGAAAAGCGATGGATGACAGGCGATACAGCCCGATAGAGACCGTCTCTCGTTTCCGTCCAAAGGCATCGGCTAACTTTTCTTGGGTTTGAATACATTGATCCAAACCCGTTTGGGTTATCGGATATCCCAGTGAGGCGCAGGCTGCCACAAACGGGCGAACGGTCTCCATCCCTTGCATAACTTGAATTCGCCGTTTTGCACGACCGCGAGATGAAAAGAAGGCGTATGGCTCAAGTCCACCAGTCAGCACGGAGCGAATTTGCCGAGCAATGCCTTCCACGCACCACAGGTCCGGACGATTCGTATCTTGCAGTTCAACTCGCACCTCGCCGGTGTCAGTGGAGACATCTTTCACTTCGCCTTTGACTAATGGCATCCATTGCTCGATGTCCGACATGGAAGCCGATTGCCCGAGCAGCTCAGAAAAATCCTGTTGAAAAATGGATATCGTGGGCATGATGAAATTCTAAAATTGGCGGCGCATGTTGCGCACGGCTTCTAAGTCTGATGTAAATAAGTCACGAATATCTTGAATGTCTAAGGCCACCATAGCCATACGATCCAAACCTAGTCCCCAAGCGATCACGGGTACAGTCACGCCCAATGGCACGGTGACTTCAGATCGAAACAGTCCTGCTCCACCTAGCTCCATCCAACCAAGCTTAGGGTGGCGTACATGCATTTCTACAGACGGTTCGGTAAACGGAAAATAAGCCGGAAGGAACCGAATCTCTTTGGCTTGGGCCATTTCGGTGGCAAACAGTTTAAGCAACCCTAACAAAGTGCGAAAGTTAATATCCTCCCCGAGGACGATCCCTTCCACCTGGAAAAAATCAGTGGCATGGGTGGCATCCACTTGGTCGTAACGAAAGCACCGGGCTATGGAAAAAAATTTACTCGGGACCGGTGGATTAGTGGCCAAGGTGCGCGCCGAAACGGCGGTACCTTGACTGCGCAGGACCAAGCGCTTGGCGCGTTCAGGATCATAAGAATATTGCCACCCTTTAGATCCCGTGATTCCCCCGTTTTTATGGGTCTCGGCCACCTGGCTCAGAAAGGGATCGGGAATACGTTTGGCATGGGTGGGTTCCTTCACAAAGTACACATCATGAATGGCGCGAGCCGGATGGAATTGGGGCATAAAGAGGGCATCCATATCCCAAAACTCCGTTTCCACGAGTTCGCCACGCATTTCTTGAAAGCCCATACTCGTCAATTTTGTTTTCACCGTATCCAGAAACTCGCGATAGGCATGGCGTCGGCCTACGGCTAATCGTGGGGGACGAAGATGAATGGAATATTTGCGAAAGGAAAACTTCCGCCAGGAGCCGTCTTTTAAATGCTCAGGGGTCAATTGTGAAATTTCTTCTGCCGCGTCTTCGCGCAAATTGGGTAACAGATGCCGTCCCTCAGGGGTGAGGGCATAGGCGCGTTCGGTATGGTCATCGATACGAAAGGGCTCTTGGGTATTGCCACGCTTCACGGCGTATTGTCGAAGTAAGGCTTGGTGATCCTCGGAAAATGAGTCCCACGGTCTGGTTCCCTTGTGGATCTCATTCAATAACCATCGTAACGCCTCGACGGAGGGACTCTTCTGTTCCGTCATGTGGAGCGAGCCTCCTGTCCCTAAGGACAGCACACCTTCTTTCTTTAACTGGCCGAAAGCCCGGCTCAGTTCGGAGGGTTGAAAATGTCCTGTGGCTTGAAGGTCTTTGACCGTGGTCGTTTGGCCTTCCTGTGAAGCCGCGTGAACGGTTTGTAGAATCCACTCGGGTGGCGAAGCGGCCTGTTGAAATTGCGTGCCCACTTCGGTCAGAGCCACATAGGTGGTCGTCGTTTCAGAGACCAACCGCACCAATTGTTTCGTTAGCAGCCAACCAACGGCCATGCTGATTTGAGAAGAGGCCAGCGTAGTGGATTGAACCAATTCAGGATCCTTCAGGGAGTCCGTCGCGGCTGCTCCGAGGGCTCGGAGGACCTGAATTTCGAGAGGATGGAGGCTATCGGACTGGGTAGGTAAACTCATGAAGCTTACTAGACAATGACCGTCTGACCGGCTGATCTCAGTTGTCGAATGGTGTCAGGCATATTGTCGCTGCCGAAAATAGCTGAACCGGCGACCAGAACATTTGCCCCGGCCTTCAGAACGGAGGCCGCATTCTTCACCGTAATCCCGCCATCGACTTCCAGATAGGGCGAATTCTTGGAAGCTGAAATCATGGCCCGGATCTGACGTATTTTGTCCAACGTCGAATCGATGAATGTCTGGCCGCCAAACCCAGGATTGACGGACATCACCAACACCAGATCTACCTCGCCAAGAATCTGTTCTACTGTGGTGGCAGAGGTGGCAGGGTTCAAGCTCACTCCGGCTTTCATGCCATGTTCTTTGATAGATTGAACAGTTCGATGGAGATGAGGGCATGTTTCCACATGCACAGTCAAAATATTAGCTCCCGCCTCAGCAAATTCCGGAATAAACTCGTCAGGATTGGTCATCATCAGATGGACGTCCAGGGGCAATGCGGTTACCTTGCGAAGCGCTTCCACCATGGGTGGGCCAACGGTGAGATTCGGCACGAAATGGCCGTCCATCACATCGACATGAATCCAGTCGGCCCCGGCCACTTCGGCCTGCTGAACGGCATCAGCTAACCGGGCAAAGTCGGCGGAAAGAATGGAAGGGGAAATTATGGGAGTCGTCATTGTACGTCTGTTTTTTTCAATCGGCATGCAAAGAATCCATCCATGGTAAACGACTGAAACGCGGTACACAAATGGCCAAGGTCAGTCACGAGCGAAAGCCCAGCGTTGGCCATCCAAGGCGTGATGGGTTCTGGCTGAAATTCTGGATGTTCCTGGCAAAACGCGGAGACGACTTCTGTGGTTTCCTCCGGTTCAATCGAGCAGGCACTATAGACCAAGATTCCCCCTGGTCTCAAGAGGGTGCATACGCGATCCAATATTTGTTGCTGTATGTGACGGGACTGTTCAATCGTCGAGAACTGTTTCAACATCTTTCCCTCGGGATGTCGTCGTAAGATACCTAGTCCTGAGCAGGGGGCATCAACGAGAATACGATCAAACGGTTCCATAAGAGCGCGTGCCACAGGCGAGGGGGAATCATGACATGTGGGTGTGGAGGTTGGTGCATCCGTGGCCGCATCACGTTCATATGTCTGAACGATCTCAATACCTAAGCGTTGACAATTGTCGATCAGGCGGATGAGCCGCTCGCGTTGACGGTCCAGCGCGATGATCGTGCCCTGGTTCTGCATCAATTGCGCAAGATGCGTCGTCTTTCCTCCCGGAGCCGCGCAGGCTTCAAGAATGCGTTCACCGGGTTGTGGGTCAAGCAGAGGAGGAATGAGCTGCCCCGCTTCATCCTCAATATAACACCAGCCGTCTTGAACGACAGAAAGGTGCCCCGGGTGACCACATTTTTCGAGTGTCACTCCCAAAGAACTCACGGAAGTTACCTTTGCAGGAACCCCTTCAGTCTCGAGACGATCTAACAAGCCCTGGCGTGTACAACGCAGGGTATTGGTCCGCAGTGTCATGGGGGGAATCTCCAAGGTCTTCCGGCACAGGACTTCAGCCTGATCAATTCCAAAGGTCTTGATCCATCGTTCGACCATCCACGAGGGACAAGAATAACGGATGGAAAGAGCGTGAACGGGATCGATGTGAATATCGGGGAGAAGTGGGTCCGATTGCCGAATCAGGTTGCGCAGGATAGCATTCACCAATCCACCCCAATCATGTCCCGGCTGCTTCCGAGTCAGTTTCACGGCCTCGTTCACCGCGGCGGAATCCGGAACGCGGTCCAGATACAGCAATTGATAGGCCGCGACACGTAAGATTGTGGCTACATTGAGGGGAAGCCGAGCCAAAGGCTTTCGGGAGATCTGATCCAAACGCCAGTCGAGGGTCAACGCATGCCGCAATACGCCATACACCATTTCAAAGGCCAGCGCACGATCTTGATTAGACAGCACGGCCTCCTTGATTGCGGCGTCAAAGACGTCATCAGCGAATCCCTGGCTGCGATATATGGTTTGCAAAACTTTGCAGGCAAATTTTCTCGGGTTTGAGGGAGATGGCATGAAATAGCGGTTAGTGGTTGATCGGGAGGATCGTAAGGCCTCAGGCGTGAAAGGCATTCGGAGAGAGACCTCTTATCCGTCTTATATTTACGGGAGTCTCGTGTTTAGTTTGGGTAAAAAGTTTGGAGCCAACTGAGCCGCCATGACGATGGCATCGACCAGACTGGTTGGATCGGCCTTCCCTTTTCCCGCAATATCAAACGCCGTCCCATGATCAACCGATGTGCGAAGGATGGGGAGGCCTACCGTGATGTTTATACAATGACCAAAGGCCACAGTCTTTAATGGAATTAATCCTTGGTCGTGATACAGCGCCACTATCCCATCAAAGGATCCGGTGAGGGCTTTGGCAAACATGGTGTCGGCGGGGTGAGGGCCACTACAAGTCAGGCCTTGGGCCTTGGCTTGTTTGATGGCCGGAAGAATGATCCGTCTTTCTTCATCGCCAAACAGACCATTTTCTCCAGCATGCGGATTGAATCCGGCTACGGCAATTCGGGGCTTCTTCACGCCAAACAATTGTTTCAAGCCAAAGTGGGCTAAACGAATAGCTTTCAAGACCCTAGGAATGGTCAGTGTCTTGGCGACATCCCGTAACGGTAAATGGGTAGTGGTGAATACAATTTTCAGGGGCCCGCCCATGATCATCATGCCGGATTCTTTGGCCTGGGTTAGAGCAGCCAACAATTCTGTATGCCCAGGGTACACATGTCCGGCCAGGTGCATCGCCTCTTTGTTGATGGGTGCCGTGACCATTCCCCCGACACAACCGGTTTGAGCTAACCGAACAGCAGATTGAATGCACGTGACAGCCATTTCACCGGCTTTGACCGACACCCGACCCGATCTGATGGATCGCACCGGTTGAGAAAAGGGGTCGAATAACGGGAGACGACCTCTTTGGAAGGGCTGCTTAGCTGTGGATTCCTCATGTCCTTCAACCGAGGCGATCACGAGAGTAGTCTTGAGGGAATGCATGGTTTGCTCGAGAACCGGACGACTACCAACGATCAACGGGCGACACACCCGCCAGACCTTGGGCAATTGCAAGGCCTTCACAATGATTTCTGGCCCAATGCCCGCCGGGTCACCCATGGTGATGGCAAGAATCGGTTTCGGATGGTGTAAGACAGCCATGGCAAAACGATCGTATCAGGGATTCTTGGTGGATTTCTTTGCGCGAGAAGCTGTTTGAGGCTTGTTGCTCTGTACAAATCTTTGTCGGGCCAGGTCGATGATAGTTTGAACGGGTTGTTTCGTGCGTTCGGCTAGGGCAGCACAATCTCGATATTCTGGGGTGATCTTGACCCGACCATTGCCAAGTTCTGCTATTTTGACCCGAACCGACCCATGCGGGAGGCGAACGGATTGAATCCGACGCGGCGCAATAGCCCGCTCCAATTCTTGAATACGAACCCCCAGGGTGGTTGTTTCGGATAACAGAATATTGGTCAAGATTTGAAGTTCCTGGGGCCATGCGACCACCGAGACAATGATTCCGGGCCGATTCCGTTTCATCATCGTTGGAGTCATGGTGACATCCAAAGCGCCGGCGTCAAACAGGTGGGTCATCATCCGGTCGTAGAGTTGGGGATTCATGTCATCGATATTGGTTTCCAGCTGGATGAGCCGTTCTAATGTGATCGGTGATTCCAATTCCTGTTGCCCGAGAAAGAGCCGAAGCACATTTGGCCAACCTGGTGGATCAGTCGTACCCGCGCCATAGCCGATCGTGTGTGGTGTTAAGGCAGGAAGCATTTTACAATTTTGAGACAGGGTTTTGATCAATGCCATGCCAGTGGGTGTGGTCAGTTCCAAAGCAGGTCCGTTAGAAAATACCGAAAGGCCCTTGGCCATCTGGGCCACGGCAGGTCCCGGGACAGGAAGCAGTCCATGAGCCGTGGAAATCGTGCCCGCCCCAAGATTAATCGGAGAACATGACACGGTCTTGACGTTCAGATAAGCGATCCCCAACAGAGTTCCCACAATATCTACGAGGGAATCGATCACGCCCACTTCATGAAAATGTACTTTTTCAAGAGATTTCCCATGCACCGTTCCTTCGGCTTCGGCAATGAGCTGGAACGTTTGAAGGGCCTGAGTGCGAATGGGATCAGGCAGGTGGCTATCCCTTAACGTTTTTTTAATGGCCGTGAGTGATAATGGTTTGGTGAATCCCTTTTGTATGTCCACATCAATCTTCGTGGCACGGAGACTATTGCGAAGCACTTGTTGTTCACGAAGCCGATAGCCCTTGATGCCTAAAGCTTTCAGACCTTTTATCAGAATCTTGAGGGGTACACCCGTATCCACAAGGGCGCCAAGAAACATGTCCCCGCTGACTCCTGAAAACGCGTCAATATGAAGATGTCTGGTCATGGGTTAGTTTAAGTAAAATCGCACAGTCGAAACCGTATCATACCAACATCTGCAATGCGACATTACGTCATTTCAGGAACAAGAAAATTCAGCAGGAGAAAATGAAAACCGTATTTTTATGCCGGATGGATTTTGGGAAATCTTGGGTTAAATGAATGAATTGTTTATCTCAGTTATATTGGGCACGTTTAAGAAATGAGATTCTCAATTCATTTGATTTCCTATTCCATGCTGCCATTTATTTTAAGAGACGTAAAATTCATACTGCCATTAATTATATTGCTCCTGGGAGTCGAGTGTACTAATGAGCTGGATAATTAGAAAGGCTCATTGAGGGAAATCTTTGATCCTAGGGGCAAGGAGAAGGCTGAGTTACTAATTTGGTCTGTTAGATGGCTTTATGCCTGCCACGGCTTTTGCATGGATTTCCGCACCTTGCAAGCTTACCACGTTCAGACAATGCGCCGCCGAATCTCCGCAGTCGGCCGCACGGCACGGCCACGCCAAAGGCCAGAGAAATCAAAAGAGGTTAAAAAATATAAGTTTGATTGGTCTGAAACGAAAATGTTTGGCACAATGTACAGAGTGTTATGAAACATCCACAAGAAAAGAGGTGTCTGTTGTTTGTTGGAATTTGGCCGAAGCTGGCGGTGGTATGTCTGGGCGTGATCGTGACGATGTTTCTTTATGAGCACGCCGACGCTAGAAAAAAGAGAAAACAGTTTGTTTCCCCGGTGAGGGTTGAAGAAGTGGCGACGTCTCCCGATCCATTTATTATCGGCCACGGCCCATTGACGCTTTCCATGCAGGTGAAGGTGCCATTATCCGGCATTGACGGCAAAGTGTTGGAAGTTTCGGCACTGATTACGTCGCCGACTCGTCGATCCATGAGTTTTGTGACTCAACGGTTACCCTTAGCTGAAGCCACACAAGGTGGTCTCCTCGGTCTGGTGCCTGTGGAATTGGTGTGGGATGGGAAGGACCAGTATGAACAGTTCGTGACGGACGGTTCGTATTATTACGAAATCCAAGCCAAAGTGATGAAAGATGAAGGACATGGTCCTCGAACCAAGATTGTGTCTCATCGGGTTCAAGGCACGTTGGAAGCTTTAGCCTATGCGGGGGAGGTGTTGCCTCCTATCCCACCAGAGCCGGAGGTCCCCGCCGAAATCGAAGCCCTTCAGCAGGAGGAATTGGCTGGGGATAGTTCTCCTCTGCTCGAAGGCGGCGCGGCTAACTCTAAGGAGGATTCATCTATTCCTCGGGAAGAATCGGCGCTCGACCAGGGCCTCGAAGGGTCGAGTGGGGGCGAACCGGCTGAAGAACCCGTCAATGGAACCATGGAAGACCACGTGCCGGTTTTTCCAGGAGAAGAGTTGTTGAAAGAAGCCGATGTCATAGAACCTGTTCCCGGAGGACCGGACCCTCATTCGCCTATGGGAGACCCAACTTCACCACCTATTTCGGAGCCGCCTCTCAAGTCGGTTCCTACCGAATCTTCTTTGCCTTCTGTGGTGCACCCATCCCAGCATTGATACGATGGGCCAGACAGCCTGCTCCAAATCCATTGTCGATATTCACGACCCCAATACCAGAGGAGCAGGCATTCAGCATTGTGAGTAACGGAGCCAGTCCGCCAAAGTTGGCGCCATAGCCTTGGCTGGTAGGGACCGCCACAATCGGGCGATCAATCAGTCCTCCCACCACACTTGGTAGGACCCCGTCCATCCCGGCAACCACGACGACCGCTCTGGCTTGATGCAGGATGGCTTGTCGATCCAATAACCGATGGATGCCGGCCACTCCGACATCATACAGCGTGGTCACATGACTCCCCATCACTTCTGCCGTGACCCGGGCTTCTTCTGCCACTGGGATATCTGAGGTTCCTGCCGTCACAATCACGATGAGCCCTTCTGGCCTTCGCGTCGGATCGGCGACAGCGACGATGCTGGCCATCTCATGGTAGACGGCGTGTCGATGCAAGCGAGTCAGCCGTTTGGCGATTGCAGGATCGGCCCGGGTGGCGAGAAACGGGCCCGGGAATTTCAGCAGCTTTTTGGCAATAGCCAGAATTTGCGCGGAGGTTTTACCTTCGCACAAGATGACTTCAGGAAATCCCTGGCGTAAGGCACGATGATGATCGACCGAAGCGAATCCTAAATCTTCAAAGGGAAGCGTGCGAAGTTGGCTCAGGGCGTGGGAGATCGAAAGGTGGCCGCCTTGCACCTTTTTGAGCAATTGGGTCAATTGCTTTGGATTCATGAATGGCCTGAGGAGGTAAAGGTGTGCATGCCGCCGGATCCTATCTGTTCGGATTCGCTTTTGGGCGTTCGTGCCATGAGATCACTGACAATATGGCGCGGGTTCTTGCCTTCAAAGAGTACGCGATAGACCCCTTGGACAATGGGCATCTCCACATGGTGACGAGTGGCCAGGGCCATGGCCGCGTGGGAGGTGTTGATGCCCTCGGCCACGGTGCGGGTACTGGTCAGGAGCGTTGCCATAGTGATCCCTTTGGCCAGTTGGAGTCCGACCTGATAATTGCGGCTGAGACTGCCCGTACTGGTTAACACCAAATCCCCTAAGCCTGATAGTCCATAAAAGGTTGACGGTTCTGCCCCCATCGCTTGCCCTAACCGAATCATTTCCGCCAAGCCCCTCGTAATCAGAGCGGCTCGGGCATTCGCACCCAATTCCAAGCCGTCCACGATGCCGGCTGCAATAGCCATTACATTCTTAAGGGCGCCACCAAGTTGGGCTCCAACCATGTCTCGCCCGGCATAGACCCGAAATTGGGGGGTGAGAAACACTTGTTGCAGTTGGTTGACTAAATTGAAATCCTTTCCCGCCAAAAGGATAGTTGTCGGCTTCCATCGACAGACTTCGGCGGCGAAGCTTGGGCCGGAGAGCACGGTGAGCCAGGTGTGCCATTCACCGGGCAGTTGTGCCTCGACGACCTGACTCATTAATTGCAAGGTGTCTTCCCCGATACCTTTGGTAGCGATAGTGATGGGCAGCGGTTTCCTCAGAAGAGGACGAAGTTGTGCCATCATATGGCCCATGGTGTGAGAAGGGACGGCCAGGATAATGAGATCGGTACGGTGGAGGCAATCCGAGAGACTGCTCATAGCTTGAATGGAATTGGGCAGAACGACGTCAGGTAAATACCAGGTATTTTCGCGTTGGGTTTGGATGCTTTCTACCACTTCCGGTTCGTAGGCCCAAAGGCGAATATTCAGCCCTTTTGTGGCGAGCAAATGGGCAAGCGCCGTGCCCCAGGCCCCAGCGCCGATCACAGAGATCACCCGAAACGATAAAGGTGTCACGCTATATCCTTTGAAAAGTGGAGAGTCATCAAACGCGGTTGCACCGCATTGGTCCATTGACCAACGTGATGCATGGGAGGAAAACTAATCAAAATAATGAGAGAGGTAGCGACACTCAGTCAAAAAAGAGGAGGTGAGCTTCTAAGGAAATTATAGAAATGAAGTTGAAATTGGTCAAATATTTCTTGGATGATGAGCTAGACGAATGAGGAGAATATCGGCAAAATGACAAAGTCGTCTGGCGTGAAGGGGAGAAACAACCGATTCGCTGTACGCCTGACGCGTCTCGTCGATACACTTTTTACTCCTTGCTACAGCGGGAAATAGGTCTACATGAGTAACACGAAACCCTGTTCATCTTGTGGCTATGCACTCACGCTGAATGGGCGATTTTGCCCGAAATGCGGAACCCGGGCCGATCGAAAATCTGAAGCCGAACCTACGCAAGAGTCGCTGAATCTTCGGATTCTCTATATTATGGTCGGTTTACTCATCCTGGGCGTGCTCTTTCCCCCTTGGCAAACTCCCCTGGATCAGTCTCCCGAATTCTTGGGATTTCATTTTATTCTCTCGCCCCCGTCAGAGGGCGCATTGCGCAGTCCGATCCTTCATACGATTCAACTGTTCACCATCGCCGTTGCGGGCTTATACTTCTCGTGGGCCTATCGCGGGAAAAGGTAGGTGTGGAAGAGTGAACAGTCAAGAGTAAAACCTCAGAAAGAAGACGGAGCACCGCAGAGTTGTTTTCCTGTTTGCCGTGACTCCTTACTTTTCACTTCTCTCTTAATTATTGGGCCACCTGCAGAATTTGTTGGATGGCCTTGGCTTTTTGAACCTTCAGAGCGTGATAGATGGCAGGCCCATCATCCAAGACATATTGACGGTCTTCAGGTTTCACCTTGGCGCATGGTCCCGGACTGCTTTTCAGTGACACAAATCGGGTCACCACAAGTGGATTTCTGGAGATACGAAGGATGCTAATCACGCAGGCCTCGCCATCATAGGGGAGAGAGACAATCTTGTTGTCATCCCATTCCTTCACGTCATAGACATGAGTATGGACCTGCAGTTCCGGCGCGCTGCCGTTCACCAACGAGGCGGTGGAATCGATACATCGCTGAAATTCTTGCATGCAGGTAATTCGGGAAGTATGCAACACATCGTCGGTATTGGCCTCTTTTAACATCCAACTCCCTTTCACATCGATCCATTTCTCCCATTCTTCGTCGCGAGCCTGAAACGGAGGAAGAAATGGGATGATCCGATTCAGGATCTGATCATCTTCCGTTAAGCTTTGTAACGTTTCGAAGTTGATGTCTCCGGTTACGGCAAGGCCGGTTTTTGTTTGATAGGCGGCCAACGCCTGTTTGGTGGGCTCGTCTAATTTTCCAGTAAACGGTCCGATCCCATACCCAAACCGACCTAAGAAAATTTGGACTCCTGTGATCAGCGTGCGGAAGTCTTCAGGATTTTTTCGAAGCATGGCCAATTCCTCGTCGGCCTTTTGCTTCATGGCGGAAGTAGCCTGAGGAGCCTTGGCCGGTCGCGCATCTGAAGCCCAGACAGACAGAGAGGTGAACTCCAAAACAAGATGGCCGCATGAAAAAATCATCAACACAACAAGAATCATTCGTGGCATGAGTAGTTCCTTCCCTCAAATAAGAACGCGTAAGAGATTATTCCGCAGGTCAGTTCAATTTTGGATCATTCCAGGAGAGCCTGAAGGACGTCAAGAGAAAGTCCAAACAGGGGGGATCTATCGAGTTGGAGAATTGAGGGAAACGAAGGGGAGGGTGTGATCGTGCGAATGGTGGGTGGAGATTGATGATCTGAAGAAATGGCCTGACAGCAATACGCCGGATGGAGCTTGCTCCATCCGGCGTATTGACAACCCAACTGAAGAAACTACCGTTTTTTGGTGGCAGCTTTCTTCTTAGCTGGCGCTTTTTTCTTAGCCGGTGCCTTTTTGGCAGCAGCCTTTTTCTTAGCCGGCGCTTTTTTCTTAGCCGGTGCCTTCTTCTTAGCTGGCGCTTTTTTCTTTGTGGCCAATGCACTCACCCCCTTTCAAAATAGATGCGACGGTGAAGCCGCAGTAAAGACTCACCGATGGTGCTGGCGAGTTGTTGAACGTGAAAACTGGAATCTGTGAATGATGTATGAGGTCACGCTAGAGTTATTCGGTTGTTCCGTTTGAACGATGAACAAAAATGTTAGGTGGCGTTTGAGAGGGAATTTTTTTCGGTAAGAAAGTGTTTCGGTAGTTCTGCATCTTGATGTTTGAAACATACTACAACGTTTGTATCGGTATTTCCAGAAATATTTTAATTTTTTTTGCCAGTGTTCTCGAAGAAAAATTCAAACCATCCAAAAACATTTTTTGAATATCAATGATGCAGGATTTTGTTCGATGAGATTTAGGAATTTTTTTAACGCGCGATCGTCGTCATGCCATGTTCTGAAGAAACATGTTCTTCAGCGACAAAGGTGATGCGTCCAAGGACTCGCCCGTCTTCCGTTTCAACATTTACGCGCCATTCACCAGTCTGCACGCGGCGTTTCGTCGTATACCAACGATAACCTTTTTCACGTCCTCCTGTGATCGAAATAGGAATGCGATCCGTTGTCATAAGGGATGCGTCCTCCTCGAACGGTCGCCATTGCCAATGATGATAGATGGTCGTCTGAAGCGCGACGGGGGCAAAGACCGACGAGAAACAATGGACCGGAGTCTCAATTCCCACCCGATCATTGGAGTCTTTCCAGATCGCATACCATGGACCTTTTTTATAGGTGAGGACGTATTGGTCATGATTTTTTTCAATCCGATCGTAGATCCCGCCAAACGTCAACGAGAGAGGAATGGGTGGAATCCAATTCATAAAATACAGAAACGTGCAAAAAATCACTAACCCGAAAGCCGGAAAACTAATGTTGAAGATGGCGCGGAGAGATAGATTGGGTAAGCCTTGAAGTGTGAGATGGACAATCTTCCAGACAATGCCTCCGGTGATGAGGGCACCGATGACAAAGACCGTACTGTTCATCCATCCTGTGAGCACGGGCAGGAAAAAGGTCAAAAAGCTGAGAGTGACCAGGGCAAAGAGACTCACCAGCATTTTCAGACTCGAATACCGGGATTGAAGAAATTCATTGCCAATGAGAAAGGCCAGAATGATTCCCAAAAAAATCGCGGTGGTCGAAAGGGACGCACTTTGTGAGTAGAAGATGGCATAGGCACTAAAGAGTCCGCCCAATAAAAACTGGAGACCTTTGGCCAGATGCGGTTCCGCTCGATGGACCAGGACAAGGGGGTTCCAAGATGAATGGCCAGATGCGGAAGGGATCAGCCCGAGCTGGAATCGACCTGTCAGGATAACCAGGACTCCCAGGACCGTGAGATAGAGCAAAAGGATGAGGTTATCCAGCAGGCGGTCAATGCGCGTTAAGGTTAGAGAATCATAGGTGACGCCTGCCAAAAAGAAAAACGCCGGAAGAATCGGTTTGAGAAACGAGGATTGCAGTTTGCCGTTCAGTGTGTCCATCAAGGAGCCGGTCGATGTTAGAAGGGAAGTCTGGACTTTTGAGGTTAATAGATTCATTGTACTCACTCCCCATGGTCGTCGGAAGATTCCAAGAAGATCTTAATGATGAAGGATAATTCATGACTTCGTTCACAAAGCCGGAAGACGCGCCCCATTCGAGACTTTCCCTGGTGTTAGTCGCCACGCAATTTTTGTTGATCGCGCTGATGATGGTTGCCGGTCCGCTTTTGCCAACGCATTGGAGTCTGCAAGGAATGATGGTCTTGGGAGGAGTGATTGGATTGTGGGCGTTTCTAGCAATGGGTTTTCGGAACCTTCGGGCCTTCCCGGAAATTCCGCAACATGGGTGGTTGGTGGTCCACGGACCTTATCGTTGGGTAAGACATCCCATGTACACCAGTCTCTTGGTAATCGCATTGGCTTGGTTGATTGACCAGCCGCTGCCTTTTCGGGTGGTGTTGTGGGTAGGGTTGGTGGTGACGCTTTGGGTTAAGCTTCGATATGAAGAGCGCCTGCTCTTGGCACGATTTCATTCATATGAAGAGTACCGAAGACAAACGAAACGTCTCGTTCCTTTTCTGTTTTAGGGAGGAGTTTGGCAAAGAAACGGTTGACTGGGGAAAAATCGAAAGGCTTTAGGCAGGTCGTTTCTTGGTTTCTAGAATAGTGTGGGCTGCTTGAGAGGCTTCTTTGACGAGAATACCCATTTTGGGATGAGAGGGTTCTAAATCGACTGGAAATCCATGATGCCGTAGCCGCTCGCTAGCCAATTGTCCGATAGACGCTACCATCATGTGGGCCAGCACGGTTTTTAATGGATTGACCTTTGATCGATCTTCCAACACCTTCATCATATGATCGACCTGAATGGCATTGGTGATCAGCAGCACAGGGACTTCCTCTTTCAATATGTGATCGACAAGTTGCTGGAGTGGGAGGAGATCATCAGGCATTGTCCACCGATAGACTGGGACGGGAGTGACCTGAGCCCCCCGTTGTCTGAGGCCTGCCAACAATTCCGGGTTGCTGACGCCGTATTCCTGCACGGCCACACGCTTTCCTGTCAGTCCTTCCGGATAGGAAACATCCAAGGCGTCGAGGATGTCTCTCCACGTATTGGGTTCCGGGACTTGAATTTGCGGATGGAGGCCAAGCGATTTCACGACTCCCGAAGGCTTTGGGCCGCGGACGACAAGAACAGTGTTCTCTAACGCAGCCTTGATGGCCTCACGGGGAAACCGAGTCTCCAGAATATCCAATAAGGTTCGACAGCCGACCCCGGTCAAAAGCACCACCACATCAACTTGCCCAGAGAGAAGCCTTTCGCCAAAGTCCAGGGCTTGGGGGTGATCAGAGAGAGGAACCTCTTGCATGGAAGGAGCGACCACCGGGATGCCGCCATGGCGAGTGATCAACCGTTCCATCTCGGGAGCCATTCGGCTTTCAAGGGCGCCAACGCGGAGCCCTTGAAAGCCGGTATGGGATGGTTCTTGATTCATCGGGTTGATTTTGACAAACAGATTCTGAAGTTAAGGCGTTACCGAAGATGGAATACCCTGAGCACATCGAAATCCGGTGGAATTATTTCGATCATTCGGCAAACTTTTAATTCGGGTGAACACGCGCAGTTGAGGCGTTTCCCCCTGCCAACCCGAACTACGAACGGCTTTGTATTTTCCCGTTTCCGGACCTTGGGGATTGCGGGGTGGACTCTTTTGATAATAATCGGCTTCGTACCAATCGGAGACCCATTCCCAGACATTGCCCGCCATATCATAGATGCCGTAGGGGCTTTTCCCTTTTTCGTATATCCCGACCTGAACCAAGGTGGATTCCCCCCGCCAGGCGAGTTGATTGAAATTCGCATGTTCGGTGGTGGGTTCGACGTCGCCCCACGCAAAGCGCCAGTCGTTTTGTCCTTTGGCAGCCTTTTCCCACTCGGCTTCCGTCGGGAGCCGCTTCCCCGCCCAGCGACAATAGGTTTCCGCGTCAAACCAATCGACATTAATCACCGGCAAATCGGTCACCGACTCTGGCATCATCCTCCCTTTCCATAACCCCAGTCTGGCATTCGTGGGATGCTGAGGGACACGGTGCCCGGTTTCAGTCACAAATCGCAGGTACCGCCCATTCGTCACTTCGTAAAGATCCATATAAAAACTATCCACAAATACCTCATGGTTCGGTCGTTCATCTACCCCACCATCTCTTGCCGCATGGGGGACACCCATATGAAACGGGCCCTCGGGAATCAACGCCATCGGTGCCCCGTCTTGTCCAGTAAGCGTTGGAGGTAATGGTTCGGCCGCCTGGGTGATCCCCATGCCATTCAGGATGAATATCATAAGTAAAAATCCAAAGGTGATGAATCGAATACCTTGTGCCCATACCACGTGAGACATTGCGTACTCCCCTCTACAATAGCCCTCGCCCAAATAGTAACAACCCTTCCAATAGAAAATACCACATTCATCTGACAATCTTGAACTTGCCCCCTTTAAAGGTCCTGGGTATGATGCCCAACGTCCGACAAAGAAGGAATGTTGACAAAAGCCACCAGCGGCGTTCTCGCCATCTTGTTGTGCTCACGTACTGAAAATACGATCCGCGCGCCAAAACCGCTACGGCCTTGCTGGAAGACGTTTTTGAACATTCCGATAAGGAATAATTAGGGGAAATAAGTATCCACGACGATCTACTGGAATAGACGGACTGATGGAACATACAGGAAAAACATGTGGCCTACGACACCTCGCCCTCCGGGTGCGTGACGTCCAAGTCTCTCAAGCATTTTATGAGCGGTTTTTTGATATGAAAGAGGTCTGGCACCCCGACCCCGACAATGTGTATTTGAGCACCGGGGTGGATAATCTCGCTCTCCACCAAGTGCCCGCTGAAGATCTTGAGAAATTCGCCTCCCCTCCCCATCATCCCCTGGACCATTTTGGATTTTTGATGGATTCGCCAGATAGCGTCAATGCCTTGTTTCAAGAAGTCATAGCGCAAGGGGCGACGATTGTTCATCCGCCAAAACAGCATCGGGACGGCAGCTTCTCGTTCTACTTGGCCGATCCCGATCACAATACCATCCAGGTATTATTTGAGCCGTCGGTGCAGCTGTAGGAGGAAGTGAGGAGAGAAAAGTAAACAGACGTGAAGCGTGAGGCGTAAAGCCAATCGATTTTGTCTCGCCTTACCCCTGACGCCTCACGAAAATGAGCCAGCTTTTTTGATTTGGCGAAGCAACGAATATGAACCCCTGGAACACCATTGACGCCAACCTCTTTGTAGGTCTGAACCCCTGGGTGTGGACGCAGTTGGAAAGTGCCGAACCGCCTGGCCCCTTCCCCTTTCTAGGAGGAGTTGCCCCGGAGGTGGTGCGTAGCCTACATCAAGCGCATGAAATCATGATGAGCGGAATTGAAACAGCCATCAGCGATATCATGGCCAAACGCACCTCTCTGGATAATCCGCAGACCTCCCTCCTCCTGGAAGACGCGTATGCCGAAGTCGTGGCTTCTCGTCCGGCGTTACAGCAACATATCCAATGTGGGAGGAAGCCGGATGGCACGTTTCATTGGCATTATCCCAAAAATCCTTCGGCGTCGGACACAATGACCTATGGAGGATTACGTATTTTCAATGCCGTCGCCCGTCAGGCCATTCCGTTTGGATTTGAGCGCCCCATCGGACCGAAGGTCGGACATTTTTTAGGGTTTCTCACCGGGCGACATACCATGGGGGAAATTCAGACCGTCGCCCAAGCCAGTGGTCGAGATCTGGAGTCCCAACTCCTTCGTCTCTTTACGCTATTGCAGGACCATGATTGTTTAGCCGTCTCGCCACAATCCACGCTTGAACACCATTGGCGACAGGTCACCGGTGATCAAGATGTCGTCCATGTCGGGCATGCCGCGCTCATGTATCGTCATCAGGAACAATTTGTCTGGTTCGATCCCTGGCTTATGCCCTGGTTTGCCGAGTCGCCCGTCCCGTCCTTGTGGAGCAACTTACTTCCCCGTCCGTCGGCCATCTTTTTAACGCACGACCATGATGACCATGTCGATCCTCGCACCCTCTATCATGTACCCAAAGATATCCCGATTATTGTGCCTAGCCGCCGCAATCGCAAAACCTTTCATTATGATTATCTGTCGCTGCTCAGGGAATTAGGGTTTACAGAGGTCAAAGAAATGGCGCATGGGGAATCCTGGCGAGTGGGCAAAGCCGAGATTGTGTCCGTTCCGTTTTATGGGGAAGACCCCTGCGATGTGGAACTGCCCCGCAATTGTTATCTCATCGTGGACAGAGGCCGGAATGTGCTGGTGCACGCCGATAGCGGTCCCACCAACGATGGCCGCTCTGCGCTGCAGAATCAAGTCATGAAAAAACTCGTAGCGAAGTACGGGCCCATCCAATTGGTGTTTGCCTCACAGCAACAACTCAAAGAAGTCCGCAGCTACGCCGCCTATGCCTGTCTCTCGCATCCGGGACAATGGCTGGATGTGGGAGAAAACGGCTTTCTCACCAATGGCTATCTCTCGGAATTGTGCCAAACGGCGCAAGCCAAACAATTTGTTTCCTACGCCACGGGGGGTGCCGATTGGTACCCCGATCATTTGTCGTTCATGTTTAGTGCCCGCAATCCCGCACGTACTGCCTTGCTCACCGCCCATTGGGATCAACCGGAGGCACTTAAGCAGGACTTGGAGCCCTTTGGCTGTCGTTACCACCATGGCCAGGCATTTGATGTGTTTCAACCGGCATCGCAGGGCGAGACCACCATTCGCCATCTTGCCGACCCATTGGCTCCAGTAACGCTCTATCAATTAGATCACGAGACGCCACCATTTTTACGACCCCCACAGTAGATCAATAAACTTTGGGCATAATGAGGGCCTGAGTTCTTTTGCCTGCCCCATTTCTGCTATCTTGGCCTCCTGACTGAAGTCGGGTATGATTGGTGGCCATGAACGAGCCAAGAACTATTTATCCTGGGAGCATGTGTGATGGCACCCCATATTGAAGAGGAAGAAACATATCCCGATCAAATCATTGTGGTCGGCGTAAAAGTGCGGGATCTCGGAGAGGTGAAGAAAACGCGGACGGAGGATTCTTCAATCAAAGTAGGCGATTGGGTTCTCTTGGATTTAGAGACCGATCACACGTTTGGGAAGGTCTATCTTGCTCCCCAACATTTGCCTTTTAGCCCACCGATGCGGGCGATGCGGTCAATTATTCGTAAAGCGAATGAAGAGGATGAACGTGGGGTGGTTCGTCAGCAGCGGTTGGCACAAGAAGGCCATGATTACTGCATGGAGCTCATTGCCACGCTAGGGCTGGAGATGAAATTGGTCGAAGTCTTTGGCTCCTTTTTGCGGCGATCTTTGACCTTTACCTACACCGCTGATGAACGGATCGATTTTCGGCAAATGGTCAAGGATCTCGCGCGCCGATTTGGGTGCCGGATCGAAATGCGGCAAATTTCGACGCGTGAGGAAGCCGGGCGTCTCAGTGGCGTCGATACGTGCGGGTTGGTGTTGTGTTGCTCGAGTTTTTTAACGGATTTCAAACCGGTATACCCACGCGGTCGTGGGGACGGGCCCATGAACAACATGGATAGCCACCGTATTGGCGTCTGCGGCCGTCTCAAATGTTGTTTGTTGTATGAAGAAGAAGATTGGACGCTCATCCGGCGAAAACCACCCGCGCTTATTCGTCCGGTAAGGCGATAAGTCCTGCTTTCGAGCCAACAGTGAGTCGGGTGAAATTATTCCGAATGTTCCCGTTGGAACCATCACATTTGTGAAGACTGAAACCGTGAGCGATAAGAAGACCAAAGCCCGGTTTGTGATTTACGCTCACAATGCGACCTACGATAAACTGCACCAAGTAGCCACTCTGGGGCTGACCGCTTCCGCCATGGGTAAAGATGTGATGGTCGTCTTACTCTTTTGGACCATCAAGAAGTTATCCGAAGGGCGATTGAACGAGTTAGATTTCCCGCCAGAATATGCGGCCCAGGCTCCGGAAGTGGCTCGATTGATTCGCGAACGCAAAGTCCCCTTGATTACGGACATGTTCCATGAGGCCAAACAAGTGGGGCAGTTCAAACTCGTCGCTTGTAGTGCGGGTCTGGAATACATGGGCGTCGACACCCAAGCGGTGAACGACGGCGTCGATGAAGTGATGGGTCTCCCTGCTATCCTCGCCGCTTGTGCCGGCGCCGAAACCACCTTGTTTATTTAGGCGGCGGTCTCCTCCTTCTACAGTTGATCTCCATGAGACCATCCATGTTTCTTGACAAAGCGCGAGAACGGGTGCTACCTCCTGTGGATGGTTCCTACCATGGAAAACTCTCAAATTCCAGGTAAAGCGGCCTCGACGTGGACTGGCCCAGCGCGCGAGCAGGCCGTGCAGCGGATGTTTACGGCCATCGCCAAATTTTATGACCTGAACAATTCTCTCCTCAGTTTTGGTCTGCACCATTCGTGGAAACGCAAGGCTATCGGACATATTCCAACCCAGCCTCATACCCAGGCGTTAGATTTGGGCGCGGGGACCTGCGACCTGGCTATTTTATTAGATCGCCATCTCCAGTTTTCCTCAAAAATCATCGCCGCTGATTTAAATGTGGCGATGCTGCGTGTGGGACAACAAAAGGTTCGCTCGCAAAAGTTGGCGAGCCGCATTGCCTGTCTACAGATGAATGCGGAGCACCTGACCTTCCCCGACAATTCCTTCGAGACGGTGACGGCGGGCTTTTGTATTCGCAATGTGGGCGATCTTCCACAAGCCCTCAATGAAATATGCCGTGTGCTGAAACCAGGTGGGCGGTTTGTCTGTTTGGAGTTTTCGCGTCCTGTCTCGGCGGGCTTTCGAAAACTCTATGATTGGTATTCGTTTCACCTTCTGCCTTGGATCGGTACCGTGGTGGCCAGAGATGGCACGGGGGTCTATGAATATTTGCCAGCTTCGATTCGGAATTTTCCCGATCAACAACGGTTATGTGGAATGTTGAAAGAAGCCGGTTTTCGGACGGTTGACTACGACAATGTAACGGGTGGGATCGTCGCGATCCATGTCGGGGTGAAATAACGCCATGAATTCAGTCCTGTATGTCTTTCTGCCGTGCAAAAAAGTGTATCCGACAGGGATCACCTATCTTGCCGATTTTATCCATCGGCGTCGCCCCGATGTTCGGCAACGCATCCTCGACCTCTCACTCTTTCCGCCCAATCAACGTCAAGCCAGGCTGCGAGAGGCCACGGTGACCTTCAAACCAGAGCTGGTCTGCTTTTCGTGGCGGGACATTCAAATTTTTTCTCCACATGAGGGAGATGCTTCACTTGAACATGCGTTCAATTTTTACTATGCCAGCAACCCGTTCAAGCGTATCGTCGCCTCTTTTCAGGGGCTACGGAATCTGTACCGGTATTACACGGACATTCGACACAATCTTTCGTATCCCTGGTTGATTCAAAAAGAATTTCCTTCCTCCAGGATGATGATCGGCGGGGGAGCTTTTACGGCGTTTGCGGATCAGCTCATGGAGAAATTGCCAGAAGGTATTATCGGGATTTTAGGCGAGGGCGAGGACGCGATTTTGAAGGTGTTAAATGGTGAATCCCTGAATGAAGAGCGATTTATCATTCGTGAACAAGGGCGAGTCACGAAAGGCACGAAACCGACTCCGGCCTTGTTGGATTCCTTGTCGGTGGATATACCGTATCTGACCTCCATCTTTCCGCAATATCGGGAATATATCGGCGAATGTATTGGCGTGCAAAGCAAACGTGGATGCCCGTATGACTGTGCCTTTTGTCTCTATCCTTATATCGAAGGAAAGCGTGTCCGCTATCGTCCTGCGGAAAATGTTGTGCAGGATATCGCCCAGTATTACCACCAATGGGGCGCACGGCGGTTCTGGTTTACCGATGCACAATTTATTACCGGCAAAGACGCCTATCCGCAATGCATCGAAATTCTGGAACGCATAATCTCCGAGAAGTTGGAGATCGAGTGGTCTGGGTATGTTCGGACCTCTCTCATCAATGCCCAAATGGCTCAACTGATGGTGCAGTCGGGAGTAGGAGATTTGGAAGTAGCGGTAACGGCAGGATCTCAAAAGGTCCTGAACAGTTTGCATATGGGGTTCAAATTGGAACACCTGTATGACGGATGTCGCCACTTGAAAGAAGCTGGGTTTAATGGACGAGTGATTCTGAATTATTCCCTGAACTCGCCAGACGAAACCGAAGAGACGCTTCTGCAAAGCATTGAGTCATATAAGGTGGTGGCTTCCATTCTGGGAGAAGAACGGGTTTTTCCGTTGATGTTTTTCTTAGGAATCCAGCCCAATACGGATCTGGAAGAACGCTTGTTATCGGAAGGCTATCTCTCGAATGGCTACAATCCGTTGAGTCTTACGCCCTGGAATATTAAAAAGATGCTCTACAATCCCGCCCCGCTCAACAAGATTATCGCTAAAGCCTGTCTTGCCGCATGGGGCCGAAAACACGGCTCGCAGGATCCTCGACCGTGGTCAGGCAGTTTGAGCCAAAGTGCCACCCAACAACAAGGCCACGCCTACGCCGATACCAGTCTCTCCAAAGGTTTTGAAACCAATTCCGGCCGGGACGCGCTGCTTACACTAGAAGAAATTCTCCGTTCACGCCGCCCGGCAGCCTCTCAGCCTCTCTCCTCGGCTACTAAACCTAATCCATCTTCTTGATAATCGTTTCCCTTTTCCAAGGTACAAGGGAAATCCCGTTTGGTTTATCTAATCGTGAATTGCATGGTGCCGATGACGTTAACGGCGTGGAGTGCTTGCCCGGGGGAGCCGTAGAAGATTTTGACCAGGTAGCTCCCGAGTCTCCACCCTTCTTTGGGTGGGAATATTTCGAAATACCCAAATCGCTGATTCATGTCTAATTCAATGACATCTTGGCCGACTGGCACATTTGACTCAACCTTCCCATCATTCATCTCAAACCAGGCGGCCGCAAACTGCGCTGGGGCATCTAATGGCTGCCCTTCAAACACGATATAAAAGATTTCGGTATCAGCGGGAAATTCAGAAGTACCTGGACCAATGGGTTTGACGTAGGCATCTTCCATGGTCCTCCATCCGGGTCTGCCTTCTGAGGAATCCCAGGGGGTATCGCTAAACCCGCGTGCCATCGTGATCCAACTAAAAACGCCTTGTACGCGTTTCCAATTAACTTGATCAAAGGCCATGTCTTTTGGGGAATTGTTGTCGGGCGTCAGTGTGGAATTTCCAAAGGGATCATCGGCCCAGCATGAGTTGTTGAACAGACCGAGAAGAAGTATGGCGAAAATTCCCTTGAGAAGAAGAGAGTTTAGATTACGCATGAGGCACCTCCTGGTGAGAAGGCGAAAAGGAATAATACGATATTTCACCTTACTCGACCGGAAAAGGGTTGTGCAATGTAGTGAAATGGTTGTGTGAAGGACGGGTCTACGATGAGTGGAAAAAGAGACTTATGGAGTTGGTGCCGGCACGCGACTTTTTTCGGCTCCCTGGCTTCGTTCTTTCAGCACGCCATTGGCAATTTCCTTGATGCGCTGCTCAAGAATGAGACGTAAATGGCTGCCTGCGCGATAATCTGCCGGCGCCATGAAATGTACACGGCCGGCATGATGGGCCAGTTGATAACATTTTTCAAATGACCGTCTTGAATCATCCGCAGCGTTATACACGGCCACTCCAAAGCCCCCGTTCTTTTTCATCAAGGTAAAACAGGGAACATCGGTCGGTCCATCGCCCACATATAGCATATGCCGAAACGGGACGCGGCGCGCCTCTTCGGGCATATGATCGTTCACGTCCTGGTCCATATTCAATAACCCTTTATTGACGCGGAAGAGGAATTGGGTTTTCTGTGTGTGGCTGATCGTCCGCTTGGGAAAACTAATATGCCCGCCATCTTCGTCAAATTCACAGCCAAAAATAGCTTTCACATACTTCGCAATGCGGCTCCCATCCAAAATGGCTTTTAGACCTGAAGTCACCACATAATGCTCAAGTCGAATGCCCAGTTCTTCAGATTCCTGTGGACTGAACAAGGCATCCAATTCCGCATTCAACTCCTCAAAACATTCGGGAACGCCATCAAAAAACGTCAAGTCGCCACCCATCTGTTTTAAATCTTGATTGGACAAGGATCGGATGGCCTCGACCTCCAACATTCGCTTCATATAGGCCAGCTCTTGATCATATCCCTTTTCTTTTATTAAGGCGGTACAACTATCCCAAAACTCCTTAGGGTTACTAATCCCGGCATGACGGAGAATCGTATGATCCTGCATGTAATACGGACTCAGTGTATGATCGAAGTCATACACGATGGCGATAATATTATGCGGATGGGTCATGGAGTCTTCTCGACCGGGTTGACGAAATGCAGTGTAAGTAGACCGGCAAAGACTGTCAATGAATGTGAAAAGAGAAATGGGGCTCAGTCAGAAACGAACAAGTGTTAAGGAATGTTAGATGCCGTTTGAATGGGTGTTTGGAGTTCGTGCATTCGGGTAAGGAAGAGATCTGAGTGCCCTCCGCTCATAGTTAGCATTTATTGGTTGGGTATCAGGACTCAAAAAATTGCTTTAATCAATTCTTGAATGCTGCGTTGCATGTCCATGTCGTCGGTAATGGGTCTGGTAATGGCGGCATCGCAGGCGCGATCTGGCGTCACGCCTTGCTCAATTAAGGTTCCGGCATAGATGAGGAGCCTGGTGCTCACGCCTTCTTCAAGCCCATGGCTGCGCAGGTTCCGTACTTTTTCTCCGAGTTTCACGAGGCGGGTCGCCATCTCTCTCGAAATCTTGGCTTCGTGCTCGACGATGTGAATTTCGGTGTCCTTGGGGGGATAGCCAAACTCAATGGCCATGAATCGTTGTTTCGTACTTTGCTTCAATTCTTTGAGAACGGACTGATATCCCGGGTTATATGAAATGACCAACAGAAAATCATCCACGGCCTGAATGACCTGGCCTTTTTTCTCAATCGGCAAAAAACGGCGGTCATCGCTTAAGGGATGAATCAACACCGTCGTGTCCTTGCGAGCCTCCACGACTTCATCCAGATAAACAATGGCGCCATGTTTAACGCCCAAGGTCAGGGGCCCATCCACCCACACGGTTTCATCGCCTTTTAACAAATAGCGACCGATCAAGTCCGAGGCGGTCAGGTCTTCATGACAGGCGACTGTGATCAGTGGTCGATTGAGTCTATGGGCCATATACTGCACGAACCGGGTTTTTCCGCAACCGGTAGGTCCTTTGAGCATCACCGGAATTTTATTCTTGGCCCCGACCGTAAATAGGCCAATTTCACCATTCACTTCCTGGTAGAACGGCTCTTCCGTCACCCGAAATTGTTCAATACCGTATTCCTGACCCTTCATTGGCAATCCTGTTCAACACATATCATGATGAATAGCGAGAATGAGCATGGTCGGCATTATAGGGGGTCATGAAAGAGAGGACAACTCTGGTGGGATGGCCAAGCATGTTGGTTTTCGTCGCTGTCATCGCATTGGTTGGGCCATAAAGTTTGAGACGAGTTGAGTGGGGCGGTACGCATGTTTGGTTCGTGCGACACTTGGGAGCCCTGAATCACTCATCGTATTGACGAGTGGATACTGTTGAATTTCACGGCAGAATTCTCTGAAGAGATAGTGTGCCAAACCGAAGATAGACCGATCTGCCACTTCCAACAAGAGGCAAAAGACCTTGCGTGACCGTGGATAGCCAAAAGCATAGGCTTTAATCGAGCCATCCACCCAAACGATCCGGCCCGTCAAGCCAAGTTCGCGATATTCTTGGAGCACCACCCTGTGGGCACTGATGGCTTCTCGCAACATCACTCGAGTGATGTGCCCGTGGGGTCCAGCCTGGGGAAACGCGATTTCTTCTTTTTGGTGCATCCACCGGTCACATAACGCCAGGCACCCATCGCGGTCTTCAATCCGGTACGGGGTCACCCGAATACGATGTGTGCGAACAAACCGATTATAGGCCGCGCGTTGGGATTTGTAGGTATTCGCTTTCATTTGGACCAAATCCGAGGTCTGATAGACATAGTCCGAATCGTTCTGTGTGAACGAATAGCCCCAGGGCCGGATGACTTCGTGAAGTTCCGCAGGAATGTTTTCAATCCTGGTGACCTGGGATCCTGTATTCCGGGTCTCCATCACCGCCGTGACATGTTCGAGGACATCTTGTAAAGAACCTGAAGATGGAGAGCCCAATCCGGGACTTGGCCCTAGAGGGGGCAGGGGCATAAACAGACCTTCCGCATATTCGGCAAAGAGACACCACCAGCCATCCACCTCTGTCCAAAAATATTTCAACACATCTCTCCATATGTAATGGGGAGGGAATGCCCACGTCGCCAGTGGGGTCCGGCCGCCCAGCGCGGTGGACATCAGGCACTGATGTGCCCGAAACTGATCTTTAATGTGCAAGGGATGGAGGATGACGGACATAGTGTTGTGTGCTGGCTTACAAAGAGAACCCGACCACAAACGTGATGACACTATCGCAACACCACTCTATTTATACGGGATGGGTGATCCGCTAGGAAAGGGAGGTTCGTGTGGAGCTTGACGAAATTTACCTTGTCGGGATTTATGAGGGCATGCTACCATTCCGACCACTCTATGCATCGACAAGGACCCAAGGCAGCTGTTTGTCTGTAACCTCTTCGAGTCGGGGTGCCTTGGTACCTCACGCTACTATTTCTCCTCTCCTCAAACATAAGGAAATGAGTGGGCGCGGCCCCTTCGGATCGCCATCCGTGGTCCTCCCCAAATTTACCGTTTCACTCAAGGCGCGAACGCCATTCTGGTCATCGACAAAGAACATGGTCTCATGACGCCTTCTCTTCTCCAAGGGTTTCGAGCACATCTGATTAATGATGGGCTGTTTGTGGAGGGGAAAGACGATTCCTGGCGAATTGGCTGCCATCCTTTTCTCCTTTCCACTCAACAAGCCACATTTCTCGAAGATCTGGGGCAACATCTTCTGGCGTTTTATCAAGCCCTCAATCGGCTGTATCTGGAGAGTCTGAAGGGCGCGCAACCCCAATGGGTCCATGCCTATCTCGATATCGGGAAGCCGGATGATCTGCTGGATTTCGCTCGGATGAATCGTTTCAAGAATCATGTGCCCGGTGTGATACGACCCGATCTTATTCCGACGGATTCCGGTATGGCGTTAACGGAACTTGACTCGGTACCGGGTGGAATAGGCTTAACCGGAAGTCTGAGTCGCATGTATGCGCAACAGGGCCTGTCGGTTTGGCCAAGCTCAGATGGTCTTATCAAGAATTTCTCACGCATGTTGAAAAGCGTGCTCAAAGAACAGCCGCATACCATGGCCATTGTAGTCTCGGATGAAGCCGAGGCGTATCGAGCAGAAATGAAGTGGGTAGCCACTCAACTGTCCAAGGAGGGTTGGGAAGCCTATTGCGTCCATCCTCGCGATATTCGATTTACGGAAGAAGGACTGTTTGTTGAGCAGAACGGTACCGACTATTCTGTTTCCTTGATCTACCGGTTTTTTGAACTGTTTGATCTGAAGAATATTCCCAAGGGAGAGTTGATTCTCTACAGCGCAAAAAAGGGGCGAGTCGTCGTGACGCCTCCCTATAAGCCCTGGATGGAAGAAAAATTGGCTTTGGCTTTGATCCACCATCCTATCTTAGAACCCTTTTGGGGAAAAACACTTTCATCGGAAACGATGGCCTGTTTGCAGGCGATTATTCCTCCGACGTGGGTATTGGATCCCCGGCCTTTGCCTCCGACCGCCGTCATTCCAGGATTGCGGAATCGGAATCATGCCGTGTCGAACTGGGATTGGTTGGGAGATGCCACGCAAAAAGAACGGCAATATGTCATAAAAGTGTCTGGGTTTTCGGAATTGGCTTGGGGCAGCCGTGGGGTATCGATTGGCCATGATATGTCCCAGGAGGAATGGAAAAAGATCCTCGCTCAGGCGCTGGAGGCCTTTCATACGGTCCCGTCGATTCTTCAGGCATTTCACAAAGGGAAGCTGGATGTGGTTGAATATTATGATGACGTGTCTGGTGTGAACACCAGAATGGAAGGTCGGGTACGATTGTCACCCTATTATTTTGTGGTGGATGGGCAGGCGGAATTAGGTGGGGTCCTGGCCACGATTTGCCCTAAAGATAAGAAAATTATTCATGGAATGCGGGATGCGGTCATGATCCCTTGTGGGGTCAAGAGTCAGAAATAGAGGGTCACGCCTTGTAACAGACAGAAGTGGAAGGAGACTGGTACAGTAAGAGACAAGGTCCATTTTCCCCTTTACAAACCAACATGAAACTTTATCACACAGAATGGTGTCCAGAATGTGAAATGGTCCGGCAAAAGCTGGATGAGCAGGGTATTGCGTACGAGGATGAAATCGTACCAGATGTGCGTCCGCTTCGAAAATCCGTGTATGAAGCGTCCGGACAATATTATGTGCCGGCATTAGTTGATGGAGAGACTGTGTTAACCGAGACTGCCGAAATTTTACAGTATCTTGACCGCTATACTACGAGTGGACACGAGTCCGGAGAAGCCTCCAACCCACCCCTCAGTTCGCCACATGAAAGGAGCGACTAAGTCATGGAGGATTGGAAAAAAGTTCTGGCCCGAAGCATCACCAAACCGAAAGACTTAGCCAAGTATTTAGGCGTGGACGAAAAAGAAGTCGCCGACGTCGTGGGCCCCTACCCGATGCGAATTACACCGACCGTTCTGGCAACGATAAAAGAAAAGGGCGATGCGATTTGGAAGCAGGTTGTGCCCGAGGGCATTGAATTAGATGATATTGATGCCAAGGATGACCCACTTGAGGAAGATACGGATAGTCCTGTGCCACATTTAGTGCACCGGTATCCGGATCGGGTATTGCTCATGGTCACGAACCAATGCCCCATCTATTGCCGATTTTGTACGCGCAAACGGTTGGTGGGAAAACCCGGTTTTCTGAAGAAGGGTGAGCTCGATCAGGCGGTGGCCTACTTGAGGGAGCATCCCGAAGTACGGGATGTCATCCTATCCGGTGGCGATCCGTTGCTCTTACCGGATAACTTAATCGAACGCATTCTGAAGGCACTTCGCTCGATCCCTCATTTGGAATTGATTCGTTTTGGGACCCGGGTGCCGGGGACCCTGCCGGAACGCATCACGCCGGAATTATGCGAAATCGTCAAGCAATACCACCCTATTTATATGAATTTGCATTTTAACCATCCGGATGAGTTGACCCCGGAAGTCAAGGAAGCGTGCGGGCGATTGGCGGATGCGGGGATTCCCTTGGGAGCCCAAACGGTGTTGCTCAAAGGGGTCAATGACGACCCGGAAATCATGAAACGCCTGATGCATCAATTGCTCTTGGCCCGCATCAAGCCCTATTACCTCTATATGGCTGACCTCACAAAAGGGACGAATCATTTTCGTACCACGGTGGAAACGGGTTTACGAATTATCCAAGCACTCCAGGGCCATACGAGCGGTATGGCGGTTCCGCATTTCGTCATTGATGCCCCAGGCGGCGGGGGGAAAATACCGTTATTACCAAATGAATATCTGCTTGATTTGGATGAAAATGGCGCGGTACTCAAAAATTTCGAAAATAAAACTTATCATTATCCCCAACCCTCAACGACTGATAAGAAAGAATTGCCAATGGTGAGCACGTCGGTGTCGCGTGATATGTGTAGCGCAGGGGCGATGGATGATCATTAATGGCCTCTCCTCGTAAATCAGGCATTCTGCCGTTTCAACAATTGCGCACGTTAGTGCGGCAAGGCGCGATTCGCTCAGAAGTGCCGATCACTCAAGAGCAGATCCAACCCGCCAGTCTGGATTTACGATTGGGTCCCAAAGCCTATCGATTGCTCAGTAGTTTTCTTCCCGAACCCAGTGATCAACAGGCGCAATTCACCATTGAAGATCTGTATCGATCGGATTTGGTGATGTACGACATGGATTTAAGCGATGGGGCCATTCTGGAAAAAGGGCACGTCTATTTGGTGCCGTTGATGGAACGGCTCAAACTGCCGAAAGACGTCAGAGGCCGCACGAATCCAAAGAGTTCCACGGGCCGGTTGGATATTTTTACGCGCGTGGTGACCGATCTTCATGTGGGGTTCGATGAAGTCCGTGCGGGTTATCAGGGTCCGTTGTTTTTGGAAATTGTCCCGAGGTCATTTACCATTCGTGTCCATGCAGGATTGGCCTTGAATCAATTGCGACTCATGTCAGGGAAGCCACTCGTGTCAGATACATCCCTACGGGCCGTTCACCGCAAGACGTCCTTGCTCTGTCATAATGGCGAGGATGGACAATCAGACCGGCCGCTACCGGTCAAGGACCTGCGCGTGGATAAAGGCTTGTTCCTTCGAGTGGATTTACGCGGTAATGCCGACGAGGGGCAAGCGATCGTGGGATATCGAGCCAAAAAAAATAGTCATATTATCGATCTGAGTAAGATCGGCCATTATTCCGCAGTCGATTATTGGGAGCCACTCTATCGCAATGGGACGGCCACAATGCTCTTGGAACCTGAGGAATTTTATATTCTCGCGTCGAAAGAACGGATTCAGGTGCCGCCAGGGTATTCTGCGGAAATGGTGGCCTATGAAGCCGCCTGTGGAGAATTGCGCACGCATTATGCGGGATTCTTCGATCCGGGTTTTGGCTATGCCAACCCTACCCGCAAAGGGACACAGGTGGTGTTAGAGGTTCGGCCGCACGATGTCCCATTTCGGATTCAAGACGGGCAAACTTTTTTTAAAGTCATGTATGAACACATGCAGGACATTCCCACGCAACTCTATGGTTCGTCGATGGGATCGTCCTATTCTCAGCAGGGCCTTACCTTGAGCAAACATTTCAAGTGGTAACCATGAGCGCAGACCCCGATCAACAACCATCCAAAGATCCTGTCGTTCCGAGGTCCCCTGCCCCTCCACCGGTTCGAGAGGAGGAAGTAGAAGAGCAGGAAAACCGTCAAATGCAGGTCGCCATGAAGATGGTGGGATCGGCCATGGTCTTCATTGGATTTTTGCAGGTGTTTCTTTCCGTCAATACCGGCGCCGAAATCAGCATTTTCCCCATGATTATTTATTTTTCAGGGATGGCACTGTGGGCCTATTCCTCGGTGGATACCCCAGCCATTCGATATACCGTGATCGCGCTGTCGCTACTCTGTGCAATGGCCTTTATGCATTTTGGGGAAGTGTTGTTTTGGCATAAATATTTGATTTATTGGGGTACTGTCGGCATGGTGGTCTTTTTCATGTTCCAGACTCCTAAGAAACCAGCCAGCTCGTAATCGCCTCTTCCGGGAATGTTGAAAAAAGCCGCCAGCTGCGTTCTCGCCATTTTGCTGTGCTCACGTACTCAACGTACGCTCCGCGCCTCAAAATAGCTGCGGCCTTGCTGGACGGACTTTTTTGACCATTCCCGCCGGCTGCTGCTGATTTTCTTCTGACGACGACTAATTGGAAATCGACGCAAATTATTCAACAACCTCCTTTCCCATTCTCAGGTATGCCTGTTTGGTGTTTTTTCTGAATGAGCATTGCGGTCATTATTCCAGTCTTGAATGAAGAGGATGGCCTGACATCTCTGCTTAAGAGGCTTCTACCACTGGAGTTTGAGGAAATCATCCTGGTTGATGGGAATAGCCAGGATCGAACGCTTGAGGTCGCACAGACATTCCTGGAAGCCTCATCTCTTCGGCATGCCAGAATCCTTGCAGGACCGGAAGGTCGTGCCGCACAAATGAATGCGGGGGCGTTTCAAGCGACTGCAGACATTCTCCTCTTTTTGCATGCCGATACCCAGTTGCCGCACAATGCCAAGCATATCATTGAGCAGGCTCTATCCAATTCACGAGTTATTGGTGGACGGTTTGATGTGCGGTTTCCGTGCGATCAAGGCTATGCGTGGTTGATCAGCCGTATGATGAATGTTCGCTCCCGTCTTTCTGGCATCTGCACCGGCGATCAAGCCATGTTCGTGCGTCGTCCCGTATTTGAATCCATGGGCGGTTTTGCCGATATTCCACTGATGGAAGATATTGAATTCAGTCAACGGTTAAAACGAAAGGGAACCATCGTGGCCTTACGAGAAACCGTGACGACGTCGTTCCGTCGGTGGGAACAGCAGGGCCCACTCCGAACGATTGTGCAGATGTGGGCTTTACGATGTCTGTATTGGATCGGGTGGGATCCACAGCGAATTCATCAGTATTACACCCATGTCCGGTAACCCTGCTCGAATCCGACGGTTCGGCTCTTCCCCACCAAGACAGGGACAGAATCGAGGAAACCGTCCCCCTGCTTCCACGGCTCTCATCGTGTTTGCGAAAGCACCAGTCCCGGGACAGGTCAAAACACGCCTGTGCCCACCGCTCACGCCTGATGAAGCTGCCAGTCTTCATGGAAGCCTCGTCCTAGATCTCCTTGAACGATGTCAATCCCTCCAAGGTTGTGATCGAATATTGGCGGGTGTTCCCACTCCAGGACATCCCTTCTTTGAGGCCATGAAGACCAGGTTTAAGGTTCCCATTTGGGAACAAGTCGGCGAGGATCTTGGCGCACGCATGGCACATGCCTTTCAGTCGGCGCTTGGTTCCCCCTATCGGTCGGCCCTCATCATCGGGACAGATATCCCCGGCATCAACGCTCCGCTTATGACGACCGCATGCAAGAGCCTCCACGATCATGACCTGGTCTTAGGTCCCACTGTCGATGGGGGGTATTATCTCATTGGACTTCGGAAACCTCTGCCGGAATTATTTGAACATATTCCCTGGTCGACCGAGACCGTATGTGCCCTCACCCAGGAAAAAGCACACGCGTTGGGTCTCTCGGTGAAACTGTTACCGAAGTTGCGTGATCTGGATACGATTGAGGATCTTCGGGTCTTTATTCACGAATCCAAAAATCCGAAAAATCACACATTTTCCAACCGGACCAGCAATGTGTTGCAGGAATTAGGAAAACGTATGGCCACACGGCAGTAAGAGAAGCGGCTTGGGGAGCCCTTCGCGTGAAATTTTTTTTCTGCAAAAGGAGAAACTAAATGGCTGAACGGGTGGCGTTGATTACTGGAGGAGCCCGAGGCATTGGCCGAGGGATTGCCCTGGATCTTGCCAAGGAAGGATGGGCTATCGCGATCTGCTATCGCACGAGCCACCAAGAGGCCGAAGAGGTTAAGCACACGATTGAAGGACAGGGCGGACAAGCGGTGGCTCTTCAATGCGATGTCTCGAAACCTGATAATGCCACACGGCTCGTCCGGGAGGTCGAAGAAACCTATGGCCGGATCGATGCTCTCATTAACGGCGCGGGACCGTATCATCGGGTTCCTCTATTCGAAGAAACGCCGGAAGGCTGGTCAGAAATGTTCCAAAATAATCTCGACCCGATTTTTTATCTAGCCAAGGCGGTGGCCCCAGGCATGCAAGGCAGAAAGTATGGACGAATTATTTCGTTTGGCATGGCGAATGCGGACAAGATGGAAGCCCAAACTCATGTCACGGCCCATTACATAGCCAAAGCCGGTGTCCTTATCCTCACACGAACCTTGGCTAAATTGTTGGCTCCCCATGGCATTACGGTGAATGCCATTTCCCCTGGATTTGTGGATTCGGGAAGTGCTCCGTTTGAAGAATTGGCGGGTATGGCCAAAAAAATTCCCGCCGGCTACATCGGTGGCGTTCAAGACGCGGTCCAAGCTGTGCGGTATTTTCTCTCCGATGACGCTCGGTATGTGACTGGGGCGAATCTGCACCTCAGTGGTGGCTGGGGAATCTAGGGTTCTTCCCAAAACTGCTTCTTTTTTGTTCGGCCGCAACCCATTCTGTTTGCTTCAAATATTTATCGTCTCAACTGAAGATTGTTAACATTTCTGGTAATTGCAGGGTTTCGCCCCGGCAGCCGAGCCACTTTTGTTTCGGCAAAAGGGGCCAAAACCAATGACGCCCAGTTCGGCTAAATCGGATGGGACGTACGCAAGATGTAGAGGGCGGCCCAACTCGCTACGCTCAGACAAGGCCTGCCGAATATAAAGAGCGTCCGACCCGAGGGTCGAACAGCAGGCGTCAGCCAAGGAGAAATACAAAGTTGTCTTACAAGACCTGAACCCAAATCCTTTTTCTGGTCAGCACGATATTCAGGAATTTTGAGTCTTCTCATTCGCATAGAATTAGTATATACTTTTAGTATTACTAGGAAAGGAGGGTAAGCTGATGACTAAAGTATTGTCACTGAAACTGGATGAGACAGCGTTTCATCAAACTGAAAAGATTCGGAAACGTCTTAACCTTCCTCGCAATACCTATATTCGTAAAGCGCTGGACCACTTTAACGCGTTATATACAAGGAAAGGTTTAGCGCAAGACTACCAGAAAGCCTCCAAGCGACTAGCCGCTGGACACCTTGCCTATTTACAAGAAACAGAACTGTTGGATGATCTGCCTGAAAAGATATGACGCCTCACTATGGCCATATCTATTTGGCTGATCTCAATCCTCGATTTGGAACCGAACCGGGGAAAATTCGCCCGGTGGTTGTCGTCCAAACTGATGCCTTGAACCCGTATCACCTCTCTACGCTCATTTGTCCGCTGACGACGCAGATTGATGAAGAAGAGACTCCCCTCCGAGTTGCGGTTCCGAAAGGGGTCTCAGGTTTAAACGCGGCCTCAGACATTCTTGTCGATCAAATTAAGGCAATTGATAATCAACGATTCCGGCGCAAACTTGGCATGCTACCCGAGGCGTACCTCAACGAGCTACGTTATAAACTGCTACTGATTTTGGATTTTGTGGAAGAAGCTCACTCGCACAGTGAACCTTAAAGCCAGGGCACCTCACCGCACAGAGAATTCAGTCCTGTTAAATCTTTCATTCCCGTCATCTGTATTCTTTTTTGTCATTCCTGCGAAGGCAGGAATCCAGAAGTGTGCCTGGCATGACGCACAGGCCGCCGTCTCAGGCGAAGCCTGGGACAACCAA
>JBBDSY010000041.1:0-43295 GCA_040904705.1 Nitrospirales bacterium | reverse complement strand
GTTATCAGCCCAGGCAGCCCGTATGGGAAGGATAAGAAGAAGCGTCGCGAGGCATACCAGAAGTGGAGCAGAAGTCGGTTGGCCCATGCGGAAACTCCTGCCTTTGTGTGTTCTTAGGTTGATGAGCCAACTACACACAGTACTCATGGGAAGCCCTGCTCAGCATTCAACAGAGCGCCAAGCCCAGGAGTTGAAAAGCAAAAACGCCTTGAGCTCCATGTTCATAAGCCACCAGGAAATATTAGGATGGAGCCTGAGTGGATCTGTGAGGCGCAAGTTTGGAAAGCCCATACACGGCAACCATAGTCAAAAAGGCCCCGATAACCGCGACCGTCATATCCTTTTGAGCGTCCCATTCGTCTCCCTGAGTTCCCAAATACGCATCGCCCAGTTCGGGACTGACTAATTGAGCGACCCAGGATTCAGCAACCTCAAATAATCCACTAAAAGCCATGATTCCGCTGATGGGTAAATAATAGGCCCAGAATCCACGCACATGTACCCGGCGAAGAAATAACTCTCTTAACGGATAGGCCAGGAGCAAGCCGAAAGCAAAGTGTGCGATGCGGTCGAAATGGTTGCGCTCAAGCCCCCAGAGATCCTTCATCCAAAAACCCAGGGGAACTTTCGAGTACGTGTAATGTGCTCCAATGGCATGAAGAGTTACAAACACGGTGATGAACAAATAAGAAAGGTCCGATAAGGGAAATTCCCGGTAGGATATGACCAGAACAATCACCAGGGCGATAGCCAGAATATTTTCAAGAAACCAATCATGGCGGTCGATCGGTTCAATAGCAAGCCATACCCATATCACCACATACCAACCGATCAAGCAGTGAAGGAAAATTTGCTGATGAAACGGCTTATGATTGGTGGCGTGAGCGGCAGTGGTCAGATACATGGGGCAGGGCCAATGTTCTTTCAGACAAGTTTTTCAAACGAGATCCGGAATATATCCGTGAACTGACTATTATCAGAATCCAGATCAGGACACCAGATAATGTGGCGGCCATGTCTTTCTGCGGATCCCAGATATCCCCCTGTGCTCCGAGGTAGGCCAATCCCATTTCCGGATGGAGGATGCGAGCCCCCCAAGACTCGAGAATTTCCCAGAACGCTGCCAATCCCATTAGAGTCATACACACGAGATACCAGCGCATCCGTGTTGAGAGATTTGCCATTTTCCCGAACAGTTCATCCAAAGGAAAGGCCATAAGGAGACCGAAACCAAAATGGGCGATGCGATCGAAATGGTTACGTGGCAGGTTAAGATTATTTTCCAACCAGATCCCGAAAGGGACCTGTTCATACGTATAATGAGACCCTATCGTATGCGACGTCAAAAAAAATGCGATCAGCGCATATGACACACATGAAAATTGCATCCGTGGGTAAAAGCCGACCAGCAACGTCACGAAAAGAACAGGGAGAATATTAGCGACGACCATATTTTGAGGATCTACAGGATTCCCTCCCATGAAGAGCAGGAATCCGATGTACCAAAGTAATAACCCCCACAACAAAAGGTGTTTCTTGCGCATCTGTTTTGTTAAAAAATTGAAAAGACGAATGACAATCCTGCTGGGGCATTTTCTCCCATGAATGAAAGAATGGCAAGGGATAAGAGAGGGAAATCTCGTTTAATAAAGTATAGCGTTCTTGAACCAATAAAGAAGAAATCTTGTGCCTGATGGGAAATGTAACTTTTCTCTTTTCTGCTCCCATGGGTGAAGATGTGAGATTCACAGCAATGATTTACGATAGAAGATCGGAACACGAGAGGATAGGTTCCCAGACACCAAAAAGCATACACGTCAACCCGAAAATTTGTCGAAGGATCGGAAGGGATGGGGACTGCCGAAAGGAAAGCAGAGCGACGGGCCTGGGCGACGGTGAACACAATGCCGGGGAGAAAAACAAAAAGGGAAGGTTAGGAGAAAAGCAGGGATTCGGCCGTATACCATGGGGGTGCGGTAAGCATGAAAAGAAGGGATCAGCCTCGTCACGCCGGCCCTAGAGGTTCCCCCGGAATCCTTGCAATGGTCGGGTGATTGGCGGAGCGCACTCTCACTCCACTTGGTGATTGTGCTGGTGTATCCGAGGGAGGCCGTCACCTAGAAGACTTTCGGGATTAAATTTTTCCGACAAGGTCAAGCCCAGGCTTCAAGGTTGTATCGCCCGGTTGCCAATTTGCCGGACAGACTTCTCCTTTTTCTTCCCTGACATGGACGGCCGCTTGAGTTTTTCTGAGTAATTCCCGGCCGTTTCGTCCAATGCTGTTATCGTGGATTTCTCCCACCTTCAGAATGCCATCAGGATCGACAAGAAAACTCCCACGCAACGATACCCCTTCATCCTCCATCTGCCGCCACAGCACGGACCAGGAGGGATAAACTGGCAGAGAGAACATCTGATTTTGAGTAGAACTCTCTCGAATCGATGAGAGGCACGATTGGGTTTAGATAGAGAAAGCGAGAGATCGGAATATCTTTTTTTCCCGAATGGACTTAAAAGACTCTTATTTAAAAGCACTCCACATATCTAGTGCCGAAACCTAGAAATATTGGACGAAAATGCAAGAATAGCCTACAAAAGGAACCTTCCTTCCCGCCCGATATTTTCCAGTGCATTCTGCGCGGTCCAGGATCAAGGTACATTAAAAACTACAAAATCACCATTCATTGGATAACCCATTTGTGACTAAAGGCCTTCGACAAGCCTATCGTCTTTACCCGACGGCGAAGGATATCTTCGATTAGACAATTCTGGGCCACAGCTCATAGAGGTATGTCGCCGAGCCTTCCTTGAAAGAGCAGTCGAAGTCGCTTCAGCATGACAAATATGGAACTTGTCCTAAGTTTCTTCCGAATGGGTTTGGAGGACATTGCCCCAGAGCCTCTTATGAATGGTTTTGTCTGGTAACAGGTCAGCAGTCATCAACAAATTTCCACCATTTTTCTTCGCGTTCTATACAACTTCTGGTCTCAAGGCGATCAAGTCCCGTGGAGCGCCGATTGCACCTCCCGCAGCCGCAGCCGCCGCCCCTAGCACCATGGCGAGAAATGTCCAGATCGCCGCCTCAGACACGGCTTCGGCCGTGGAGTCTGCTACTTCACGCGCTTGCTGTCCTGCTTGCCCCTTCAGTTTGTCATATTGGGCCATGGCATTCTCATACGTTGCCGTCCACCGTTCAACCGTGCGCTCAGCTTCTGGCCGACTCATCTGTGTACGGGCGACCAACACGTTCACAACTGCTTCTCGATCAACTTCAGACGCCACGTCCTTTCCCTTTCGTGTCAGTCGTTCAAGCATTGTCAACAGCTCGGTATCCGTTTGTTGAGGGGCGGTCGCGGCTTGGCGTGCCGACTCTTTTATTTTCTCGCCAGTGTTCTCGGCGGTGTTCCTAAGAGATTCAGGTTGCAAATCTTCTTTACCCGTTTGTCGAAGCAAGGTCTGTGCTTCCTGCTTAATGTCCTCCCAGGTCATATCGGTTTTCTGGAATTGACTGGTAACGGTGTCGGTAATCATGGGAGCAAAGCCCGACAGCCCCTGACCAGTAGCCGAGAGCGCGCTACCGATGACACCAAAGGTCCCACCCAGGATGCTGCCCACGGAGGTGGTAAGGAAATACACGGTCAGCAAGGTCGCTGCTCCCCATGTGATGAGTCCGTGCAGTAAACCATCCGTTTGCTGCGGCATCCCCGCCAGTCGGCCGGCGACCCAGCCACCGGCTATCAAAGCAATCACGCTGGCCAGGATCCACCAGATGGCGGCGCCAATACTAAAGTTTGAAGCTGTGGGCGACTCACCCTCAAGGGGATCGATAGTGCTTGTGCCAATACCAATTCCCAGCAAACTGAGCGAAAGCTGAACCACAAGCACAATAATGACGCCGGCAAAAATTGCGGCCCATGAGATCCGTCTTACAGCCGCTGGTTGAATAGTTCGCTGATCTTCCCTTGTGAGTGTCGCCATAACTAGTTCCTCCTTAAATCATTCGAATTGTAGTGTCTTCCTTTTTCAATTTCTTATTGCTCTTTTATCATTTCGGCAGAAACGACCAAGGCGCTCTTAGAGGCTTAATCTAACTCGCGGGTCCCGTCTCTGCTGGTGTAGAAGGGTGAGGTCGTTCATGAGATTTCTCTGTTGCCGAGTTTCGAGCTTTCCGCATCTCTTTACAACCGGCTTGGAAAGCATCCTGCACGATGGACTGGAGTTCTTGAATGGAATCACGAGCGTCGCCAACCACATCTTGGTATGTGGCCACTGTCTTTTCTTGAAGATCGCGAAAATCCTGTTTTCTTCGTCTTCCATATTCTCGAAGCTGTTCCTGAGTCTCTCGACCCGAGCGAGGAGCCAAAAGCAGCATGGTGATCGAACCGACGAGGATCCCTCCGATAAACATTCCCGCCACCTGTCCTGCCGATGAACATGTTTGGTTTTCTTTCATGAATAATCCTTCTGGGTGGTGGAACACGTGGTGGTGAAAATTTTTCGTGAAAGAAGAGAAAATCTAGCCGAGGCACATGTGGAATCTGTTTGAACATTTGCCATAGTCATCATAATCACGAGGACAATCACGAGTTCTTTTCCGATGTGTAACGATGTGTAAACAAAAGTAACAGAACGATCCAGCGCCTCTCGATAGACAAAACCTGGACTAGATTTCATAAGTTGTCCAACGATCATCAGGTCCCACACAACCATTACCCGAAGTATCGACACAATAACGATGACCCGTTTAAAGCAGGCTTCAGACCTCCTGCCGGTATACCACTCACCCTCTTCCTTATCGTTGTCGAACCGTTGTCGAGAAAATTTTCATAATCGGCAACAGATCATATTGATTGGAACAGCTATTCTTTGGACATTCCGTTATTCTTGAAGAAGACTTTGTCCAGCTTCAGCATAGAGATTGGCGTGCTACATTATGAACACGACATGTATCAATCTGCAAAAGTGAGAGAGTCAGACGATTGAGGTGAGCAGATGAAATGCGTGAGGCCAGAACCTGTAGGGTTTCATTGCTTGTATGGTCCCCTCTGCTTCCAATCCGCTTGAACGGCGTATTCTCTTTCTGCTTAGCAAAGATTTCATACACCAACAACTTGAGGTGTGGCACGTGTCGGCATCGTCATCATAACGGTGTTTATTGCGCTTCGAATCGGTTGATGGTTCTTCAACATATTTGACTTGTGATTCATCATAAGAAATGGAAAGCGATCTCGCATAATTAGAGAGAGAATAGTTTTGACAACCAGATAGGCGAAAAAGGGAGAACTGTATGAATAATTTAATTATCCAACCGACATCCAAACACCCTACATCCATACAACCGACGCCTGGGCCGTCAATGCCTCGCACGCTGCTTTTAGTTGACCCCTATCCTCGAAATAATCCGTATTACATGACGGCAAGGGAACGACGATCTATTTGGTTTCCAAAATTAAGCCTCCCTGTTATTGCAGCCTACACCCCGCCACATTGGGAGATCTCACTGATCGATGAAGCCGTAGAGGAAATCGATTTCGACACCCCTTGTGATCTGGTCGGCGTTTCAGTCATGACCTGTTATGCGCCTCGTGCGTATGAAATTGCTGCGGAATTTCGGAAACGGGGGAAGACGGTAATTCTTGGGGGTGTGCATCCAACCTACTGTCCGGAAGAAGCTCTTCGGCATTGCGAAGCCATTGTCTGTGGAGAAGCTGAAGACCTTTGGCCGCAGGTGATTCAAGACCTGGAATCGGGAACTCTAAAGTCTATGTATCGAATGAATGAATTTCCTAATTTAGATCACTATCATCCTCCACGTATTGAACTCCTCAACCCGGATTCGTATATGACCAGATTGTGTTCGTTTACGACACGAGGTTGTCACTTTGATTGTGAATTTTGCAGTGTCTCCCCATTTAATGGCAAAACGACTCGCCGGCGTCCTGTTCCGGAAGTCATCGATGAACTCAGTCATGCAAAAGAGTGGCTTCGCTCCGAGATCGTTGAGCGAATAGGCCGCGGGTCACTGCTCAACGCCTTGTCCACCTCATTACGAATTTGGATGGGGCTTGAAGAAGGTTCTATCGTGGCGTTCGTTGATGATCTACACAATAGCCACAGAGCCTATTGCCGTGAGCTCTGGAATGCCTTGAAGGCCCTCAACATTAAATGGGGGTGTCAATCCACCATGTTTTTGGGAGACGACCGCGAGATGGTCAAGTTGGCAGCGGAGAGTGGCTGTGTGTCGGTCTTTGTCGGATTAGAATCCGTTTCTGCCAACTCTTTGGATGAGACAAACAAGAATTTTAATCAAGTCAGCAAATTCGAAGACCAAATCAAAATGTTTCACGATCATGGGATTATGGTCAATCCCGGTATGGTGTTTGGATTCGACAATGATGACGAATCGGTGTTTGAAACAGCGGTCGACTTTTTGAATAAAAATCGGGTGGAATTGGCCTATTTCAATGTACTCACGCCTCTTCCAGGAACCGCTCTCTACGAACGCTTGAACGCAGAAGGGCGAATTTTCGATCGCGATTGGGCAAAGTATGACGGGAAACATGTCGTGTTTCATCCCAGACGAATGACGGCAGCACAACTGCAAGAGGGGTTCTTTTGGGCCAACCATGAACTATATTCGTGGCCCTCAATCTGGCAACGCCTGTCTCACACCAGTCAGCGACTGATTCCTCGCTTAGAAATGAACTATCAATTTCGCAACCTCATTGCGCGCTCGTGCCCCAAAGGCGAATTATCACTCGTGGCCAAGACATTGAAAACACTGCAGATTAAACTTCCTTCAGTCCAAATCGACGACTTTATTCCCAATGCGCTGCATACACCGGAATCACCACAGGCTCCCGCTCAACAACAGGAACGGTGTCTGAGTATCTACGCCAGACGACATGATACGCTTGCCGCTATATATATTGAGCTTGAAGGTTCATTGGATCACTTGAATGCGCGAACCCTCCTCGCGCGAATCAAATCTGCCGCGGAAGCGGTACGGCTCGATATGATCATTAATTTTGAACACGTGCGACAAACCACCCCCAAGGCAATCCATACACTCCTGAACGAAAAATTTCTTGCGTCCATCAAACCGTATGCCAACCTTCGGTATCGAAAACTCTCGGACGCCTTTCAATCGATTCTTGGAGACGCTGACCGCTACGATATGTTTCAGGTATTAGAAAAAGGTCCACCTCACGCATAAAGAGCTCATCGCGGAGCCGCTTAATCGGAGCAATTCGCGATGGAGAGCATACCCTCCAGGTTCAGTGGAGAGTTTCTGGACGGCAGGTAAGCGGATAATATCCACGACAAGACAGACACGTCGTTCGTGATTATTGGTTTTTTGACCTAGCCCCTTTAAGAAAATCTTTGTTGCCGAAAACGTTGACTTCATACCCATGAAATCTTCTGCACTGCAGGACGCGAACCGCAGGCACATGGTCCTGAAACATGTTGGCCAGCTTAGTCTGGCATTGGGTGCGTTAACACCGGTCCCGTTGTCCATCTCCCTCTCTTTCGGAGACCTAGACATTGGCTTGCGCTCTGCCTTGGTTATTGGGGTAGTGGTGGTGTTGGGTGCCACCTTGTCGCGTCTGCAAATTTAGCCGGAGCCACATTGATGATCGGAGCTCACACAACGCACGATCCTGAATCATTACAGCCAAAACTAGATTCATGAAAGGGGACGAATCTTATAAGCGGTTTCTCTTGGAGAACAGGGGATCCTTGTCTAGGCAGGAAGAATACGTGTGTTCGCGGAACCCTGTGAGGACGTGTAAGCCTATTGTGTTATCGGTCAATAGGCTCAGCGTATGACGATGTTGTCACTATTGCAGTGGGACTACCTAGAATCGGAAGAGATGCATGTCATTTTATCTGGATTTTATTTATGATCGATTCCACGCCAGTTACTTGGCTGGCGGCTTGTTCGGCTTTCTTCCGTTGAAGGGCATCTTCAACGAATCCTCCCAGAGTGACCACACCCTCACTGACGGTGATATCAATAGGGGCGGCGTTCAACCCGGATTCTCGAGCCAGTGCCACTTTTACTTGGGCGGCAATCTCCTCGTTCCTATCGGCCACCTCAGCGTCGTGGCCAAGACGATTCCCGCAGCCGACAGTCGCGAGTACGAGGGCTAGAACGAGAAAACAGCAGGTGCGCTGCCAACAGACCACAGAGAAATGATTCTGCCAGGAGATCAAACCTGTCATTGATGATAATACACTCATGTGTTCTACCAAAAGAAAAGGATCGCGTGATGCTTGGAACTCAACAATCGCATTATCTTGTATTGAGCAGTATAACTCAATCGTGATTCCAGAAGAGTGCGCATGTTGACATCTTTCTCTCATTCACGACATCTCCGGAAGGAATTGTCCTGACATCACATGAGAAAAGATAACTCACCACCCATGTGGCTTCGAAGAATTCTTCTCTCGCTTGGCGTCTTTTGTGCCCTGATAGCCATCTGCATGACGGTGGGCGTGTTCGTGCTGAATTCCCAATGGTTTCTTCATTTCGCTGAATCCAAAGCAACTGAATATGTTGGTCGGAAGGTGACGATTGGATCCTTTGAGCTGGACTTCGGCCGAATCTCTCGATTACGAGTCCAAGACCTATCAATAGCCAACCCTTCTTGGGCATCAGATCCCTCCCTGGCAACTGTGGATATGTTAGCCATGAAGGTCCGGGTCCTTCCGCTCCTCAAGGGTGATCTGCAGATCACCGACCTCCAGGCGACGACACCGGTCGTTCATCTGGAGCGGTCCGGTCAAGGCCAGGCCAATTGGACATTCACGCCTGCCGGATCGGCAGGAGATTCCCGGTCGATTCAGCAGCCAAGCGGAGAGAGCGCGTCTTTCGATCTTCCTCGTATTGAAACCATGGCAATCGATGGGGGGCGCCTGACTTATGTGGACTCTCAGCAGGATATTTCCCTTGGACTTTCGTTCCATGCCGGCTGGCCGGAATCAGATCCGGAACAGGGTCGTCTTGTGGCTGAAGGCGGCGGACATGTTGCCGGAGAGCCCGTGACGATCGGGCTGTCGGCAGGAGCCGGTTCCCCGCAGACTCCATCAACGGAAGATCTCATCCAAGTAGGATTAAAGATTAAGACGGTCCAGACTATCGTGGCGATTGAAGGGACTGTTGATGCGTTGCTCTCACCGGAGGCGGCAAATCTGCATTTCCGATTGGAAGGACACAACCTTTCACGATGGAATGAGATCTTGGCCATTCAGCTTCCTGCCTTCCCCGGATATCAATTGACGGGGACTCTCCTTCTGGCGGATAAGATCTGGTCGATTGATCCCATGAACATCATTGTCGCAGATAGCGATCTTGGGGGGTCGATTCGAGTGATGTCCGGGGCAAACCCTATTCGGATAGAAGGGAGCCTTCATTCGACGCGACTCAATGTGGCGCAACTGCAGGGCTATATGCCTCAACAACAGGAAGCCGATTCCTGGGCCGTACAAGTAGGAAACCTTTTGGAGGCGATTGCCCATACCGGCTGGCAGTCCAGCCTCAACTATCGTGCAGATGTGATCGTCACCGAAGCATACCCTGTTCACCGAGTCAACATCGCGATGGGGCTGCAAGACGAAAGGCTGACGATCGAGTCACTAACAGGAGACGTGGGCGGGGCACATCTTACACTCGAAACCCAACTATCTGTGACAGAAAAGTTGGCGGAAGGTCATGTGTTCCTGCAAGCTGAAAACATACAATCGACTGAGAGGACAACTGAGGACATGGCTCCCGATCAGGGTCCGAATGCCACCGAAAGTTTTCCTGGAAAACTTTCGGTGGAACTGGCCATGAATATTCACCCCATTCGCCGATCTGATCAAAAGAGTGTTTCGCAGCAATCATCCGCCCGGCCAGATGCTATTCAGTCGGTTGATTGGAGCACGCTCGACATCAAGAATTTTGATATCCGGTATGATGCGCCCTCTCTGCAAACACACGTCCAGGCGCAGATAGACGAAAATAGCCAGGAGAGGTTGCTCCTTCAAGTCAGTGGGAAGTATCGGAACGAACCTATTGACATGACCGTGACGGCTCCTTCGCTGGATTCGTTTTCCGCTTCCTCGCCTGATGGTGCATCCCGGAAACGCCTGACGGCCCATCTCGAGCTGGCCGGCGCCACGGCTTCGGTTGCTGCCATGATTCAACCGCTTTGGCCGCCCATGTGGATTGATCTTTCCTTCGCTGTTAACAGTGAATCCCCGAGTACCCTTGCTGCAGTAATGGGCGTTGCAATTCCAGCCTTAGGCAAAATGGCCCTGAAGGGGTCACTCTCCAAAAGGACACACATCTGGAGCCTTAAGACATTTTCCGCGCACCTCGATGAGAGCGACATCTCCGGACAAGCAACCATCGATACGGCAGAGGATTTTCGTGTTAGAGGGAAGTTCCAGTCGGATATGCTGAACGTGGCATCGTTGATACCGGCGACCACGAAGGCCACAGCGGGGACATCAACGCCCGAATCTTCGGAGCAGGATTCCGATCGAGGCGGTTCACGAAATAGGCTCCTCCCTTCCTGGCTGAACAACCTCGAAGGTATACTCGGCCTGCAGGTGAAACAGGTGGTGGTACCTGGTGCGACCCTCAAGGATGTGACCGTTCGGGCAACCATCGACGATGGTCTCCTTCGGATTGCTCCCCTGACCGTTCACCTTGGCGGCGGTACCGTCAAAACGACAGCACAACTGGACCTACGCAATCCAGCATTGTCAGCTCACCTGCAGACCGACATCCAGCGCGTGGATGTCAACAAAACCATGCAGGCACTGGGACGGGAAGGCGGTGTACAAGGTCAGGTGAGTGGCCGTCTCGCCCTGAGTCTTCCACCCTCACCCCAGAACACAGAGCCTCCACGTGACGCCAGGGCATTGATGGAGCGGTTGCGCATCGATGACATACGTCTGCGTTACGACGATCCCGAGTTACAGGCGAGGACGGATTTACGCCTGAACGCGGATAGCTTCACATCGGGCATACAGATCACAGGAAGGGTTGAATATCGCGACAATCCCATAGACGTATCCCTTTCCACCGGTTCATTTCGTCAGGCGTTTCAAGACTACGGTTCGATGCCGGTAGATGCGACCTTCAACATACGGGAAACCACCATTCAGGTCGACGGCAAAGTGGGCGAACTGTTCCCTGTAGAAAAATTCAAGGGGACGGTCCGGATGGAGGGTCCCGATCCGGCTCGTCTCGGCGACGCCATCGGCATACCTCTGCCGCATCTTCCCCCCTATCGATTAGAGGCCCTCGTCCATCGCGAGCAAGGGGCAGAGAAACAACAGACGTTTAACTTGACCAACCTGAATGGCACCATCGGCGACAGCGACATTGCCGGCACATTGCGTGTGACCACGGGCGCCGAGCGCCCGATACTCTTTGCCCGCTTGAAGACACGCGCACTCGACTTGGATGACTTGGCCGGTCTCATCGGTGCGCCACCGGATTCTGACGAGACAGCTTCGTCACAGCAAGAAGCTCCAGCCGAATCAACCGAGGACCGGGATACCCTCCTGCCTCACAAACCGATCGATTTCACCCAACTCCGTCAATTGGACGCGGACGTCGAATACCGGGCCAAAGACGTCAAAGCGCCCGATCTTCCTCTGAATGATTTCGCACTGGATATGACGCTGGAAGACGGTCGTATGCAGGTGGATCGACTGGATTTTGGCGTGGCCACAGGGACAGTCGCCATGCAACTTGAGGTGAATGCGCATGAATCGCCTGTCCTGGCAAAACTCCAAACCGATTTCGATCAGGTCAATCTCAGCGGGTTGCTGGCACGGTTTGATGTAGCGGACAATTCCTTCGGCCATATTGGTGGACGTGGGCTGCTTTGGATGCGCGGACAGTCGTTGGCGGACTGGTTCGGCTCGGCAGACGGGGGTCTCTTTTTAACGATGACCGGGGGGAAAGTCGATGGCATGTTAGTGGAGTTGGCGGGATTGGACTTCAGTGAATCGGCGGCCGTGTTCCTAAGCACCGACACGGGTGTCGACATTGAGTGTGCCTATACCGACCTTCAGGCTCGCTCCGGTATGGTGACCATCCGACCCTTTCTCCTGGATACCACGGATACCAAGTTTAAAGGTCATGGAACGCTCGATCTGCGTCAGGAAAAGTTGGACCTGACAGTGAAACCCTACCCAAAGGATTTTTCCATCTTAAGTTCACGCGGCCCCTTGCATGTCAATGGCACATTTTTACATCCAAGCTTTTCGGTCGACCCCACTTTCCCCTCTCCAGAATTCGGCACGGACGACGATAACGCGAGGTGTACAGGCATAGTTGAGGGGCTCAAAAAGGCACGCAAAAAGAATTCAGAAGGCAATACTCATCCCTCATAGGTTTCACACGTTCTCTTCCATCGGGCCATGTGTTTTTTTAAATTTTCCACGCCGGGCAATCCTGAAGAGATTGAGGGGGATTCAGGGAAATTGACAGGTTTCGTTCATCCCCACCTATGCGACATTGCAAATGAATAGCGGAGAAGCGTGTCACCTGTTGAAAGTAAAATGATGAAAATTTTGATCCCAGACCTTCATGAATTATTGGATCAGCAGGAAGGACCGTGCCTATCTCTTTTTATGCCGGCCCATCCTGCAGGGCCGGAAATCCGTCAGGAGCCTATCCGGTTAAAAAATCTTCTGAAGGAGCGCGCGCAAAAGTTGGAACAACAGGGCATCAGGAATCCGAACGGACGAAATCTTCCGAATCACAGGAAATATATGTCGTTGGCTACCATTTTTCAATAATGAATGTTCTTAAATTTTTCCTCTTCCTTCCTGGAAGTTTCCACAAATTCCGTGGGTTAAGACAGAAGCCATCGGTTCCAATAACGGCTCAGACTGATATTCGTACGTGAACCAATCCAGGCACGTGGGCCGAATAGCTCACCAGAGTTTTTTGTAGACAAGTGGACATACACATCAAGTAGTCACACGCGACCCTCACCAAGGTCACGGTGCTGCCTCTCGGCATCACACGCACGGCCCATGGCCCACCACCGAGCGGCACGGAAGATCCGGCCTTTACCCTGGTGCTGCCACCCATCAAATTTCACGAAACTTAAGGGTTATTGACAGTTCCCCGATTTTTCATTGGCCTCTATAGTGATGCGATAGTCTAGGCTGTATCCATGTACATTCATTCCTTAACACTGAGGAGGCTGAAATGGCTGTTAGTGACATGAAAGAAAAAGCGAAAGAAGTGGGAGAACAGGTTCGTGACCAAACGTCACAGCTAGCCGGTCAGGCACAGAAAAAAGTGAAATCCTCCTTGGAGGATCAAAAGAGCAAAAGGCTGGGGGAACTTAGCGGCCTGGCTGAAGCCGTCCGTCAAACCAGCCAAAATCTGCGGGAGCAAAATAATGACGATGTTGCCCACTATACCGAGCGAGCCGCGGAACAAATGGATCGGATGGTGGACTATTTCGATTCCCGAAACGTCGGCGAATTACTGGATGACACGGGGATGTTTGCCCGCCGTCATCCCGAGATGTTTTTAGGAGGGGCCTTCATACTGGGACTCGTGGCGGGAAGGTTCTTGAAGAGTTCCAGTGAGCGAAAGAGGGACGATTCCACTTCGTCTGGGCCGCAAGAATCGTTCCGGAACGAGAAGCCTATGGAGGCAGCCACTCCTACCGCTCCCACCATGTAAGGTAACGAAATCAAATCGGCATTCTCACTGTTCCATCTGACAGACACAAAAGAGAAGGAGGAGAATATGAATGTGTACCAGGAAGAACAAACGCTGAGCGATCTCTTCCGTGACCTGATGAATGAAACAAAAATTCTCATTCAACAGGAAATGCAGTTGTTAAAAGTTGAGATGGGCCAAAAAGCCACACAGGCCGGAAAAGATCTGACGTTCATCGCGGTAGGCGGAGTCCTTGCCTATGCAGGATTGTTGGTTCTCTTAGCTGGGGCCACTCTCGCCTTGGCTTTAGTTATCCCGGCCTGGGCGTCAGCGCTGATCGTAGGACTGGTAGCCGTGGGAATCGGTTATGCGTTATTTCAAAAAGGTATCAGCGACCTGAAATCGATGAATCCAGCCCCTCAAAACACCATTGACAGTTTAAAGGAGACCAAACAGTGGATGACCAACGCACTCACGTAAATACTTCCGGATCGGGAAAGATTGAAGATCCTGACCGGCTTCGCGACCACATTCGAGTGACCAGAGCGGAGCTGGATGAAACGGTTCATACCCTTCGACAACGCTTGTCGCCGGAAACCATCAAGGCGCAAGTGCAAACCGCAGCAAAGGATAAAATCGACACTGCAAAAGAAAAAGCCCGGGTGAAGGTCACACAGTGGCAATCGCTTCTGACAGAACGGGTCCGCGATAGGCCCGTTCCAGCCGCATTAATCGGCGTGGGCGTCATGTGGATGATGAAACAAGCCGCCAGTTCCTCATCCGAACGGAGCAGGTTTAGAAGAAACCGGTATGACTATGACTATACCCTTGATCCCCATGAAGATTGGCCGGACTATGCTCCCGAAAGTAAAGCCGGGAGGAGGCCCCATCAGCGACGTCGACCCGAAAGCTCTTGGGACGTCATGAAGGCGAAAGCAGAGGCCTCAGGTCAACAGGCTCGGGAACAGATTTCTGAATGGACCGGCCAGGCGCAGGAATCGCTGGAAGACTGGAAATCGAAAGCCTCGCACCGGTCGGAAGAAATTCGGGAGCGAACCCGTGAACGGGGTGAACACATGAAGGGTGAGTTGTACCGGGTTATGCATGAAAGCCCCCTGACGATGGGAGCCATGACCTTGGCCATTGGAACGGCCATCGGTCTTTCCCTGCCTCGCTCAGAAAAGGAGAATCAATGGATGGGTGAAACTCGCGACCGATGGCTGGAGGAAGCCAAGGCGACGGCCAAAGAGATCGCGCCGAAAGCAAAGGAAGCCGCTGCCGAGGTTCAACGCGCAGCCGGTGAAGCTGGCAAAACACAAGCCGAGATGAGATAGCTTGAAATGACGCCGTTCGGGGGACACCGTAAAAATTCCTTATAAAGATTCTTTGATCGTCTGATGAGAATGCACTCGACACTCATGGTGTCTTCGTACGAGTGATTGTCCATCATTCCGGCCGGACGAGCATAAGGACGGTGACATGTCCAGAGACCACACCGCTAAAAAAACTTTGGGATCAGAGGCCGGAATGCCGTCATGCCCCGTCACATCCCCAAGCCGGGGTGGTGGGATATCCTGGTACGGGTGAAAGATCAAATTTCAAGCGATAATGTCTCACTTGTAGCGGCGGGTGTCGCATTTTATGGAATAGTCGCTCTTTTTCCCGCATTGGCAGCCATCGTGTCTCTGTATGGACTGATCAATGATCCTCAGGAAGTTCAACAACAGATTCAGTCGGTCAGTGCCTTTCTCCCACACGATGCTCAAGCTCGGGAGGTCTTATTGCCTCTCATCCTCGAGCCACATTTAGGGACTGGCTGTATTTTTCAGGTATCAACTTCACAACCTTTGGTTACACCAGTCAGCACAACGGGCCATTACGATTGGTCTCCATGTTTGAATCGTTAGCTGGTTTTAGGCTGCTGACATGGTCGGCCACATATCTGCAGCGTCTCTGGTAAGTATTGGGAAAAAAGTGAAGACTGAAACTAGGGTTTATGGGAGTATCGGCTCCTTGGCTCACCCAGTAGACTAACAAAACTCACACCAATAAACATTCATCCCAACATGGAGGTTTGAAGTTATGTCTCATGTCTTAAAATTTATTGTTCCCGCTTTTGCACTCACCATGGGTGTTGTCGGGTCTTTGCAAGCCGCCGACAGTCAGACGCAAAAACAATCGCAAGGCTCCAACCAGGAACAGAACCAGATGGCGACGGTTAAGGGCACGATTGAAAAAATAGAAGGCAATATGTTCACGATCGAAAATGAGCAGGGCGGAACCGTTCGCCTCTACCTTAGCGAGGAGGCATATCAAGGAAAGACACTCAAAGAAGGAGACAAAATACAAGCCAAGATTCCTCAAGGAGAAGAGGCCTACAATGTGATTTCCGTCAAAAAAGAAGGGGAAGCTTCTGCGTCACAGGGATCAAGTTCAATGCAGGCGCAATCTTCCTCGCAATCACAATCTTCACAAGGTGGTCAATTTACAAAGACTATCAAAGGAGAAATTTCCAAAGTTGATGGGAATATCTTATATGTTCAAGATCCGTCAGGAAAAGAAATCCGTCTTCGTGTGGATCAATCCGCCGAACAATCCGGTGAGATGAAAAAAGGCGATACAATCGAAGCGTTGGTGACACAGGAAAAAGAATATCACGTCATCTCCGCTGAACCTTCCCGATAAGAGTGTGCGATGCCTCCGGACGAGGGCTTCCCCCGGAAGTCCTCGTCCGGAACCATCTGCCGGTTATTTGGGAGTCCTTCAGAGAAACCACCAGCAACGAAATCAGCCCCACCACGCCGGCCGCATGTAGCCGAAGTCGTGACCTGATACGAGAACCCTAACCAAACCATCGGGAGAGAATCTGGGAAAACCCCAAAAGCCGAACGGAATGAGTGCCCAGACTCTCATGATCGGAGACGTCAAAACGCCTTTGTGATGTCTCCTCTCGTTCCATTTTCTCTTGCTGTCTTTGCCTGACACGAAACAATCGGACAAAAGCTCAATTCTCCATAGTGATTTGTCTCAGGCTTACTTCACCGGACCCACCTTACAATTGAAGAGAAACTTTTTAGAACGGTCGAACAATAAGTGGTCCGCCTCAGATTCTCTGCAGCCTGTGACACAAGGAGGTTCGTATGCCAAGAGGGGATAAATCCAAATATACGGAAAAGCAGAAACGTCAGGCAGGGAAAATCGAAGAAGGATATGAAAAACGAGGCGTATCGGAGGAGGAAGCTGCGAGTCGGGCATGGGCCACGGTGAATAAAATGACGGGTGGAGGAAAAAAGCCGGGAGGATCAGGTCATGGAAAGCCGATGAATACGTCGCCGGCGAAAAAAGGAGGCAAATTAGGGGGCAAGGCTTCGGCCTCACGCTCGGCTGCGGAAAAATCATCCTCCGCTAAGAACGCGGCAAAAACGCGTGCCCGAAAGAAAAAATAGTCTGCCTGGATTGGAGCCATCTCCGGAGGGAACGAACGACTTCCTCGTATCCAAGTTCAAAAAAGCCCCTCCAGGGATCTCGCCTACGAGTTGTCAGCCGTTCGGGAAGTGTACCCATGGTGAAAGCCTGAGGGCCTGAAATATTGTTTTACCCTTGGATTTTTTTGGATTTGAGTATTTCATTTTCCGATGCAAGCCAATCTTCCCGATCGTTCCCGTGTTCTTTGGATCTTTTCATATATAATTCATAGGCTTTCCTGGCTATTTGGTCGTGGCACACCCTACGAATACTGTTTTCAAGTTGGTCATAGATCAGGTCAGGAGGATCGGTCGGAGAACGACTCACAACCTGATCCACTTTTTGTTGATAAATTTCTTTCATAATCGATTGATTGGATGTTCCGCTGATCACGATCAACTTTCCCGCATATCCATCGCGCCGAAGGTTTTTGATGACGGTCACGCCATTCGGTTCGGACACGAACAAATCCAAGACAATCACGTCCGGTTTATCTTGGTGAACCAGAGTGCCCACATCTGTCCTATGCTCGGGAATAGACAGATCGTATCCTCTTTCTTGTAAATAGTGGAAGGCCCCACGACGAAACGTCTCGTAGGGGGTCAGGATCATGATCATATGAAATGAACTGCTCCCTGGGGCTCCCGCCTCAGCGGGTTCACTGAGTAAGAACCCCCCCTCACATGCTTGGTTTTTTCCCGGTGATAAAACTCACGACAAAAATAATCAAAAACACCACGAATAAAATCCAGGCAATGTTTGTGGCCGTCCCGGCCACTCCTGTTAACCCGACGACTCCGGCAATCAGCGCAATGACGAGAAATGTAATGGCCCAACTTAACATGAGGTTTTCTCCTTTTGCTTGAAAGGCAAAAATTGCTCTTTCAGAAAAAATGTATACCTTTTTTCTCTCTCTTCAATTTGAACGAACGTGGTGGTCTCATCCTTGGGGGATGACGTTATCGGGTTGTGTCCTTCGTCTTCGCTTCAATCTTTTTGTATTTGACGATCTTGTTCTGTGCATTGACTTCTAATTGAAGAAGGTCACCTTTCATGAGATCCTCATTACCGTTTGTATTCTCGAGATTCAGATAACGAGGGGACAGCTTTCCGGCCTCGCCGGCGTCCACTTTAATCGTATTTTCATTGACTTCCTCGACAGTTCCCTGAATGTGTCGATGGCCTAATGACAGCGGCTCTTCCGCTGACATGTTGGCTGATTCGGTCGTGGAAGATTGAGGTTGATGGCTGCTGAGATCATCGGCCACACCCACAGCGGGACTCAGCAACATGGCCCCAAAGACAATGACGTGTATACACGATGAATACGTCCGGAAATAACGATATCGATTCAGCATACTTTTCTCCTTTACATTAAAACTGTAAAAGTTGCCGCGCTGGTCAGCAAAAGAGTGGCAAGGCTGTTGTTATCATGGTTGACCCTATGGCTATCACAGGAAATGCATCTTGTGGTCATGCTGACCTCTTGCCACGATCAACTAAAGTCACGATTCTCCACACTTTGAATGCTCACATTCGCATTGGTTTTGCTTTGAGGGCTCGGGGGAACGGCATGAATCCGAACAAAATTCCATTCCGGCCTCTGCCTCACATTGACAAGGAGGATGAGCACATGTCTTCTTTTCTGTCGCAGTAGTCATAGAGACCCCTTTCAAGGCTAAAAGTTGTAAAAGGTCCATGAGATAAAATGGCAACCCTTTCAGAGCTTCTTGAAAAATATCGGTCTGACTCTCTGTCTCCAGTTTGGGGAAATACTCAGGCACGTCGCAATGGACAAAATAGGGAAGCCAAACCGAAAAATGGCAAATGGATAAAAACAATTCAACGTCCCGCAAGGATGGAAGTGTAGGGGAGGGTGTGGATAAGAACCTAATCGATCGCATCGCGAGGGTCCGGCCAGATTGATGGGGTTTGCGAATGCGTCATTGAGGTAGGTGTCAAAAGAAGGCGGAATTGGGCGCCGACACTTGAGTTTCTAGCGCAGAGACTCTCAATACGTTGAGGGAGGCTGGTTCGACGGGATCACAGTCACGTCTGAGGGCCGGATAGGGGGAATATCTATTTTCAATTCCCCCTGCCCGGACAGGCTCTTCTCGTTGTATTAATTGGTCGCGTCTTTGACGGCGTCTGTCGTATCTTCGACAGCTCTATCTACCTTTTCTCCGGCGTTTTCTGCCGGTCCATCGTTGCATCCGAAAAGCAGAAAGCTGAAACTCAGTAACAAGAGGGTTGATTTGATTCTGGATGTCATGTTCATTCCTTTTTTTAAGGTGGCTTACGAGATGGAAGATTCTACCTGATCCGAGACGTTCTCTGCCAATTTTTTTGCCTCGTGTTTGACATCCTCCACTGTTGATTGAACTTTTGACTTGACGGATGCCATCATTTTTTCTTTGGGGCCTCCCATCCATTGATTTTCTTGGCGACTGGAGGGAAGCGTGGCTGCAACGACCGCTCCAATGGCCAACATGATACCCCCAAGAGCAAGGGGATTTTTCTCGAGGACCTGATTGATTTCACTTTTAGCATAATGTGCCTGTTCTTGCACGTAGCCTTTCATCTCTTGAAGCTTTTGTTGGGATTCGTCTTTGAATTCCTGGGTCCGTTGGCTTGCTTGATCTTTCAAGTTGGAGGCGGTCCCCTGCCATTCCGTAAGGTGCTCGGTCACCTTGTCTTTCGCCGATTGAAGCCCGTCTTCTATCTGATCCCGCATGGGAGGAGAATCATAAAATTCATCGTCCCGCGATCTGGCGGGTCTATGGCGGTACGGTCCACCCCACTCATCCTTCACATCAGAAGAATTTTTCAGCAACCAATACATTCCTAGTCCGACTAAGGCGGCGGGGATGGGATTTCTTGTTAGTGTTCTCAGCATGATAACCCTCCAATGGTCATAGTTTAGGGCGACTTCTTCATTGAAATTTTTCACTTGTTGCTTGAAAGAAAACCGAACGCGTTTTTGAACATAATCCAGACTCATTCGCCGTTGAAGTACGTGGGTCAAATCTATGGCATCTTTTTCGACCTTCAATATTCTCGTTCGCGTGTCATCTATTGCCTGCCGATGGCGCTCAGAACTCCCTGGTGAAGACATGATTGATTTCCTTTAAGGTTTGAACCGTCTGCTTGGGTGAGAATTCAAAATGTTTGAATATGTGAATACCCAGATATAAAAACCATCCTGCACCTGAGAGGAAAACCAGAGCGACCAACCCCGCCGCTAACCAGAGAGGAACAAACTGCGCAATTCCCAAAATAAGAGCTCCTGTGAAAATCCATACACCAAAGTAGGCCAGGAGTCCCCCGATCACTACCTGAAATACTCCTTGACGGGCCTCATGGACTTTTCCCTGCATTTCCAACTTGAGCAGAGAGGCACTTTCACTCATCAACGTTTTGATGTCAGCGAAGAGAAATTTTAAGACTTGAAGCGTACTTGAATGCGCGTAGAAATTTTTCATGAAAGCTGGGCTCCTCTTTTTCTTTCACCGGTCAAGAACGAGGGCAACAGAACAAACCGTGATGCTGGGTGAACAAGCAACATATTCCCGCCCATGTTTAAATATATTGACTTTCGGCCTCAGGATGACTCTTGAGGAATCGCGCTCCAATAAATCCCAGGATAAATGCTCCCGCAAGGAATATTTCAGGATTATTCCTGGCGTATTTTTCACCGTCTTTCAGCAGAGCTCCGACCTCTTTATTTTGAAAATATTCATACAGAAGATCGGTCTTCTCTGCCACCACTTCGGCATATTGCGCAAGTCCTGCGTTGTTCGTTTGGCGTAATTCATCGCTGACTTTTCGAACCGTTCCAGAGATATGATCCAGGCCGCCTAACAGGCGTTTTTTTCCAGTTTCCCAGGTTTGATCAATCACTGTTTGACCTTTTTCACTTCCAAGTTTCACGGCTTTGAGCCTGACCCCTTCTCCTGCCTTATTGGATGGATTAGGCGATGGCGTGTCGGAAAAGTCGCCAGGATTGGACCTGGTTGGGTTTGCCATTGATTCAGGTGGTATGTCCATGATTGTTGAATTCTCCCTTTCCTCTGGTCATTGCGTGAATAAGGGGCTCTATTCCAGGTCCATTCTTTTCAGTCACTTCTTTCTGTGGATAGGCGGCATTCGTGATTAGTCCCAATCATGAGGCTTTCCATAATAATCATAGAGACGAATTTCATATTCTTTGTCGATCGGTTGGTCCGGCGTAAACTCGGGACTGCGTTCAATCATCTCCTGAGTCATCCCCACGTCCACCCTTTGATGAGACCAATCAATTGCATTGACCCAGGTGGGGGAGATGATAACTTTTTTCCCGGGCAGCCAGTTTTCAGTGTCTATGACCAGATATCGAATAGCCCAGGTACCCTCGACCACGATAAAATCCTTGACCTGTCCGATTTCCCCATCGTGCGCGCGAATGGAGTAGCCCTTCACTTCCTGGGCGGACCGGAGATGAGGATTGCCGGTGACACGCGCTGAGGATTGAAGGCCGCTCTCGGTGTGACGCTCATCGAACGTCACGCCGGGGGCCCCGGCAAGCGTATATCCTAACGGTTGAAGGAAAATTTCATCGTTCCAATATTCCCTCCATTTGAAAAATGTCCGTAATTCTTTTTCTTTCTGAAGTGAAAAGGGAAGGTCAGATTCAAGCCCGGGGCTCTCTTCTATTGCGGTGGACGTCAACGTGACCGGGAACACCCGCTCTTCCCAGTTGGGGTGTTCGATGGCTTCCGGTGCTATCAGAACCTTTCTTCCGGGAAGCCAATTTCCTGTGTCAGCCACCACATATCGTAAGGTCCACAGGCGATCGTCAAAGTAAAAATCAACCACGGTGCCACAATCTTTGTCGATGGCTCGCAATCGATATCCCTGCATTTCTAATAGGGCTCTTAGCATACAGTCACCTTTGAATCCAGGAGAGAGTACAAGGAATAAAAAATGATTCACCGCCTACGACATTCACAATTGGAGACCTCATAGCTTCTAGAACAGATAGCACGTATCGTGCCGAGGTAGGCGAGTTCCCGACAATGGACAAAACTGATACGGTTTTCGCTAAGAGGTCCAAATTCCACGTGTGGGTCCGCGCTAGGGGGGTGCCAGGGAAGTGGCGGATTGGCGAGGACAATGCGAGTTCACTTGAAGGGTTCACTGGGGGAAGGAGCAGATCTCAGGGTTGGTCACGTGAATCAACCCCCAATCACGCAGTGTCTTAGAAGTGGGTTAAGAAGTCAGCAAGGTTGGCGGCTTCGAGGATGAGTCATGGATCCGGAGAAAAAGTCATGGTTTTACGCATGCTGACCAAGGACAACACGTTCCGGCAGCGTTGTTCGATTTCTTCAAGATCATTTCTTTCTGGAATAGAGCGCTGGCTTCCACGTTGGATCATGGTGACATGGCGTCGAATGGCCTCTCGGTCTTCGTGTCGTTTTATACACATCCCAATTCGCTCTAAGCCTTCCAGCAGGCGGAGGAGGACGGCGACATTGCCCTGGCCGTGTTGCCTGATTTGATGAAATGCCGCATTGAGAATGCCTTCAAACCTTATAGGGCAAGTAATGACTCGAAGAGCTTTTTCGTCATCATATCGGTAAGGAGAAGGAAATGCTCTTTGAGCCAATTGGCAGAGGTTGGCACTTAACTGGTCGATACATTGGATGCAGGTGAAGGGATCATTGACGCCTGGTGACAGTGCCCGTACGCCTACCTCTACGAGTTGAAGCACAGAAAATTCGATATCTTGCTCTTGCGTTCGCTCATTCCCACAGATGAATTGTTTGTTGAGACTTTTGATGACCTCGGGGGTGATGGGCGTATCGGCCAACACCGTCCCAATTGGGGTCCCCTGGATGAGAAAATGGCCAGGACGATAATGGAGAAGGACGATCAAATTTTCCTTTTGAGCGATTTCAATAAGGTTGTCGCCGTCGATAGCCTGAAGATAGCCGTTCCCCTGAGCGGGTATTTCGGTTCCATCTTTTTCCAGTCTCGTGATGACCTCTGGCAAAGGTTTCCTGCTGCCCGTCGGTGTCCTTTCTTTCCCGATCTTTTCGGGAAACAGTCTGCCCACGTCTCTGGATAACTCAGCCGAAACGGAGGCTATTAAATGTGGAGCTTGAATACAAACAGAAATATGATGGATGAAATAGATCAAGACCCCTAAACTGCACACTGCCAGAAGAAGTCCTAACAATGTCCCCCAATAGGGGGTAGCCTGATTTGGGTCCACATGTATCGTACGGAGTACCAGTAAACAATAAAGAAAGGTGGCAATAAATGTCCCTAGGACAATTTGATTCGCTCGGTCTTGCAAAAAATTTCCCAACAAGCGTGGCCCGAATTGACTGGATGCCAAGGTTAAGACAACAATCGTGATCGAAAATACGACACCTGCAATGGTGATCATGGAGCCGGCGATTGTGGAAAGCAGAGTCATGGCACTTTCCGGTCCCATGTTACTGAGCCATTGAAGTTCTTCGAAATCTTCAGGAGAGAGGAGGGTATCCAGGTAGGGTACGGTCCAGGAAAGAAGAATGGCTGCAATGACCATACAGCTAGGAATAAGCCATAAGCTCGATCTCAGCTTATTGAACACATTAACAATCCAGGCGGGCATCAAAGTGAACCTTTATAAGTCGACAGTAATAAAGGGAATGGTTGGGTCCGGGTAGCGATCAACGTTGAATGTTAACATCAGCGGAGAAGACTTAACGCCCCAGAAATTCTCCAATTGGGCTGAGCGGTTCAATGTGATCGCATATGATCTTCAAAGATGCGAGGAAAGGAACGGCGAGCAAGGCCCCGAGGGCTCCCCACAACCACCCCCAGAATAGCACACTGATTAAGACGACGACGGGGTTTAACGTCAATCGTTTCCCCAGGAGCTTAGGCGTCAAAAAATTGCCTTCAAGAGCGGTCAGGAGGAAGTAAGAACCGGACACCATCGCAATAAGGTTGACCTGTTGGAATGCAAAGGTGGCGGCCAGGGTAATGGCTCCGAGACCAATGATACTCCCGACATAGGGAATAAAATTGAGAATACCAGCCATGACTCCCCACAATTGGGGGTTTGGCATACCCAAGACATACATGGTTGAACCGATCAGGATGCCTAAACAGAGATTCACTCCTGTTACCGTAAGGAGGTACGTGGAAATATTCTTCTCGATTCCACGGACGATTTCGACGGCACGCCGCTTATCAGAAAATCGGGGAAGAACTTTGACGAGTTTTTCAAGGAGAAGGTCCCCGGAGGCCATAAAAAAATACAATAAGATCAACGTGGATACTAATCCGACAATAAACTCCATGGTCCAATCAATGAGGGTTCCCCCAAGACTCTCCGTCTTGACAGCGACTCGTGGGGTTGGCCGGCCTTCATCAGGGAGGCTGGCAGCTTGTTCTAAGGCCTGAGTGGCCTTTCCCACATCCACGACAGACTGCTTCACGGACCTGAATTTTTGTTCGACCTGTCGGAGCGCCTGGGGGCCTCGTTCCAGCCATAGCGACGCGGGAGTGGCTAATTGAACCACACCAAACAGCACGCCACTGACAAATATGAGGAGAATAGCGGCCGCGGCGGCTGGCGCAGGAATGAAAAAGTTTCTCAATCCCCGCACAAGAGGGGCAAGAAGAAGGCTGAGGATCAGGGCAAGACAGATCGGCAAGAATATGGCTTTGGCAATGGACAGGACAAAAAATGACATATACAGGAATATGCCCGTGAGGGCGATCGAGCGAATATTGACCGGCCCATTGAACAGGTCAGCCAGTTGGCGGATATCTGCCGATTTTCGATGGGAGGGAGGATCGCCGGACGGAGGGGCTTCCTGAGTGTCCGGCTCGTGATTGGGTTGAGGTGTGTGCATGTTGGGAGAAGTGTGAACTGTGAATGCCACCCTCAATGGAAATGAATAAGAGGGATCCCAATCATCAGGGCAGTGCTGATCCAGTGTGCCTGGGATGCCACCGTGAGCTCAATGAACGTATTGCTGGATGAGGACGAAATTTTGTCTAAAGCTTCCATTCTCCCGGTATCTGTGACAATCATTCGATTCATTATTTTTCTGATAATAGTGGGAATCGGGGTACTGCCCGCTCCCTCGTTGGCCGACGAGACGATGGGCGGGGTCTATAAAGCGAGTGTGTTAGTGGGTAAAGTTGTGAAAAGCCCGGAAGGAAAAGACCTCGGCGTCATTGAAGAAATTGTTATTACGACCACTGGAGAAGTCGCCTACGCCGTTCTTTCCTTCGGCGGATTTTTAGGAATGGGAGATAAACTTTTTGCCATACCCTGGGTCACTCTGTCGCATAGCCCACACGGTGAATATCTGGTGTTAGATGTTCAGGCCGAAAAACTGGCTCAAGCTCCAGGTTTCGAGAAAAATGCATGGCCCGACATGAAGGATAAAAATTGGAAATCAAAAATTTGGGATTTCTACCATGTTTCGGCTGCCAAGCCCGCAGAAAAATCTCCGGCGACAAAATAAGCCGCCTTTCCCAAGACGGGGGTGCTCCCACGATGCGCGTTCTGCTCGGGTCCTTCATGAGTGTGCGTATCCTTCTCCCGTTTCCTCATTGCTTCCTCCGTTGAAATGTTCACACATGTCAATGGCATCCGGCCATTCAGGCACTCATGTCTCACCGAGATGAATCGGGGGGCGCGTGTGTCAAAAAAAGGGGATGGTTCCCGCTCTCCCCGGTATCATGCGTCATGAGGATATTTTTGTCTTTTCCTCACGATATTTGTCGACTGACAATCCCGCGCTATGTCTGCATGGTGGGGTGCATACGAGGCATGAGGATAATCATTTGGGGAAGCGAAGCATGTATCGGCCATTCCATCTCCTCCTCACGGCGCTTGTCGGTGCCCTCATTTCTTTAGGACTCGCAGCAGACCCCGCGAAAAAACCTCCCGCCGGCATGTCTCAACAGCTGGATGACGTCCGGATGGCCGTCGCGATCAAGAATAAATTGGCCAGGGTTGATCGCCGGGCATTTTCTTCTATCACCGTGACCGTAGAAGATGGCGTCTCGACTCTGACCGGCACAGCCGATACCCTCTGGACGCAGGAGCGGGCAAGAGATCTTTCCCAGATTATTCGCGGGGTGCGTGGCGTGATTGATCGCATTGCTGTTGTCCCGGCAGAGGTGGTCAGCGATGCGGCGCTTCATGAACAACTCGACCGCCTCTATCAAAAAAATTCTGTCGTTGAGCGCCAGGACATTCATCTGGCGGTCAAGAAGGGAATCGTGACGCTGAAGGGCCACGTCCAATCCTGGCAAGAGAAGCGTACCGCCTTGACTCTCGCCAAACAGGTACGAGGCATTCGCGAAGTTCGAGACGGGTTGAGCGTTCGAATCGCTCAAAGCCGGCCCGATGCCGCATTGCGAGACGCTATTCTGCAGCGGCTTCAATTCGATGTCTGGGTCAGGAGACCGGCGTTCTTGAAGGTTCACGTCCGGGATGGCACGGTGCTTCTGAACGGACAAGTGGAAAGCGGATACGAAAAAAGCCGGGTCGAGGAGTTAGCCTGGGTGGATGGCGTTCGCGACGTGGACTGTAGCGGGATCACGGTGGTGTGGATCTCTCCAGATCCGATGATCCGCTCGCATCGGCCTCATCCTACGGATCGAGAGCTTGCGGAGGCCATTCAGAGGGTTCTGGCCCATGATCGTCGAATCGCGCCGTTTGGTCTAGAGGTGGAGGTGGCCCATGGAGAGGTCACGATGAAGGGCACGGTACCTTTTCTGTCTATCAAACGTGAGGCTGAGGAAGATGTGCATAATACGGTCGGAGTTCAATCCGTGGAGAACATGGTCACCGTCAAGACGGACACCGCCATCAGGGATGAAGATATTCACGATCGAATTCTCGAAGCCTTGTCACACGATCCCGTTCTGGAAAAATTTCCCCTCGGCGTGGTCGTGCGGAAAGGGGCGGCCTTGCTGACCGGGACCGTGGATTCGATTTATGAACGAAACCATGCCGATAACGTGACGTCCAGGATTCGCGGGGTGAACAGTCTGTTGAACAACATCGTCATTTCTGCACCCGAAATTCCAAAAACGGATTGGGAAATTCACATGGATCTGGAAAACCAGGTGTGGTGGAGTCCCTTCCTCTCCGGCCAGGATATCGTGGCCACGGTGCAAGACGGGAAGGCGACCCTGAAAGGATCCGTCGACCATTCGCCGCAACGCGTGATTGCGGAACAACAGGCGTTTGAAGCAGGAGCATCCGTGGTGGACAACCGTCTACAGGTGAAAAAACGCCCCTCTCCTGAAAAGGAGAAACGGAGAGATCGCCACTCAGACAACGAATACATACGTCATGATTCGGCTAGGCCATGATCAAATTGGCATCCCGAGCCCTCCGGCAGAAGGGCCTGTGTCACATTTCACCCGGCTATACCCTACCCAGATACTTCGCATAGCTGTGCATGATAGCTGTGGAGCGTGTCCTGCGCCCGATCAGCGGATTCCGGTTGGTATGTCCTCCTACGATTTGTCCTGACCGTTCCTAACACAGATTTCCTTACAGACTGACTGACCCAGGACGTGAAGGTTCTGTTACGTGCATCCACAGACAAGCATGGCGAATCTTCAGGACGAACCCCCAAGGAATTGGGTCGTTCAGGGTTGGTCCCGTTTGCGCAGAGTTGGGGGTGCTTTTTCAAAACCGAAGGAGCCGTATGGGCTGAATGGCGATTAAACTTAGGTAAAAGTGTGCAAGGGTTTCATGGAGTGGCGTCTATCGGAGGACAATCTACAATACCGTCATATTCTTATTCCTTTTACTCACAAATCAAAGGTCCCAAAGGGAGGAGGGTTTCTTATGGTGTACAAAATCGGCACTCGTGGCAACCGGGCGGTCTTGACGATGACGCCTGATCTCAGCATCAATTCACTGGATCTGGCTCAGACGGAAGTGATACTGCATCGTATGATGGCTTCACCGATTATGGCCGTTGTGCTTAATTTGGATGACGTGGTGTGTCTGACATTCAGGGGAAGCTGCGCCATCCTCCAGATCGTGTCGCATGCCAAGACGCAGGGGTTGTCGGTGTTTCTCTCCAATGTACAGCCTTCCATCCACCCTCTACTGGCTGAGATAGGAGCCATGGATATGGTCAGATTGATCGAATCGAAGGAGGACCTCGAACTGGCGTTACGCGAGGAGCGCACTGCCACAGCAGTCTAGGCCCCTCAGGCCTAAAATGGCAGTCCTTGTGATGTCAAGAACATGTATGTGGAGATTCACAGGAGGGCAGGAAATGGTTTTCAGCACTTTCTTTTTTCGCTAGCCGTCGCTATGCTCAAGCGTTTTTCGGATCTCGACGTATCTTCTCCTGGATTTTGGGGTATGGGGCTATACCAAAAAGGTCATTAGGGCGTTTCGTAACCAATGTGCGCGAGAAAGACGCGCATGGTTACTGGACGAAACACGGTTTTGAGGGGTGTTTTGGAGCGATGCGAACCATATTCTGTATCACTATCGCGGGGTCTCCAAATATTATTTCCCGATGTGCTTGAAGGAAATCGAATCTCGCGTTAATCACCGAACGGAGAATCTGTTGACACGATTCTTGAAGATCTCTTTTGGTTACGTTTCACCCTAATTACCACCAAAAATGCCTGCCAAAAAACAGAAATCTATCAAAAGTAAGGGCCGCTCCACTCCCTCGGCGGTTCTTCCGCCAGACAAAAAAGCTCGAAGGCCGACACGCCCCAAAGTACGCCCCGCAAAGGATCCGGTTCCTCCGCAACCGCCCCCCTGTAATGAGGTGGAATCCTTCCCTACTATACCGGACAATGGGTTTCCCATCGTGGGAATCGGGGCCTCTGCGGGTGGGTTTGAAGCTTTTACGACATTCTTCTCTCTTCTTCCTGTGGACACAGGGATGGGGTTTGTGCTGGTACAGCATTTGGCCCCCGATCATGTCAGTCTGATCCCGGAACTCTTGTCCAGGCACTCGACTCTACCCGTTCATGGCGTCACGGATAAAACCCGTGTGGAACCCAACCATGTGTATGTCATTCCCCCCAATGCCGATATGACGATTGAAGGGGGTCTGTTACGGGTGGTCCCCCCCGCTCAACCTCATGGTCACCGGACCCCTATCGATCATTTTTTCGTGGCCCTGGCCGAAGATCAGGGTCCATACGCCATTGGTCTGATTTTCTCCGGTGCGGGATCCGACGGCACGAACGGTGTTCGCGCGCTTAAAGAGCATGGCGGGATATCCATCGCCCAATCGGCCGAGACGGCCAAATTCAATAGTATGCCGAGGAGCGCCATTTTGACCGGCCTGGTCGATCATATTTTGACGATCGAGCAAATGCCGGAGGCGCTCAGGAAGTATGGAAAATATCTCTCCGATCTCCGTGAGGGCAAAGGACTGGACCATCCTGGTGAAGAAACGTTAAAGCGGTTGGATACGATCTGTGTCCTTCTCCGGCGGCAAACCGGGCACGACTTTCGTCAATACCGGCGTAGCACCATTAGCCGCCGGGTTCAGCGCCGCATGCAGATCTTGCGCATGGATTCCGTCTCCCAATACCTCGAGCGAATTCGCCGGGATCCGGAAGAAGTCCAGCAACTGTTCAAAGATCTGCTGATCGGGGTCACCCAGTTCTTCAGGGACCCGGAGGCGTTCGATGCCCTGTCCAGGGACATTATTCCCAAAATCGGCCAATCCAAATTTTCAGGGCAATCCATCCGGATTTGGATTGCCGGGTGTTCCACGGGAGAAGAAGTCTATTCCCTGGCCATGTTAATGCATGAATATGTTCATCGGGAACATCTGGATCTTTCCGTTCAAATTTTTGCGACGGATATCGATGAACACGGGTTGGACATTGCCCGCCAGGGGCGATATCCGGAAAAAATCGTCGAGCATGTGACGGCCGAGCGACTTTCCCGGTTTTTCGAAAAGGAAGATTCCTCCTATCGGGTCGTCAAGGCCATCCGCGATGTCTGCGTGTTTTCCCTTCATAACATCGTCGTCGATCCGCCATTTTCTCGCATGGATCTCATTTCCTGCCGGAATCTGTTGATCTACATGGATTCGGACCTTCAACATCAGGTGCTGTCTCTGTTTCATTATTCCCTGAACCGGGGAGGGTATCTGTTTCTCGGCTCCTCCGAACATGCCGCGGGGCACTCAAAATATTTCCGGTCGGTGGATAAACGGCAGCGGATTTTCCAGGCCAAGGCGATCAGGCATCGGATCCTGTTTGATTTACCCTTGAGAGGGACCACGGAAGGCCCTTCGGGTCAGAAACCCGTCTTTCACCGGAATCCGGAAAAAACCTTTCAATTTTTCGATCGCCTGGTCAGACAGGAGTACGGCCCGCCCGCCGTGGTGATTGATAGAGAGTGCCATGTGCAATACATCTCCGGGCAGACCCGGAATTATCTGGAGCTGCCTTCGGGCTCAGTGAGCATCAACCTGATCCAATTGGTCAAGCTGGAATTGCGCATGCCCTTGCGCTCAGGCATTTTTCAGGCGATGAAAACCGGCAAGGAGATCGTCCGGGATCGTATCCAATTTTCCAAGGACAAGGTCATCCAATCTGTGGACATCATTGTCCGGCCCATCGGCAATTCGAATGAAAAACCGGAGTGGCTTATGGTGGTGTTTCGGGAGCAAGGTTCGCTCGCGTCGAGCCCGACCGGCTTGAGATCCCGAAAGAAACGCTCGATTGACCATCCCCGCATCATTCAGGAATTGGAACAGGAAATCAAAACGATCAGGGGCCATTTGCAGTCGTCTGTGGAGGAGCTGGAGGCCTCGAACCAGGACTTGAAAACGTCAAACGAGGAACTGCTCTCCGTGAATGAGGAACTGCAATCCGCCAACGAAGAATTGCAAACCTCCAAAGAGGAATTGCAATCCATTAATGAAGAGTTAGCAACGGTCAATGTCCAATTGGCGAGTAAGGTGGAAGAATTGGACCAGGCCCATGCGGAGGTGGAAAATCTTTTCCTGACGACGGAAATCGCCACGCTGTTTCTCGATTCGACATTAAAGATTAAACACTTTACCCCTGCGGCTCAAAAGATTTTCGCATTTCGGGACAGCGACGTGGGCCGACCCGTTTCCGAATTGGCGGCATTTTTGGTGGATGACACGTTAGTGCCGGATATTCAGGAAGTGCTTCGAACCTCAATAGTCAAGGAACAGGAACGATCGTTTACCAAAGATTCCCCGATTTATTTATCGCGAATCATTCCTTTTCGGACCAAGGACCTTCTGCTAGAGGGAGTCGTCTTGACCCTTGTGGATATCACCCGGATTCGGAAGGCGGAAGTTCAGGTGGCGGATTTCTCGCGCCGGGAAAATGCCATTGAGGTGGTCGCAGGGTTCGGACGACTGGCGCTTCAGGAACGGGATCTGAAGAAGGTCATGGATGAATGTGCCGGGCTTTTGAGCATCACGCTTTCGGTCGAACTGGCCAATGTCCTGGAATTACTGCCCGATGGACAGTCCCTCCTCCTTCAGGCAGGAGTCGGATGGAAAGAGGGATTGGTCGGTCACGCTGTGGTGAGCGCCAGCAGAGATTCACAAGCCGGCTATACGCTGCTGACCCAGGAGCCGGTGATCGTGACGGACCTCTCACAGGAGACCAGGTTTTCCGGATCTTCTTTATTGTTCGATCATCATGTGGTGAGCGGCATGAGTTGCCTGATCCGTGATCATGAGGGCATCCCTCACGGGGTCATCGGTGTGTATTCCTCGACGAAAAGGCCATTCAATGGGGAGGATGTGACGTTTCTTCAAGCCATGGCAACTATTCTGGCCTATGCTATTTACCGAAAAAGTGTCGAAACACAATTGCAGTCCATGAAAGATACACTTGAAGGCCGCGTGGCGGAACGGACGGCGGCCCTCCTAGGGCATCAACGCCGTCTACGGAACCTTGCTTCAGAATTGCTACTCACCGAACAACGGGAACGTCGCCGCATTTCTTCAGAATTGCACGATTATTTAGCCCAGTTGTTGGTCGTCGGAAAAATCAAAGTCAGTCAGTTGCAGCAAATCGGTGTTTCGGAACAGCAGTCTCTCATTGTCAAAGAGGTGGAGGATTCACTGGATGACGCGTTAACCTATACGCGCGATCTCATGGCGCAGATCAGCCCACCCGTTTTGTATGATTTCGGACTTCTGGCGGCCCTTCGATGGTTAGCGGAGAAAATGGACCGATATGAGCTGCACGTCACGGTCACCGCTCATCCTGATGACGAGTCTGTTCATCTGCCCGAATCAACGGCGATTATTCTGTATCAGGTTGTGAGAGAACTCCTCTTTAATGTGGTCAAGCATGCAAAAACCGCGGAAGCCTGGGTGGAGATGACTCGCGACACTCCTGATATCATTGGCATTGAGGTGACGGATCGCGGATGTGGCTTCGATCTCGACTCTACCCTTGAAACCATTGTCCAATTTCCGAAATTCGGTCTTTTGAATATGCAGGAGCGCATGGAAGGGTTGGGAGGACAATGTGAGATTTATTCGAAAAAGGGGGAGGGAACCCGGGTCAAGATCACCATTCCCATTTTCATTGGGCCGCTTAAGACAGAGACAGAGACAGAGACAGAGACAAAGACAAAGACAAAGACAAAGACCCACCATTCTGAGATCCTTCCAGCAGACACGGTGAAGCCCGAGGACGTCATCCGTGTCCTCCTTGCGGACGACCATTCCATCTTCCGGGAAGGATTGCGGACATTGTTGAATGCCTGCCCCGACATTCAGGTGGTCGCAGAAGTGGAAAACGGCGAACAGGCCGTTGACCTTGTTCAGACTCTCCAGCCTGACGTGGTAGTGATGGATATCAATATGCCGGTGATGAACGGCATTGATGCCACTCGTCTGATAAAAAAAAGACAACCTTCGGTCTATGTCATCGGTTTATCCATGCATGTGGATCAGATCGTGAAGGATGCGTTTTCCGAAGCCGGCGGAGACGTATTTGTCTCCAAGGGAGATTCCTTTAATACCTTTGCCGAAATCATTCGGACCACTAAGCCGTAATGTTTTTATCGGAATACATTGAGGAGCCCGTTACCTATTTCTTCTCCTGCGGTTGTGTGCTGATAGGAGGTTCCGGGACCTGCATGAGTTACCAGGCCGCCAACGTCTTCCGTCGCTCTTCATTCCCACGATGTGTCATTGGACATTCATCGTGAGTTCGAAGGATCGTGACTTTTGCCAATGCGACCAAAACACCTGACAGGAGGTAGAAGCAGGTGGGTTGGGCTCCCCTCACCCTTCCCCATTCATGAGACTCACAAATTGTATTCAAGTGCCGGAGGGGGATCCAAGCATTGGGCATGCTGATATGTTGTGACGCCGGAGTGCGTCACGTTTGAAGCCGGCCCTTTCATTTCCTTCCCGAATCGGTCATTCCAGCGGCGAGGTATTTTTATTCACGCTTTCCTCTGCCAGGAATCTGATCGGACCATCGCGAACCTTTTTTCGCGGGTTTGTCTATTTCCTACGATATCCCTACTCTGTTGAAATGATCGCAAGTGAAGAAAGGGCATGAATGCGTCAACAAAGGAGGACATGATGGACACATGGGGACTCTGTTATCAATGCCAATGGTGGCAAATCGAACCGGATGCCACCATTGCGGATACGACAAAAGGGCTCTGCATCGATGAAGACTTGCAAGCCTACAAGCTGCTTGTGTCCGGAGACAGCGGATGCAATCGTTTTATGGAGGGAACTCCTGCCCGCGCTAAAGGGTCGTCGACCCATCCCCCTACGGCCTCACCGACTCGGTAAAGGTTCTCCGTTGATGGAGCGGAGGTAGCCTGGATAACGGGGGGGGTAGTGTCAGAGGTTGACTGGAGGGGGTGCGGAAGTGGTCTGACCCGGTCTCTCAACAGGTGTGAAAGGTGGATCGACCACAAAAAAACCGGCGTATTCACGCCGGCTTTTTTGTGGTCCTTTTGGATAGTGCTTAATTCCTCTCTCCGAACTTGCTCGCACCCTCTTCGTCGGACTTCTCAACCGAAACCGCGTGACGCTTTGTGGAAATCTCCGCTTTAATCCGGTCGCCCTTTTTCAGCTCGCCGGATGTTTGTGTCGAGTCGTCCACATGTAATTGGACTTCTTTCCCCTTCTCGTCTTTTACCACGTACAGCTCGTCTTGTACGCGTAAAATTTCACCGGTAATGGATTCGGTCTCCTGGCTGCCAGATTCTGACTTCATGCCCATTTTTTGCCCTTGTGAATCAGACTCCATCCCTGAGTCGCCAGATCCAAAACCAGATGGTGGCTGGATCCTGGCATCGCTGGACGTGTTCTGCGTGTCTACGTGTGTGTTTCCTTGTGAGTTTGCGCTCTCATTCGGGGACATCGCAAAGGCTCCAGTGGAAAGCAGGCCAAAACAGGCAAGAGTTAACATTGAATGTCGAGTGTTCATCTGATACCTCCTTGTAAAAAATAAAGAATTTGGTAATTGTTCCTTTTAATGTCCTTGTTCCCTTCATAGGCAATTGCAGACCAATAACAGGCTATTGCTATCAGACGAGTTGGACATAAATTGGAGCTTGGTACATAATGACGGTATCAAGATCCCAATGAACGGGCGATAGACAAATTTTGGTCAGACAGCGAAGAAATGTTCAGAAAATATAGAATCTTTCATGACCCTATGCCTTTCATGGTTTTTCCTTGTGTGGCTGAATCGCTATTAGAAATACGAAGACCTTTGAGGTGGCTGTTTCTCGCCTGGGGGGGCACTTTCTGTATTCTCAGCAATATGTGCCTAAGTACCGGACCGGCTTTGGCCTCTGAACGGAGTGAAATCTTCCGCCATTCCCGTTCATCTGCCGTTCTGTTGGTGTCGGTCGACAAGGTCACCAATTCCCTGACTTTTGGGACCGGGTTTTTTATCAGTGGTGAGGGGCATATTCTGACCAATGCCCATGTTCTGCCTGATCCTTCCACGTTGCTGGTGTATATTCCCGAGCAGGGAGTGTTTCTCAATGCCACCAGGGTTATCGTCGATCAGGATGCCGATCTCGCCGTTCTTCATCTTTCTTCTGTGCGAGGCCGGGCTCTACCTCTTTCATCTGTGTTGGCTGAGGAAGGCACTGAGGCCCTTGCTGCGGGCTACCCCCGTGTCATCGATACCTTACAGATGGGTTTGACCCTTCATGCCACCGTCAAACCAGTCAATATTAGCGGATGGGCCATGGGCCGCTCCCGAACCCAGGGCCGAATTATCCCTTTTTTAGAGTCTTCGGGTGTCATTCATTCCGGAACAAGCGGGGGGCCCCTTGTTGATGCGGCCAATGGGCAAGTCCTGGGGATGGTGGTTCACTCGGTCCCGTATGTGGGGCAGGCGACCGACCGCCAGGGCTCAATGATCGGCAGTGTTCTGCTCAGGGCCGATATGAGCTATGCCATTCCCGCTACCCGCATTCGGCAATGGTTGGTGGATCACCAGGTCCCCCATGCATCGCCGGATTCTCTCGCAGAATCATCAGTGTCGTCCGGTCCTCGAAGTCTTATGTCAACAGAGGATCCTCACCGATTGGGAATGTCCCTTTTTCTCACGGGACATTTGGTTCAGACGATTGGCGACACCGTCAAGTCCGGCACAGACTTTCTCGAGTTGGCTGTCCAGCACTATCAAAAAGCTCGCGAATTATTGCCCGGAGAAACCGTGATTGCCAGAAACCTCGCCTTATCGTATCGAACATTGCACCGGTATCAGGAGGCCCTCACGATTTATGAAGGCATGCTTCAAACGTCGCCTGCCGATCTTGCTGTCATGAATGGGGCGGCTCAAACCTCAGCCTTTCTTCGCCATGAACACAAAGCCATGGAGTTGTATCGAAGGGTCCTCGGGCATGACTCCTGTTCTCTGGATGCGCTCAACGGGCTTGGGTATCTCTATCTACAAAATCTTGAATACACGAAGGCGATTCAGACATTTCAACAGGCGGTGAAATGCGTGCCTTCCTCTGCCTATGCCGCCTATTATCTCGGGGAGTCCATGGCCCGGTCGGGGTTAGTAGAAGAAGCCCATGATAGTTGGGAACAATCCCTGAACCGAGTCACGATTCGGACGGTTCAAGAAAAAGAATTTTTCCATCGCATGCAGGAGCGGACATTGGGCCTTCCAGCCCTTCTCTCCCATGCCTCTTCGATTTCGAAAGTGAATATCCGGCAAGTTCAGTAATCTCATCGACTCCCGACCTGGCATCGCCCGGCATTTTCTTCTATCAGATCCCTACCGACCGGCCTTTGGGCTGAAGCGTCACATTTCCGTGGGCCTTGTCTGAACGTAGGAGTGGCTGCGCGCCCATAACGCTTGGGTCAGACCCACGTCCTCTGCTCAGGAGAGCGTCAGTGGAAAAAGGTGGTTGATGTTCTCCGCGCAGAATTCGAATTCTTCAAGTCCTCCCGCCTGCGCCTTGTGCTCTTCACCACATGACAGCACCTTCACGAGCAGGCGGAATGTCGTCAGTACAATCCCACCGCAGATCATGTCCGAGCGACGGAATCAAGGGATCTTGCCGTCAATCCCAAGGGTTTATGTTAGTAGTCTCACCCAGGCGAGATCTTTACATTATGATCAAGGACGTTGGCGGATGTATCTATTCATCGTTACAACGAAAAGGAGACGCGATGCAGAGTTTATCGTTACACAGTATTGAAGCGGAGTATCCGGATGTGTTGACGGACATTCTTAATCACATGACCCAGAAAAATTGTTCCAGATGTGGGGGAATGATGGTTCAGGACACCTGTATGGATCTTTTCTCCGATTATGGAGAATTCAAATTTCAAGTCCTGCATTGCATTCAATGCGGAGAATTAATCGATCCATTTATTTTGCTCAACCGGTTGAAAAAAAATCCCTCTAGTCGCTTCTCAAATGGGACGTCATAATTCCGAAAGGCCCACTTTGGAACATGACGGGAATCCCGAAGAGGGTACCGGACGAGGTCGGCGGAGAAGGGGGCTATTGCCTTGTCAGAGGTTTTTCTCCACTCTGTCCTTCAACGGTACGGTCAACGCCACGTGAGTCCCTTTGGTTGGGATGGAGGTTAATTCCATTTTCCCGCCTAACGCTTCCACCCTTTCTCGAATACTAAACAGCCCGAATTTGTCCGAAGCCGAGTCGGGTTGGTTCTTGGTCGCCTCCGTGATTCCTCGTCCCCCATCTTCTACGTGTATCTGCAATTGAGTATCGGCTTCGCTGCTTAAGGTGACGGTGGCTTCGTTCACGCCGGAATGTTTGAGGACATTAAACAATAATTCCCGGACGCATTGATAAATCAACACACTCTGATCTTCCGGAATCTGGAACGTACGATCCGCCCCCGAGACGGTGACCGTGAGTCCGTGGTTTTTCATGTCAGTTCCTAACCATACGAGAGCGGCTGGAAGTCCCATTTCATACAAACACGAGGGGCTCAATTGAGAGACTAACGTTCGAGTGTAAGTTATCGATTGGTCCAGCAAGGAGTCGACCTCCTGAAGTATCTGGGAAAGGGCCTGCGGTACGGAGAGAGATTGCGTGTGTGTGAGTTTCATCCGGCACACCACAAGAAGCTGTGCGAGGTAGTCATGCAGGTCGGAAGCCAAGTGCCGTCGTTCGCGTTGTTCCGCCAGATTTAATTCGGTGGCCATCGCGCGTAACCGGTTTTTATGGTGAAGGAGTTCTTGGGTGCGTTTTTTGACACGTTCTTCTAAGGTTTTATTCAATTCGGCCAGTTGATCCCTCGTCTCCTTCTGGATTGTCTGATCTCGAATCACTTTGGCATATCCAATAAGCTGATTTTGGGCGTTCCGGACGGCTGTCACGGCTCCACTGGCCCAGAAACGCGTTCCATCGGCTCGAACGACCCAATGATCGTCATCACCTTTTTCACTACGCTCGGCATATCGCAATTCTTTTTCCGGGCGGCCATTTTCTTGATCTTCGGGCGTAAATAACAATGCGAAATATTTTCCGACGACAGCCTTTTCAGCATACCCAAAGAGTCGCTCCGCTCCGGAATTCCAATGCGTGATGTGGCCTTCCAAATCCAAAAGAATAAAGGCGAGTCCCACCGCCCCTTCCACGAACATTCGGTATTTGCTTTCGCTTTCCTGCCGCTTCCGTTCATTCCGATCCCGCTCCATGGCATAGGAAAGGATCCGACAAAGTAAGGCTGAATGCATTTGGGACTTGGGGATGTAATCCTGTACTCCGAGCTTAATCGCCTCAAGGGTCAACGGCTCATCTTCTATGGCTGTCAAGATCACGAGTGGAGTCGTCGAATTCACCGAACGAATGCGTTCGACCGTTTCCAGCCCATTGACTTCAGGCAAATTTAAATCAAGAAGCAGAACGTGAAATGATTCGGACTTCAGGAACGTGATCCCCTCCGTGAGGTTGTGCGCGTGCGTGATATGGAAAGGGGACAGACCCGTTGCGTCCTTGAGCCGTTCTCGCACCATATGCGCGTCGGCGGTATTGTCCTCGATCAGAAGGACTCTGTGAAGGTTGGAATCGTCCGCCCTCATGAATGGGCAACTTTCGATGGAAGCTTCACGATGGCCAGCCAGAAATTTTCAAGAGAATGAATCATTGTAATAAACTTCAGGACATCAATGTCTAAGTCGTATCTCACTCCCGGCCACAGCAGGATTGGTGTAAAGCTTGCTCCTCTCCTTCTTCAAAATCATTTCCCCATAGCGCAAACCCCTTCAATGGGATGCGACGAACAAGGGTCATTGCACCACGGAACCAGGGTTTTTCGTAGGTCAATTTTTTCCGCACATTGAGTACAGTGAGGCTCTTTGAAATGGTTTCGTTTATAACACATAACTAGGAGAGAAGGAGCACTCATAACATGTCCACTATTCTTTTCGTGATTCTTATCCTCTTATTAGTTGGTGCGCTCCCTGTCTGGTCGCATAGCGCTTCGTGGGGAGTCTACCCCAGTGGGGGGCTGGGACTTGTTTTGTTGATTGTGCTTATCTTGGCCCTAACCGGACGGCTGTAGGTGGATTCCGGTTATGACCTACATAGCACAGCTCTTGTACGAGGATAGGGGTTGTATGTCCAAACACTTCGCTCACGTTGTATCCGTATCGATTGGAATCATGGTCGTGGCGTTAGCATGGAGCATGTCGCCTTTGTTGACGAAACTCTCAAATGCGGAGATCGCAATTGACCGGGCAGAGCCGAGCGTTTTATTAACGTCGGCATTCAAGATCGTGAGTCAGGGAGGTCAGGTCCGAACGATCATCAGCTTTTGGGATGGCGCCTCTCCCTTCCTGGCAGCGGTAGAAGGTCAGGGGCTTCCCCAGCGGTCTTGTCTGACATATAAGAAGAACGTCACACACTTAGTCATACGAGAAATACGGGAGACACGCGAATGGCTCACGAACCTCCACTCGCTGGCCCACCCAGGCATGATGTATGAGAGCCACATGACCTGTGCATCCACATTCTCTCCACGCATGAAGCGCGGGGCACGGTCTGTATCCGTCAAGGGACCCGATACACCTGCTGCTGTCTCTACGCTAGTCCATGAATCATCCCGGCCTCACACTTTTTTCCTCAACGGAAAGGACAATGATGAACGCGTATTTGCGATATATTAATGCGGGAAAAGCTTTTGGGCTAAGGTTATGCGCAGGTCTTCTTATGTTGGGGTCTGGCTATGGGGTGGTGGTCGCAGCAGATCCTACGACAAAGGATTGGGAAGCGGTCCCCGGTCCCGCACACCTTGTCCCGAACATTGGCCCACCGGCTGTCGTCAAGGATTGGAAACGCGACTACCCTCAATATCAACCTGTTGGAGAAGGCGATACCGAAGAAGCGCCGGATGCCAAACCCGGAACGCCTAATCCTCCGGCGATTCATACATTGGGCGGGCGGACTCCCAGTTCGTTCATCTTTGATCTGAGTCCCGATGAGCCGTTGGAAAAGGTGATTGAGCGTGAAAGCCAACAACGATCGAAGATCAAGAAACAACAACAACAGCTCCTCGAAGAGCGGTATGATTTGTCTCCTCAATTTGCGCAAGGGACGACGATGACCCGCGGCAAACCTATTCCCCAAGGTCCTACGGCGCGATTAAGAAAAGGACTAACCTTTGAGCAACTCTCCCAAATGCCGCAGGAGGACATCAAAGCCAAAAACCTTTTTCCTTATCTGCCATTGCCGCATCCGCTTCATTCAACAGGTGGGATGGTGTTTCCTCAACCCATGACCGACATACACCCTGAGCGTGAGCGATTCGATGTCGTCTTTGATATCCCTGACCATTTTTTGCCGGAATTTCCACCGCCTCTCTTTCTCACGAGCCGTCCGGATTTGGGCGATGTCAGTCAGGGGCAGGAAATCACCAATGAGAATTTTTACGCGTTGTTTGATGGGATTTTGTCGCCTGTGCAGTTTGACGGCGTGCGTCTTTTGGTTGAGAAAATCCCTCAGCAACAGTTTAATGCGACGGATGACCGGAAAACGGTTCCGCCGAGTCGTGGCGTGGCCTGTTTCGATTGTCATGTGAACGGGCATACGAATGGAGCCATTCATTTGAATCCTGATAACCGTCCACAATTCTCGAGGTTTCGTATAGAAACGCCAACTTTACGTGGCGTCAATATTCAGAATGTCTTTGGATCCAAGCGAGCGATGACATCCGTTGAGGATTTTTCTGAATTTGAAAACCGGTCTGCCTATTTCGATCATGATCTGGCAACCGCCGAAAAAAAGGGCCGACGTGATATGACCCGGACTGAAGTTATGAAAATGGCGCAATTTCAGAAACTCGTCGATTTTCCGCCGGCTCCAAAATTAGATCTCTTCGGTCGGTTGGATTCTAAGAAAGCCGGCGAAGATGAGATGCGGGGAGAGACACTGTTTTTTGGGAAAGCCAAATGTGTCGCATGCCATATGCCCCCCTATTTTACGGATAATGTGATGCATGATTTACGGGTCGAACGCTTTTATCACGGCCGCGCGGAGGGTTCCATTAAAACGTTTCCACTTCGAGGCATAAAGGATTCCCCGCCCTACCTTCACGATGGGCGGTTATTGACCCTTGAAGACACGGTAGAGTTTTTTGCCCTGGTCACTGGTGTGGAATTGACCAAAGAAGAAAAGAGGGATCTCGCTGCTTATCTTCGCGCATTGTGAGTATTGAGAAGGGCTCATGTTGAAGAATCCGGGGCGGAAGGAGAACGACATGGAGACTATGCCGACGAGGATTCGCTCCTGGCAGACGGTCCTGGTCTGTATGGGATGTCTATTGGCCACGGGTGTGTCTATGACTCCGAGCGGAGCTCAGGACAATCAGAATGTCGTATCGTCGGAATCAAGGGCACACCAATCGCAGAAGTCGGCTCCAGCGACAACGCCAGCCTTGCCATCGACGAATGACACCACAGATAGTTCCGTGATCATTGGCGATGGAATCCGAACTCCACCTGATATTGGTGTTGCCGGTACTTCATCGCCCACGCCTCCACTACGGTTCGAATCTCCGACAGATCAATCCGATATTTTCCCGGAGACAACACCTGTGACTCCAGATTCATCCGCCACCCCCGACGGATTTCCTTCAGCGGAACCTGCTCCCTTGGAAACGCCGGAACTTTTCAAGGACTAAGCGAACACCTGCCTTCACCTGGCCAGCTCTATGTCATTTTTTTCAGTGTGATGGTGAGTCAAGGGTTTTTCTCAGTTACCACCATCGGTGTCATTGCGTATATTAACAGCAGCCTGAAGACATTCTGTTCCTTTTTTATCACAAAGAAAACGAGTTTTTGCATGAGGAGCTTTAGCCAAAGTTAGGTGCCGCCTATGAAAAGGACTTCTGAATATAAAGCTAAAACATTCGACCTTCGGGGGTTGGAAGGCATATCCGATACAACGTTGGACATGCATTTTAAACTCTATGAAGGCTACGTGAAGGCCACCAATACCTTGACTCAACACATCGGTGAATTTTTGAAAGATGGAACGGTGGACCAGGAAGAAATGCCGGCGTATTCTGAGCTTACGAGGCGGTTGGGTTTTGAATATAATGGCATGGTCCTGCATGAATGGTATTTCGATAATTTAACTTCTCAAAAATCCAAAGAACCCAAAGGACAGATGTACTTGGAGAGTGCGTTTAAGGAGAGTTTCGGGAGCTTTGATACGTGGAAAACGGACTTTACCAGTGTCGGGAAGATGCGGGGAGTCGGTTGGGCGATTTGTAATCAAAATCCGGAAAATGGGCGGCTCTCCAACCATTGGGTCAGTCTTCATGAATTCGGGAATGTGGCGGGTTTTCGTCCGATACTGGTGATGGATGTGTGGGAACACGCCTACCTACTCGACTTCCAACCCTCAGAGCGTGCTGGTTACATCGAGAGCTTCCTTTCCCATATCGATTGGGAGGTCGTGGCTCAACGAACACAGGAGGTACCATGACATTATTTTTTGACAATCCGGTTTGCCAATATACTGCAACATTTCCTTTTTCATCCCCGAATCCGCAACCTGACCCAAAACCCTTTCCCCCGCCTGGACCCGCGCCACATCCTCCGACAAAACCGCCTATACCCTCGCCCACACGGCATCCCATACCAAAGATTTCATAAGCCTGTTCTCTCTTTTGTGGAAAACGGGGTGTCAATGGTCGTGCCTGACACTCCTCATTTGGGCGCACACGTCATTCTAGGTTACAACACAGGCTAGGGTAGCCGGATTCCTGCCTGGCATGGCATAGAGCCTTCACGAAATACCTTCCTGACCGAGTTGCCAATTCTCATGTTCCGGAAGGATGGTCAGTGGACTTTTATGGCATATTATTTCATAATATCCCCCCTTTGAATATTTTATGTCGGTAATGGCTCTTTAAATTTTTCCTCTTCCTATGAAAAAAATTCGGGTGCTTTTAGCTGATGACCATGTCCTGGTGAGTGAGGGGCTCATCAAGCTATTGGAAGCGGACTTTACGCTGGTGGGACACGTCGAAGATGGTCGGGCGCTCGTTCAAGAGGTCAAAAAGCATACACCGGACATTGCGATCATTGACATTTCAGGCTCCTCTGAAGAATTTGTGGGTAATGATTAGAGGGCTTGAGGCTGTGATTCT
>JBBDSY010000040.1:0-43866 GCA_040904705.1 Nitrospirales bacterium | reverse complement strand
ACCGCCCCGTTGTGTATTGATTGCGCGAAGCAGGGGAAAAAGGGATAAACTGAACACCACCGAATCTCATAGCGTGTGCCCTTTATGTCGCCAGGAAACGACAGACGAATTTTATCATGGCCATCGCCGAAGATTCCTCGTTTGCGGCGATTGTCATTTAGTCTTTGTGCCACCCTCACAATATTTATCGGAAGTGGCCGAAAAGGCGGCCTACGATCATCATCAAAACTCTCCCACGGACCCAAACTATCGAAAATTCCTCAGCCGCCTTTTTGACCCGCTTCGGGATCGACTGGCGCCCAACTGTCACGGCCTGGATTTTGGGTCCGGCCCCGGGCCAACACTTTCAATCATGTTTGAAGAAATCGGCCACTCGGTCACCCTGTATGATCATTTTTATGCTCGGAACCCTGCCGCCTTGATGCGCACCTATGATTTTATTACCGCCACAGAAGTGGTTGAACACCTACATGACCCTGCCGCAATTCTCTGGCAGCTTTGGACGCTCCTGAAACCAGGAGGGTATTTGGGCCTTATGACCAAACTTGTACGAGATCAGGCAGCCTTTGCCACATGGCATTACAAAAACGATTTCACTCATGTCTGTTTTTTCTCAAGAGCCACATTTGAATGGTTGGCTGGAAAATGGCAGGCTGAGTTGGATTTTTTTGATAACGATGTCATCGTGTTTCATAAGCCACCCAAATCCCACTCTCCTTAGGCGTTCCCTTTCCCCCTACACACCTAGTCATGTCTGAGCATGCAGATATCGCTATCGTAGGCGCCGGAGCAGCCGGCTTGGCAGCCGGCATTTTCGCGGGAGAAACCAACTCCATGCTTCGCATTGTTCTTCTTGAGGGTGCCAAAACGATTGGTGCTAAAATTCTGGTCTCGGGCGGTGGACGCTGCAATGTGACCAATCGGAACGTGACCGCTTCCGACTTTCATGGTAACCGAAAAATTATCGACCGGATCCTTCGCCGATTCAATGAAGAGGCCACGATCCGATGGTTTGACTCTCTTGGCGTTCCCCTACGCACCGAAACCACAGGGAAGCTCTTTCCGGTCAGCAATAAGGCTCGCACCATACTGAATGCCCTACTCCAGCGATGTGAAGAGCTCGGAGTGTCCCTGCACCCACAACATCGGGTCCTCGATATCACAAAGGACCACGACGCGTTTGTAATACACCATTCCCAAGGAACGCTTCAGGCCAGACGCCTTATCATCGCGACCGGTGGTCAATCCCTCCCCAAAACCGGATCGGATGGATCGGGGTGGTCTCTGGCCCAACATCTCGGGCATACCGTCACCCCAACTTGTCCTGCGTTGGTCCCGCTTCTGCTGAACCCTTCTTTTTTTCATGCGGCGCTTTCCGGAATTTCCCATGACGTCAGGCTCACCACTCGCGTGAATAACCGGATCGTCGATCATCGTACCGGCAGCCTGTTGTGGACACATTTTGGAGTGAGTGGACCGGTCGTCTTAGATGCCAGCCGATTTTGGGTTCTGGCGGCTGAACAAGAACCCAACGTCCAACTCCATCTCAATTGTTTTCCACAATCCACTCCTAGGGAAGTTGAGAAATGGCTCATTCAGGCCGCCGCCCTCCCTGGTCGCAAAACCGTTCAATCGCTGTTGTCCGAGCGACTGCCGACTCGTGTGGCCACATGCCTAGCGCAGTTGTTGGAACCCGATAGCTCTCACACCCCCATACACCTTCTTTCAAAGGACACTCGTCGCTCGCTCATTCGCGTTCTGACGGACCTGGCTCTGCCTGTCATCGGGTCCCGCGGCTGGAATTTTGCCGAAGTCACCGCCGGTGGCATTCCACTCACAGAAATTAATCCCAATACGATGACCTCAAGAAAGGTTCCCGGTCTGTATCTCATTGGAGAAATATTGGATTGCGATGGACGGATAGGTGGCTTTAACTTTCAATGGGCCTGGTCGACAGGATATCTTGCCGGATATGATGCGGCGTTGCAGGTTCCCGCCGAGCCTTAGCGTCACAGGTGCTTCTCCTGTCCATTCAGGGTTGAGCGAAATTTTATCCTTCTTTCACTCACTTGTTGTCTGGGATTTTTTGAATATTTTCCGAGCTGAAAGGGTTACGTTTTTGAGGCAGGAATGCGAGTGGTTGTGTGTTTTCGATTAGTCAAATCTCAGTCTTCATACTCCCACACCTGACTGAACGCCACATCGGTATATTCACGTCGCTTGGGGTCCATTCTCACCTTTTCCTGAATACGATAGAATGTCCAGGCCAACCGTTGTGAAAGTCAAAGATGATCCGACCTTTTCGCTTAGAGAGAGAATCCGATGATTCATTCTGCCCTGCCTACACCTTGGGAAGGGTTGCTTGGAAACCTTATTGAAAGGAGTACGCCCTTTATGGAGCGGGCCGCACAAGGCACTCGACTATCAAAGGGCTACTGGGAGTGTTGAAGGGAAAATCTATTGGATCAGGGGGCAATGGCTTAAAAATAAAAGGCAAACCAGGAAATTTCGTACTGGCGGTTTGCGCAACAATGTACCTGGTGCCCCCTCTGCTTGAGAAACATGGTCCCGAGATACACAAAGGATCAGACACTCATACACGATCCGTCAGAAATACAAGATTTCTTTTGTATAACACGTTCCCAAAATTTTGAAGCAGTTAGCCTTTGGTGTTCCAATAAAAAGCTTGCCCGCTCTTGAGATTCGCCGCAAGAAATGACCCTCCATTTTCGCAAGCATAAAACGTCAGTTGTGGAGTAGAAGTCTTATTGGCAGGAACATCTTCTGGCCACCAGGCACGCGCTATTTTTGGTTTTGGCGGATCAAATGGGTCAATCTTTTTGCATAGCTCTAGAGGGTTCCACCCTTCAGCGGATTTATAGTGGAAGGACACAATTTTTTCATTGGTACCCACATCATACGCCACCGTAATCTGCCGGGACGTCTCTGGCAACCAGTCTGGAAGCAATCCTGTTCGAATGGCATTTTCCTTCCTGGCTGCTTCGAGGTTGGAATACTCAGAGTCAACGGCCCCCGAACAGGCCGAAATCAAAAACATAAGTAGGCTCAAGATATTTACAGAAATTTTCATGTTTATTCCTCTTGCTAGGGATTAATATTTTTTGTTATCGGAACATTGCGCACGATTATTAACCTAGCAATAATAATATTTTGCTATAAGGCCATAACTATCTAAAAAATAATGACTTTTAGTAAATTCATGCCACCATAATTGTTGTCGAATCAGTGCTTCAGATAGGTCCGAGGTGACCGGGAAAAGTTTTTTTGACGATCGACTCGTAAATTCCTCAGCTGATTTTTCGAACTTGAGTCATAGAAACCACTGACAGCTGGGACTGGGGGAACGTCAACAGGAATCAGCTCATGGCCCCGCAACGATCTCCATGGGTCGCAACATGATCCAATTCCAACTGTCCCTGGCGCCCCATTATTCAAAAAATAGAGGGGGTAGATTCGGTAGAGCCAGACGACGCCTCTCCCCAAATTCTGTTTCAAGCAGTAATATTCACGCCGCCAAAACACACATGAACAAAGCCCGCAAGTCACCCGGAACTTCCGTTTATGCCGAGAGACAATCCCATGTGTCCGCATGAGACGCGCCACTCGGTGCCCGCCACACGCATGCCCATTCGCATTCAAGTCTGCCTGGACGCGAGGACTACCGTAGGTCTGCCGACTCCGCTTATGGACTGCTTTGATCTCGACCAGTAACCGCCGGTTGGTTCGGCAGCGTAGGCTCTCGGGACGTTGCAGCCAGGCATAGAACCCACTGGTGCCCGCCTCCAGAATCTGACACAGCAGATTCACAGGAAATGGTTCTCGATGATCTCGAACAAGGGCAGACCTCATAGGGAATCCTTCGAGAAGAGAGCGGCCGCATTTTTTACGATGTCTGGTTCCATCCGTAACCGAGCATTCCCCCGTCGCACATTTGGGTCAGCAAGCGGAATAGGCAACCCCACTCAAGACCCTACCTCTTTGTCACTCATCATAAACACTCTCCGCAAATGGCACTTCTCCCATAACCTGATTAGTTTATATTCTGTTAAGTTACGATCTATGAGAAAGCCTTGGCATGATTCGAACTGCCGAATGAATAAATGGGGAAAATCTTTGAACAGTTTTGCAGAAAAAAGACTTAATTTTGAGAAAAAAAAACCGAACTAGTATAAAAGTTCCCGTGGACCACCACGTTTCTGAGAAGCGAAAGGCAACACCCAAATGAAGAACAAAAAAGAAATACTTCAGCTCCTAGAAGAAGTTCAAGCAGTCGCTCAGACGTTGTGTAGCGAAAAAGCAGATCTAGGAAACCAAGCGAAACAATTCGAAGCTGAATTGTTTACACTGAAGGCAGAGAACACTAAACTCAGCCAAGCCTTAGAGGCGAAAACCAGAATCACCCAAGAAGTCGAATCGTTACAGGCTATCCAGACGCAATTGACCACCGAATTGCAAGAGACCAAAGCCCAACTCATCAAAGCCGTAGAGGCGAAAACCAAACTCACCCAAGAGGCGCAAACGTTACAAAGTAGCCAGGCACAATCAACCACAGAGTTAGAGAAAACAAAAATCCAACTCACTCAAGCCTTACAAGCGAAAATGGAACTCACAAAAATCGAAGCTGAGTTATCCAAACTGAAAGTAGAAAAAACCCAAGAAATTGAGAATTTCCAGAAAATCAATAAGCAATTGACCACAGAATTACAGGAAACGAAGTCCCACCTCACTGAAGCCCGACAGACTTCTGAGGCTACCGTCCAACTCACGCAAGAGGTACAAACGTTACAGGCCAGTCAGATGCAATTGACCAAAGAGTTGGAAGAGACGAAAGCCCAGCTCGTCCAAGCCCGACAGACTTCCACTCCTAAGGCTGAACCCACAAAACTGGACACTGCCTTGGCTAAGCTGCGAGCAGAGAAAACTCAAGAAATCTGGAACCTCCAGGAAATCAATGCGCAATTGACCACAGAGTTACAGGAGGCAAAAACTCAACTCGCCTCAAAATCACAGACTCCTTCGGCGAACGCCGAACAGCCTAAAGAGATGCAGACATTGCAGGCCAATCTCACGCAATTGACCACAGAGTTGCAGGAGACGAAGAGCCAACTTGCCCAGGCACTGCAAACGTCTCCGTCTAAGGCTGAACCCTCGAAAGAGGTCCAGACGTTACGAGCCAGCCAGGTAAAACTGACCCAAGAGTTACAGGAGATGAAAGCCCAACTCACCCAAGCCATACAGACGCCTCCGTCAACATCCGAACCTTCGGAAATTCACGCGGAGCTGAAGAAGTTGCGAGCAGAGAAAACTCAAGAAATCTGGAACCTCCAGGAAATCAATGCGCAATTGACCGCAGAGTTGCAGGAGGCGAAGTCCCAGACCACCTCAGGTTCAAAGACTTCTCCGGCTAACGTCGAACCCATACAACGCGCCGAGCTCACACAAGAGGTGCAGAAGTTACGGGCTAGCGAGTCGAAATTGAACCAAGAGTTGCAGGAGATGCAAATCCAACTCACCCAGGCCCGACAGGCTTCTCAGCCTTCAGCCGAATCCACAAAAGAGTTGCAAACACTACAGACCAGCCATGCCCAATTGGCCAAAGAATTGAAAGAGGCACTAGCCCAACTCGCCCAGGGAAAACCATCAGGTCAGGAAAATATGGATTCCTCGTCTTCTGAATCCCAAATATTGAAAGACAAACTTAAAAATGCAGAACTCCAGATCCAATTATTGGAGGGGGAAATGTCAAAACTCTATGATGATATCCATATACTAGAAAGCCGTCCTATTAACAATGAATCTCTAGCTTCCTCTTCTTCAAGCGCTGAATAATCCATCGTGTGTTCTTCACCAAGTCCCCTTACTGAAAGCACATTTCGCGGTAATCAAACCTAGGCTCAACACAAATTTCTGGGATATCGTCTCAATGAGGCCGCTTCTTCAAGAAGTCTAAAAGATTCATTTGGCCCTTCAAGTGTTTCCTCAAAAAATCATGGAAAAAAAGACCTGACATCACCCAGCTTGTTGATCGATTCGTTTTTAGAGATCTGTTGACTAACAGCCAAAACGTACAGGTTTTTAATTTTGACTTCGTTAACCTACATGAGTAACGAAATCAGCTGTTCTGAGAAATATCATCGTTCACCCCCTCAAGGCCGGCTCAATATTCTTGGCATCAATTTGATCTGGCCAATGCCCGTTCACGCACATCTCCCAGATTCACCCCTCTCATTTAAACCCATGCGGATCACACATTGCCTCCGCAGACTTCTTGGCTAATTTTTTACCCAGGCAAGAACGGGACCCTTTAACATGTCTATTCGTTTACAGGCGGAGGTTCTTTTCTCAATCTTTTCCAGACAAGGCATCAGTCACTTCACATCTTGGGAAGTGAGCGACGGTATTAATCAACATAGAGGCAATATCCTGTAAAGGAATAATGTGTGAGGCGGCTTTAACTTCAATAGCGCGCTGAGGCATACCAAATACCACACAGCTTTGCTCGTTCTGCGCAATGGTCACTCCCCCTTGCTCCGCAATAGCCACCATGCCGTCGACTCCGTCCTGGCCCATCCCTGTAAGTAAAACGCCAATCACATGACGTCCGAACCGATAAGCGGCAGATCGAAAAGCAACCGTAACAGAAGGAAGGTGGTCATCCACTTTGGGCCCGTCGACTACCAAAAACTGTCCATCGGCATCAAATTTCAAATGCCGCCCTTCCGGAGGAAAATACACAGTTCCCGCGTGAGGCCTCTCCCCAGTCTCGGCAGTGGCTATGGGCAAGGCGCAATCCACTGCCAACCAATCGATCAAACCCTGCAAGAAGCCTTGGCTCATGTGTTGTACGCACACAATGGGAAGTGGAAACTCAGCAGGAAGGTGAGCCAAGATTTCTTTGATGGCTTGAGGACCACCCGTCGACGCGCCTATCGCAACCATTCCCAACATCGCTGGGAAACGATCACCCGACAGCGCGTGTTTGGTCTTCATCGCCATACGTGGAAGAATATGTCGTTGTCGCAAGACCATGACTCCGGAGAGTATTTTGATCTTTTTTATCAATTCCTGCGCACTCGCGGAAATGGCTGGTCCGCTATGATTATCCGACATCGGAAAGACTTCAAGAGCGCCAGCTTCAAATAACTGGAACGTCTTTTCGGAATCCTCCTGTTGCCCAAGACGACTCACAACAAGAATCGCACGAGGATGAGTGGCCATGATGCCCCTCGTGAGATCCAGCCCATCCATAACGGGCATCTCTAATTCAGTACAAATGACCTGTGGATTGTTCCTGGGAATACGCTCCAAGGCTTCTTTCCCATTCTTTGCGGTTCCACTGATTTCAATATCGGATGATGTGGCAAGCATCTGTTGGAGAGGAACGAGCCCTTGGCCGACGAGGAATGTTCTGATGAGTGGTTTAGCCCAAGGGCCCACGGATTTGGACATGGTCACCCTATTAATTCAGGACAAAGGGCAATAGAAAATGGATGGATGAGCTACGAACGTGGCCTATATTCCCTGAGTCAATGACTACTCCATTAAGAAGAAAGAGAAATAGGAAAATGTTTCTGGGCTGTTCGTATGAGATCGTCTGAATTCAGAATGAGACACACTTCGCCAGTATTGAGGATGGTCGCCCCTGACACATGCCGTACTCTTTTTAAAATGAGGCCTTGTGGTTGAGGCCTCACTTCTTGTTCAGACAGAATTGCATCAACGAAGCATCCAAGCGGCTTTCCATCTACAACGATCACGACGCATGGACAAAGCTCATTCTGCTTAAACTGTTCTTCTACTTCTAAAATACCGGCAAGAGACACAACGGGAACCACTTGACCATCCTCACCCACGAACTCCTGATGCTTGGATGTCTTCGATCCCGTGAAAGGGAGGTGAGTCGTCGTCTGAACATGGTCAATGGGAATTCCATATCTCTGACCGGCCACCGAAATAATTAACAGGTGAACGGGCGGCATGGGCCCTGGCAATTGGACTTGAATCATACAGCCAGAACCTGGAGTCGACCCGACATACACTGCGCCTTTGAGACGCTTGACCGCAGACTGAACCACATCTAATCCCATGCCCTTTTCCACAACACCTCGACGAGAGGGTTCTGTGGAAAAGCCTGGCTTAAACACGAGTGATTCAATTTGCGGAAGAGGCATTGCCTCCAATTCCTCGTTGGTAAACAATTGATCTTTGACTGCCGTTCGCTTGATCCCCTCAAGATCCAACCCTTTCCCATCATCCCATAATTCAAGAAGTAGGTAGGTTCCCATTTGAAAGACATAGAGCCGAAGAGCCCCTTTTTGTGGCTTGCCAGCTTGAATGCGTTCGCGAGGCGATTCAATCCCATGGTGAATGGCGTTTCGAATGAGCTGACGCAACGGCTCCTTTAATTCTTCCAGGACATGCATATCCACCGTCATATGCCCACCTTCAATACTCAGCTCAATCTCCTTACGTAATTCCCTTCCGATATCGGAAGCCATCTTTGGTAGATGTTGGAAGAAGGAGGAAAAAGTCAGGAGCCTCATTGAGCGGATATGTTCGTCCAGCGCCTCGGAAATCGAACTCAAGCGCTGATGCTCATCAGTAATCGTTCTGGCTACACGTCCCACGACACTCGTTAGGACAGAAAGCTGCTGGCTTTCCTGTTTATAAAACTCCGTCATAATGTCCCGAGTCAGCAACTGCTTTGAACGATGCCCCTTAACACCAATGGCGCGATGCTCAAAGACCTTTTGACTCCATGAATCCGAAAACTCCACCAGATGGGTAGTATCGACAAGGCATTCCTGCCTTCCACTAATGATCGTCTTCAGCTCATTGACCAGTTCCATCAAACCATCTAACCTGATCGATTCGACTAACAGCCCCCTCCCATGATCCCCGGCAATTACCTCTTCCTCCAATCGTCCCTTCACAGGTTCGAGAGAAATGCCTGCCTCCACTAAGGCGCTTCCATCTAAAAAGTCGAGAGGATCAATTTCCGTCGTAGCCCCTCTCATAAATTCATCCAAGAGAGCTTGAACACCATTAACGCCATGATCCAAATAGTCAATAATTTCCAGGGTCAGTACGTTCTGCCCTCGTTTCACCACTCGTAAGAGGTCCTCAACTCGACGAGCGACAATTTCCATTTTCCGCGCTCCTAACATTCGCGCGACACTCATCAAAAAATGGGACTGGTTGAACGCTCGCTGTAACGTCACCTGACCGAAATCCTCTGGGTTCTCTGTGGAGTCACCCAACGTCTCTCGTAAATTCACTATCGATTCACGGAGATCTCTTAAGGATTCCTTGCTCTCCCGCATGAAAATGGCTTGTAATTCGTTCCCCTCACTCACGGCAGGCTCAGCACTTTCTTCTGAAACAGGTTGCTGTTGATCAGATGGCACCTGGGAAAATGTTTGGTCAACCGTTACTTCTCCATTCATCAGGAGTTTCTGTAAGTCCAATACTTTAAGGAATTTTTGGTCATGGAATTGAGCGATTCCTCGGATATACCCTTTTTCCTTCCCACTCCCGGTCAAGGAACCAGACACCATATCGCTAGCTTGAAGAAAAACTGATTCAATGATTTCTTCAGCAACAATACCCACGAAAATATTTTCAAATTGAACGACCACCGCCTTGTGAAAATTTTCGCTCTCATCGGTCGGCACATTGAGAGTGGCCCGCATATCGACAATAGGCAAGACCTCACCGCGTACATTGATGACTCCAAGTACAAAATCTGGACAGCCAGGAATAGGAGTCACCTGCCGAAATTCAGCACATTCCCGTATTAAACCTAAATCAATCCCAAAGTATTCCTGGTTAATTCGGATGACAACAAGTTGCGTGTACTCCGAGAGGTCTTCTTGATCAGATTCCATGAGATTCGTGGTACGCTCCCGCAACAGAGTTTGTTCCAACAGCGTCATGCCCCGTATCAGATGGGGAGCGTGACTCAGCTGACCATCCTGCCCAGACTCCGATAATGTCTGCATGAAATCCCTGATCGCATTTCGATCCTGTGGTATGGGCAGTGGGTGCATCACATGAATGACACCGTCATCATGTGGCACCAAATGAGCGATGAAAGGGTGCGGCTGACCCGATTCGATTTCTGGCGGGGATTCCATTTCCATCTGTTCGGGTTGAATATCCAACAAATCTCGAGCGTCATCGACAATGAGCCCACAGATGAACCCATCCCATTCGAAAAGGATCACATTGTCACTGATCTTGTACCGAAATGACACGTGCCCTAAAGGGCTATCCAGATTCATGACCGGGACCCATTGTCCATGGTAGTTAAATACCCCAACAATATGATCTGGCATATTGTCCCTGGCGACCAACTCGGGGAGACAAATGATCTCCTTCACCGAAGAAAGTGGCAAGGCATATCGTGTGCGATGTCGATTAAAGATTAAGGAGTATCCGGAAGATATGATTGGCGAAATTGAGGTAGAACAGTGCATGGTTCACCCACAGCGTGAGCACACTTCACTCTCCCGTCGACGTGAGAATGTGCGTGCGTTGAGATGGAATAAAAGCTTGACGGCTAAAACCGCGTTCACACAGATTTTCATGTTCTACAGACCGCTTTCATACGCCACAACACAAGCTGGTTGAGGTCGTTGATAAATGACGGAATCTGGATAGATCTTGGCCTGCAGGACCCCTACGGTCTGGGCAGGCAACTCCCCATGCCCTGTGAGAAAATATCCATCACTCATCAGAGACTCGGCCATTTTTTTCATCACATGTCCGATGGCATCGGTATGAAAATACACGAAGACATTTCGGCAGAGAATCAAGTCGAAATAATCATTTCCCAAGGACGATGAAGAAAACGTGTCGGCAACAAGATTACACTGACGAAACATCGCCATCTTTCGAATAGATTCATTCAAAACCCATTGGTGTCCGGTTTGCGTGAAATACCGTTGTTGCAGGTCCGTATCGACTTTTCGGAAAGCCCATTGGCCATACCTACCCTGCTGAGCATGTTGAAGAGATCGGCAATTGATATCCGTTCCAAGAATCGATATGTCCCAATCCTGACGATCCGGAAGGAGTTGATCCACCAGAATCGCTAAAGAATAGGCTTCTTCACCTGTTGAACACCCGGCACTCCAAATCCGAAGCGTCCGTGCGGCTTTTCGGCGCAGAATCAACGCAGGAAGAATCTGTTCTTTAAGAAGCGTGAACTGGCCGCTATCACGAAAGAAAAACGTTTCTCCATTCATGAAGCCGGAAAGCAATTGCTCCCATTCTGTCACACCCGCCGCAGACTGAGATTCAACAAGTTGAAAATACCGAATGGGATCGTTCACAGCCAGAGCGGTCATCCTATTTTGAATGAGGTGACTCAGCTTGTATGTTTCCTCCTGAGAAATTTTAATCCCACAACGGGAGGAAGTACGATCTCCCAACCACGCCACAACGGCCTCGACTCCCATCGAAAGATTCTTCGAGTTTGGCCCTTCTTGAATCTCTTCCATTATGGCCACACGTTACACCATACCCTGAAGGGTATCAGCAATCTTTTTCAGGCGTTGCACGCCCTCTTTGGTTTCATGAATCCCCTCGGCTGTTGCCTTCGCTCCAGAATTAAGCGAGCTCATCGCCGCAATAACCGGTTTAACCGCTTTGGCTTGTTGTTTGACATTCAGCGTAATTTGCATGGCACTTTGATAGGCACTGTCTACCGCTTTCCTGACATTCGTGAACGAATCAATGGCCCCTTGAGCATGAACCTTCACTTGGTGCACGGTCTTGGTTCCTTCTTGGGTAACCGCTACCGTGGATTTAGTCGTTTTCTGAATATCAACCAACAACACATTAATTTTTTCAGCGGAAGCCTTACTCTGATCGGCAAGTTTTCGGATCTCCCCGGCCACGACCGCAAAACCTTTGCCATGTTCCCCGGCGCGGACAGCCTCAATGGCAGCATTCAAAGCCAAAAGATTGGTCTGATTGGCTAAATCACTCACAAGACGAGTAATGTTTTCGATTTGACTCGTGTGTTCGGATAAAATGAAAATTTCTTCAGCGATTTTTTCGACTTTTTCCAGCATGGTATCAATACCATCTCGAGCCAGCTCAATCATGTCCGACCCTTGCTCAGTGAGAGTAGCGGCCTCCTGCGTCCCTGCCGACGCCACTTCCGACTGTTCGGCCATCCGTGCGGAAGACGCGCCTAACTCTTCCATCGTCGCAGTTGTTTCATTTGCCGACCCAGATTGCAAGATGGCCGATTGTTCCTGCTGTTCGGCCGCGTCTGCCAATTGGCCTGAAGTGGCAGATAAGACCATCACCGCCTCGTGTAGGGGTTTTTTGATGATACGAATGCTGAACCATGCCACGAATAACAACCCGACAGTCACACAGCCAAGGAGAATCATTGTCCCATTCAATAGACCTGTATTGACCTGATCGATTGGGGTAATGATCTCCACCACCCCACGAACGTCCCCAATCTTCCAACCGACTTTTGGCGTTTCTGGATGGTTATTATGACAATTGACACAAGCTTGAGTCATCACGTCGGCAGTGGCATAGCGCATGGACAATCGGCCATTGATGACTTCCTCTCGATAGAAAGGCGTCTTGGAGTTTTGCTCTAATGCGTTGAGCGCATCCAATTCAAATTGGTCGTAGACCTCTGTCGCTTTTCGATGGGGAAACGGGTATCGACTATAGAGCCGAATGGCTGTTCCAGGATTTTCTTTTTTGATTTGCTCACCCAACACGTTCGTAAAGGTGGCAGGCAGCGGAAGCGTATTGGGCGCCACGTCCCAATCGTAATTGATTCTCATCCCAGATTCTTTGGCACGAGAAACAACTTGTTGGGTATAAAAATTCCTTAATGTCATCACTTGATCGGCTAAGGCTTTGGCCTTGTGCACGCCGACGGTCTCAACATTGTGGGTATTGACCACCCACGACACTCCGCCACAGAGGGCGACGACCAAAGCCGAGCTAATCCCGATTAAAAAACGCACCTTGTAGCTTTTCCCTGAATCGTTCTTCATACTGGGTTCCGGAAGTTTCTTTCGCAATTTTTTTAATTCGTCCATGAGTTTAACCCTCGTGTTAACGGGAGAAATTGAGGAATTCTCCCACATGATTGTTCAGTAAAATTGTGGGCCAATCGCCTATATGTCTACACACACAAACCGATGAAGTCTTCATGATTCGATCCTTTTCTACCTTCATCATCATTCCTCCAATTTTTTTGCGTATTACTTGACGTGATTGCAGGTGGTCACAAAACCCGGATTCCAATATTCGATTGTGAAGGTATCATCCTGTCCCACCGCATTTTGTCTGGTCGTATTCCTTCTCATCCGCCTAACACCTACTCCCAATATGACCTTGAAATTAGAATACGTTCTGCTCGGTTTATTCATCACAGATGCCTTTATCCTGTAACTTCGTATTTTCTTATCGGAAATGGAAATCCAACCTTGAGGAATTTGATAAATTTCCTAAAATAAAATTGTCGAGAAAAGAAAAATTGACCCAAAACACCTGAATGGGTTCGGATTTAGCTTGCCCCCCTTACAAGTCTGTATCCAATCTAAGTATTTTGATTTATTCCTCACAGGACTCCCAACATGAAAATGGGAGTCGGAAGTCTGAGATTGCCAGTGCCTTGCTCCCAGGGGACGAGAAAAGAAGCAAGGTGATAATCGTTCAATCCCTCCTGGCCGAGCCATTGTTCAGTCGTATGGCAAAAAACCCTACCCAATACCACAACTCAGATATTGCCCTCACCTCATCAACCTTCTTCAAAAGGAGGCTCCCAACTTTCCGGTGCATTCCTTCACCTACCTTCACCTACCTTTACCTACATGTCACAGGATTGCCAGGCTGGAAATTTATCGAATTTTCGACCGAAGGAATGCCCTTACAAGAATTCAATCCATCAATTATGACCTCAAAAAGAAAACACTTGAGTCTTTCTCCTGGGGAAGATTTACGACTGCAATAAACGGATCAACGGTTTTAACATCCGACAGAGCTAGGCCAGCAGGTCTCTCACCAGCTATGATGTGGTTCGGCGAGAATCCGACCACAAATCACCAACTAAGAAATCTGGATGAATCACTATATTTTCGATAACACATCAGATGAGCAGGAATTTCGACGGCTTCAATTGGTGGAAAAGGCGAATGATCCCACCACAATTCCGTTGTTGGAAGAAACGGGAATTCAACCCGGCTGGCACTGCCTGGAACTCGGAACTGGCGCCGGGTCCATCTGGCGATGGTTAGGCCATCGTGTGGGACCAACAGGTTTGGCCGTGGGGGTCGATAAAAATACCCGCTACCTTCATGATGGTACGTCTCGACCTTTTCAGGTTTATCAAGGCACTTTTCTCGATGTTTCCTTGCCCCATGCGTTCGATCTTATTCACGGACGTTACGTGCTGATTCACAACCAATCCGACATGGCGATTCTGCACAGAATGTTCTCGCTTCTTCACCCAGGAGGATGGGCTGTTTTTGAAGAACCTGATTTTACATCTGCCAGATTACAGGACCATGGACGAGAAAGCGCACAAGCCCGAGTGAATGGGGCCATTTGTCAAATGTTTGTCAATGCCGGGCTTGATCCTGACTACGCCCTTCATCTTCCGCAAAAGCTGGAACTCGCGGGGTTCCATATTGTCCGAGCGCAATCCATCATGCACCTCTGTCCAGGAAAATCGGCGATGGCCAATGTTATGCGTGAGTCGGCCCTGGTGCTCCAGCAGAAATATTGCAGCACCGGCCTCTGCTCACCAGCAGACATTCAACAATATATTCGACTCGCCCAAGACCCTGCACATTGGACGATCTACCACTCCACCACCTCCGTGATTGTTCGGAAACCGCCAATTTCATAGCAGGCGACCCTTCCCCTTTCTTTCCTGCACGTGTCAACGTTGGGAGCAATGTGAATTCCCCGTAGACATGTTCATTGCGTTCTACGTCCTCAAGTTCGGGAAACAGAATGGGTTTTCGCTGCTAATCATTGAACTTGAAGAGAATTTCGCGTCATGAACATTCGTTCCCTTTTATTGTAAAACGAGGCACACCAGTTGCAACTACTTTTATTAGGAACGTGTAGCGGAAAAGACGGAGGAACCAAAGATGGGATCCAAAGACATCACGGCACGTCAAAAAAAGATTAAGGATGGCCTATCATGAACACGACCTTTTCACCGAACTCGACCCATCGCACAGCAGGCATGTTTTCCGGTCAGACCTATCTGGGTGGAGTACTGGTGGTCGATGACGAACAGGGCATTCGAAAAGTCGTTCGCATGTCGTTAGAAAAATTGGGGTATTATGTCATCGAAGCAGAAGATGGCCAACAAGCCATGACCCTTCTCAATGAGGGAGAACATCCGATGGTAATCGATGTCATCATCACCGACATCCGGATGCCGAATATTAATGGGATAGAGGCCATGGAATATTTCCAACGAGAATATCCCAGTATCCCCTTAATCGTGCTGACCGGATTTCCCGATTTGGATCTGGCTATGCGGCTGATGAAACAGGGATTAACCGACTATTTGGTGAAACCAGTGGATCGAGAAAAATTAGCGGCGGCCGTGTCCAATGCTCTTGCGCAACGACGAATCAATTGGTTTTGACCGTTTGCCTATGGGGAACCTCCCAACACTCTTGAGTAAAGAATAAGACGAACAAGATGGTTGAAATGAAACCCTTTGAAACATTCGATCCTCCCAATCTGGCGGAAGCTTCTTTCAAAACGGAGCAAGCACAGCTTTCCACCGCTCATTCCTTGGAGAATCTTATGAAACTTCCGGATCCACCCTCTGCGCCTCTTCATTCAAAAGGGAACGCTCCGTCTCCAACACAGGACGACTCCCTTCGAATAGCGTTATTAGGGTGTAATCAAAGGAGTCACCTTACGAGGTCACTCTTGGAACATATACCGGGAGTGGAAATAGTTGGGATCACAGACCCACGGCATTGGGAACAAAAGGGAATACAGCAACACGAAATCCGATGCGGATGCTATCCATGCCCAGAGACACTTCTCAAAAAGACCTCTCCTCATATTCTCCTGAACTTTACAAATGAGGCCGCCCCCGTCCCTTTGGCCAATCAGGGTTGTACCCCGGACATGGAAATTCCCGGTCAACACACGACGACACTTTTAGAAAAGTTCATTCAAGATAAAAGCGTCCTCGACCAACAAATGACGCAAATAGAAAAAATGACGAGCATTGGCACCCTGGCTTCAGGGATCATACATGACATTAATAACCCCATGTATGTCATTTTGGGCTTCGCTGAAAATCTTCTTGAAGAAAAAGATTTGATGGCCGTCCAGGAACAAGCCACCGAAGTTTTGCAGGCGGCCAGGCGCATCATCACCATATGCAAAGACCTCAACTTTTACGCCCACCAACAAACCCCCAAAGAATGTGTCACCGTCATCCTGACTCAACAGCTCGAAGAAGCCATGAAGGTGGCCAAATTTGCAACGGGTCTCGAAAACATGACCGTGGTGCGTGCCTATTCCGCTAACCCCACTATCCTAGCGAGGTCCGAAGAAATTGTGCAGATATTTGTCAACCTCATCATCAATGCCTTACAGGCTATGGACGGTCATGGCATCCTAACGCTCGGAGCAAGTTGTACAGATCAGAGGGCCATCATTAGCATCGGAGATACCGGCACTGGAATTCCTCCAGGAATAATGGACAAAGTCTTTGAACCCTTCTATACAACCAAGCCTCCTGGAAAAGGGACTGGGTTAGGTCTCCATTCAGTTCAATCCCTCGTCAAAAAACTTGGAGGAGAGATCCAGGTTCAAAGTACAGTAGGGAAAGGCACGACGTTTCAATTACACTTCCCTCTTCCATCAACGCCGAATGTAGGTCAACCCGCCTAAGAACCGTTTTCTCCTCATAAAAAATGATGTGGATGAATAACGGAAGTCCTCTGAGAATCTCAACGTGACAACCTACCTGTTTTTGCCATCACAATGATGACGGCCTTCGATTGTCTCGAATTGCCTACTCGACAGATCAGGGCATGGAGAACAACCCTGAATCCCTAATTTTGACAAGGCCGACGCCATGGCTCCAATACAGGATTTGAAGGGACAGCAGGAAGCCCTTCGAGAGGAAATTGCCGGCTTGGAGGCTCAACTCAAATCAAAAGGTGAAAAGATCCGTCCTTGGATTGAAAGACGGATCACGCGTATCCGACAAGAAGAAGGGCGTCTGAATCCGATGAAAGAAAAAATCGAATAGCCAAAAGGGAGTGAGGTAGGAGTCCGTCAATCCATCACGATGAGATCCAATTCGTTCATCAAAACTTCCAACGGGCTCACCCATGCTCCTCACTGGTTTGCAAATCTTTCGAGACCGTTTTAAAGTAGGCCAAAAGGTCCCGCACGGAAATAATTCCGATAATCTTTCCCTCTTCCGTCACTCCCAAATGCCGAATTTTTCGATCGGCCATAAGATCACGGGCATAATGAGGAGACATTGTGTGATCGACCGTGATGATGGGTTTCGACATGACCTCTCGCACTGTCAAGCGAGCGATCTCTTCCAGCTGTTCAGCCACGGCTCGAACCACGTCCGTTTCGGTCACAATTCCGAAAAAGTCCTCATGGTTTTTGACCAACAACGAACCGATTCGCTTAGCATGCATGAGTTTGGCCGCATCTTGAATCCTCGCATCTTCCGAAATAACACTCAGATTGCGTGTCATTAATTGGCTGATCGTGGCCATTGGTACTTTCCTCCTTCCGGTCCTCTACAATCCGAAAGGATAATAAATTTGAGTGAAAATACCAAGCCCAGATCGAAACCTTCTCTTAGGACCTTCAATGTGAAGCCCTCATATACCCTGCTCTTTTCAAAAGAGGTCCCAGAGGGATTCCGTCAGAATTGACTAACTCTCCGCCTTTATGGTGAACGAGGTTTCAGTCCGTCTTCGTTCTAGAACCTGATTCCGTACCGCATCGACTTGCTTCAATGGAGTCCTTATCGGGAAATCTTATTGTTGGCTGCGGAAGTAAGGGGTCTTGACCAGACAGCGGACAAGGCAAGCAGTTCCTTGGTGGGAAGGGGATAAAATCCGGATTTGGCAACGACTTCTTGACCTTCCCGACTGACAGCAAATTTGATGATCTCGGAGAGCATGGGAGAGTGTCTGGTATTGGGAGGATGATTCACATAAAGATATAACACTCGACGAAGGGGATAGGATCCATTGCTCGCAGATTCAAAGGTCGGTTCGACGAAGGGTTCACCCTCAGAAGCGGCTACACCCAGCGGCTTGACGGAATTGTTGCGATAGCCGATTCCGCTATACCCAATGGCATAGGGATCATTCATGACCGCATTGACCACCGACGCGGCCCCTGGCTGAACGAAACCTGTCTCTTTGTCCTTTCCATCCAGCAGGACGAATTCCCTGAAAAACTGTCCCGTACCTGATTTGGCATCTCGAATCTGAACAAGGATGGGGGCTTGCTCCCAGACGCCGGAAAGGCCAAGTCGACCCCAGGTGTCGAGGGGTTCGGAAGCTCCTCTGCGCCTTTCGGACGAAAACACGGCATCCAGTTGCTGCAAGGTAATGTGGTCGAGCGGATTATCCTTGTGCACAAAAACAGCGAACGCATCGACGGCAACTGGTACTGAAGTGGGCGGGTACCCTACCCGTTTGGTGAATTCCTGGGTTTCCTTGTGACTCATCGGACGCGACATCGCCACGATTTTGGTCTTTTCACTGATGAAAGATTCAGCTCCCGTATTGGAGCCCCCCGTCTCCAGACTGATCTCTAAATCAGGATGGATTTTTTCCAACTTGTCTTTCCAAGGCTCAAGAATCGGTTTCATGGTATTGGAACCAATAATTTCAACTTTCCCCGACACACGGCTTTGTGGAGAATATAGATGAATCTGTTTGTCCAGTATTGGATACAAGCCGTCAACTCCCATGGCAGGGGAACCCCACAGCGTCAAACCCAACAGAATTCCGGACTTAAGGAATGCGTTTTTTGTCGATTTCATGCTCTCTCCTCATAGCAAATGATTGTTCTGTCTTATCGTCAATGGTGTCATCCGATCTCAGCGATATCCAAGAAAACCATCCCTCATCATCCATATGGCCCATTTATCAAATAAACTATCCTCGGCCTATGTCAGATACATGAAGCTCATGTTACGAATCAGTTAATTTTTTGTGGTTCCCCAGCCGGGCAAATCGGTTACGACCCGCCGGTCAAAGAATTCTCCAGCAAGATGCGAAGGGAAACGGGTTGTTGCAAACAAATCCAGATCCTCTCGGGCAGAACCCGAGCGCTGCCACGAGGGGTAGGAATTTTTTTCTTGACTGCTAGCAACTCTTCATATTAAATTCCGTTCATATGAATCACTAATCATATGTATATGGAATGTGCGGCCACCCTTTCGTATAACCCTTTCAGTTGCATGAAGACCAAGACCACCTCTCCCACCTGTGCCGGTAAACTGAAAATTTTGTCGGATTCTACCCGCCTGGGTGTACTGGAGGCCCTCATGGCCGGACCGAAAAATGTTGGCGAATTGATGGAACAATTGGATGTAGAGCAAAGCTTGTTATCCCATCATTTGGCCGTGTTGCGCGATAACGGTTTGGTCGAAGCCACTCGCGAGGGAAAGGCCATGATGTACCAGTTGCCGGAAGGCGTTGCAGATTCCACAGCCGGAAAAGCCATCAACCTGGGGTGCTGCAAAATCTCCTTTGATTAAGCAGGTTCCGCATCCCTGTTATCCCTGTTCGAGAAGAACATGTCGCGACACCATCCTTTTTCTCCACATCTCCTTTTAATAGGGAGAATCATCCTGATCGCCAGTGCATTGTGGACGCATCCGCTGTCGGGGCCGTCCCTTGCAAACGCGGAAGAGAACAAACTGGTCATCACCGGATCCAGTACCATGGCTCCCCTGGTCGCGGAGATCGGGAAGCGGTTTGAACAACGTCATCCAGGCAGCCGGGTGGACGTCCAAACGGGAGGATCCTCACGCGGAGTGGCCGATACAAGGAACGGACTCGCTGATATCGGGATGGTATCCCGTGCCCTGAAACCTCAAGAGCAGCACCTGCACGGGTCGGTGATTGCCCGTGATGGCATTACGATCATTTTGCATTCTAGAAATCCCATTCAGGAATTGACCGATGAACAGATCCGGTCCATTTTTACGGGAGCGCTCACCAACTGGGGACAAGTTGGAGGACCCGACGCACCCATCACCGTGGTCAATAAGGCAGCGGGACGCTCGACGCTGGAATTATTTCTGCACTATTTCTCATTGTCCAACCGCGACGTTCATCCTCATGTGATCATCGGAGACAACGAACAAGGCATTAAGACCGTAGCCGGGAATCCTCATGCCATTGGGTATGTCTCCATTGGAACGGCACAGTATGATGCGACCCATGGAATACCCATCCGATTGTTACCCCTGCAACACATTCCGGCCACGATTGAGACGGTCCGGGAAGGCACCTTTCCCCTCTCCCGTCCCCTGACACTTGTAACAAGGTCTCTACCTACAGGACTTAGTAAAACCTTTATTGATTTCGCGCGGTCCTCTCAAGTCAATGATCTCATCCTCAAACAATACTTCGTCCCGTTCCAAGGGTGATTGTCTGCTCTCTGGAAGTGTGCGCCTCCTCGCGTTGATGGCTGGAGGACTCCTGCTGCTTGTCGTCACTTTCCTCCTTCGCGAAGCCTGGCCAGTCTTTCAGCAGATTGGACCTGCGCACCTTTTCAGCGACCCGGACTGGTATCCAACCGAGGGCACCTATGGGCTGACAGCCATGATATGGGGAACCCTCTGGGTGACCGTGGGATCGCTTCTTCTTGCCGCTCCACTCGGAATTCTGTCGGCTCTCTTTTGTCATTTTTATGCGCCTCCCCTTCTTGGCCGCTGGTACCGCCGCATGATCGAACTCCTGGCGGGCATTCCTTCAGTCGTCTTCGGCTTCTGGGGTCTCGTGGTCCTGGTCCCCATCATCGGCCGGTGGCATCCTCCAGGCCCTAGCCTGTTGGCTGGCATTCTCATTCTGACGCTCATGATCATTCCCACCATTATGTTAGTCGCCCACGCAAGCATTGCCCACGTTCCAGTCGCCTATATCCAAAGCGCCACAGCGTTAGGGTTCAGTCGGTGGGCACTGATCCGGCACGTGATTCTTCCCACATCCAAAGCAGGACTGTTCACGGGTATGCTGTTGGGATTAGCCCGAGCGCTTGGCGAAACCATGGCCGTCCTCATGGTTTGTGGAAACGTGGTGCGGACACCGTCTCATCTGTTTGACCCGATCCGGACCCTGACGGCCAACATTGCCCTTGAAATGGCCTATGCGTTGGGTAATCACCGGGCGGCGTTGTTCGCCAGCGGTCTCCTGCTCATGGGCCTGGTGGTTCTGTTTGTCGGCATGGCAGAAGGAATGCGACACAAGAAAATTTATGCGTCCGCAAAGTAAAACCTTTCAAGAAGACATCACCACCGCAATCATATGGACTGCGGCCGCCATGGTGACCTGTCCGTTTCTCTGGCTGATCGGCGATTTGCTCTGGAATGGTATCAATCAATTGTCTTTCAGCTTTTTGTTTACTGCCCCGTTGAATGCAGGGCGTGACGGAGGAATCGGTTCGATCCTGTTTTCCACCCTCCTGGTCATGGGAGTATGCATGGCGGTGGCCGTGCCTATGGGATTGGGGACCGCACTGTTTCTTTCGGAATATTCCCGGGACGATCACATCATTGGAAGGTTGATCCGGGGTTCTCTGGATGTTCTGGCTGGAGTGCCGTCCATTGTCTTTGGGCTGTTCGGCAATGCTCTCTTCTGTCAGGCATTCGGCCTCGGGTTCTCCATTCTTTCCGGAGGTCTGACGTTGGCTTGCATGGTTCTGCCCTTGCTCATCCGCACGGTGGAAGAAAGTTTTCGTGCCATTGCCCGTGACCAGCGCTTAGCCGCGGCGGCTCTCGGCTTTTCAACGGTCACCACGATTCGGGCAATTGTGCTTCCTGCCGCTATGCCAGGCCTGCTGATTGGGATCATTCTCGGACTGGGACGAGCGATGGCAGAAACCGCGGCATTGATTTTTACCAGTGGCTACGTGGATCGGATGCCTGAATCGTTGATGGACTCGGGTCGGACGCTCGCCGTGCACATTTACGATCTGGCCATGAATGTGGCTGGAGGTAATCCCAATGCCTACGCCACGGCTCTTGTCCTGGTGGGTCTCTTGTTGATCATTAATTGGAGCTCTTCCTGGATTGCCGAACGATGGACAGCTTCCAACCGGCTTCCCGCATGACTCCCGGTCCTGATAGACGGCCGGGAATCAGGCCCTACGCATCCACTGAACCGTGCTGCGAACCGGTTGTTCATGTTCGAGCGGAACAGCTTTCGATTTTCTATGACCACCGGCCGGCGCTTCAGCATGTCGATCTTGAAATCAATCGGGGATGTATTACCGCCATAGTGGGTCCTTCTGGTTGCGGAAAAACCAGTTTCCTCATGAGTCTCAATCGCTTGACCGACCTGATACCCGGTTGTCGAGTCTCCGGAAACCTGCATATCAAGGAACTGGATGTGCTGGCCCCGATCACCAATCTTCTCCACTTGCGCCGTGTGGTGGGGATGATTTTTCAAAAGCCGACCGTCTTCCCGTTTTCTATCCGCAAAAACATTGAACTCCCCCTCCGCGAACACGGCACGCATGATCGCACGCTCATGACCTCCGCGATAGAAAACGTTCTTCAACAAGTGGGCCTCTGGAATGAAGTCAAAGACCGGCTGAACCATCCGGCTCAAGCCTTATCAGGCGGGCAACAACAACGTCTCTGCCTGGCAAGAGCCTTGGTGTTGTCACCGGACATTCTTTTGCTGGATGAGCCGTGCAGCGCATTAGATCCCATCTCCAGCGGGGTGATCGAAGACTTGATTGTCAGTCTGCGGGGGCACTATACCATCCTCATCGTCACGCATAACCTCGCTCAGGCCAGACGCCTTGCTGATCATGTGGCCTTTTTCTGGTCATCTGAAGGCGTCGGCAAGCTGGTCGAATACGGCACGGCTCAAGCCATCTTTGAGACCCCCGAGCATGAATTAACGGCTGCCTATATTTCCGGTGTTAGAGGTTAAATCTCTTGTATCCTGCCTGGTAATATTGTACTTTTTCGCGCGTCAATAACCGGCTCCAGCCTTCACGACCCTTTGGAGAATACCCGAATGAAACATGTGTTCATGGCGTTGGTGTGCTGCGGGCTTTTAGCCCAGGCTCAAGCCTGGGCCGTGGATCCTCTCTATGAGGACACACTGGAGAATGTGTTACGGGAAAAAGGGGTGATCTCCAAAGAAGATTGGGTTCGTATTCAAGCGGCCAGGGAAAAAAGAGAGGAAGAAATCCGGAAACACATGGACGTCGAGTTTCCCGTTGCCATTGGATACGGAAGAAGCGGGTTTGAACTCAAAAGCCGGGACGGCAACTTCGCCACACAGATTCAATGGCGATTTCAAGGGCGCTTTTCTTATCCCGACCGGGGAGATCCTACCAGCTTTGATGACTTCAATGACGGCCCGGAAAGCACGTTCGAACTACGCCGTGTTCGAATGAAGATCGGCGGCCATGGCTATCAACCATGGATCAAATATTATTTTGAGATTGATCTGCAATCCACATCCAATTCCGGTGGCTCGCCAGGGGATACCAGAGTTATCGACTGGCGGATCAGTCTCGAAAAATTCAGATTTCTTTCCCTGCAGGTGGGTCAATGGAAAATCGATTATAACCGGGAACGGCGGGACTCCTCCGGCCAGCAGCAATTCGTGGAACGATCAATCGTGAATACGGCCTTTACAATCGACCGACAGATGGGGGCGATGCTCTACGGCCATTTGGCCCCCGGCACCTTCTTTGACTCCCGGTATTATGCCGGAGTCTTTACCGGATCAGGCCGGGGGGAAGCCAATGACGATGCCAATATGATGTATTTCGGCCGGTTCCAATGGAATTTTCTGGGGCGTGACCTCAAATGGTCGCAAAGCGACGTGGAGTATCACGAACAACCCAGCGGCAGCCTGGCCTTTGGCGCTTATACCACCATCGGCAAGTGCACGGCATGGTCCTCAAGCGGCTGCAACACCTTGGAAGGGGTCAATTCAGCCGGACTGGCGTACACATCTGATGCGAGTGCGACAGCCGGACAATTCCGGGTGCAAGGCATGGTCGAGGAATTCGCGTTCAAATGGCGGGGACTTTCTATTCAGCACGAATACCACTGGAAAGAGATCAAAGATGACAGGTTTGTCGAAGGGGCTCCCGGCTATAAAACCAACCTCATGGGAAGCTACTCTCAAATCGGATACTTTCCTCATGATCTCATTCCCGCTATTCCCAAACCGCTTGAAGTGGCTTTTCGGTACGCATTCGTCGATCCCAACATCTTCGCCAGAAATGACAGGCGGCAGGAATACACCACCGTCATCAACTGGTTTTTCGCGGGGCACCAAAACAAGTTGACCCTGGACGGCTCCTGGCTCACTTTGGCCCAGCCAGTAGGTCAAAACCAACATGAACAGCGCCTCCGTCTTCAATGGGACGTGTCATTTTAGATTTCCAGTTCACATCGCCTCGCCTCGTTTCTCAGCCTTCAAGAATTCTCTGTTAAGCGCATCCCTTCCGAAATAGGCTTAGTGAGGATTATTCCGCTAAAGAAGGCATCAGTCCGGTAGATCTCGTTTTTTTTTACCTATCCTTGATCTCATCTTAACCTTCCCGTAACGAACCCGGGCTAATCTCTCGTCCAACATGAAGGAAATTTTCCACTCACTCATTAACCACATGATTTCACTTTTAATTAAGGGGAGGTTGTTTGCATGAAAGTTTTTTGGTTGTTCACCGCAATGGCATGTCTGTGCTTATTCACTCAGACTCATGCCGGGGCCAGCGATGCCCTGACTGACGTCTTATTAGAAAAGGAGATCCTCACCAAGGAAGATTGGGTTCGGATTGAGGCCGATCACGAAAAAAGAATCGCCAATGAGGAAAAAGATCTCTCAAGCCGCATGGATCAGGAATTTCCGATTGCCGTTGGCTATGGACGATCGGGGTTTGAGTTAAAAAGTAAGGATGGCAAATTTGCGACACAACTCCAGTGGAGATTTCAAGGCCGGTATACCTATAGCGAACGGGGAGAACCTAGCAACGCCGGCTTTTTTAACAATAATCCCGAAAGCACCTTTGAACTGCGCCGTGTGCGGATGAAAATCGGCGGCCATGGGTACCAACCCTGGATCAAGTATTACTTCGAGGTAAATTTACAATCTACCGGCAATTCCGGCGGGTCTTCGGGAGACGCCAATGTGATCGATTGGCGGATTTCCCTGGAACGGTTTAAGTGGGCCTCCCTTCAAGTAGGCCAATGGAAAGTCGACTACAACCGGGAACGGCGGGATTCCTCCGGCAATCAACAATTCGTCGAACGGTCTATCGTCAATAATTTCTTTACCCTCGACCGCCAGATGGGAGCCATGTTGTATGGACATTTGGCTCCCGGCACGCCGTTTGATTCTCGATATTACGCGGGTGTGTTTACGGGATCCGGCCGGGCCGAAGACAACGACGACGACAACATGATGTATTTCGGGCGGTATCAATGGAATTTTCTGGGCAGGGATCTGAAATGGTCCCAAAGCGACGTGAAGTATCATAAACAACCTACGGGAAGCCTGGCCTTCGGTGCCTATACGAATATCGGAAAGTGTACCCGCTGGTCCGGGAGTGGATGCGGAACTTTAGGGAGTCTTAATTCCGCGGGAGTGCCTTTCATATCTGATTCTATCGCTGTAGACGGACAATACCGGGTGCAAGGCATGGTGGAGGAATTCGCCTTTAAATGGCAGGGGCTCTCCATTCAGCATGAATACCACTGGAAAGAGGTCAAGAACGATAAAATTCCTGAAGGGGCCCCTGGCAAGAAAACTAACCTGATGGGAAGTTATGCGCAGATCGGATATTTTCCCCACTATCTCATACCCGTCATTCCCAAACCTTTAGAAGTGGCGTTCCGGTATGCGTTCGTCGATCCGAACGTCTCGGAAAAGAACGACAAATTGCAGGAATTCACGACGGCCATCAATTGGTTTTTCGCGGGGCATAAAAACAAGCTGACACTTGATGGCTCCTGGCTCACGCTGGACCAACCTCGGAGTATTGGCGGTGATCAACATGAACAACGTGTCCGTCTTCAATGGGATGTATCGTTCTAAATTCCAAGGGACGCACAGGCACTCCTCCTCACGTCCCTCGAACAGGCCCCTGTCGGGTGTTATCCGGGAGGGGCCTGTTCTCCCCTTGCGCATGTCAAGGGAAGAGGAGGCTCGGCGGAATCTCTTCCCATCGGCTAGAGACAAGTGCTGAGAGAAACTCCAGCGCATAAAAAATGACCCCGGAGAAACACCATGTCCCCACACCAACATGTTACGTGGTGTTAACAGGCATATCATGGACTTGTCATCTCATCATGACATGATCAGGCGATCAATCATTCGAGAGGATTGTTTTATGACAGCTCCCGTTCCTCATATTTATCCATCACATCTATCCACAAGGAGGTTTCACATGAATTTCACAAAACCCTTTATCATGACGGCCATCGCGTTGACCGTCACAGCTTCTCTGTCAACGGTGTCAGCCCGCGAACTAGTCAAAGTGGACGGCTCGAGTACAGTCTATCCGGTTACCGAGGCGATGGCCGAAGAATTTCAAAAGGCGGAAGGAGGGAAAACCATGGTGGTGGTCGGCATCTCCGGTACGGGAGGCGGCTTTAAAAAATTCTGCCGCGGGGAAACGGATATATCCGACGCGTCCCGTCCGATCAAGGAGTCCGAGGTGAAACTGTGCAAAGAAAACCGTATCGATTATATTGAGTTGCCGGTTGCTTTGGACGCTTTGACAGTCGTCGTGCATCCCCAAAACGACTGGGTAGATCATCTGACGGTGCAGGAGTTGAAGAAAGTCTGGGAACCGGCGGCCCAGGGCAAAGTGACCAATTGGAATCAGATTCGCAGCACCTTTCCCGATCGACCGTTGAAACTGTTCGGCGCGGGAACCGATTCCGGGACGTACGATTATTTTGTCGAGGCTATCGTTGAAGGAAAAGGTTCCCGCGGGGATTTCACCGCCAGCGAAGACGATAACGTCCTCGTGCAAGGGGTGGCGAACGATATCAATGCCATGGGGTTTTTCGGCCTGGCCTATTACGAGGAAAATAAAGGGAAATTGAAAGCCGTACCGATTTCCTGGAAAGGCGGGAAACCCGTGAGCCCATCGGTGGAGAATGCCAAGAATGCCACGTACCAACCGCTGTCGCGTCCCATTTTTGTTTATGTGAATAAAGCGGCCGCGGAGAAAAAGCCCCATGTGAACCGATTCATCGAGTTTTATTTGAACAACGAGCATGCCCAGACGCTCGTAAGAGAAGTCGGATACGTGCCGTTGCCCGCTAAGGCCTACGACATGGCATTGGACAAATTCACCAAACGTCTCACCGGTACCGTGTTTCATGGCTCGGAGGTCGGCGTGGGAATCGAAGCCCTGCTGGCCCGGGCTCCTAAGTAAGGAAAGCCTGAACGTTCGGATCGTGTCCTCTCGCGGGGTGGCTGGTCCACCCCGTTGAGCAGGGGCCTTCCATCTGGAGTTAAAACCACATGCCAGTGTTACCATCCATCTCACCCCCCCCATCCACTGAAAGGTCTCCCATACGGGCGAACGAAGGATTCCTCCGCCGCCGCGCCCTGTGGGGCGCTCTGGCCGGCGGGGTTCTGTTCTTGGCAGCCGCGGGCTCGGTGTTTGTCACCTTGGGGATCGTGTATGTGTTGGTCACCGAATCCGCAGGGTTCTTCGCCCAGGTGTCACTCGTGGACTTCCTCACGGACACCCAATGGACTCCGGTGTTCGAGAATGCCCACTTCGGGGTCATGACGCTTGTGTCGGCGACATTAACGGTCGCGGGGATCGCGCTTGCGGTGTCTATCCCGGCAGGGCTGGCCTTGGCGATTTATCTTAGCGAATATGCCCGAAGCGACCTTCGCGAGACGGTTAAACCGTTACTCGAGTTGCTCGAAGGGGTGCCAACGGTCGTCTATGGCTATTTCACCCTTCTCTTTTTTACCCCGCTCCTGCAATCCTTCATCCCCGGTTTGGAGGGGTTTAACATGCTGGCGCCCGGCATCGTCATGGGTTTCATGATCCTTCCCTACACCGCCTCGGTCAGCGAGGATGCCATGCGGGCCGTTCCAGCCGCGCTGCGCGAGGCGGGGTACGCCTTGGGTTACTCCCGGTTCCGGGTCGCCATGCACGTCGTGGTCCCTGCCGCGTTTTCAGGCATCACGGCCGCCTTTATCCTCGGCATGTCGCGGGCCGTGGGTGAAACCATGGTGGTCGCCATCGCCGCCGGGCAAAACCCCAATTTTTCCTTCAACCCCACCGAAGGGGCAGCCACGATCACCGCCTATATCGTGCAAATGGCCATGGGAGATCTGCCTCACGGTTCCATCGCCTATCAATCCGTCTTTGCGGCCGGAATCGTATTGTTTGTCATCACGTTGACCTTCAATGTGATCGGCTTCTTTCTGCGGCGGCGCTTTAAGGAAGTGTACTAATCATGAAAACCGACGTGTCCCAGGCCGCCCTTCCCGACTTGGCCCGCATCGTTGATGCCAATCGCCGGAAAGATCTGATCATGGCCGGCATCGGCATTTCCGTGCTGATCGTCGCCATGAGTTTATTGGCGGCTGTCATCATCGACCTCATTGTGGGCGGATGGCCCAGACTCATCAATCCCGATTTTTATCTCAACTTTCCCTCTCGCCACCCCGTTCAAGCAGGAATTCTGACCGCGTGGGTCGGCACGATCCTAGTCATGCTGGTCACCGCCGGTATCGCGATTCCGTTGGGGGTTGGGGCCGGGGTATACCTGGAAGAATATGCCGCGCGCAACTGGATCACGGATTTCATTGAAATCAACGTCAGCAATCTGGCCGGCGTCCCTTCCATTATTTACGGTCTCCTCGCTCTCGGACTCTTCGTGTACGAGTTTGGCTTGGGAGAAACGATCTTGACGGCGGGCCTCGTCCTGGCGTTGCTGATTTTGCCGGTGATTATCGTGGCTACCCGCGAAGCGATTCGCAGTATTCCGCTCGATTTGCGAGAAGCGGCCTACGGCCTGGGGGCGGACAAGTGGCAGACGGTCCGTTTGTATGTGCTGCCCGCCGCGCGCCCCGGCATTTTGACCGGAGCCATCGTGGGTCTGGCTCGAGCGATTGGAGAAGCCGCGCCAGTCATCACCATCGGGGCTTTGACCTTCATTGCGTTCTTGCCCCCTTCGCCCCTTCAGGCCAATCCGCCTTTTATCAATTTTGAGTGGCTGGAAAGCCCCTTTACCATCATGCCGATTCAGATGTTCAATTGGGTTTCACGACCTCAGGCAGAATTTCATGTCAATGCGGCGGCGGCCGGGGTCATTCTCGTGTTGATGACACTGGCGATGAATGGCCTGGCAATCTGGTTGCGTTATCGCTTGCGCCGCCCGGTTCGGTAACTATCCGGGATGGCCCGGACGAATCTTGATGCTCTATTAGCCTATGCAAGGAACCACGTCTATGACACAGAACAGTCCTCATGACCAGAAGGTCACGCTGGCGCCATCCAATGCCTCCGTCACGACCCACACCAATCCGGAATTGCGGGCTGAAGTTCGAAAACTCAGCTTTTGGTATCGTGAAACTCAAGCCTTGAAAGATGTGCTCTTGCCGGTGGCCGACAGGAAGGTCACTGCTCTCATCGGTCCCTCCGGCTGCGGAAAGAGCACGCTATTGCGCTGCTTCAACCGGTTGCATGATTTGTATCCCGGCAATCGGTACGAAGGCGAGATTCGTCTCTACCCTGAGAATATGAATCTGATCGACATGGATCCTGGTCTCGTTCGTCTACGAATTGGAATGGTCTTTCAAAAGCCCAACCCTTTTCCCAAATCCATTTTCGAAAACGTGGCAGCCGGTCTCCGGATTCAGGGGATCCAGAACAAACGACTGTTGAGAGAACGCGTGGAAGAGGCATTGCAAGCCGCCGCCCTGTGGGAGGAAGTGAAGGATCGCCTCCCGCAATCGGCCTATGGCCTCTCAGGCGGGCAACAACAGCGCTTGTGCATAGCCCGGGCGCTGGCCCCCCAGCCTGAAATCCTCTTGCTTGATGAACCCACCTCGGCCTTGGACCCCATTGCTACCGCCAAAATCGAAGATCTGATTACGGAAATCCGTAATCGTTTCTCGGTAATCATTGTCACCCATAACATGCAGCAAGCGGCCCGGATTTCGGATTTTACGGCTTACATGCATCTCGGAAAACTGATTGAATTCGCCCCGACAGACGACCTGTTTACCACGCCGAAAGAAACGCTCACGCGGGATTATATTACCGGCCGGTTTGGATAGACCGCCACCTCACATGTTTGGAAGCAAAAAGGATTCTCATGAACAATCACCACACTCTGCGCATCTTTGACGAAGATCTGAACAACCTGCGGCAGGAAATCATCGCTCTCTCAACCCACGTATCCGAGGAACTGCACCGGGCGATGACCGCATTGCTGGAGAACGATGCCGCGTTGGCGGAGCAGGTGATTGCCAGCGACCGTCTTGCGGATGCCCTTCAAGAAAAAATCAATACCCATACGGCTCGCACCTTATCCCGACAACAGGCGATGGCGGACGATCTGCGAGCTATTCTGGCAGCTTCTCGTATGGCGATCCATTTGGAGCGCATCGGGGATTATGCGAAAAATACCGCCAAACGCAGCCTCCGTTTGTCACGACCCATCTCTGCCGAATTGGCCGAACAATTTCAATGGATGGGGAAACGCATCCAATTAATGTTGCACCAGGTCACGGAATCCTATGTTGACCATAATGCTCAATTAGCCAATGTCGCCTGGGCGGATGACGCTGAATTGGACACGGTTTACGTCAACCTGTTTCATCATCTGCTCCGCACGATGAGCCAAGAAAGCCGGCAAATCGCGGACGGGACTCAACTGCTCTTTATCGCCAAGGGGTTGGAACGCGCCGGCGATCATGTGACCGACATTGCGGAGGAAGTATACCTCATGGTCACCGGATTGCCTCTGCAAGGCCCCCGTCCCAAGGTGAGTGAACATTCTTGAAAAACACGACGCACGCCACCTCGGAAATCTGGCAGTTGAATACCCGTGAAACGTCTATCGGGACCTTGAACCGTGCGTTTGGCATATCGTGAAGCTTCCAAAGGGGCCGTTCGAACGTCTGTAGTATACGATGACGGACGATCGGTGTTTACCTGGGGGGGGTTCCCCAGATTGGCAGGATTCATTTTGCTGATGGCAGACGCTTTTCCCCTCATAGTGTATGAATTCACGCCCGGTATACTCCTAGATTGAAGGCAGTTTGGAAGCGGCGATTGAGATGTGCCCGGGGTCTTTCTGAGTGACCTGGGACGACGTGGCAGCTTCGATTTGTCTTCCGGAATGAATGGTTCTGCCCATGAACAACAGCCCCGACAACCAGTATTCAGGAAGCGCGGATTTCGAGGATGTTCTTCGGGATCTCACGGCCATCCGCGCGGAAATGGTTGCTGAGACAAATAGACTTCAGACCCGTCTCAATACCGTACACCCCAATTACCGGGAAAGTGCCCGGAATCTCCTGCATTATCTTGTTCTCCGGCGTCGCGACCTCCGTCCGTTGCAGTTGCGGCTGGCCTCGGTGGGGCTTTCCTCTCTCGGGCGCGCTGAGTCGCACGTCCTGGCCACGGTCGATGCGGTGCTTGACGTGCTGCACCGCTTGATGGGAGTCACCGTGCCATCGCCGTCGCCGGATGCGACCGTTGTCGATTTCGCACATGGCCAACAGTTGCTTGCCGAGCATACGGAAGGTCTGTTGGGTCCCGCCACCCCCGGGCGCGGGGTCAGGATTATGGTCACCATGCCGGGCGAGGCGGCAGACGATTACACCCTTGTTCACAGCCTGCTTCAACAAGGCATGGATTGCATGCGCATTAATTGCGCTCATGATGACGCTGCGGCGTGGTTGCGGATGCTCGAACATCTGAGGCGGGCCAAGCAGTCGTTAGGGCGATCCTGCCGGGTCGTCATGGATCTGGCCGGGCCGAAACTGCGCACGGGGCCGCTTGAGCCTGGACCGGCAGTGGTGCGGATTCGGCCACGCCGCGATGTGTACGGGCGGGTCACGACTCCGGCAAAGGTATGGCTTGCCGCCGAGTCTTCTCCCGGTCAGCCCCCTTCGCCCGCCGACGCGGTCCTACCCGTTCCGGCCACATGGCTGGGTCGTCTGCGCCGGGGCGACCAGGTGAAACTCACCGATGCCAGGAATGCCAAACGGACATTCATGGTGGTTGACGTGACCGGTCAGGGGTGTTGGGTGGAGACAACCAAAACGACGTACGTGGTCCCCGGCACACTCCTGCTTCACAAGGGCGAAGGAGCCAATGGAGATGACGGTAGGGCTATGATTGGCGAGTTGCCTCCTCGTGAGAATGTCATCTCCCTGCGGAAAGGTGACGGGCTCATCTTGACCCGCGATTGTAACCCGGGTCGCCCGGAGACATCCGACCGTGGAGGGCAGGTTCTGGTCCCCGCCGTGATCGGCTGCACGATTCCGGAGATTTTCGATGATGTCCGGCCGAATGAGTCGATCTGGTTTGACGACGGCAGGATCGGTGGCTTCGTCGAAAAGGTGGAGGACATGCGTGTTCTTGTCCGAATCACCCATCCCTCCCTGCGGGCTGAGAAGTTGCGAGCCGACAAGGGTATCAATCTCCCTGACAGCGATCTTCGTCTCCCGGCCTTAACCGCCAAGGATCTTGAGGACCTGTCCTTTGTGGCCCCGCATGCCGACGTGGTGGAGTTATCCTTCGCCAACAGCGTCCGGGACGTGGAATTGCTTCAGCAGCACCTGGATCGCCTCGGGAGTCGGCAACCTGCCATCGTGCTGAAAATCGAAACCCGGCGCGGTTTTGAGAACTTGCCTGATATGTTGCTTGCGGCCATGCGGGCCCCGTATTGCGGGGTGATGATCGCCCGGGGGGATCTGGCTGTGGAATGTGGCTTCGAACGTTTGGCGGAAGTTCAAGAAGAGATTCTTTGGATCTGTGAGGCCGCTCATGTCCCCGTGATTTGGGCCACCCAAGTCCTGGAAACCCTTGCCAAGGAGGGAATGCCGTCGCGCGCGGAGGTTACGGATGCCGCGATGGGGGACCGGGCCGAGTGCGTCATGCTCAACAAGGGTCCCTATGTGGTCAGTGCGGTGCGTGTTCTGGACAGTATTTTACGGCGTATGCAGGCGCACCAGGCCAAGAAGAGAGCCATGCTCCGGGAGTTGCGGTTAGCCCGCGCGCTATCAGCCGATCCGGATCCGCTTCCGGGGCCGCACCTTCGTCCTCCGCAGAAAACGATTTCGCCGCTTGAATAGACAACCCTTCGCCACTCTCGATCAGAGACCCGGTTATCTCGAATAAGCGGTCTGTTGAAAAAAGCCGCTATGCCTGCGCAGGAGCACTTCGACGCGCAAGCGCGCAAGCAGGTCGCCATTTTTCCGTGCTCACGTATTACGCATACGCTCCGCGCGTACAAATGGCTGCGGCCTTCCCTTCGATCGGCCTCAGGACAGGTCGGGACGGACCCTTCGAAAAGCTCAGGACATGCTTTTTTGAACCGACTCGCAGCCTTTGATGGGTCACCTCACCCTGGGCAAATGTGCCCGTGAACATCTTCATTATTCAACACTCCCATAAGGTGTAACAGGTGTCTATCAGTTGACGGATTGTGTCAGAGCGCTTTGAGCTTGTGGCCGTAACCGAAAGAACCTCAGGAGTCATTCCCGCAAGTAGAGGAAGGCATTGTCTCCAATGCTTTGTCAGCACCGGCGACTTGCAAGGATGATGAACCTAAATCCGGCAGTTGGAATTTGTGTGTGATGAACAATCCTCTGTGTGGTGGCGGGCATGAAGACTTCTCACGCCGCCACAGGCGTTCACCCTCCGGGTGAGTGTCGCGTCACCCGATCCAGTGTCTGACGCCTCACGCCTCCTTTGTCATTCCCGACATGTTTCATCGGGAATCCATCTTGGTTTGGTTTCGGATGGATACCCGCTAACAACTTGCGGGTATGACGGATGGGGTCATACGGTTCACCCCCTGACGCCTCACGCCTGCTGTCTTCCCACGCCTGTCGGGTGACGGCCGCGGATGGCCTAACCCGACTCAACTACGCAACTGCCGGATTTGGGATGAAAGAGTGGAACCGTTCCAAGAACCGAAAGCTTTCCGCATGGCGGGTTCCGCTCCTCACTTCTGGCCTTCCACGAACTTTTGCAAGACTTTTTATTCGGTTGCGCTCAGCTCAGAGGCCCATCGGCAAACGCTCAGGTCAGACTTTAAAAATTCTTCTTACCGTTATTCGGATTAGGCGAAGAGCAGTGAGGATGTCAGAGGCTGGCGGAGGGAGGGAATGTCCGGTTCCCGGGAGGGTTGCCCCCCCTGGGAACCGGATGACTGATGCACGTGTGTTACCGATGTGCACCCGGTCGTTTTGGGTGACGATCTTCGGTACCGACCACACCGCCGTCCGTGCGGGTGATGACGATCGTAGCGGAACGGGGACGAGGACCGTTGGGATTGGGAACCACCTGTGCGTCGCCTGGATGAGCGAACACATCGCCGCTATCCGGCCAGTTGCTGGTAAATTGTCCCGGGAGGGACCGATCGCCGACATGCTGCATGTTAACGAATAATGACTTTCCATCCGGTGTCGACACGACCCCTGTCGTTTCCTGATTGGGCGGGCCGACCAGGAAGCGTTTGATTTCCCCGGTCAATGGATTCGCAGCCAGCATTTGGTTTTCGCCGAAGGGCCCGGTGCCTTGTTGCGAACCGCTCATATCGGTTTGAATCCAGAGGGTTCCGAATTGGTCGAACCATAATCCGTCCGGGCTGGCGAAGATGTTCTCCTGCGTCAACGCCGGTCCGCCTTGCTCCGGCAGAATTTGACTGTCGCTTTCGGGCCCGGCCAAGACGAACAAATCCCATTTGAATGTTGTTGCCCAGGAGCGGTTGCCTTGCTCGCGCCAGCGGATGATATGCCCATAAGGGTTTGGCCCGCGCGGATTCGAGGCATCGATGTTGGTGGCGTTTCTACTGCTGTTGTTGGTCAGGGTCATGTACGCTTCGCGGGTTTGTGGATGCACGGCACCCCATTCCGGCCGGTCCATTTTGGTAGCGCCGGCCACATCGGTCGCCAGACGGGTATTGACCAAGACGTCGGCTTGATTGTTGAACGCGACTCCTGCCAAGGCGGCAGCCGCCTGGAATTCCGGATCGTTGATATCTAATGCCAGCCATTCGCCGGTCCCGTCCTCGTTGAACCGGGCGACATACAACGTCCCTTCGTCCAGAATATCGCCGGTGACGTGTTTGTGGTAACGGGCTTTGGTCACAAATTTATAGATATATTCGTTCCTGGCATCGTCACCCATATAAAATACAAGCGGTTGACCGGGTTGTGGCGGCGCCAGCCAAGCTCCTTCGTGCGCGAAACGGCCCATTGATGTCCGTTTCTTGGGAACGCTATTCGGATCGTACGGATCGATTTCGACTACCCAACCCATTGTGTTCGGCTCGTTCCGATAATCCTGAGTCGCATCCGCGCCGTTGGCTGACGCATCAAACCGGATGTATTGGTCTTCGCCGCTTTGGGCGGTCTCCCAACTGTAGCGGCCGTTGGTGGTGCGGACGCCGTACCGGCTGTGTTCTCTGGGGAGTCCCGTTTTGTTGACGAAATACCCAGACCAGTTTTCCTCGCAGGTCAGGTAGGTGCCCCAGGGCGTAAAGCCATGGGCGCAATTGTTGATGGTGCCGCGGGCCTTGGTGCCATTCGGGCTGAATTGGGTTTTCACGAAATCACTGCCACGGACCGGACCGCGGATTTCCATCTCGGTACCGGCCGTAATGCGCCGGTTATACACCCCATTAACGACTTCCCAATCGCCGAGAGAGTTTTGTTGGATTTCCACTACACTGACGCCGTGGGCCGCGATTTCTTTCCGGACTTCGTCGGTGGGACGAAGACCGGCGATGAAGGATCCACCGTTTGGATGAAAGACATTTTGGTCAACATATTCATGATTGAGGACCAATAGGCCGTGGCTGTTCGGATTACGTTTGGAGGGGAAATAATGCATGCCGTCATGATGCGAGCCGACTTGTTGCTCCTGTTCTTCGCCGGTATTGCCGTTGACCGAATCGAATGCGGGGTAACTGCCGGTAATCGGTGTGCCCCAGGGAATCAAGGTTTGCACTCGATGACCGAGGGGAACCGTCACGGTGTCCGAGCGGGTCGGGGGGACGGGGAGAAAGTTCAGCGCAGGATTCAGCGCAAAGGGCGGGTTGCCTTTGGCGGCAGGCGGTAAAAATTTAGGCGGTCCGGCATTCGCTTCCGCCGTGTGTCCTAACAATGCTGATATGCCGGACCCGCCGAACATGCCGGCGAGCGCCACGCCCAAGCTGCCGGTCAGCATGTTCCGCCGGGACATTGTTTTTTCGAGGATCGTTGAGAAATGCGGATTGTCCGAATGATTACTCATCGGCTCATCGCCGGATTCCTTGCTCTGGTCGTTAGAAATTTCACTCATGTTGTCGTCATGGATGTTTGACATGCCTGTCTCCTTTTTTTGTTTTGACCTGACCTTGATATTGGTGTTTCCCGAATGTCCATCAAGAACGTTGCCTGAAAATTTTTGCGATCTTTGCAGCACCATCACGAGAGCGGTTCATTTTTTTGGTCGGAATAGGGTGCCTTCTTCGGCAGCGTGACCCTCCTTTCCATCCTGCCCTATTGCCGGTTTATTTGAAGGTGAATTCGCGGTTATGCGCAGGGCTTTTGCCGGTTTAATGATCACCGGAGCATTTCCCACATCTGTTCTATTCACAACACCGGTTTCCTCTTCAATGACTTCCTTATGCGTAAGAATAGAGTAAGCAGATGACAAACAAATAAAGAGGAAATGACTTGTGAGTAACAAAAGTGTGAAAAAATCAAACCGGCTTTCCGGTTTCAGGCACACATCTGTTCAATGCGAATGAGAACGATCATGAGGGGTGAAAACTTGAATGGAGCGAGAGAAAGCCGAATTGTTTCCTTAAAAATGTCGATTGTGGCTTGTTGGCACCCGACAGGCGTGAGGCGACAGGCGTGAGGCGTCAGGGGTGAACCGTATAGCCCCATCCGTCATACCCGCGGGTGGGTAGCGGGGATGACGACCGAGGTTCTTTCGATTTCGCTCATAGGCTCTCAATTGTTTAACGGTCACGGCATTGGTGGAGTATTGCGACAGAAGGCCATGACGGGGGCCAGGCTCGAGATATCGGATAATAGGTGACAGGGGCGATCTTGGGAGTGTAGATGAATAAAGATTTTCAAGAGCAAATTTGCCCAGGATTAGATGACCCATCAAAGGCTTCGGGTCGGTTCAAAAAAGCATGCCCTGAGTCTTCCCGAAGGGTCCGTCCAGCAAGGCCGCAGCCGTTTTTTCGCGCGGGCGTACGATTAGTACGTGAGCACGGAAAAATGGCGACCTGCCTGCGCGAAGCCGCTCCGGCGAAGGCAGGGAACGCCGCTGGTGGCTTTTTTCAACAGACCCACCTTGCTTGTTCGGAATGGGAGGGGGCAGCACCGGACTCATGGTGCTGCCCCCTATAAACATGCCAACAGGTTTGTCGTTCTGTTGCTCTCCCTAGTTGAGATTTCCGAGGTTAATGAACTGCGTCTCTCCGTTGGAATCGTCTACTCCGTCATTGTCGGTGACGATGATGGGGTCTCCATTGGGAAGGACGGTTAACCCTTCTACCTTTTCGATGATGGCCCCGTTGGGTTGCTGAAGATCCGGGATCACGTCCCTGACCAACGTTTTGGTTACGACAGGAAATATGCCTCCTTCTGCAACCGGTTCAATCCCGTTGACGGAAAATTCATAGATTTTTTTAATACGGGCATCGGTGCCGGCCTGATTGTCCCGCTCGATCACCCAGAAGGTCTCGGGACCCACCGCGACGATTTCCGATAAGCCTACCCAACCGCCATTCGGGGATTCCCGCGGGTCAAGAGGATAATGGAAGAAGGCCCAATCCATGGTGGCGGTATCATACCGGGCAATTCGCACATGCCCGGCCGGGTCACCAACCCACTCACGTTGAATGGCCACGTAGACGTATTCCCCGTTGCCGGAAGGCTGCTCAACTGTGGCGACACCTTCGAACCCGAAGCGCCGTTGTTTGGCGTTAGTGGCCGCCGGCAGTTCGATCCTTTCGAGAATGGTTCCAACTCCTGCGACGAGCACTAATTCATTCAGCGAGGTGACCGGACGGGCAGGGTCGTCCACGCTTCCGGCGCCTTCAGAGGCTACCCAAAATCCACCGGCCGGACGAACGGCCAAGCCTTCGATGTCCAGGTTGACGGTGCTGCCATTGTCTTTGAGAACGATGGACTCGGTAATGACTGCCGGAAATTCCGTCACATCCACTTTGTACAGACGGCTTTGGTTATAGAAACTATCATGGGCGGTATAGACATGCCCGGAGCTGGCGGGATCGGCCGCTAACGCGGACAGCGCCCCCCATGGAATCGGTAACCCGTTCTCATCATCGGCCGACAGGATGGTCGGGTACGTCGGGTCTTCTTTCACTAATTCGTAAATCGTGATGACGCTTCGGAACCCCGCTCCCCGATCGTCGTTTTCACTTGCGGACACAAACAATTTGCGATGCGGAATGGCCTTGAGACCTTCCGGGCCGATCCCGGCGGGAAGGGCTTGAACGAATTCGGGCCGGCTCTCGTCGTTCAGTCGATACACGCCAATCACACTGGAGCGTTCGGAGCCCACAAACAGGTAGTCATGTCTTCCATATGTTCCAAATTCGATCCCTTCGGGTTCATTGCCTTTATTTTCGGATCGATCCTCCGGATAATGCCCGATTCGAGTCACCAGATGTTCCATGGAATTTCCTGAGCTAAACGTCACCTCTCCCGTTATGTCGAAAATGGTGAACCCTCTGCTTCCTCCAAAGAGATCTCCTTCATCGGCCGTGGCCAATTTGTGATTTGAAATCCACTTCACGGCATCCGGCTCTCTGGGGACATCGCTCAGACTGCTATTCAACTTGATGAAATCGTTTTCATTCGTATCAATGGCCTCGAGGTCCACCGTTCCGGCTTCCCAATCCTTCATGACTTGCCCGGTTTTCAGATCAATGAGCACGATGTGGTTGTTTTCCTGAAGTGTCACGACCGCGATATTGTGTTTGTTAATATCGATGAATTCCGGTTCCGGATCGGTGGGGAACAAGGTGGGAATCCCGACAAGGTCCACTGTCCGGGTGGTCCATTGATTGGGGTTGCCTTTGAGATCAACAATGACCACAAAACCAGGTGGTGATTGCGGGGGCTCCCCATTACCCAAATCTTCGTCGCGTTCATTTTCAATCGCAATGGCTGCGTATCGTCCGTTAGGGCTGACGGCTACGCTGTCCGGCTGTCCCCCGAGATCGATGCTTCGCACGATTTGCCGGGTGTGGAGATTAATAACTTGGAGCACACCGGACGTGTTGACAAAATCGGCACTGGTATTGACGGCAGCCAAGGCATACTGTCGCACGACCTCTACGGATGTGGGCTCTCCCCCGACTGCCACCACTCCGGCGGGCTGAGGACTGGAGGGATTGCTGATGTCCACAAACCCCACGTTCTTCGTTGCACTGTCCGTATACACGAGTAGTTTCCCGTTTTCGCTGGCCGTCACGATTTCAGCGACTGTTTCGGTATTGACGTCCGTGTTCAAAAAGACGGGGAAGGTGGCAATCCGACGGAAATGTTCCTTCTGGTCATGAGAACGACCCGGCCGGGCCAAGGAAGGATCGGCCATCACTGTGCCCAACAGAGTCAGGCCCGTTGCTATGGCGACGAGATCTCGTCCAAAATTTCTTGGGCCCGGCCATGAGCGTCTGCGTTGCGTAACGTTCTTGTGTAAAGTCATTGAATTCTCCTTTGAAAATTGTGGGTGAAACCAGTTTTCTAGTAAACAAGAAATAAGCTGCACAGATGACAACGACGTGAAGTTGGAAAGTAGAGTAAGTAACGAAAATGTGAAGAGGTTGAAGTCTGTCGCCAGCGGATCTTTCGGCAAAGCTTAGGAAAATTTTCATGCAGAAGATCTCGCTGAACTCTGAGTGATGTACCCCTGGCACAGATTCTTCGTCCTTGGATTAAGATGACACCCCGGGTAGGGTACGACCGAGAGATCGACTGTAAATTTAAGGCATGAATGATGGTATCTACCCTACGAAAAACAATTTATTCCGTTGGGTCGATAATGGAGTTGGCCATCGTGGTTGTGGTTGGCTTTATGAGTTTGTGGAAAAATGCAGACAAAGATGAATAGATGCATGCGAACAAAAATTTCAATCCACTTTTCCAATACATCCTGGTTCCACCTTTTGTAATATCGCTTTTGGCCGGAAAGCTCCGAATAGAAAAATGTTCCGGCTTTATTCTTGCCCTGACAGGGAAAAGTGTAATAGTCGGAAATTGCAGGGATGTTAGGTATAGATCACATCACTGTAAACAATGTGTGATAAAAAGCTTTTACGAGATACGGTGGGGAGAGAAATGCCGTCTGTTGCAGGCTGTATTGTGGATTGCAACTGTCAGGAATTATGTCAAATGAGTGGGAAGTGACTTCAGCGGAGGCGTGGGTCTCTGTTCGTCATTCTTGCCCGTTGTGGAGGGCATTATTTCAATGTCATCTCCGCGATGAGGCACCCAGAAATCAATTCTCTTCTTTTCCCCAGACCCCTTAATTTTACTGAATAGGTAAACATCGCTGGAAGGCTTATGGGGCATTCTCACGGCAGCCTCATCTAAGCCGCCAATGCTAAGGCTGGAGTGTACCGTACCATCAAAAACCTGATCACGATGATCTACTTCACTGACAGAAAACTTAAATTCAGCCGACACAGATGAAACACAAAGAAACCCTCTTTACTCGCCGATGAAACCCGTTCCGCCTTGCTTTGGTTTTTTTCATCGTTTTTCAACGGAAGGCAAGTTTTTCTGTAAAAAATCTTTATACCGGATGGCCACCTGCCAGGGTTTGCCTTTGAAGCGACTTCCGAGTTCACCATCGGGAGACTCCACCATGAATTCCCGCGGCACAAACACTAAGCGTCCTGGTTGAGGGTCCATTTGTTCAAGTGGCCGATTCCGATACGAAGCTTCATAGCGCTCATTATCCTGCCATCCGCGGGTTTCGACTGAAAAATTGCTCAAGACCACATACAGATTACCGTCGGCCACAAACAGACCTCCTGAGGTCGTGATGTCATGTTCGGAGTCAATATGGGCGGTTTCAAAAAAGGTGACGATTTCTTCCGTGGTCGCCTTTTCCAAGGCTTTGACAAAATGAGGAGCGAATAACTGAATCTCGGTATCGCTGAATGCAGCATGTTGTGAAGCGCTTATTAACCCTCGCTCCACCCGGACACCCTGTAACATTCGAATCATTTCATCCTTGGTCAGCAAGACCGGATGGTCATAACCCTTCCCTCCATACGGATCGGACATGGCCTGGAGAGCCACGACCCGGTTAGGAGTGTCCAAAATACTCATCGTTTGAAACTGAGGTGTCTCACACCCTCCGAGGAAGATACCCGCCACCAGAAGACCCAGCAATCTTGCCAACCGATTCATACCGATATTCCTCCAAACAAATATGAACTCACCACTTCCTTTCGAAGTCATTCTACCCCAGGCACCCATCGTAAAAGGAGGGGAGCAGAAAAAATGTTACATCCGGTTCATGGACTTGCGACCCCGGGTTAACAATAGACCGTTACATTCCATCAGGAACGTTCATATTGACAAAGGAGAACAGCATGGTCCGAGTGGAACAGTTAAAGATCACAGACCTGGCCTGCATTGATGCCGCGCCAGCGGTATCAGTCGCAGCCAACCTGATGCGAATTCGAGGGATCGGGAGCCTGTTGGTCAAACATGACGAAGAGCTGGTGGGAATTGTGACAGAACGCGATATCGTGCAAAAGGTCGTGGCCTTTCATCCTCCGGAATTTGTTCATGTGGAACAGATCATGAGCAGCCCTATTGTCTCCATCGATGAATCGGAGTCGATCTTTGAGGCTGCCGGAATCAGGAATGCGACTCACACAAGGCACTCTGCCGTGGGGCATGAGTCCCCTCTCGTCGGTATGCTTTCCATTGGTGATTTATGATCTTTCCTTGCAAAGAATGCATGATACCCCTATGAAATCAATGATGACCCGTCCTTATCCTTCCCTATTCAATTGCACATTTCAACCGTCATCCTCCTGGTTGCCCCATGTCACAGATTGCTCATAATGCACACCTCCCCTCTCGGCGCCACATCGTATGGCATTCGTCAGGGTCCCCACAGTCAAATACGCATCGCCATCCATTAGGGCCAACAATCCGCGACTTTCATAGGCATAAGGAATGCCGTGATACCCCCAAAGAATTCTAAGTTTACTGAGGCCATCACCCACTCGTTTCCGTACCTGCACATGCGCACTCCCAATTCTCTTCCTCAGTCAAAATGTTACCCGGTGCTAACCTTCTGGACACTCCGTGGTAACACGGCCCTGTCATGATACTTCAAGAATCGAAGAATGATGACACATCACATCCAGCAGGAGACACGCAATGAAATTCATGGTTATCACACTGGGAGTGCTCGCACTCCTTCAGCCGCTTCTTTATGGTATTCGTACCCTTGACCACCTCTCCCGACGCCCGCGCCGCTGCTATCCGATTTTGCATGGAAATGGCCCGAAGGGAAAAGACTCACTGGTGGCCTAGCTGCTGCACCCAAGGAACATTCGAGGATTCGGATTTCTCTTTTAACGTATTCAATCAAGAAAGGAACATCATTATGGTTCGAGTCGAAGAACTCATGAAACAGGATCTGGCGTCAGTAAATTGCGGAGACCTCGTGTCTCTGGCCGCCACCTTGATGCGCATTCGCCGCATCGGGAGCGTATTCGTCAAACAAGACGGGCATATTGTGGGCATCGTGACTGAAGCCGACATTGTCCGCAAAGTGGTCTCGACTCACCGGTCGCCTGACCAAACCACGGTCGACGCCATTATGACGGCCCCCGTGATCGGCATCGATCAAGACGCGCCGATTTTCGAGGCGGCGGATTTGATGGACCGGTCCGGTACCCGCCACCTGGCCGTCACCAAGCAGCTTGACATTGTCGGCGTCTTGTCAGTGCGCGATCTCCTGCACCCGGTGGCCATCGATGAATTCTAATATTTTCTCGCCGACACCAGGCTCCACACCACAACCTCCTTTGGCCTGGCTGAACAAACGCGCCCCGGTGCTGGGACATATCCTGCACACCGACATGAACCTCATCTGGGTTCAAGGCATCAAGGTAGTCTTAAGCCTGTTGATTGTGACGATCCTGACCGCGATCGCCGGAGGCGTCCTCAGGACATTCCTGGAGTTGCATCTGCTCTTCACCAGTCCTCTGGAGATTGCGTTACGGCAGGTCATTGTGAATACGTTGATTCTGCTGGCCATTGTGGAAGTCTTCAAAACCACCTTGACATATTTTTCCGAAGGGCGCGTGAAGGTCACATTCATTGTCGATACGATTCT
>JBBDSY010000039.1:0-44682 GCA_040904705.1 Nitrospirales bacterium | reverse complement strand
CTTTGTCTCTCATGCCACATAGGCTAACTGACCCACTCGATCAGGGGAAGAGCCAAATTTTTAGGAGAAATCGGTTTCGATGAGGAGAAAGCCGAAAGAGCGCCGATTGGTAAGATGGTCAAAGGAATCCTTTATTTGGTTCCTATCTTAGCCGCTTTTTTAACTATTCTAAATTTAATGGGATGGTTGGAAACATTTAAAGACTTTTGAATTAGTTATTTTTCATAAGTTTTAGGAACAGCATTTTTATATTGAACGTTTCCAGCCATTGCTTGTAATCCACTCAGAGTTGAATTGATGGAGTCAAACTAGCCAGTTCGGTGTGGCCGATCCAGAAAAAATCTACTACGGAGAAAAACTGGTCCATACTTCCTACACCAGCCAGATAAACTCCTAAAAAAATAATTTGCCCTCCCCTTGAAAGAAGACGGCTATATTTAATTAGTGGTTTTCACCTTATTCAGAAAAAGCGAAGTCCGTTCCCAACTCCTTTCCTGGAATCACATGCACCTCTTGCTCTTGCAGACCAAGCACTGGATGCCAGGCTCGAAGGGTATAGTGGCCTGGGGGAATATTGTCGATGACAAATTTCCCCTTCTCGTCAGAAATGGCGAAATAGGGATTCTTCACGACATATAGCCAGTTCTGCATAAAATCATGGCGGTTACAGGCGATTCGTACCAGTCGGCTGTCCTTGAGTTTTCCCGATGTAAATGTGCGGTCGAATGCGCCGTCGGGTTGAATATCCCGATTGTGCAGGGTGCGTAAGACGTATCCTCTGGTATCCAATGACACAAAGGTATGCAGGACGTGCTTGACGGAATCCTTATTGCCAAACCGCACGGCCTCATCCGGAGTGACGACTCCGGTGAACGGACCGAAATTGCAGTTTTCCGTGTTTACGCGTAGCCCTAAACTTTCTCCGCCCACATATTGAAACGTGCCTTTTCCAGGAGATAGTCCACGAAACTCTTGTTTCGCGAAAGGCTTCCCAGATTCTACCCCTTCTAGAACGACGATAGCTCCCTTGAGCATGCCATTCTGCGCTTCAACCTTCACTAAACTTCTTTGGGGTCCACAGACTTCAGGGTTCTTCTCGACTTCAAACTGCAGTGGGGCTGGGGCCGAGCCTGAAAAGGTCACTTGACCATGTATCGTGGCCCCCTCTTTCACTGCTGCTACTTGATAAGCTTGGACCATGGTGGCGCAGCCTATGAAAATGAGGTTCGCAAGAAGAAAATATTTGATGATTTTACTCATGGGAATTTCCCTCCGTCTTTCATTCAACAGCCAGAGATCATGTTAGTTGATGATCTGCCAGCCGACAAAAAAGGTATAGTCCGATTCTAATTGTGGCCCATCCAGATTTTGATAAATTGGCACCCCGAATTCCACTCCGAGGTGATTTTCTAACCCCATGACTTCCGGAAAAAGAATATTGATCCCCCCTAAGATGTCCAACCGTTCCCCGCCACGACGATTCGTTTCCGCTGTCGGGACCAGTGGAACACCCACAGGGTTCGTTCGAGAAATATTCGGATCCCGCCCTTCATAATTCGCCCAGTCTTTCCATTTGAAGCGAAGCGATGTACTCAGCCACTGAATCCACTTGTAGGCACCATAGGCACTCACCTCATATTCGTCCCCCAGGGCATAGCCTTGATTATTATCCCCCAGCCGAATCGTCCCAATGGCTTGTAAACCCCAGGTGGCCTTATTCAGGCCTCCGGAATACGTCAATCCAGGAAACACGTCCACCGTACCGGACCCTAACTGCATAGGATACGGGAGCCGGGTGACGCCTAATGGAGTGGCACCGGTTGCTTTAATGTCCCCGGTAGGCAGACCCACAGCCGCATTGAAATGAAAGCGATGGGACCCAATGCTTGGTGTTTCAAACGCATAGAGCCGCACTAAAGAGCCTAATCGAATATCCCCAAATCCACTGGTTTGGGTCGTGAAATTTGCACCGGTCCTGGTCACATGATCCATTGATTTGAAGAGGTAAGGAATCATGGCGGTCAGGGTCACGGTTTGATTCAGGCCGTACATGAAACCAAACATGTGCATCTGGGTGGTCATCTCGGTTGGCGTGACGAAGAAATCCCTTAACACATCTGATTTGGACAGATTATTTGTCCCATCCCGGTTTCCTTCCATAAACATACGCATATATCTATACGTAAACATGAATTCACCCTGATTGTGGGTATGATCCCCCATCATCCCAATCGGACCATGAGAGTCAGGGCTTTCAGCGGGGTAAAAATCGCCAATAATCAGCTGTTCCCCTTTGGCTTGTGCTCGCTTCCCCATACTTTCCTCAAAACCGCCCATCATTCCATCCAGGAGAGCTCCCTCAACAACCGGCCCTGAACCTCCAAAAACCACAGCACCGCTCACGAGACCAATGCAGATTTTTCGAATTCCAAACCACCATGTTTCTCGTACACAACCCATACTACGACTTCTCCTTACAATATAATTTCAAATAAAATACGCACGCATATAAAGACCTATGATGACAAATTTAGTCATTCTCACAACCAAACCCCTGAGAGAGGCTTTAAGGAATCCATCAGGAAAAACGACTTCAAAGCAACACGACTGGTGCTTTGCAGACGATGAATTCCAAGCTGTTAGAGAAAAAAAGAAGCGTGTGTCTACACAGAAGGGGGAGCACGGGAAGAAGAAGGAATGAGGATTAGGGGAGTGACAACAACCGCCTCCTCATTTTCTATCCCTAGAAGGGATAAAATTGGGGCTGCCACGACCACCAGATCGCCACTGTGAATCTGTCCGGCGGCACAATACCAACTACACAATGTCGATGCGTGCGTGGCGGATGTGTGATGATGGGTATGTTGGGATGCATGCCCAACAGCTTGCGCTGAGAGAACACCGCCTAGTAAAAGAAGCAAGGCCGCTAAACAGACGGCAAGAAATGGAGATCGAAGCGTTCGCATCAGTTATACCAACGAAGGAAAATGGTATTGTAGTAACCCTTTTCACCTACTTTCAACCATTTTACCATATACAACCCCATCATGAGGGAATGTGAGGCAAGAAACGACCCCTTCCAAAATACACAGCGTTTCATTCGCTACCTGATATCTTTAGAATACAGGCAGGAAATCAAGAAACCCCTTTATCTGGGATATCACCTAGCACTTCTTTTTACCCATGACCCAACCTGATCCGCCACCAAAATCTTCGAGGCCCCTCCAGCCGGCCAAGCCTCGCATTAACACGCAAATTCATCGGCGGCAAAAGGCCAAAGCGGTTCCCCCTATGGAAGATGAATGGGATGACCAATCCGAAACTCCTCCCAACCTTCGCACTCCGTCTTCAAAAATGAAAAAAAAATCTCAGTAGGCACTTCGCCTTCCAGTGTCTAACAGGTCCCGATGACAAATAGAAAACCCGTGAGGGGTTTCCCCCCTCACGGGTTGGGTGCACAGCGTACGTGTTGAACCACCTTCTTATTATCAATGGACACCGACTGATTCTTTACCGGTGTCCTCCACGATGCCCAGCATTTCCTCGGCCATTCTTTCCTCTGAAATGACCACGTGGAATTTCGTTTTTCCATCCATGACCACGGTTAAATCGTTGAGGTGCGGCATAATGTTGATGATGCCCATGGTGTCTTGATCGATTCCAATGGCGATGAGGCGCAGGTTGCACATACACATGCGGACGCGCATAGCCTCGACCATAAAAAGGCTCCCCAACCCCTAAATGAACTCCCCCAGGGCCGAATACTATCGACAGACTCGTCAAGTGAATGCGAGCAGCGGGAGCTTTGGCATGGGGATAATCGCCTGCCCTAGCCGGTGAATAGGCCAAACATGACAAAGTTAATAGACTCATCATGAGAGCCAGCTTCTTTCGTCTTGCCACTGCATGAATTTTCGATTCAAGGTTTTCTTGGTGTCGTGAGGGAGATTTAAGAATGCTCATCTGATACCTCCTTGAATGAATAATGCGCCCATTGAGTGTTCTGTCTCTTGCCACTTTTTGTCTTTTCAGTTGCATGACTAACTTCCAACAACCATAGAACTTGTCAATTTGACTATCAAAATACATCCTTAATAATAATCTATTTGGATATTACTATAATAAAAACAATGCCTTGTATTAGGGTGTGTTAAGTAGTAATCTTTACGGTAATCATCTCAGTTAGCTAGGAAGTTCGGCAGGATTAAATCAAAGAGAACGAAGGAACACCGCTATGAAACGGTATTCAGATATGGAAGTGGGGAGATATATCGAGGCGATAAACAAAGTAGCTGCCCAGGTGTGGATCAACGCCTTTGCTCGTGAACCCAAATTACAGCAAAGTTACTATTGGACCCTGTTTTCGGAATTGTTTCTTAAGCAGCTCCACAACATTCCCGTCAGCATGAGTGATGCGGAAAAAATGATTCCTCAATTATCAGCCTCCCAGGCCAGGCGTGCGATTCATAATGCCAAAGATGCCCAATACCTTGAAGTCATTGCGACTGGCGAACGGGCGAAATATGTACGGCTTTCAGCCAAAACAGAAGAATTAATCAGAAATACCAGCTCCATGGCCCTTCAGAGCTTAAAAGGGATCTTTAGATAGCCGTCCTTCTCGTCCCCATCATCGAGGGGTGGATGAGGGCGGAGAAACTATTCACCGCCAGCACTCCCCATCTTCAAGAATCCACTCAAGATACCATGTAAATAAAGGCTTCTCGCCCCCAAAATGGTCAACACCAGATTGCTGATAAATAATATACCAACCTCTTGGTTTTGCGAGGATTTTTCCGTCTGAATGGACCTAGGACCGGTTAGGTCTTTTGTTGCATTGATTCGCAAAAAAATTGAGTGCTACCATGCCCTTCTCTAAGGCCTCTCGCGAAGTAGGTACTGTACCTTCAAATATGAATAGGAGGGTCACCAGATGTACGGGTCAGACCTTATGGCTGAGTACTTAACCAAGTTCTTCCCCATTCTGGTCTTTACAGTCCTGGCCCTGGGGTTTGGGTTGGTGACACTTCTCTTATCCTACCTCGTTCAACCTAAGTATCCTGAGCTGGAAAAACTCTCGACCTATGAATGCGGTTCGGAACCTTTTTCCGATTCCCGCATGCCGTTTCCGGTGCGCTATTACGTGATTGCGATGTTGTTTGTCATTTTTGATATTGAGGTCATCTTCCTCTATCCTTGGGCCATTACGTTTAAACAGTTGGGTTTCATTGGATTCATTGAAATGATGATTTTTATTGGCCTCTTTGTTGTGGCCTACGTGTATGCCTGGCGGAAGGGTGCTCTGGAATGGGATTAATACAAATCGGGCCTCCAGCAAAAGACGGGGAATTAGGGGTGATGACTCTTTCCCTGGAAAAAGTCGTCAACTGGGCCCGCAAAGGCTCGTTATGGCCCATGACGTTCGGCCTGGCCTGTTGCGCGATTGAAATGATCGCGGCTGTGTCTTCCCGCTATGACATTGACCGATATGGCGCTGGCGTGTTCCGCGCTTCTCCCCGCCAATCCGATTTAATGATTGTGGCCGGCACCGTCTGTCGGCGCATGGCCCCGGTCATTCGAAAAATTTATGATCAAATGCCTGAACCCAAATATGTGATCTCGATGGGATCCTGTGCAACTTCCGGGAATATTTATGACAGCTATAGCGTGGTTCAAGGGGTCGATCGCTTTGTGCCAGTGGATATTTATGTTCCTGGGTGTCCACCAACCCCCGAAGCCCTGTTTGACGGGATTTTAAAGTTACAGGATCGGATTATGCAAAAGCGCGTATTCACGAAACAACCCGAACAGGTGAAAGTATAAAACCGATGCGAAGGAAGTCATTAACCCTGAGGTTCATGATGAAATTCTTATTGGCATTGATCACAATGTGCCTCATGGCAATGGGAAGCACGACAGTGGCTCTCGCCGAAGTGATGGAACCTCCACCCTATGAAGGCAGTGCTGCGCTAAAAACCGTGAAAGCCCTTGCAGGCACCTGGTGCATGACCTCAAAATTACTATGAGCGATTTTGGTCATTTACACCAAGAATGGTCCTTCTTTGAAAAGGGTCAGCAGAGTGGGATAACCACATTTGATTTGGTGCGCGCCCACTAACCATGAAGGTTCAACTATTTAATTGATTTCTTACTATGCACCCTATCGCTGAAAAAATTCAAAGCCGATTCCCGGAGGGGTTTCTCAGCTCAAACGAATGGCGAGGAGATCTGGCGATATCAGTCAAACGCGCGGCCTTACATGATGTCTGCGCGTACATTCGCAGGGACCCGGAAATGGACTGTGATTATATGGTGCATGTCAGCTCCGTGGACTGGCCGGATGAAGCCGAGCGGTTTGAAGTGGTGTATGAAGTCTATTCTATTCGCAAGCGACATCGTATCCGCATCAAAACTCGCGTACCGGAAAACGATTGTCGGGTGGATTCGATGACCGACCTTTGGATGGGGGCCGACTTTATGGAGCGGGAAGTGTTCGACATGATGGGCATTCGCTTCAATCATCATCCCGATCTTCGGCGCATTCTGATGCCTGATGATTACACCGAAGGCTATCCCCTGCGCAAAGATTTTCCGGTTCAAGGCAAGGGCTGGCGTGATACCTTTGATTTTTTAAACGACCCGAATTAGCGGATTACATTTTTCTTTATGAAACTCGAAGATCAACGTACCACCGTCTATAAAGTCGATCCGAATCATCCGGAGACCGCAGATCTTCCGACTCTTCGGACTGAAGAACTGCTCCTCAACATGGGGCCGCAACATCCCGCTACACATGGGGTGTTAAAGGTCATCATGGAACTGGAAGGCGAACGACTGGTTAAATCCACCCCGGTATTGGGCTATCTTCATCGCGGGGTCGAAAAACTGGCTGAAGGCGGCACTTACCATCAGTTCATCCCCCATACGGATCGTTTGGACTACGTGTGTGCGATGTATAACAACTTTGCCTATTGCCGTGCGGTTGAAAAACTCATGGACATTACGATTCCTGAGCGAGCCGAATATCTTCGAACGCTTGTCGCTGAAGTGCAACGAATTATCGGCCATCTGTTTTGGTTAGGCACCCAGGCGTTGGACATCGGAGCCATGACCGTCTTCTTTTATACCTTTAGAGACCGAGAAATTTTACTGGATTGGTTTGACGAACTCTGCGGTGCGCGCCTCACCACCAGCTGGTATCGCATCGGGGGCGTTGAACGGGATTTCAACGATTCGTTGATCGATAAGGTCAAAAGATTTATAGAGTATTTCCCTCCGAAAATTGACGAATATGTGATTTTTCTTGAAAAGAATCGTATCTGGCTGGCTCGGACTTGTGGCGTGGCCGTCATTTCCGCCGAAGATGCCCTAAGCTTTGGATTAAGCGGACCGACTTTACGCGGTTCAGGCGTGGATTATGATCTGAGAAAATACGAACCGTATAGCGCGTATCCCTGGTGCGAGTTCAGTGTGCCCGTTGGGAAAAATGGCGATACGTATGATCGATATTGGATTCGCATTGAAGAATTTCGGGAAAGCCTCAAGATCATCAAGCAATGTCTGGAGCAAATGCAACCGGGACCTATTATGGCGGATGTCCCTAGCGTGACGTTGCCGCCAAAAGATCGCGTCTTTACCAATCTGGAATCCATGATCCAGCAGTTCAAATTATTTTCTCAAGGCTTTGATGCTCCGGCTGGGGAAATTTATTGCGGGACCGAAGCGCATAAAGGTGAGTTAGGGTTTTATATTGTGAGTACCGGAGGCGGGAATCCCTATCGATTGAAAATCCGATCCCCGTCTTTTATTCACATGGGTGCTTTTGATTATATGTCGAAAGGGTATATGATCGCCGACGCCGTCACGATTTTCGGGACGTACGATATCGTCATGGGAGAATGTGATAGATAGGATCGTGAATTGCTCATGAATAAAATTAAGATCGGAATGTAAGGATAAATACCATGGGTTTAAAACCAGTCACATCGCCTGAAGTCGAAGCCGCGACCATCGAATTGACCTTGGACGGGGAAACCGTCCAGGCCAAAGAAGGCGTCTCGCTCTATGACGTCATATCCAGTACCGGGAAGATTGTCCCCGCGATGTGTTACCACTACACCTTCGATCCCTTTGGCTCATGCGGAATGTGCCTGGTCATGCAGGAAGGAAAGAAAGCTCCCGTGCGCTCCTGCACCGCCAAAGCGGCTGCCGGGATGGTGATTCGAACCGAAGGGGAAGATTTATTTTTGGCCCGGAAAAAAGGCGTCGAAAAACATTTATCAGTCCATCCCTTAGACTGCCCGGTTTGCGATGCCGATGGTCACTGCGAATTACAAGACATGGCCTTTGAACATGGTGTGACCAATCTGGCCAACGCGAAGCAAAAAAATATTCCTGAAGATACGCGCAGTTTGGTATTGGACTTCAACATGAACCGCTGCATCACCTGCGGTGAATGTATCAACATATGCAAAGACGTGCTCCGCATCGATGCCCTACAATTCATGAAAAAAGATGGATTCACCCAAGTGGTGGCCAAAGGCGATCAAGCGTTGGACTGCGAATTCTGCGGCGATTGTTTAGCCGTCTGCCCTGTGGGTGCCATAACCAATAAGTTTTCAAAATACGTTTACAAACCCTGGCAACTTAAAAAGACGACCACGACCTGCAATTACTGTGGTGATGGCTGTCAAATTTATGTGGAAACCAAAGATACGGAAGTCGTTCGCGTCACCTCGCCTCTCTCTTGGAAAAATAAGTGGGGGGACCGAACCGATACCGTCAATGGTCACGACGGGATCTGTGTGCGGGGGCGATTTGGCTTTCAATTTATCGATAGCCCTTCTCGACTGACAGAACCCTTGGTCCGGACCGATTCCGGGCTCCAACCAACTCCATGGATCGATGCCCTGGAAACGGCGTCCAGCCGATTGGGGGCCATCAAAGCCCAACATGGACCTCAAGCGATTGCGGGGCTTATCACTGCCCGATGTACGAATGAAGATCTCTATGTCTTCCAAAAATTTATGCGCACGGTGATTGGTACCAATCAACTGGACAGCAGTGCGCGCTACGGCCATCTCAATTTTGTCTATGCCATGAATCAGGCTCTAGGGATTCATCGCATGATGAACACCTCTGAGGAAATTAATAAGGCCAAAGCCTTTTTAATCATCGGAGCCAATATCACAGAAACCAATCCTGTCGCGAGTCTGCGGGTCAAATCGGCCATCAGCTTGTTTAAAGCCCAAACCATAGTGGTGGATTCTGTCCAAACTAATATGGCCAAACTCAGCTCCCACCCGATTATGGTAAATCCAGGAACGGAAGGGCTGTATATTCAGGGACTCGTCAAGTCCACCATTCATCAGGATTTGATCGATGAAGAGACTACCAATGCGCATCCTGAGGCCCTCACGGCCTTAAAGCAGGCAACCGAGGCCTATTCTCTGGAGGAGATTTCTCAACATACCGGTGTGGATGTTGAACAGATTCATGAGGCGGCCAGAATTTTCGCGGAGGCCCCTCGCTCCATCATCATTTGTGGGGAAGGAATCCTTCGGCAAGCGAATGGTTATCAGCATATGCTGCACTTGATTGACCTGGCTTGGGTCACTGGAAAATTAGGGAAACAAGGCTGTGGGATTAACACCTTTACTGAAGAAGCCAATGAACAGGGTGCGGTTGATATGGGCGTAGCCCCAGAATTCCTTCCTGGTCCGGTTACTTTTTCCGATGCCCAGGCCCAGGACCGGTTTGCCCAAGCCTGGGGCACCCGTCTTCCTGATGTGCAACAAGATTCTCATCTGACTGATATTCTAGACCGCTGCAGAAAAGGCGAAATCAAAGCCTTATATGTCGTTGGGGAAAACCCACTCGAAACCTTGCCAGCCTCTTTTGGTGCGAAAGGGGCCTTAGAGAAACTGGACCTGCTTATTTGCCAGGATCCGTTCCTTACCGAAACAGCCAAATTGGCCCATGTAGTCTTCCCGGCATCAACCTTTGCGGAAAAGGACGGCACGGTGACGAATCAAGAAGGGAAGGTCCAGTACCTACGCCCCGCCTTGGATTCTCTCGGTGAGAGCACTTTGGATTGGCACATCATGGTTGGGATGGCCAACCTTCTTGGTTCACCGATGGATTTCGAAACCACACAAGATATTCAACAAGAAATCCGCAAGATTCTACCGGGATATTACAACTTGGGAAAAGCTCCCAAGATCGAACCGAACCCTTCTGCGTACCTTTCAAGCGGCTATGCCCAAGAGGTTGGCCTACGATATTCCATGAGTGGAAAAGGGAAAGCCCATCGACCCTTCGGCCTGCGCATGATTCAACTGCTTTATCATTCGGGAAAGCTGTCCACTCAAGCCTCTGGCCTTATCGATATTTCGCCAAACAAGAAGAGCCTCTCTATGGGAACAGAAGATCTCAAAAATCTTGGACTCATCGCCGGTGAACGCATTCGCTTGACTTCGGACCAGGGCACATTGGAAATGACTGTGTCAGAGGATACTTCCTTGATGCCGGGTACCTGTACGGTACCTGAACATTTTAATGATCCACCAGTAAAGGATCTCATGCCACTTCATGTTGATTCTATTACGGGGGTCCCCTATTTTAAATTAGCGTACGTGACGATTGAAAAGGTCTGATCAGAAAGATATGGCCCCCTTCTATGAGTAACGAAACCACGACCAAAAAGTTTTTTGATGCCGTCTTGTTCCGGGAAATTTGGCATGCCGCAAAGGTGACGTTGAAACACTTACTCCATCGGCCCATGACCTTCCAATACCCTCGTGAGAAGCGGATAATCCCCGATGCCCATCGTGGGGCCTTGTGTCTGTTACGCTACGAGGACGGTAAGGAACGCTGCGTCGGATGCGATCTCTGCGAAGCCGCTTGTCCGTCTCGCTGCATCAAAGTCATTAGCGAGGAAGATAAATCCTTGCCCTTGGAACGCTATGCCAGCGAATTTTTCATCGATATTACCAAATGTGTGTTCTGCGGATACTGCGTGGAAGCTTGCCCCGTCAACGCCTTAGCCATGACCAAAGTCTATGAATTTTCCACCCATGATAAACGCACGCTCCTTTTCGACAAAGATCGCTTGTATCAAATCGGAGAACGGCATTTGGATGATGCCAAAAAATATCTCTATGCCCATAACCAGGAGAAGGAAGGTGAGGAAAGCCAGGCGTATCGCTACCATTTTCCTGTCTCAATCCAGAACGCCCCAGATCCCTAAATCCAACCCATGATGTGGCTTCTTTTTATCTACTTTGCCACGGTTAGTATCGTGGCAGGGGTTTTGACTGTGTCTCTGCGGAATGCCGTGCATTGCGCCTTGGCCTTGCTCACCCTTCTGCTTCATATGGCTGGGCTCTTTGTCATGCTTAATGCTGAATTCCTGGCGATGGTGCAGATTATCGTGTATGCCGGGGCGATTTTGATTTTGTATTTGTTCGTGTTGATGTTGATGAATTTAAAAACCGAAGAGCAACATCTCCATAAGAAACCTTCCTTTTTAATTTTCGTGGCCATAGCCCTGCTCGCCGAGTTACTGATTCTCTTAATGCTCTCACCTTATGGCGGCACCATCGGAACGGCGACGCCGGAAGTGATTTTACATTCTGGCCCGAGCCATGCGGTTGGCATTACCATGTTCAGCGACTATTTACTCCTCTTCGAAATCGTCGGCATTTTCTTGCTTGGCGCCGTCATTGGGGCCATTGTCCTGGCCAAAACCCCGGCTAAACCCGACAACGCGGAAACGGCGAATACGCCAACATCCTAAAACATCACGATGATTCCTCTTTCCGCCTACGTCTTCCTCAGTGCTGTTCTGTTTATGACAGGGTTGGTGGGCGTTCTCATCCGCCGCAATTTCATCATCGTCCTAATGAGCGTGGAGATCATGTTGAATGCTGCCAATATTAATCTTGTGGCCTTCTCCCATTATTTGAATTCCATGGCCGGACAAATGTCGGCATTATTTATCATTGCCGTCGCAGCAGCTGAAGCAGCCATAGGGCTGGCCATTATCATCGTCATTTTCCGTGGGAAGATGGCCACAAATGTTGATCAAATTAATATCTTGAAGTGGTAACGTGTTTGATTTATTGGTTCTGCTGATTCCCCTCTCTCCGCTGCTGTCTGTCTTAGCGAATGGGCTATACGGCTCGCGGTATTCTCACGAGTGGGCCGGCCGTCTGGCGTTTGGTTCAGTGGGCTTGTCCTTTCTCTGCACACTCGGTGTCTTGGTTTCCGTTATAGCCAACCCCGAACCCCGCGAAGTGATTGCCTGGTCTTGGATCTTCGGGGGCAATCTTTCGATCAATCTCGCTTTTTTAATTGACCCTCTCACGACCGTCATGTTGTTGGTGGTGACCGGCGTCGGTTTCCTGATTCATGTGTATTCCGTGGGTTACATGCATGGAGAAGAAGGATTTACACGATTCTTCACCTATATGAACCTCTTCATGGTTTCGATGCTGTTGCTCGTGATGGGCTCGAATTATGTGGTGATGTTCATTGGCTGGGAAGGTGTAGGCCTTTGTTCTTATTTGCTGATTGGGTATTATTACGAAAAAGTTTCAGCGGGGAAAGCGGCCACGAAAGCCTTTGTGGTGAACCGAATCGGTGACGCCGGGTTCTTAGTTGCCGTGTTTCTCATCTTTTCCCATTTCGGATCGCTCGATTACAGTACGGTCTTCTCCCAAGCCTCCTCCCTTTCCACAGAAATGGCCACGGCCATCACCATCTGCCTACTCATTGGGGCTTTCGGAAAATCCGCCCAACTGCCCTTGTATACTTGGTTACCCGACGCCATGGAGGGGCCGACACCGGTTAGTGCTCTTATTCATGCGGCCACTATGGTGACAGCAGGCGTCTATATGGTGGTCCGCAATCATGTGTTGTTTGATATGGCACCTATCGCGTTAACCACAGTCGGCATTGTCGGTGGGGTGACGGCCTTATTTGCGGCCACGATTGGCCTGGTACAAAACGATATTAAACGGGTCTTGGCTTATTCAACGGTCAGCCAGTTAGGTTACATGTTTTTAGCTTGCGGTGTCGGGGCCTATACGGCCGCGATCTTTCACCTGGTCACCCATGCATTTTTTAAAGCCTTGCTCTTTTTATCGGCTGGTGCCGTAATTCATTCGCTTAGCGGTGAACAAGACATTCGAAAGATGGGCGGGCTGTACAAAAAAATCCCCATAACCCACACGGTCTTCCTGATTGGCACCCTGGCTATTGCCGGCATTCCTCCCTTAGCCGGTTTTTGGAGTAAAGATGAAATCATGGCGCATGCCTTTGTGCATGGCTATTATCATTTGTATCTCCTGGCAGCCATTGGGGCATTCCTGACGAGTTTTTATATGTTCCGCCTGACCTATCTGACCTTCTATGGACAATCCCGGGTCGAGCCACAAGTGGCCAAGCATATCCATGAATCTCCACCCATCATGACGTATCCGCTGATGATGCTGGCAGGACTGGCGGTGGTCGGAGGATTTCTTGGCGTCCCACCAGAACATGGTTGGTTTCACGACTTCTTACATGACGTGGCGACACCAGTGGGCGCTGAACCGCATGCAGTGGATATGGGCACACTTCTAGGACTAATGGGAGTCGCCGTGGCCATTGCTTTGGGAGGTTGGGGCCTGGCCCATTACATGTATTCCATTCGGCCACAAATGGCGAATGAATGGGCTGAAAAATCTCCTCGAGTGTACACGACCTTACTCAATAAATATTATGTTGACGAATTCTATGACCGGTTTATTGTCGAACCGTTTAAGAAACTAGGAGCGCTCTGGGATTGGTTTGACCGACATGTCCTGGACCGTTTCGTCAACGGCATCGGCAAAGGGACTGATATCAGCGCGGCAGGGGTTACGTGGGCCGAAAAACACGTGATCTATGCCGGGCTGAATGTGGTTGGCTATGGCAATCACCTACTCGCCTGGTCCTGGCGGAAATTGCAAAGCGGCATGGTGCATCATTATGCCGCCATCTTGATCATTGGCTTGGCTATTTTAATCCATCTGGTCGTGCTGTGGTTTGCTGGGTCAACCTCAGCCAGCTCTAGCATGTACTGATCGATTCATATGCAAGAAGAAATAACATTCGGTTTTCCCATTCTGACCTTCCTGACCTTTTTCCCCTTATTGGGTGCGTTGGTGGTCTGGGGACTAAAAGACCCTGTACAGGTTCGTAAGGCCACACTCGGCATCGCCAGCATTGAAATGGTTGTGGCTGCGTTGCTGCTCATGCTCTTTGCTCCGGACACTGCGGCCATGCAGTTTGCGGAACGGCATGAATGGATCCCCTTCCTCGGCATTAGTTACCACCTGGCCGTGGATGGCATCAGTGTTCTCTTTCTGGGGTTAACGGCATTTTTGACCGTGCTGCTGGTGCTCTATTCGTGGGATTCGGTGACACGGAAGCCCAAAGCCTTTTATATGAGTATTTTGGCTTTGGAAGCCACGTTTATAGGGATTTTTGCTTCCATTGATTTGATTGTCTTTTTCGTCTTTTGGGAACTCATGTTGATCCCCAGCTACTTCCTGATTAAATTGTGGGGACCTGGAGAAGATTGCCACTACGCCGCATTGAAGTATGTGCTCTACACGCTACTGGGCAGTGTCTTCATGTTGGTGGGATTTTGTCTCCTGAGCCTGAATTATTTTGAAGCCAAGCAGGTGTACAGTTTTGATTTTATCGATCTGCTCTCCGTGTACATTCCACTCAGCCAACAACTCTTAATTTTCTGGTTGATCTTTCTGGGCTTAGCCTTTAAAGCTCCGATATTCCCGTTTCATTCCTGGTTCCCCGATGCCCTGGTACAAGGTCCCATTCCGATGTCGGTGATGTTTGCAGGAATCAAGATGGGTACCTACGGCTTCCTTCGGTTTTCCATGCCATTACTTCCTGATGCTTCAAGAAACGAGACGGTGGTGGCGATCCTCATGACCCTCGGTCTGGCCGCCGTTGTCTATGGGGCCATCGTAGCCATTATTCAGCCGGACTTTAGACGCCTATTGGTCTTCAGTAGCATCAGTCACTTGGGGTTTGTGGTTATCGGTTTGTTTGCGTTGAATTTTCAAGGCATACAAGGCAGCCTCATTACCATGATTAACTTGGGCTTTAGCACGGCTGGATTATTCTTTTTGGCTGGATTCATGTATGAGCGATTAGGCCATACCGATGTGCGCAGATGCACCGGCCTTGCCAAGAAAATGCCATTATTCGCCACCTTTCTCCTCATTATTGGTATGGCCTCAATTGGGTTACCCGGGACAAATGGGTTCGTTGGTGAATTCCTCATCTTACTGGGCGTCTTTCAAGCTTGGTGGGTTTGGGGGGCCATTGCCGTTACGGGAGTGATTTTCGCGGCCGCCTATTTTCTGTGGTTTTACGAACGCGCGATTTTTGGGCCCTTGAAAGAGAGTTTGCCGGCCGTGATCCCTGACTTAAATACGCGGGAATGGGCGATTGGAGTCTCTCTCTCAGTCATGATCTTTTGGATCGGTTTGTATCCCTCTCCATTTTTACGCATGGTGAATGGATCAGTACAGGCCGTGGTTGATCGGGTACACCCAGGAACGGCCACGGCTCAATATACCGGGGCTTCTCCTTCTCCTGAAATAATGAAGAACTGATTGTGATGGGTGAATATTCCTTATTAATTATTCTCTTTGCGCCCTTTCTTGGGTCCATTGCCTTGATCTTCATTCCTCGTCAGGAAGAATTCATGGTGCGGATGACTGCGGCCATTTCCGCCGGCATCAGTTTGTTGGCTTCCTTGTACATGTTCTTTGCCTACGATACGACAAGGGGGGGGTTCCAATTTATCCAACGATTTGCCTGGTCGGAAGAACTCGGCATTGCCTTTTATGTAGGAGTCGACGGCATTGGCGGTCCACTCGTGTTTGCCTCAGCTATATTACTGTTCGCCGGGATTTTCGTCTCGTGGCACATTAAAGACCGGACAAAAGAGTTTTATATTTTCCTCCTGATCCTCGCGGCCGCGACGATCGGGGTCTTTATGTCCCTCGATCTCTTCTTCCTCTATTTCTTTTACGAAATGTCGGTGTTGCCCATGTACTTATTGCTGGGGGTCTGGGGAAGCCATACCAAAGGGTACCTCTCCATGACCGACCCCGAAGGGCTGAAACTTCGCGATTCCGTCAATTTCATTTTCAATTTCGGGTCGAACAGCAAAGAATATGCCGCCATGAAGCTGACACTATTTTTGTCAGCCGGAGCAGTCGTGGCGCTTATGGGCATTTTGCTTATCTACCATCTTTCCGGATTGCATACGTTTGATATTCTGGTCCTTCGGGAACAAGCCAAGTTTTCCGATTCGCTGTCCACGCTTATCTGGATATTGATCTTTTTTGGATTTGCCTCCATCGCCCCAATTTGGCCGTTGCATTCCTGGTCGCCTGTCGGCCATGCCGCCGCTCCGGCCGCCACCAGCATGTTGCATGCTGGCGTCCTCATGAAACTCGGGCATTTTTCTATTATTCGCGTGAATTTTGAAATTCTTCCTGAAGCCACGCGTGACCTGATGTGGATTGCGGCCGTCCTCTGTATTGGCTCAATTATCTATGGCGGACTCGTCTCTTATTTTGCCAAGGACACCAAATATGTCATCGGCTACTCCAGTTCCAGCCATATGGGCTATATCTTTCTGGGCATGGCCGCGTTGACCTACATCAGTCTATCGGGAGCTGTCATTTATATGTTTGCCCATGCCTTAGCCACAAGCATGTTGTTTGCGATGGCTGGTTGGGTGTATGACCAAACCCACACTCGAGATATTCCCTCTTTGGGAGGTCTTGTGGAAAAAATGCCATTTATTGCCGGAGCGTTTATTGTGGCCTGCATGGCGTCAATCGGTATGCCCGGCACCATTAATTTCGTGGCCGAAATTATGATTATTGTCGGCAGTTGGGACAAATATCCATTCCAAGTGGTAGTGGCTGTGCTAGGAATCGTCCTCACCATGGCCTATATGTTCAAAATGATGCGAGGGTTGTTTTACGGGAAGATGGATCCGGAATATGCCCATGCGGCTGATGCGAAGCATTGGGTAGATCGGATGCCACTCATTTTGCTGATCGCATGCAGCATCATCCTAGGCCTGTTCCCCGGACATTTTTATGACGTGGTGAGGTCAACGGTTGACCCCATGGTAGACCGAATCAACCAGGTCGCTCCATTAGTCACACAGAATACGCAAGGCTTATTGCCGTAGTGAATGTTTGTTGCAGGCTTCTTTCGACTGACGTGTTCCGCCTAACCAAATGATGACCTTTAACCTCACATTATCCGCGGCAGATCTCCTCCTCCTGCTTCCGGAGATTTTTCTCACGATCTGGCTGTGCGTCATCCTTGCGCTGGATTTCTCCCTGAAGCGTATTACACATCAACAACTCGCTCATTTAAGTATCGCCGGATTAGCCATCACAGCCACCATGTTATTCGCCTTTGATCAAAATGGCACAACAGGTGTGCTCTTTAAAAACATGTATGTGCTGGATCATTTGGCCATTTTCTTTAAGATTCTCATCGTAGGAGCCACTGCGCTGGTTCTCTTCATTTCCATTGATTATGTGCGTGCATTCCGCTTCTTTAAGGGTGAATATTATTTCATGGTGCTCATGTCGGCGATCGGCATGATGTTCATGGCCTCTTCAAACGATCTGTTATCCGTGTTTGTCACATTGGAATTTTCCACATTTGGCTTTTACGTCTTAGTTGCCTATCTCCGAGATGATCAACGGTCATCGGAGGCCGGTTTGAAGTTCTTTATCCTAGGAGTCTTCGCTGCGGGTCTCTTAGCCTATGGCATTAGCTTAGTGTATGGCGAAACAGGAACGCTGGTCTTTTCAGAAATGTCTGGTACGCCAGGGAGCTATGGCCTGGCTATCGGGTTCATCCTGATCTTTGCGGCATTAGGATTTAAAATCGGGGCAGTACCCTTTCATGCCTGGATTCCTGATACCTATCAAGGTGCGCCTACTCCGGTCACCGCCTTCTTGTCCATTGCACCAAAAGTGGCAGCCTTGGCCATTCTGCTCAGGATGTTTTTTGTGGCATTGGCTTCCTTTAAGCCGATGTGGGTACTGCTCTTTGTCGTGGCCTCGATCTGTTCGATGACTTACGGAAATATCGTGGCGATTGCTCAAAAGAATATCAAGCGACTCTTGGCCTATTCAGGGATCGCACAAATCGGTAATATCATGATTGGGTTAGCAGCAGGAACCAAGCAAGGCAGCGACGCCATCATGTTTTATTTGCTGACCTATATGTTCGCCAACTTGGGAGCCTTTGCCGTCGTCATTGCGGTCAGTCAGGTCATTAAGAGCGACGAAATCGAAGACTACAATGGCCTCAACCGACGTTCACCTTTCTTGGCTGCCGCCATGCTCCTCTTTTTGTTGTCCCTGGCTGGAGTTCCACCATTAGCAGGCTTTATTGGCAAGATCTATCTATTCATCGCGGCTATGAATCAGGAACTGTATACTCTGCTGATTGTCGGACTGATCAATATTGTCATCTCGATGTATTACTACCTGATTGTCGTTAAAAAGATGTATATCAACGAACCCACCAACCCTTCACCTATCCCCACATCCCTACCCATCAAAGTGGCTATCTTTACTGGCATTGCCGGAACGCTTCTTTTAGGTATCTACCCAGGCCCCTTCATCGACTGGGCCGTTAGCGCCACCCTGATGTTCTCCAATATCGCTAGTCCCGTCGCATCCCTGACGATCCTCCCTGGGGGATGATCATCGTTCTTCTGGGTATCGCGTAGACCGTTTCAGAGAAATCCACTATCGGAGTAAGAACGGAAAGATTGGCTGATGGAGGCGGGTGAAAAATCTACATTCGCCAGTAGATGAGGGCTTCGAGAGGATTGATGCCTTGTAATTGCCACCAGGCTCCCAGCCCGATTGATACAGCCACTAGTAGAAAAATAATGAGTCCTACGATCAATGATTTTTTTTTGCTACGAGGATAACGGCGAGAAATAACATCAAAATCTTTCTTGATGGGGAGGGAAGAATCTTGCCAAAGCGGAGGTTGTTTACGAAGTGTTTCCGGAACCTCATTCCCCTTGAGCTGATCGGGTACCAACCCCGAAGATCCTGCCATACTCCTATCTTCGGTGATTGCCGAAAGGACTTGAGGCCCTATCATCAACTTCTCTTCTTTTTTCTGGACCTTCCTTGTGTATGATGTCCCACAATGAGGACACAACCAGGTCTCTTCCGCCACATTTCCATTTTGAGAACATCGTCCTTGCTCCCCCATTATGGCAACCCCACAATGAGGGCACGTCTGGGCGAGATGTGAAACAAGAAACCCACAATCGGGGCAAGGCCCAAGTTTATTAGACTGCGAACCCTGCGAAAGCGCTTGCTTCCCGGGGAATGGGAACGCACATTGAGGGCAGGCCAATGCCTGTGTTGAAACTTCCCTTTGACATTCAGGACATGGTATGAGAGCCATCGTGATGAATTCCGTTCAATGAGTAACTAGTGATCTGACAAAGCAATTTTCTGGCCAACACTTCTCCTAACCAAAGACGATTCCCCATTCGCGTGTCAACAATAATCTCTATGGATTCAACAATAATCCTGAAAATCAATTCCAAAAAATTTTGATACTTGAATACTTTTTCCTACACCTATTTTCCCTAAACTGATTGTTTATTCTCAAGCAAAAATTCCCTTCCGTGCACTGGCTACTTTAGTATGCCCCATAAACTTTTGGCCAGATTCTCAATTAATGTAACATTTCTTCATCTTCCAAGACTGACTTTCATAGGGTTAATTTGACCTTCTTGCCACAATTTGTTTATAGATTGCGGGTTTAGAGACCTGTCTGTGGATTAATCCAACATTCTATTGAGGGTGCAATGACCATGATAACTGAGCTGGAGAATTCCATCACACAATCCGTGAGCCAACGCTATGCCAAAGCGGTCACCAACGGCGAACAAATGTGTTGTCCCACCGGATATAACCATGAAGATTTGGGTCGGTTTATCCCCGAGGCCATCTTGAAAGTCTCTTATGGCTGCGGTACCCCCGTGGGACTTTCCACAGTTCAACCCGGAGAGGTGGTGTTAGATATCGGCTCCGGAGGAGGAATCGATTGTTTTGAGGCCTCACGGAAAGTGGGGGCAGACGGGAAAGTGATCGGTATCGACATGACCGATGAAATGCTGGCTCTTGCCCGTACTCACGCACCCACGGTGGCCAAAAATTTAGGGTATCCGGCTTCCAACGTGGACTTTCGAAAAGGCCTGGCCGATGCAATGCCGGTAGAAGACAATCACGTTGACCTGATTATTTCCAATTGCGTCATTAACCTGGCGCCTGACAAGAAGAAGGTATTTAGAGAAATGTTTCGGGTGCTTCAACCAGGTGGACGATTTACCATCTCGGATATTGTTTCGGACCAACCCATTCCTCAATACATGATTCACGATAGTGCCAAATGGGGAGATTGTTTATCCGGTGCGCTGACGATTCAAGACTATTGGAGCGGTTTGCGAGAAGCGGGCTTTCGGGGCCTGCATCAGGTGACCGTGATTCCCTGGAGAGTCATCGACGGCATTCATTTCGTTTCCGTGACGCTGACAGGCTATAAAACCGCCGTCGCATCCTCTTCCCCTTCCTCTGCCTTTGCCACACTCACCGGCCCATTCAGCCAAGTTGAGGATGAGTTGGGCACCACATTTCACCGTGGCAACCCCCGACAAGTCGATGAACAAACCGTCAATCTTTTAGGTCTACCCCCGTATAAAGAACACTTTGTGATCACAGACCACCCCATCTCCTTGACCAACCAGGATCCAACACTGGTTGTTGTCTTACCCGAAGAGACTCCCTGTGTGTGGGAAGGCCACTTTGCCATTCTCACCGGTCCATTTTTAGCTATCTGTGACGATGACGGTCATACATACCGGTGCGGAGAACCTTTGGAAATCTGTTCAAAAACACTCAAGGTCCTCCGACATCCTCGCTATCAATCTTCATTCGGAACCATTAATCGGGCCCGGGAAACTGTGACGGCCGAACCTGTGATTTGCGGGACCTCCTCGGAATGTTGTTAATCATATGGTTATTACATCCCGTATTCATGTCAGCATGAGAAATATTGTTGTGGTGCATTTCTTTCACTGAGTGCTCAGTATGCCAAAATCCCCACTCCCACTTATCTCATCTTCCTCCTCTTTGTCCCCAGCGCCTGTCTTTGAAGGCGCTTTGGCCTCACATGGCCAAGAACCCCTCACGGCCAAATCGGTGGCGACCCTTCAAGTGAATGTGGGAAAGGTCTGCAACCAGACCTGCCATCACTGCCACGTCGATGCCGGGCCTCAACGAACTGAAAGTATGACCAAAGATACCATGGACCAGATCATTGCCGTCTTAGACCGAACTCCACAAATTTCGACCGTTGACATTACTGGCGGAGCTCCGGAGATGAATCCTCATTTCGAATATTTGGTTCAGCAATGCTGGATTCGAAATCGAAAGGTCATCGACCGCTGCAATCTGACCGTATTCTACGTGAAAGGGAAATCGCATCTGCCTGCATTCTTGGCCCAGCATAAGGTCGAAATCATCGCGTCACTTCCTTGTTACCAGGAAGCCAATGTCGATCAGCAACGCGGCAAGGGCGTCTTTGATCGCAGCATCAGCGCACTCCAAACCCTCAATAGTCTTGGGTATGGGAAAACCGGAACCGGTATGAACCTGCATCTGGTCTATAATCCGCTTGGCGCCTCACTTCCGCCCTCACAAGTAGAATTAGAGCAAGACTACAAAGAGCAACTGATGGCCAGATATGGGATCCAGTTTAATAGTCTGCTTACTATTACCAATATGCCAATCAGTCGATTTCTGGAGGATTTACAGGAGTCGGGTCAGGTGGATTCGTACTACGCCCTATTAGAGAAGAGTTTCAACGCCGTAACCGTTGAAGATGTGATGTGTCGGTCATTACTCAGCGTAGGGTGGGATGGGCGCTTGTTTGACTGTGATTTCAATCAAATGTTGGATTTACCTCTTCAGAACGATTCCCCACAATGGATAGGAGATTTCAATCTCTCCACCTTGAAGCATCGTCGTATCGTAACGGGACCTCATTGCTTTGGATGTACGGCAGGAGCCGGGTCATCCTGTGGGGGAACCCTGACCTAACGACTCTCTTCTAGATTTTCCCCGATTCCTTTGCATTCTTATTTCGAAAGCCTCAGGACCTGCACCCTACTCATTCCCTTCTCGCCGGAAGTGTTTGGCGCAGTCCTGGCTACAGAAATAATAGCGCTGCCCACTGACCTCTTCGACAATCGCAGTTCCTGCAGCTACATAGACCTTGCACACCGGATCTTGAATCATGACATCTTTCCCTGGCATCGCCTGATCCGGCTTGGGTTCGATCCACGCCCGTGCCGCACGCCGTACCATGTAGAACATGATGATAAGAAGAAATAAAATGATAATAATTTTGTACATGCCACCTCTTCCTGGGGTTTGTCTTACCCTCACCATCATAGCGTAACATTGACGGTGTTTTCGAGATGCCCCCACGGTCGGGGAGAGTGAGACTTCTTGGACGGAAAAACAAAATAGGTGGATCGGAAATTCCTTTATTGCTGAATCGTTTCTTGACTTGATAGGGTTCCTCTATGCTTTCTATTCAAAGGAGCCATAAAACCCACCGTGACTTAAAACACAACATCTGTGTTCTCCTCTTCGTTTTTGGGGCATCCGGTTGTGCATCAACTCATTTTTCACCCGAAACCCCTCTCGACCTCACCTATCCGTTCGACGAACATACGATTTACTGGCCCAACAATACCCCTTTTCATTGGGAAAAATCGAGTTGGGGTCATACTCACCAAGGATACTGGTATGCATCAGGGGTGTTTTCAGCATCAGAACATGGGGGAACTCATATTGACGCCCCCATTCATTTTGCGGAATCAGGCTGGAGTGTGGATGAAATACCTTTATCACATTTAACGGCGAAGGCTGTCGTCTTGGATATCCAATCCCAAGCCGGTTCAAATCCTGATTATATGCTTCAGGTAGAAGATATCGCCCAATGGGAAAAACAACACGGATCCATTCCCAAAGATTCTATGGTTTTTCTTTTGACTGGCTGGGGCCAATATTGGCCGGACCCTTCTCGCTACCTTGGCAGTCCCACACCCCAGGATTCCGCCACGCTTCATTTTCCAGGCTTTTCAGGCGAGGCCGTTTCCTTTTTAGTGAATCAACGCGCCATTTATGGAATTGGAATTGACACGGCTAGTATTGATCCCGGGCAATCGAAAACCTTTCAGGCTCATCAGATTCTTGGGGAAGCCAATTGTTTTGCCGTAGAAAATGTCGCCCATTTAGAACGGTTACCCCCTCAAGGAGCATTGGTGACGGCCTTACCTATGAAAATAAAAGGGGGAACTGGAGGACCAGTACGAATCATGGCATGGGTGCCCTAATACAGCCCTGCCTTTTCCCTGAGTAAAATATTTCCTACGATCACACGCAAGAAAAAATTTTAATAGAAAGAACATTCTATGGTGACCATCACGTTAATGGGGGATTTGCAAACTACCGATGGGGAGCGGGCGTTAGGATGCGAGGTGGAAGATTCCATCACGGTCAAACAACTCATTCGTAAACAAGGCAAACCTTTACGGGAAATTTTTCAATTACTAAAACAGAAAAAAGTTATGGTCACGGTCAACAAGCGTATTGCCAGCGAAACAAGCAAGGTCTACGATGGTGATGCCGTGCATATCGTCGCTCACGACGGCCTGGGCCGTAGCGGATTGACACCTGCTATGTATTGAGCGAGGGAAGAATACAGAAAAAAAGCAGGGCCAGAAATTCCGACCCTGCTTTTTCAGTTAACTGTCTTTTACGAAAACCCGAAGCGGAATGTGATACCGGTGAAGGTAGCAATTTCCAAGAGAGGCGAGGCTCAACTCTCTTATTTTTTCACGCCCAGAATAGCATCTTTCGCAGCTTTCGCGACTCGGAACTTTACCACTTTTTTGGCAGGAATTTTGATGGCCGCGCCAGTTTGTGGGTTTCGACCCATTCTCGCCTTACGGTGTGCAAGCACGAGTTTCCCGATTCCAGGAACCACAAAGGCATTCTTCGCTTCTTTGTAAGCCAAGGCTGCAAAATCATCAAGAATTTGCGTGGCGATTTTCTTGGTGATATCCGCTTTTTTGGCCAGATGATCGGCAATCTGCGACTTCGTCATGGCTTTTCCCATACGAGCTCCTCCTCACATTAAAGTTGATTAGTAACACAACCCATTTGGTTTTTCAGAATTTCAAGGAAGGGATGCCTTGTTTTGGACCTTCGCCTAAGGTACGACAGGAACATGTGTTCCTCTTCTAACAACGGCGCCAGAGTCTAACGAAAGACATAAATACTGTCAACAAAAAAACAAGCCCAGCGCGAGGAATAATCGTTTGCGGATGATTTCGCCTACGATCTTGCCTTGCTGCCTTACCTTTTCCCAGGGTAAAGTAGTCTCGTGATGAGGATAGAGATCCGCCTCGTGTATTCGTCTTGAGCCAATTTTACATTACCTTTAAGAGACAGGTGAGACATTAATTATGGGAAAAGAATTACCCGTTATTCCCAGCCCCCAACAATCAAAGACTGAAGAACAGGAAGAACTGGTCTATTCTCGAGTCTTTTGTACTCGCGAAGACAGTCCGCCCTTACGACTTCTGTTAGACTTCCTCAAATCAAAAAACCAAATCCCCTTGATCCCGAAAATGGAACAGGAAGCCTTAGAGGATTGGGATTGGGTCCATATTTCACTGGGCTACAATCGCGAACGTCATCCTATACGGCTATTTTGCATCAGAAATCGAGGCACGTACAAAGACGTCTTTGAGACCGAACAAACAGGGTTTACCAATCGCCTCTCTGCCTTTGACAATGTCGAAGCCCAAATTGCCACGGAATTCATTAGCAAAGCCCAATTCATTGCCACGACTCAAATGGTGAAAAAGGACATTTCTGACGAAGGGTATGATTTCAATGGCTGGATCTTGGAATTTTTTCAAGAAAATTGCAATGGAATTGTGCAAATTGACGGACAGGGGTTTTATTCCCCCAAAGGTGAACTCGTGGTGGATATGGAAGAAGCGAACGAATCCGGAATGGATGTTGGTCCCACACCTAAAACCGAAGAGCCATCCTGACGAATCCCTAACCTCCTCTTGTAAAAATACTCATCAAGTCGTTTCAAGCGTGTGATTCATCGCCTTTCCGTAGGTTTGTTGGGGAATGGCCGATAAGCCATTTCGATAGCCCCATCCATCTTTCATCACTTCGACCAGCGCCCCATTATCCAAATGAGACGGGTCTTGAACGACGTCGGCCTCGCACACGAGAAGGTCAGCCCGTCGCCCTTCAACCACCATTCCCGTATCCATAAGCCCGAGCTGCTCCGCCGCCAATCCCGTTGCGCCAAACCACGCGGTCAAAGGCGGGACGCCTTCCTGAATCAATGCCACCAATTCCATATAATTTCGACCATGCATATCCGGCAGAACCGGATCCGTCCCTGCCAAAAGCTTCAACCCACTTGCGTGAGCCACTTTGACTGCTCGGGCATGGCTTTCCGACACCGCTTGAACTTTGGAAGTAATAAATTCATTAAATTCGCCTGATTGCAGTAGTCGCTGCCCTACCCATGACGTGGGAGTCACCCGACAGCCTTTGGCATAGGCCAATTCCGCCAATTCTTCATCCATGAAAGAGATATGTTGGATGTCTTTCACCCCCGATTGAATAGCCAGGCGAATACCACTTCGGCTATGTGCATGCGCTGCGACATACATGCCTCGGCCTGCCGCTTCATCACAAATCGCCTCCATTTCGTCCAAGGTAAAATCTCGATGTTCTAAGTGATCGGTTGGAGAGACCACACCGGGACTGGCACAAATTTTTACAAGATCGCCCCCACACGCGGCAATTTCTCTGACCCGCTTTCGGCATTCCCACGGCCCATCCACAATACTGGACGGACGCCCTGGACCCGCTGGCCAAAGACGAGACAACTCTCCACAACAACGGTCAGGCCCTCGAAAATCAGCATGTCCTCCGGTTGTCGACAACATACAAATGGCCAACTGCAGCCGAGGTCCAAGGAGCACACCCTGCTCCACCAACCGCTTTAAGACATGAGTGGCACCCCCAACATCTCTGAGGGTAGTGACTCCGCCATGAACGAGGGTTCGATAGAGAATACGCTCCGCCCAGAAGGGCGCCTCCTGGGAATTCATGCGATCCAGATTCTCGTTCCCGACACCCCACAACGTCACATGGCCATGGCAATCAATCAACCCGGGGGTGACGGTATAAGCGGAACAGTCAATGCGCCTCACCTCGGAACCCTGAGGATGCGTCGGATTGTGTGGTTGCACCCCTTTAACGATGCCTCCCTCAATCCACACATCCATTCGCTCATGAATCGCCTCGGTCCCATCAGACGTCCCGTCATACAATTTGAGAATATTGGAGAGAATAATCATGACAATCCTCTAAATCTTCAATTAAAGAGAATGATTAAATCAATTGGTGCTAAGCATAGAATCTACCGAATATCAGGAGCAAGGCAAACCCCTAAGACACCGTAAGCCAGTAAGGGAAATTTTGCAGGAAAGAGGCAAACATGCTAGTGTGGAGGCATACAGTTTCACGATTATGACGGCGACAGTGAACGGCGATAACGAGTTCCGTTTTCCCTTCTCAACTTCCAACACAGACCGACGTAATTTCTGTATGGTTACGGTGCAAGCCACCAATTTTCCCCATATTCTCTTCAAGAAGGACAATACAAACCCGCTCGTATTCTCTGATATCTGTTTTGGAGCCTAGACTGCAATGACCGACTTCGCACAGCGCCATATTGGATCATCAGATGGCCACATTCAAGAAATGTTAGGCACATTGGGCTTACCGTCGCTTGATGCCCTCATTCAAGCCACCGTGCCGGAAGGAATCCGTATCTCCCATCCCTTAAATCTCCCGGCAGCTCAGTCAGAGGAAGTCATGTTGGCAGAATTGCGCCGCATGGGGGCACAAAATCAATTGTACCGATCCTTCATTGGCATGGGGTACTACGATTGCGTCACACCTCCGGTGATTGCCAGGAACATACTGGAAAATCCCGCCTGGTATACACAATACACGCCATATCAAGCAGAAATCGCCCAGGGGCGCCTGGAGGCGTTACTCAATTTTCAAACCATGGTAGCTGACTTGACTGGTCTCCCTTTGGCCAATGCCTCGCTGTTGGACGAAGCCACCGCCGCCGCGGAAGCCATGAGCATGTGCCGGGCCCTGAGTAAGGTACAGGGTCAGACATTTTTTGCGACCGAGGACTGTCATCCACAAACCCTGGCCGTTTTGCAGACACGAGCTCAACCATTGAACATCACCATCAAGGTCGGCAATCCAGATACCCTGGAATTCCTATCCGGCCAAATGTTTGGCGTGCTCCTTTCCTATCCATCAACGGATGGCGCGTTGCGATCCTATAACGAGTTGGTTGGGAAAGCCCACAAAGCTGGGGCACTTGTGGTGGCCAGTACGGACCTGTTGGCCCTCACACTCTTGGTGCCACCCGGTGAATGGGGAGCCGATATTGCGGTTGGATCATCCCAACGATTTGGCATCCCTATGGGATATGGGGGACCACATGCCGCGTTTTTGGCAACGAAAGAAGAATATAAACGACAGATCCCTGGGCGAGTGGTGGGCGTGTCCAAAGATACTCAAGGCCGAAAAGCCTACCGTCTGGCCTTACAAACCCGCGAACAGCATATTCGACGAGACCGCGCAACCAGCAACATTTGTACGGCTCAGGTCCTCCTCGCTAACATGGCCAGTATGTATGCAGTCTATCATGGACCTGAAGGATTGAAGGCGATTGCCAGCAGAATTCACCATCTCACGAACGTCCTTGCTGAAGGTCTGGGGCGCCTAGGTTGTGAAATACGATCAACACCCTTCTTCGATACCATACGTGTCAACAGTCCCTCCCTTTCTGCGAAGGACATTATTCACAAAACGCAGCAGGCCGGTATCAATTTTCGACTATTTGAGGATGCCACCTTTGGGATTTCACTAGATGAAACAACCACGCTCCAAGAGGTCGGCAAAATCTTGACCGTCTTCTCAACCAGCGAATCACTGCCATTTTCTTTGGATCAATTAATCAAGACAGGGGATACCGCTATCCCAAGTGAACTCCAGAGACGGTCACCCTACCTCACTCATTCAGTATTTCATGAGTATCATTCCGAGCATGAACTCCTCCGGTATATGCACCGACTGCAATCGAAAGATCTCTCACTCGTTCATTCCATGATTCCTTTAGGGTCGTGCACCATGAAACTCAATGCCACTGCGGAGATGATTCCGGTGACCTGGCCCGAGTTCAGTCGTCTCCACCCCTTTGTTCCAGATGAACAAGCTAAGGGCTACCAGCTGTTGACCCAGCAATTAGAAGCCTGGTTGGCAGAAATCACCGGCTTTGCGGCCGTGTCGTTGCAACCCAACGCCGGCTCACAAGGCGAATACGCGGGCCTCATGGTGATTCGGGCATATCACGAACAACGAGGGCAAACCCAACGGCATGTCTGCCTCATTCCGGCTTCAGCCCATGGGACCAATCCAGCCAGTGCCGTCATCGCCGGCATGCAAGTCATACCGGTAGCCTGCGATAACGACGGCAATATCGACTTGCAAGATTTACAAGCCAAGGGTGAGAAATACCGAGACACTCTCTCCGCCTTAATGGTGACATATCCATCAACCCATGGGGTCTTCGAGGAAACGATTCGTGAGGTTTGTGACGCCGTGCATCTCCATGGCGGTCAAGTGTATATGGACGGCGCCAACATGAATGCCATGGTTGGACTTGTTCAGCCAGGTAAAATTGGCGCCGATGTGTGCCACCTCAATCTCCATAAAACCTTTTGTATCCCCCACGGTGGTGGGGGGCCAGGGATGGGCCCCATTGCCGTGGCTCCACACCTTGCACCTTTTTTACCCAAACATCCTCTCGTCTCCACTGGAGGGACACAGGGAATTGGTGCAATTGCGGCAGCACCGTTTGGCAGTCCGAATATCCTGCCCATTTCGTGGGCATTTATTCAGCTGATGGGAGGTGACGGACTCACCAAGGCCACACAAGTCGCCATTTTAAATGCCAACTACATGGCTAAGCGCTTGAGCAAACATTATTCCGTGTTATTTACCGGGAAAAACGGCATGGCCGCACATGAGTTTATTTTGGATCTGCGTCCCTTTAAGAAATCAGCCGAGGTAGAAGTGGAAGATGTAGCAAAACGACTGATGGACTATGGTTTCCACGCGCCCACCATTTCGTGGCCGGTTCCTGGAACATTAATGGTCGAACCCACGGAAAGCGAATCGAAAGCAGAATTGGATCGCTATTGCGAAGCACTCATTCTCATTCGGCAGGAAATTGCAGGTATCGAAGAAGGACGGCTTCCACGCGATAATAATCCACTCAAACATGCTCCACACACCATTGAGATTATCGCTCAATCGGAGTGGCCACATCCATATTCCCGAGAACAAGCTGCATTCCCCGCTCCCTGGTTACGGGACCATAAATTCTGGCCAGCCGTTTCACGAATTGATAGTGTCTATGGGGATCGAAATTTCGTCTGCACGTGCCCTCCGCTGGAATCCTATTCATCTTAGATTCCCATACCTGTCATCGATAATTGAATAGCCCGTACCCATTCCTCGGGTAGAATCAGCCAACATCATGAAAGCCTCCAGCCCACATCATCTCCTCATTAGCATGCTTTTGGGTATTGTCTCGGGCATTCTCCTCGGCGGTTTTTCTCCATCGATTGGCCTAAGTATCGAGTTTATTGGGGACTTGTTTTTACAAGCCCTCTTCGCGCTGGTGGTTCCCTTGGTCATGAGTTCCATGATTGTGGGTATTGCCAGTTTGGGGGATGTGCGCAAGCTTGGTTCCATAGGACTTCGTACAGTCCTATTTTTTATGACCACAACCGGTCTGGCGGTCTTGGTTGGTCTCATCTTGGTCATCGTGATTCACCCTGGAACACCAACAGAGCAAACCACGCTTGATTCATCGAATAGCCAGACTTCAAGTTTGTCGGAACGAATGGAAGACAAACCCACTACTCTGGGTGATTTGTTTAAATCTATCCTGACGAGCTTAGTCCCTAAAAATCTATTCGCGGCAATGGCCGAAACACAAATCTTGCCATTGATCGTCTTTGCCTTGGTCTTTGGCGGCGTCCTCACCACTATTGGAGAAAAAGGCACTTTAGTAATCCGTGTCTTTGAAGGCATCAATGAAGCCATGATGGCTATCGTCCATCTGCTCATGTGGGTTGCGCCGGTGGGCATTGGCGCGTTGTTGGCTGGGCGACTAGGGGAAGCAGGCGGGTTCATGGGATTCTGGCCTCAATTGGCAAGCTTGGGAACCTATGTAGGTACGGTGCTCGTTGCCCTCGCTATTCATGGCCTTATCACGCTCCCCTTGGCGTTACGATTTCTCGCCCAACGTTCGGTTCCGGCCTATGCCAAAGCTCTGAGTACCCCGCTCATGACGGCATTCTCCACCAGTTCTAGCTCAGCGACATTACCACTGACGATGGAAGGCCTGATTGAGGAAGCGAAGGTGTCTCGACGAGTCGTGAGTTTCGTGGTCCCGTTAGGCGCGACCATCAATATGAATGGAACCGCACTGTATGAAGCCGTAGCCGCGATGTTCATTGCCCAAACTTACGGGATTGAAATGGGGTTGGGAGAAACCATTATTGTCTTGCTGACCGCGACGCTCTCCGCTATTGGCGCAGCAGGCATTCCGGAGGCGGGGCTCGTCACCATGATTATTGTGCTCAAAGCCGTCGACCTACCTATTGAAGGCATTTCGCTGATCTTAGTGGTGGATTGGTTCTTAGATCGCTGCCGAACGACAGTCAACGTCTGGGGAGACGCCGTCGGCGCCGCGGTTATTGATCGGTTCGATTCTGAGACTAAGACATAAAACTTTCTATCCGACAGAGCAGACTTCGCCTTTGAACCTTCAAAAAATAGAAGCTGAACTATTTCTCTATATGAGAAAAGCCGGGTCTCGGCCCATAGCTGTTAAGCTAAGCACCAGATTGTCCTTGACCCTGCGCTTGCCAAGCGCTTTTTTTGTGCTCTATTACCGATAGCTTTATAGAAGCTATAGGGATTAATTTGAGAATAAGAGGAGGAACCTCTGACGCGAGAAGAGCAGACCCTTCAACGGCTTCAGCGGCAGCTGGCCACCCTGGGCCCGGTCTTACCGGGGAGCCTGAGCGAACAGTGGAATGTGTGCGGGACCCCGGGCTGTCGGTGCAAAGCCCCCTCCAATCCCCAAAAGCATGGCCCCTACTATCAGCTCAGTTTTACGGTGGCGGGCAAGAGCTCCACGCTCTTCGTCCAGAAGGGGGACTTGGGCGAGGTGCGGCGGCGGCTCAAGCGCTATCAGCGATTCAAGGCGTTAACCACGGACTGGGTCCAGGCGTGCCTCGCCCTGGCTCGCCGGCAGGGCTTCAGGGGGGGGCGACCGCATGAGGGGGCTGCCGAGGTTGTGGGCGGGGTTAAAAAAAACGAGATCACTCGATTGGCCAAACAGACGGGGTTTCAGCAACGCCACGGGCGGCTCACCCCCTATGACTTTCTCGTGCTCCTGACCCTGGGCCAACTGGGGCTGCCGCATCCCTCGTTGGGGGGGATGGTGGCGGCGGTCTCCTCGCGCATCAGTCGCGAAGCCTTACATCAACGCTTTACGGCCTCCGCGACCGCCTTTCTCCGCCACTGTCTGCACACCGTGCTCCGGCACACACTGCAGCCGGTGCCGATCCGCACCCACCTCCTCCAGCCGTTTGCCCGCGTCTTGCTCGTGGATAGCTCGAGTTGGGATGTCAGCGAAAAACTGAGCGCGGTCCTCCCCGGCTCGGGGGCAACGCCTCTACCGCCAATTGTAAGCTCCAAACGGTGTATGACGACAAGCAGGGCGACCTGACCTTTCTGGCGGACACCGCCGGCACCGTGCCGGATAATCGCTACACGGACCATCTGCCCGCCCTGGTCAACAAGACCGACCTGCTGCTCGTTGATCAGGGCTATTTCAAGCTCGCGACCTTCAACGCCCTCATGGCGAAAGGGGCCTTCTTTCTGACGCGCTTGTTCCTCGACACTACGGTGCACGATAGCCAGACGCGAGAGCGGGTTGACCTCGGCCAGGTCTTACGGGCCGCACCGGGATCGACGTATGAACGCCTGGTGCGCATGGGGCAGGGCCCGAATCAAACCGGCGTCTGTCGGTTGGTATGCCTGCGCGTGCCCATCCAGGTAGCCCAAGCCCGACGCCGACGGTTTAAGGCCCACGCCCGTCGCCAAGGTCGGACTGGCAGTCCTCGGCATGTGGCCTTGTGCGACTGGACGCTCTTGATCACCAATGTGCCGGAGCCCTGGCTGCCCCTAGACATGGTCCGAGCCTTGTCTACGCTGCGTTGGCAGATCGAGCTGCTGTTCAAACAATTCAAATCCATTCTTCGTGTGCATCAGTCCGCCACTGGCAATGTCCATCGCTTGCGCTGTGAGCTCTACGGCAAATTGATTGCCGCCGTGTGGGTGCAGCGCCTCCACGCCGTCGCCAATACGACGCTGTGGCATAGCTCACGCCAAGAGGTCAGTCTGGCCAAGTGATACAAACGGCTCCAGGAACGCGCGTTCCTGCTCGCGCAATTGGTGATGGGGTCGGAGGCTCAAGCCAGGGGCTATCTGTCCCAAGAGCTTGAGACACTGCTCAGGCACTGTCGCAAGCATCGACAACGCTCACGGATGACCACGCTGGAAATGCTCGAAGCCGAGTTTGACCCTCAACTCCATGGGGGGAAAGACCGTGGCTTAGCTTAACACCTATGGGCCGAAACCCGGCATTCTTAGTTTTACAAAACGTGTATGTTGAAATTACTAAAGCCCCTTTCGATCTTCTCGGGAAATAGACAACTTCGCATCAAGAAAATCCTGGTGACTGAGATCCAAACCCTGAGTAAGGCTGCGAATTTCTTCAATTTCTGAAAAGGATGTCTGATCGGTGGCATTGGCGACTTCAAACAAACAGTGAAGAAACTCCTTGCGTTCAATTCTCGTCGTCAATTCCTTAAAGCGCTTCACCAATCGCACGCTATCTAACCCTCGAAATATCCGATGATGACTGATTTCGGCAACCAGTTGCGCCTGATCCTCAGTCAAGCTCCAATGACGCTGAAGCATCTTACTCATGACGGTGGTTTCTTCAGAAGACACCACATGATCCACGCCAGCCACCCGAGCCATCAGCCCTGCCGCGAGACACAGCTTACGAATGTCGATATCAGGCAAGTCAAAGGTGATGCCTCGGTCTCGTAAGGCCATGGTGACCTGGAAATAAATCGTATTCTTAATGAAATCTTCTAATCGGCTTTCACGATCATGTTCCTCACTATAATGCTGCCCTCGAACATTCAACATTCGACGAAAGGGGAGCCGGAGATGATCCAGAAACCCGCCACCGCTCTGTTCAAGATCCTCACGAAGTTGCTGTACGACTTCCCTTTGCTGATCGCCCTCTGATGCTCCTTGAGGCATAAGTTTCTCCAACGCTTCCAACGCCAATGCTTTATCCGTTGGCGATCCCATTCGTCCTCGCACTCGCTCCAACAAGCGTTGGCGTTCTGCTTCACCCACCGGGGAAGCCATATAGAGTTCCAATTCCATCCACTCCTCACCAGAAATATCCGGCAATTGGAACAGGAGTTCTTTGAGGCCGTTGATTTCAGTCGTAGAGAGAGTGCCATCCGCCCAGGCGGCCGCGATCAGCAATTTCCCCAATTCAAGAATAAAGCGCTTGTCTGCCATGTTTAGGTGTCTCTTTCCTGCTAAACCAAATGGTCCAAGACTCGGTTCAGCATGTCTGGATTGCCTTCGTGATTCTCAAGGAAACGGTTTTTGGAGTAGTGACGATAGCGCAGTATACCGAAAGACTCGGTCAGGCTAAAGTTACAGGATGAGAGGAATCAGGATGGACGGAAGGCGAGGGAACGTGGTGTGTAGGGGCTTCAGAATGAAGTATCTGATTCCGGTGGGAGAAACGCTTTAAACAAATCTTTCCACGTGAGAATCCCTTCGACGATACGATCGGGACTGGTGACTGGAAGACATGAGACTCCCCGCTCCAACATCATCCTGGCCGCATTTTCAATCGGGCAGGATTTGAGAACGGTCACGGGATAATGGGACATGATTTGGTGAGCCCGCTTCTCTAAGGTAGCCCGATCTCGGTTGGTTTCAGATAATGTATTCACAAAGGGGCTAATGGCTTTAAAAAAATCGCGATCTGAAATAATTCCGACAATCTTTCCTTCATCGACCACGACTAGGTGATGAAATTTCACTTTTCGAAATACGCCCTGAATCACCTGCAGCGAATCATCCATCTCAATAGTCACCACTCGAGTGGTCATGATTGCGCCTACCGTTTTCAATCGGATATCTAGATTGGTGGCCATTGACTGTAACGCTCCTAGCAGACTATTTCGATATCATCTTAGACCTTGACGATGAGAATCCCGTCTTATTTATAGCCACTTATCGGTGCATGATTCTCAAAAATTTATAGTGAAATCCCTCCTTTGCGTATCTTTGAATAAAAAAGTCTGGAGTTTTTTGGGGCGAAGGAATTTTTATCAGGCGTGAGGATCGGAAAGTGAATCGAGTAAATCACGGACCATGGCCACAACTTCCTCAAGACGGAAAGGTTTGGAGATGGTCCGAGTCGCACCGAATTCTTCCGCTTCTACTAGAAAATCTAAGTCACGCCCCCCTCCACCAGACATCACAATAATGGGGATGGTCGAGTTGAGATTTCTGAGTGTACGCACCACTTCCAGCCCATCCATTTCCGGCATGAGAACATCGGTGATGACAAGATCTACCTGATGGTCACGATAGAGTTGCAACCCTTTTCGACCATCCGGTGCAGCCCGAACGTGATATCCCTCCATTGTCAACCGTTCTTGCAAGGATGAACAAATATGGACCTCATCATCAATCACCACAATCGTTGACCCCATACCCACATCTCCTACCATCACATGCTCATTATCTTCGAATCATGAAAGCTTCGGTCTCATGAATGAAAACTCCGAATAATCAGGTCTATAAAATTGGCCGGTTGCAGGCTCGAGAGATCACGGCCAACAACTTTTGAGGATCGTATGGTTTCGCGATGACCGCAAACGCCCCGGCCTGCTTTGCAAGCTTTTCCATTTTTTTTGTCATATTTCCACTGAGCACGATCACAGGTACTCCCTGCCCACTCACGCGATAGGACAAGGCTTTGAGAAAATTCACCCCATCAATGACGGGCATATGATAATCCGAAAGAATGAGGTCCACAGAAAGGCCTCCATCCAGCAACGTCAGGCCCTCCAACCCATCATCGACTTCTTTGCAATCAAAGGCATGGCTCTCTAATAATAACCGCAACGCCCGCCTCACAGGTCGATCATCATCAATAAGGAGAATGGGCTTGCTCATGACTGAAAAAATATCTTCCGTGACCATACATGCTTTTGGAATAGGTTCACTCCGTACCATTTGCTCGACTATTTCTAGATTCACGGACAACCTGCCCCTTTAAGTAAACCCGCCCACTCACGTTGGCAGTTATCTCAGGATAATTGTCTTTCAGCGATTCTAAATTTCTAGATCTTGCAAAACCATTGCCATCAAATACATTACTTCACATCTAAGATAAATCTTGTGGCAACCAATTGTAATATAATAACATTTTTTCAAATGTTCTTACGCATAGGTTCTCAGGCTTTGCCATTTGACCCGCTGTGAATATCCGAAAGGATACGTCAGATATCTGTTTGGCTCGAACGCCAAACTGATGAAAATTCTGCTTGGAAAAAGGTAGGGCGATGGCACCGCATGGCTTTTCCGAGGAGAATATGATCCACGCATTGCGACACCTTGGAGAACTTGGTACAAAGATGTTCGGCAGAGGTTTCATGCCTTTGGCGACGGGCACTTGAGAAAAACGCATGAAAATCAACTTTTCCAATTTTCATTCTACACAGTTCTCTTTTACCCAAGATCCTGTTTTAATCCTGGAGAACTTTTGGACTATAGACGAACGGAAGATGTTTCGAGCGGCCATGGATCACTCAGCCTGGACAGCTTTAGCCGACATGCCGCCCGTCGCACATGCCTTTCAGAATTGTGGCAATTGGCTAAGAGCAGAAATGGCTCCAGGGGAAGGCACTCGTTTCCTGGAACGGGTCGGTCTCCCCTGTGTGGCCGATTATATGGAATCATTTCCCAATATTATCGGGCGACATATCAATTTCAATTATTATTCCTATGGCTCCGGCGACTGCCTCTCGACGCATGACGATACCGACGATGCCTACACATATGCACAGGGGAAAATCCCTCCGACTCGCCGCTTAGCCTTGGCCACGTACTTCCATGAAGAATGGCAAACGGATTGGGGCGGGGAACTCATCTTATACAAAGAAGCCGCTGCTAAGGATGGCAAGAAAAATTTGGAAGTGAGCCAATGCATTGCGCCCTCACCTGGCTCATTGGTGATTTTTACGGTCCCTCGGTTTCATCGCGTCTGCCGAGTAGACTCCTTAGCTGGCTCTCACAAACGCCTCTCCATTGCCGGCTGGTTCATGACTGAACACTAAAGCCTTCCCTCATTCACAACAAATCTACCCTACCCTCATGAGTCACCCTATTCTGCTTTTTGGCGCCACCTCAATTTTGGGGTTTAATGTGGCTCGACTTTTTTCCGATGCGGTCGTTCCTTTCACATCACCAGGCAATACAGCACCATCAGTCAAAGACTGGCCTCCACTCAACCTGGAAGACCCTGAATGGTTGAAATCGATATTTTTAACATTCACCCCCAATGTCTTGCTCTACTGCCATGCGGTGTGTGATATCCCAAAATGCGAAGCCGATTCCGAGTGGGCCCAAGAGGTCAACGTCAGACATCTTCAGCGGGTCCTATATACTTTACCCTTCCAGACGCGATTGGTGTATGTCTCCTCGGATCATGTTTTTGGCGGCGATGGCGCGTACGATGAACAATCCCCGCCATGCCCGATTAGTGTCTATGGAAGGACTCGCGTGGAAGCGGAGCACCTGGTTCTAGAAAGACCACAATCGTTGATCATTCGAACGGGGTTGGCGATTGGTTCATCCGCCAATGGTCGCACCGGACACTTAGACTGGCTTCGTTACCGCACCCAACGCAACCTTCCGATCACGATCGTCGAAGACGAATATCGTTCCGTGGTGTGGGTGGAGGATTTAGCTAGGAGAGTGATGAAGCTTGCTCGAACCCGGGAGACCGGAATTCGCCATGTCCCGGCAACGCGAGCCATTGCCAGGATTGAGTTAGCGCACTATCTTTTGGAACAGTTACAGCTAAGAGCTCACTTTCAATGCGAAAGCCGGCATCAACGTCCCACGCCTCATTTAGGACGCGTCGAGCTTACGAGTACCTATCGAGATGAACTGTCTATTCCGCTACCAAGTGTGGTTGATCGCCAAAAGACCTCACTCTTGGGAGAGGTCGCCTAAAGTGTCATGGGTGAGGATTATATTTCTTTCTTCTTTCTATAAACCATTTGCAACCCAATGATGGTTTTGGCATCTCGAATGGTGCCATCTTGAATTCTGACCATTGCCTCTTCAAGCGGCCATTCCACGATTTCCAAGACTTCATCTTGTTCTAAATTCTGTTTTCCCACTTCCAGATTAGTTCCTAGAAAAATATGAATAATCTCATCCGTAAATCCTGGCGCCATCCAAATACTTGCAAGCAGCTCTAAGGATCCTGCGCGATAGCCAACCTCTTCTTCCAATTCACGTGCAGCGCAATTTTTTGGATCTTCTCGCAGGTCTAATTTCCCGGCGGGGATTTCGTAGATGAATCCTCCTGTCGCATGTCGGAGTTGTCTGATAAGGACAACCCTCCCGTCCTCTTTAAGAGGCACAACAGCAGAAGCACCAGGATGACGAAAAATTTCTAACTTCGTTGTTCGTCCGTTCGGTAAGAGAACCGTATCCACGTTGAGATTCAAGAATTTCCCTGCATACACTTGCTCAGATGATAGGAGTTTTTCTTCTTGGTTTGACATGGTGGTATTGAACAACAGGAGTTAGGATTTCTGGCGTTTATAGAACGGCAGTTTAACCACTTTGGCAGAAATCCGTTTTCCCCGAATATCGATGTCGAGGGTGATCCCCTCCTGACATAAATCCGGAGGAAGGGATCCCAAACCAATACCTTTTTGTAGGATGGGAGAAAAATTTCCACTGGTGACTTTACCCACCATCTTCCCGTCCAGCAGGATTGCCATATCGTGTCTGGGGACTCCTCGTTCCATCAATTCAAATCCCACAAGCTTTCGCGTGACCCCTTTCTCTTTTTGTTGCTGGAGAGTTGGGTGACCTTGAAATGGGCCTTTGTTCCACGCCACGACCCATTCGACTCCAGCTTCTAGCGGTGTCGTCTGTTCATCCATATCATTGCCATAGAGCAAATACCCGACGTCGAGTCGAAGCAGGTCACGTGCGCCGAGCCCCGCCGGCTTGACCTGGGCACCCTCCCCAGCTTTGAGCAATTGCTCCCAGCTCCATTGGGCTTCTCCTGCCGGAAGATACCATTCATATCCAACTTCCCCCGTATAGCCCGTACGGCTCAGCAATCCTGAAAACCTATTATTTGCAATGGGGAGACACTCACGAGGTTTCAGCCTGTCTACGGCAGGTCCGATCAACTTTCTGAGCAAAGCTGGTGATGCCGGCCCTTGAATAGCCAGTTGGGCTAATTCTTCAGATTGATCGCGAATGACGGCTTGGGGAAATTTCATTTGCTGATATTGTTGAAACCATTTGAATATCTTGTTTCGATTCGACGCATTCACACAAACCAGAAATTCTGCTTGCCCGGTTTTATAGATAAAAATGTCATCGAGTATACCTCCAGCCTCATGACACACCATGCTGTATTGGGCCTGCCCCACCACAAGCCGTGCAACATCGTTCGTGCTGACCCATTGTAAAAAAGCTTCTGCCTGGTCGCCTGCGACGTTAAGACGTCCCATGTGGCTGACATCGAATAGGCCAGCCCCCTGACGCACCGCATAATATTCATCCAAAACGCCCGTATAGTGAATAGGCATGAGCCATCCGGCGAAGTCGACCAACTTCGCCTTATGCGCACGATGCATCTGCATAAGTGGGGTTACGTTCATTAACGCAATTCGAGAAGTTCGACGATAAAAACCAGCGTCGCATTCGGGGGAATGGTCGACCCTGCCCCTCTCGTTCCGTATCCTAAACCCGATGGAATGACTAACTTCCGAGTTCCACCGATTTTCATGCCTTCCACCCCTTCATCCCAGCCCTTGATCACCTGTCCCGCACCAAGTCGGAATGAGAACGGTTGGTTACGATCTTTAGAACTATCAAACTTGGTTCCGTCAACTAGCGTCCCCGTGTAATGGACCGTGGCTGTTTCCCCCGCATGCGCCTCACGACCCTTGCCCACGACAACATCAGCATATTGCAAACCTGAGGCAGTCTTCATCATCGCTTCTTCAGCGGCATAACCGCCAATTGGCAGGAGGAATATTCCGACCAGTGCAATTCGTACATAGACTTTAAATTTCGAGAAGAAACTACTGAGGGATGGCCGCACAATTCTATTTTTCATCATGCACTCTCCAATGGTTAGGATTTGTAGTGAAGGTTGGGGATTAAGGACCGATGGGAGGGGTATCATAAAACAGGACTATGCTAGCCGTATAGCCATGCAAATAATTCTTTCCCCCAACTGGTCCAATTTCTCCGCCGGCAAAAAACCCCGCGATGGGAAGCATACCCATATGTTGATGCACAGCAGCGACATCATGATGCGGGGTCTGAAAAAACCGCTGACCCCGGCCATTGCAACTAAAGAGTAGAGCCCCTTTGGGCGGATCGTTCAGCGTTGCTAAATGCTCTCCTTCGAGCAAGCCGGTTAAATCAGCGCCGGCGGCATTGGCATCCCGAATATGGAACTGAATGGTTTGACCTTCCTGAACGAAATCCGCGATAGCCAGATACCCGGATTGGCGATCCGCTCCCAACAAGCCACGAATCAAAAAATCTCCTTGCCTAAATTCTGAACGATGTTCGTCCATAGCAATCCCCACCTGCAATCCATTCGCCGCCTGCTGGCGTTCAGACTCCCCCAAAGCCTTCAACATGGCCTCCAATCGTTCCAGTGGAGGGAGGCCGCCAAGTTCTTGGATCACGTTCCGATCCACCTTCGTGACCATATATCGCTCCCCAATCGGTTGACACCCCTGTGACACAACCGTTCGTATTTCCACACCTCCCTGGATCGCCACGCCGACCACTCCCGATTCAAAAATATGTTCGTTTAAGACCAATCGTGATTTTTCTTCATCCATCCCTCCACTGGCGATGCCCCCAATGGCCAACGAACCAGGAGCATGGTGATTCAAGAGTGTAAATAATTCGTCAATCGGCGTGGAGAAAGGGTCCGCCAAGAGAAGAAATGTTCGAGGGGGCACGTGCTCTTCCGGCAAATCGGGCAAACCTTCCAATGAAAATTCCTCTCCATTTTTCTTCGGAGTCAGGTGAAATGGGATGATTTGCATACTGGGATTGCTCAGCCCCCAAAGCACCAGTCCAGGATGCTCCTCAATTTCTTGGGTTCCGCCAATCACGCCTGCCCCCATACAACCAAGTAATATTTTCGGGCCAAGATTTTTTCGAACAATTTCCACCAAGGATTTTACATCGTCTGTAAAATGCGGAGAGAAGAAGACGCAGGCAAAATCACAGCTTCTTTCACCAAATGCGTCATGAACTGATCGCGAAACGACTTGCGCCGCCTGCTGGGGATTCGAATCTTGAGAAACCGCTACATGACATTGCAGCACGATTGAGTTCTTTCTATGTCTATCAACAAATTTGAGGCTATTTCCGTGAACACCATAGAGAACGTTGCAACAAAACCCTGCGAATTCTAGCTTACATGTCTAAAAAGAGAACCATATTTCTTTAATCATTTAAGGCTTGTGTTTTGGTGAGAAATAGGCTGCCAGAACAGACCGGAGCTGTTCGATAGAAATGGCTTCAAATCGTCGATCATCTCGTCCCGTCACAGTCGTCGCTTGCAATAACGCATTCAAAATCGCCTCTTCCGTGGCCTCTACTGTCGCCTGAAAGAGGGGATTGAGATGTGTGTCGGCAAGATGGGTCATGACAAAGGTAGGGTCCTTGGGATAGTGAGGGATGATATTCCCCGTGGAGAACGCCAAAACAAAATCTCCGCTTCCATGATGCGAGATAGATCCCGTTCTGGCCAAACCAATCGTCGCCCGCTTCGACAGACGAGCAAGTTGTCGAGCATCCAGCGGCGCATCAGTCGCCACGATAATAATGATAGAACCGCTATCCTGCCGTTGTTCACGGCCAACAGTATTTGAATGGAGCGAAGTTGATGGCGTGATGTCTTCTTTGGCAACTGTCTGGTCTTCATCCGTATATAATCGGCCAACAGGTACTCCCGCCATGGTCAATTCATGCCGACGGCCATGATTGGCATTGACCAATATTCCGACCCGATACCCTCCTTTTTCTGCCGGAAGAACCCGGGAGGCCGTGCCTATTCCACCTTTGAATTGATAGGACACCATTCCCGTTCCGGCACCGACAGATCCTTCTCGCACTAGGCCGCTGGCAGCACCTTCCAAAACCTGGACAACATCTTCAGACGAGATATGCCGCCCTTGGCTATCATTTAACCGGCTATCATCACATTCTGCGACTACCGGTGTCAGCGTGTCATCGCTAATGCCAATGTCTGGATACTTCTGGATCATCCAACTCATGACCCCATCAGCCACTCGAGGGACATTCAAGGTATTCGTCATCGCAATGGGATATTCTAAAAATCCGGATTCCGCGATCCATGCCAAACCGGTCATTTCACCAGTTCCATTTAAGACATAGAATCCTGCCGGAACCTTGTGATGCCACACATCGTCCCGAGGGATAATGACGGTGGCTCCCGTCCGAACCGGCCCATGCCCTGGGATTAAGTCTCCCGCCCCTTCCATGATGGTGATATGTCCCACTTTCACTCCAGGAACATCGGTGATGGCATTCCATTCACCCGATTCGTATTGTCCAATTTTTAGTCCAAGGTCTTGAATATGGGGACGAGTTTCTGTGACAGATGAATCCAAGAGCGGCTCAGCCTGGACCATTGTGAATCCCCACGAACTGAAAATGTAGCCATTCAATAAACAGACGTTGAAGACCTTAATCCAAGAGAAATTATAAGACATGTATACAGTTGTGAACTCTAGATAATACGAGAATACTTTGGGGAATCTTTTCTGTCATTCATGAAGCTGAAGTGATAGAGGAAACCGGCTTCTCAGAAAATTCGATCTCATGCATCTGATACGGGGTTTCTTGAAATCCGATACGGGCATAGGCTTGATGCGCTTGGTAATTTTCTCTTTCCACATATAAACGAAACCCACAGACTTTCTCGGAATTCATGTGCGCCTGCTCATACACATACTCATACAGCTGACGAAAGACCCCCTGCTGACGATAGGGCTGGTCAACATAAAGGCTTTGCAGCCACCAAAATTGTCCATTCCGCCAATCGCTCCACTCATACGTGATAAGGATCTGCCCTACAACTTTTGATCGGGCTGGGTCCCAGAAACTCTCAGCTACCGCATACCAACCTTTACTGGGATCCCGCAGAATAGATTCCACGCCAGGCCGCAAGAGAGAAGCGTCAAGCGTACGAGCTTCCGTTTCCCTGGCTAGCGCAGTATTAAAGGTACTTATCGTGTCAATATCAGCCACAGTCGCACGCCTAATCTTCACGTTCACATGCTTGCTCCTATGAGGCCTGAATTGGTCCTAGGGCATATGGGGCAACCTTGCTGGAGTAAGCCACCCTGAGGGAGGCCGATACAGCCCGGCGGAAAATTCCATTTTCATGGCTTCTTCAGGACGCAGCTGTATCCGAGTCACTCGATCTTCCGGAACAAAAGCCAAATACCCCGTAAACGGGTGAATTGCCGTCGGGACAAAAACCATGATCAACTGACCCTCCGAAGAGATCTGCAGTCTTCGCGGAGGTAGACCCATATCAAATCCAAGTGCCCACAATCCATCACGAGGAAAGGGAAAAGCTACAACTTTGCTGTGGCCAAATCGTTCACCAAACTTGAGCACATCGGCCATACTTTTCAACGTATGATAGATACTTCGGACTAAGGGAATCCGTTCCAGGGAAGACTCAAATTTCTGATGAATCCGTTGTCCGATAATATAGGTCGTCCCCATTCCAACCCAAAGAACCAACAGGCAAAAAAATGTGATTCCAGAGCCAGGAATGGTGACCCCATATATAGCCCAAACAATATCCACCGTCATGTGCTCCAACGCTTCAAAAAGCGTAGAGAGGATAAGTACCGTTCCCCAGGCTGGAACAATGATAAAGAGGCCTGTGAGAAAATAGCGCTGAAGGTTGGGGAGGAAAAAATAACTCATGAAGCCACCGGGGTTCACACACCGCTAGTCTATCAAACCCACTCCTTCTTCGCATTACTACCCTTAAGGATTCCCCTAAAAGGCCTGGCTCCAATACCCCTTAGCTCGTATTGCCTCAATACGAAGGTGCTGCTACATTGACGAGAAAGAATGCCAGCCATCTACTATTGAAAGGAGTCTTTCGTGGAAACCGATACCGCTTCTCATGACAGAGGGATGATTGCTCAGGATTTGCTGAAAATTCTCTGTTGCCCTGAAACTAAACAAGATCTTCGCCTGCTAGAGCCAAACCTTGTTGAACAACTGAATCAACAAATTGAGAAAGGGGAATTGCAAACAATAGGCGGACAGCCTGTCACGGAAAAAATTGATGGAGGCCTTCTTCGCAGGGATGAGACGGTGGTTTACCCCATTCGTGATCAAATTCCTGTAATGCTCATCGAAGAAGGCATTCTCATCGAAAAATCGGGTTTTTCCTAATTCCAATATCCCTCAGAGTTTCGAGCAGGACGATAGAAGACTGTCCTTTTCAACAACTAATGGGAAAAATCACGGGCATGGCGTTTTCCTCTTATGAGCCTCCATACAAATCGGCTCAGTTGAATTACTCCATAGATGCCGACCCCAAACGCAATACCATAAAAGCCGTACGCCTCTGTGGGCCAGCCAAAACTTCCATGCAAGAGCACGCCTAGCGCAACATGCGCTCCTAATCCTAGACAGAGGGCAAACACAATCCATTCCCGAATCATCGTCTTTGCTCTGAAACTCATAGTCGGACAGGTGGGAACAGATGAGGAAAAGAATCCTGGGCCATGGCCCATGGCCCAGATCAAGATTCCGGCTCCTCTGAAGAATTTGTGGGTAATGATTAGAGGGCTTGAGGCTGTGA
>JBBDSY010000038.1:0-44881 GCA_040904705.1 Nitrospirales bacterium | reverse complement strand
GGCTTGACCGTCACGTCCACATCCAAGATCCACGGTTCCGTCAGCAACGGTTCGTCGCACCGCAGCAGATGCGTCTGGAGCCACTGAGTACTGGCGGCTTCGTCGAGCGTCCCCAAGGCCCGTCGTACCGAATCTTCACTGCAGACCTTGCGCATGCCTAACAGGGCTGGATTCACCCCATCCGTCCGAATCGTCGTGATATGGGCATACCGATGATGCCCCGACAGGATCGATAAGAAGAGCGTGCCGAGCACGTCAATACTCTGCGGAGCATTGGGACTGTGGTACGTCAACGGACAATCCTGCACCCAGGGGGCAAACAAATCGGCCGTTTTCAAGAATTCGATGAAAAAGGGCAACTGGCCTAAGGGGGTGACAGCTGCTTGGGGATCCCACTCCACATGAATGCGGCCCCCGTAGGTGTCGACGGGAATCGGAGAGGATCAGATCGAAGAGGCCTGACTCGGGGCCTCACCCTGAGGGTGAACGGGTTGGGAAGGAGGTGAAGTCTTCATGGCCGCCACCATACAAAGGATCGCTCATTGCGGGCAAACCCCAACTGCCGGATTTAGGTTGATCGCAACCTAGACGCACCTTTTCTGAAAAGGAACACTCCGCGGTCCACACGAAAACGGGTGCTTTCATTTCTCAGAGGTAATCGCGAGTATTAACCCTGACAAAGAACATTATTTGGTGGCAAGGATGGAAAGGTCGGCGAGGGAAACGAGAGGACCGGGGAAGATGCCCAGTAAGACGACACCAGCCACAGCACAAGCGAGAACCACAGAAACGTGTGGAGAGAGGGCGAGGCGGGTATTTTGTTCTTGCTCAGGTGACGGCTCACGCATATACATCACCATCACAATGCGCAAATAATAAAAGGCTGAGATGGTGGCAAAGATCAACCCGAAAATAGCCAGCCAGGCCAAATCTGCATTGACTGCGGCCATAAACAGATAAAATTTCCCTATAAACCCAGCCGTAGGTGGAATTCCGGCAAGGGAGACCATAAAGAGCAGCATGAGAAATGCCCCCCCTTTATGCCGTTTGGCCAATCCCGTAAAATCTTCAATTTCTTCACCCTCCAGTCCACCTTTTCGTAACATGGCGACCATCGCAAAGGCACCAAGAGTCATGAAGGAATAGATGGCCAGATATAACATAAGACTCGACACGCCGCGGGAGGAGATGTCTGATTCGACTCCTATCCAACCTGCGACGACGACTCCAACTAAGGCATAGCCGGCATGCGCGATACTCGAGTACGCTAACATCCGTTTCACATTAGTTTGGACGATGGCGACCAAATTTCCCAATGCCACGGTGAGTAAACACACGGCGAGTATCAAGATATTCCAATTTGGCTTCACCCCGCCAAACGCTTCCAGGAGTACACGAAGGAACGCTGCAAAACTCGCGGCTTTGGAAGCCACAGCCATAAATGCCGTGACTGATGTTGGTGCGCCTTCATACACATCTGGTGTCCACATATGAAACGGCACCGCAGCGACCTTAAAGCCAAAGCCTACAATAATAAGCATGAGCGCCAAGAGCATCAGCGGGTCCTCCAACGCTGGCCCGTTCACCGCTATGGCAATTTCACTCAGACGGGTACTCCCGGTTACGCCGAACAGCAAGGAAATACCGTAAAGCAGAATACCAGAGGAAAAGGCCCCCAAGACAAAATATTTGGCTGAAGCTTCAATCGATCGGGCTTCAAAGCGCTTGAAACCCGCCATGATATACAGGGTAATCGACATGAGCTCGGTGCCCAGATAAATCGTGAGCAGATCGGCTCCAGACACCATAACCAGCATGCCCGCTAAGGCCAGCAACACAAAGGCGTAATATTCTGCGAGTTCAATTCTTTCTTCTTTGAGATAGCTCATCGACAATAAAATGGTCAGTCCACTCACCAAGTACAGCAACATTTTCCAGAATGCCGCATAAGCATCCACCACCACCAAGCCGCTGAACGCCACGGTGGTTTCCCCAAAATCTCCCATGGTGATCAACGCACAGATTCCCAGCACGCCAAGGCTCATCCAAGCCAGGAGGTCTTTTTTGGCTGTCGACGTAATAGGATCGAGAACCAGAATCAGACAGGCGATTCCTACAATCAATAATTCAGGAAGGATCGTGACAAGATCAGCAAGGGGGAGACTCATGGGGCAGCCTCGTCATCAAGAAAAGGTAAGGCGGGAGAAAGAACTCCCGACATGACCAAGGCATGAGAATCTGATGGAGCACTCTGTTGTTGCACGATCACCGATGTGGATTGCGAGGCAACCACCCGTTCGACACTCGCGTGCATCACATCCAGGAGGGGTTTGGGATAGAGCCCTATCCAGAACACCAGTACCACCAAAGGCACCAGCATGCCAAATTCTCTGGCATTCAGATCGATCAATTTGGGAAGCATCTTTGGAGAGGCCGGGCCATACACCACCCGTTGCACTAAATATAAAATATACACGGCTGCTAAAATAATGCCCAACGCCGCTAATGTCGCCGTCAATTTGTCCCAGGCAAACACACCAAGCAATACCAAAAATTCACCCACGAAACTATTCATACCCGGCAGTCCCACAGAAGACAGCGCAAAGATGACCAAGAAAGTCGCATACTTCGGCATGGCATTGGCCAGGCCGCCGTTCTCGCTAATTTCGCGGCTATGTGTGCGTTCATAAATAATGCCCACACACATAAAGAGCGCTCCCGTCGTAATACCGTGATTGATCATCTGGAGTACAGCGCCCTCGATCCCTTGGGCATTAAAGGCAAAAATCCCCAACGTCACAAACCCCATGTGGCTCACACTGGAATAAGCAATCAGTTTCTTAATGTCACTTTGAGCCAGAGCCATATAGGCTCCATAGATAATCGCGATCACCGACAAGGTCATGATGATGGGAGTATAGGTCACGGACGCATCCGGCAACATGGGTAACGAAAAACGTAAGAATCCATACGTCCCCAACTTCAACAACACACTGGCCAGAATGACGCTTCCCGCCGTCGGCGCTTGCACATGCGCATCCGGCAGCCATGTATGAAACGGGAACATGGGCACTTTGACGGCAAACGCGGCAAAGAACGCCCAGAACAACAACGCCTGCAAGCTCGGTGCATAGGAAGCGTGCGTTAATGCGAGAATATCGAAGGTTCGTCCACCTTCAAAATACAGAACTAAAATCGCAACCAACAGAAGGATGCTCCCTGCCAGGGTATAAAGGAAAAACTTAACCGCCGCATACACACGATTCGGCCCGCCCCATACCCCAATCAACAAATACATGGGAATCAGCATGGTTTCCCAAAAGATATAAAAAAGCACAAAATCTAAGGCCACAAACACGCCGATGGTGGCGGTTTCCATGACGAGCAAGCTGATCAAAAATTCTTTCATCTTCGTATCGATTGCCGTCCAGGACACGAGAATACATAGCGGCGTGAGAAAAGTGGTCAGAAGGACTAATGGCATACTGATGCCATCAACACCCAAGGCATAATGAATAGCCGGAGAATTAATCCAGAGATGTTTCTCCACAAATTGCATGCCGGCCGTGCCCACATCAAATACGAACCACAGCGGCAACGACGCAATAAGGGTCATCAATGACACACCCAATGCAATCTGTCGAGACCAGGACTCATGCGCCAGTAACATGGCGACCACGCCCAATAAGGGCAGAATCAGAATCAGCGTGAGCCAGGGTATGCCCCCGGTTGCCACGACTTCATTCACCATCTCTTTTTCTCCTGCCGCATGAATCTCACCCGCTGCCTTTATAAAAAAATCAGCGCCCCGAGAATCACGACCGCGCCAACCGTCATGGCCAGCGCGTAGTTTTGTGTTTGCCCACTTTGAAGTACCCGCGTCACCCATCCTCCCCAGGCCACGGCGCGCGCGACTCCATTGACCGCACCATCAATTATTGCCACATCCACTCGTTTCCATAAACTCTCGGCCATCTTCAGGGTTGGTGTCACGACCGTTTGCTCATAGGCTTCATCGACAAACCATTTATTCAAGGACAATTGATACAACGATTGCCATTGCGTGGCTAAACGATCCGGCAAACCCGGTGACATCACATAAACAACGTATGCCGCGGCAATACCCAATATGCCCATCGCCGTAGCCGCGATCATAATTCCTGTTGCCGCAGCCCCTTCATGATGCCCCTCGCTTTCACCACCAGGAAACGCCGGTGCGAGAAATTCAGGTATACCGAGATAGCCCGCCAAAATACTCAAGACGGCAAGTATCAAGAGCGGAACGGTCATCGTCTTGGACGGCTCATGAATGTGTCCGGCATGGCGAGCATCAACGCGTGATTCGCCCCAAAATGTCACAAATACGAGACGGAAACTATAAAACGCGGTCATGAGGGCCGTCAGCAATCCCAACACCGTGAGCACTTGCCCCAGCCCCCCCGACATCCAGGAAGACAACAGCAAGGCATCCTTACTAAAAAATCCGGCCGTTAACGGAAACCCTGCTAAAGCCAAGGACCCAATCACAAAGGTCCAATACGTCACCGGCAGCTTGTCTCTGAGACCGCCCATTTTTCGCATATCCTGTTCATGATGCAACGCAATAATCACGGCGCCACATCCCAGGAACAATAAGGCCTTAAACGCCCCGTGGGTAAGCAAATGATACATACCGGACACATAGGCACCGAGCCCACACGCCATCATCATGTATCCCAACTGACTCAACGTGGAATAGGCCACGACACGCTTGATATCCGTTTGGGTCAAGGCAATGGTGGCTCCAAGAAACATGGTGACGCCCCCGACGACGGCCACCACATCCATAGCGACCGGCGAAAGGTTATAGAGGGGAGCCAGGCGGGCCACCATAAAGACCCCGGCTGTTACCATCGTTGCCGCATGGATGAGGGCGGAAATAGGCGTCGGGCCTTCCATCGCATCCGGCAACCATACGTGAAGCGGAACTTGTGCGGACTTACCGACTGCACCCACAAACAGGAAGAGGCAGATCATGGTCATGACCGAGATTTCCCAATTCCCCCCTATGGTCCCCAACACGTTCACCGTTCCCCCTGCCACCTTATCCAGTTGGGAAAAGACCGCCTGATATTGCAAACTGCCAAACGTGACAAAGACCAACAAGATGCCCACCATAAATCCGAAATCTCCGACCCTGTTCACCAGAAAGGCCTTTGTGGCGGCGGCTCGGGCCGATTGCCGTTCATACCAATGTCCGATGAGCAAGTAAGAACACAGACCCACGGCTTCCCAAAAGACAAACAGCTGCAGGAAGTTATCGGACATCACCAGCATCAACATTGAAAACGTAAACAACGCAATATTACTGAAAAATCGAGCATAGCCTTCTTCGCCATGCATATAGCCAATTGTGTAAACATGCACGAGGGAACTCACGATGGTCACCAACATCAGCATGGCCACGGTCAACTGATCGACAAACAAACCTAAGGTGATCGTGAGATTTCCGGAACTCGCCCAAGTATAGAGAGGAATGCGCAACACCGTGCCATCGGCGACTTCGCTCAAGGCCATGAGAGAAAGGAGAAAGGAACCGACGACGGCGGGAACCGCAATGAAATGTGCCCGTTGCTTGATCACATGGCCACCGAGACCAAGGATCACAAAGGCCAGAAGTGGGAGCAGGGGGATTAAGGCGTAGACCATCGCCTTACCATTTCAGCAAGCGGAAGTCGTCAATGTTGATACTCGCGGAATGACGGTAGAGTGCGATAATAATCGCCAATCCGACGGCAACTTCTGCAGCAGCCACGGTAAGAGCAAAAAACACGAAGACCTGACCAGACAGATTTCCTAGATAGGAAGAAAATGCCACAAAATTAATGTTCGTGGCATTCAGCATCAACTCAACGGATAACAGAATGATAATGATATTGCGCCGGATGAGGACACCAACTAATCCGATAGAAAAGACCAGGCCGCTTAACACCACATAGTAGCTCACCGGTACATCCATCTAGCTTTTGCCCTCCAAGATACCTTTTTTGGTCAGAATGACGGCACCCACCATGGCCACCAATAAGATGAGCGAGGCCACTTCAAATGGAAACAGGTAGGTGGAATAGAGAAGCATTCCAATGGATTCGGTGTTTCCTTGAGTGAGTTGCCTTGTGGTCTCAGCCGCCGCGAGAGAGCTTCCTAGAGTCGTCTCGCCTTTCATGACCAACAGGACGGCTTCCGCGAACAAGACACAGCCCAAAAATAAACCAACAACGAACTGATTATGAAAATGTACTTCCCGCTTTAAATTCAGCAGCATCACGACAAACAGATAGAGCACCAGAATGGCTCCAGCATAGACCAGGATTTGAATAATTGCTAAAAATTCCGCATGCAAAGTGACGAACAGTCCGGCCACATGAAAAAACATGACCAATAGCGCCAAAGCGCTATAGACGGGATTTTTGAGCGCAACCACCAACCCAGCAGTCACGACAATGATGCTGGCAAAATAAAAAAAGACAAACGTTTCCATAAGTCGCAGCCGAAATCAGGAAGAACTCGTCGTCACCCCTTCACCAAGCCATGCACAGCAACAATCACCAGCAACTCTATTACTCTTCCTTTTGGGGAATATCCTTAAATCCCACATTAAAATAGGCTACATTGGGATGTTGAAACTCCAGACGTTTTTCACGAACCGGAAAGTTTCGATCCCCGATGGCCAAAAGCTGCTGTTTGTTTAAATGCAGTTGCCGTTTATCATAAACAGCCCATTCATATTCCTGGGTCATACCCAACGCATCAACTGGACAGGCCTCTACACACAGCCCACAAAACAAACACCGGGTCATGTCCATATAATATTCTTTGGAATACCGCTTAGCCGGTTCTTCTGGGACTTCCGCGCTCACCACTCGTATGACCCGAGACGGACAGGCAGCTTCACACAGATCACATCCCACGCATTTTTCCGTCCCGTCATCGTAACGCAACAGCGCTAACATCCCTCGATAGTTAGAAGGGAGGGAACGCTTTTCATGCGGGTATTGCAACGTAATCGGCCGGTACTTTAAGAGATGCGACATCGTCGCTTTCATCCCTAACAGAATCTCGTAAAACGTGAGAGTCTTCATCCATTCTTTTACATTCATGAATCTCAGCCCTCAATCGTCATCCAGGGAAAATATACTCAACAATGGCTGTCACCACGATATTACCCAGGGCAATCGGCAACAGCACTTTCCACCCAAACCGCATCAATTGGTCATACCGCAGTCGAGGTAATGTGGCCCGAATCCAGAAAAACAAAAAGAGGAAAAACGCTACCTTTAGCACAAACCATATAATTCCGGTGATTCCGTGAAGGGATTCCGGACCCTGAAGAAATTCAAATGGGGCATGCCACCCTCCAAAAAATAACACAGTGGCAACGCAGGAGACCAAAATCATGTTGCCGTATTCCGCCAGGAAGAAAAACGCAAACCGCATGCCGCTATATTCGGTAAAAAATCCGGCCACCAATTCACTTTCCGCTTCCGGGAGGTCAAAAGGCGTCCGATTGGTTTCGGCGATGGAAGAAATAATAAACACCATAAAGGCTATGGCTTGAGGGAAGGACCCCCAGGCAAAAAAGTACCAATTCCAGAACCCACCGGCTTGGGCGTTGGTAATCGTCACAAGGCTTAAGGAACTTGAAAGAAGCAAGACTCCAACTATCGAGAGGCCCACATTCAATTCATAACTAATTAATTGCGCAGCGGATCGCAGCCCACCAAGCAAGGAATACTTACTATTGGATGACCAACCACCGAGGATGATGCCGTATGCTCCAATAGAGGCAAACGCGAGGATATACAATACGCCGATATTAATATCGGTAATCACAAACGGCTTAAAGTCGACGCCCCCGACATCAACTGTCCAATCAGGTCCAAAGGGAATCACCGCAAATCCAATGAGCGCAGGGACCAACGACAAGATCGGCGCCATACTAAACAAAATTTTATTGGCTCCGGCCGGAATGATGTCTTCCTTAAAAAAGAGCTTTAAGCCATCCGCCACCGGTTGCAACACCCCATACGGGCCAACCTCCATCGGTCCCATGCGATCTTGCATCCACCCCAACACCTTGCGTTCCAGCAGAGTCAGCAAAGCCACAGTCAGCAGCACCGCAACCATGACTGCGCCAATTTGGCTTACCGTTAAGGCTAATCGAATTCCCGTATCCATGACGGATTCACTCCTCTCCTCTATAAATCAGCACACGCCAAGGATCGTCTTAGTCCGCGCTCACTTTTTCGAGACGAACCTGAGCCACCTTGCAATAGGGCACCTGTGTTTCAGGATCTACGTGATACGGCATTAACCGCCTGATGTCTTCATCAAAATGTTCGGGAAACACGGCAACCCCCTGAGGGATACGCTCCCGAAGTCCGACCGGCACAATCACCTCACCTAATCTATTGCTCACCTTCACGCTGTCCCCGTCACCGAGACCACGTCGAGCCGCCTCTTGTGGATGCAAATAGATCTTCCCTGCCGCTTCGACCTGCAGTAATCCTTTGGCTTTTCGGGAAAATTTTCCCGAATGAAACAAGGACTGAGAGACGTGTAACGTAATGTCATCAGCTTCCATGGCGTGTGCCGGCAATTGGTACCGGGTGGCGAGGTCCCGTTGATAATCCGCCGTCACGTAGTGGGCGATAGCCGAGGAAACAGGCTGAGCCGGCAATGGTGCAGGCCCTAACGTGCGCGTCCCGGGAAGTAGATCCCTGATTTCTTTGCCAATTTCTTTGACGTCCCCATATTCCATCGAATCATTCATCATCACCGACAGCGCAGAAAACACTTCCCAATCCGGGCGGCTATCACCAACCAGATCGATCGCTTTTCTCACGGACTGGATGTGCCCTTCGGTGTTCGTAAAGGTCCCGTCCTTTTCAGCATACGAACAAGCCGGCAGAACGACCTGTGCCTGCTTTGCCGTTTCGGTGAGGAACAATTCTTGACACACGATGAACTCAAGCTTCTCGAATGCGGAATGAATTCCCGATGACGGAGGCAAGGAACCCAGCGGATTTTCCCCAACGACAAATAACGCTTTTAACTTGCCTTGCCGGGCATCTTCAATCATTTGTGGCAGCGAAGAACCAGGCGTATCGGGTATGGGTCGACCCCATGCCTGGGATAAACTTTTCCGTGCATCCGGATCACCCAGCGATGTTCCACCTGGCAAAACGGCTCCCGTGCCACCCATTTCAAAGGCGCCTTGATCGTTATTTTCTTCCGCCAAAGGAGCCAGCCCACAACCGGGCTTCGTTAACTTGCCAGTCACCAATAAGAGATCCAATAGATTCATCGTCATCCCAAACCCACCTGCAGATCTTAGAACGCCTGGCCCGACAAGAATCACCACCTTTTCCCCTTGACGAAATACCTGCGCCGCTTGCGTAAAGGTATCCGAGACCAAGCCCGTCTGCGCATGAATCGCATCCCACGAAATCGATTGAAGACGAGCTGAGATGTCATTGAAGTAACGCGAAACACGGGCTTGAAGTTCAACATCAAGCACGGGCTGATCCACCACCGCTTTCAACAAACCCAAAATCGCTGCAAGGTAGCCCGTAGGCGTCACACCCAAATGATGTTGGGCTAGATTCACGATATTGCTGATGCTTCCAATGGCAGGTTCCAAGGCTTCGATGGTGATGAGTTTGGCGTCTCGACGTTTGACGGCTTCTTTCACTTTGAGCCCTGTAATCGGATTCGTTTCCGTAATATTGGTTCCCACCAGCAAAAGCGTATCTGCCGAAACGATATCGTCAAAACTCACCGCCCACCGATGGGTCCCTTGCACACGTTGCATGGCATGCACACCATTCAGATGACCATACCGCACACTGCTATCAATCCGGTTAGTCCCCACCACCCCTCGCATAAACTTCTGGAATACATAGATGTCCTCATTCGTACAACGCCCAGAAATCAACCCGCCAATGGCATCGGCGCCATGCTTCGCTTTAATGTCGAGCAACCGCTGCCCAACCAACTCCAACGCCTCTTCCCATTCCACGGCTTGAAATTCGTCTCCTTTGCGGATAAGCGGCGAGATCAATCGATCAGGATGCTCACTCACATGGTATCCAAAATATCCCCGCGCACAGAGATCGCCGTTGTTGCGCCCGGAACCGTGCGTGGAATTGATTTCGATCAGGGCATTGCTTTTGGTTTGAAACGTGACTTGGCAGCCATCGCCACAATACCCACAGACCGAGTCGGTCCGCTTGAGCATCCACGGACGGAACTCATACATCGAGAGCCTGCTGGTAATGGCTCCGACCGGACAAATTTGGATACAGCCCCCGCAAAATTCACAATCCAGCTCATGAGCCCCAAACGACTTGATTTCCGTCAACGTACCACGCCCGACCGGCGCGAGGGCTTTTACATCCATGATCTGATCGCAATAGCGGACACACCGCAAACATTGAACGCAGCGATTCATCTGCGTCTCGATCAGTGGACTAAAGTATTCTTTTTGAAAGACTCGCTTCAGCTCTGTGAAGCGACTGGTTGTCGCCGTATATTCGTGGGAAAAGTCCTGCAAATCGCAGCGCCCGCCTTGATCACACACCGGACAATCCAAGGGATGATTCGCCAGAATGAAATCTAAAACGGACTTGCGAGCCTCCGTCGCTTGAGACGAAGTTGAGGATTTCACCACCATGCCTTCGGCGACCGGCGTACTACACGACGTTTGCAATCGAGGCATTTTCTCAATCTCAACCAGACACATCCGACAATTCGCATCAGGCGATAGCTTCGGGTGATAACAAAAATGCGGCACCATCACCCCGACCTGACGCGCGGCTTCAATCACCAACGTCCCTTTGGGCACCGAGGTCGACTTCCCATCGATTGTCAGAGTTACCATGTGTGCTGTCGTCGTTGGTGCTGCCATGATTGTATGACTCAATGGGAGAATACAGGAATCTCCTTGGTCGGAGGCCTTGTGGCTTCGGCCTCACGAATCAATTCTTCATACTCAGGACGAAAATATTTCAAGGTACTTTGAATCGGACCGACTAACGCTTCCCCAAAGGCACACACGGTACGACCTGCGATGTTCTTGCAGAGATCATCCAAGAGTTGCAGGTCTCCATCACGCCCCCGTTTGGTCAAGATTCGCTGGAGTGTTTGCTCCAACCAGGAAGTGCCTTCTCGACATGGTGTACATTTCCCGCAGGATTCATGATAGAAAAATTCGGTCAACCGCAATGTCGCCCAAACCATGTTCGTACCCTCTTCCATCACGGTCACACCACCCGACCCCAACATGGACCCGGCCATGGCCACCGCCTCGAAATCCATTTTGACATCCAGATGGTCGGGTGTCAGAAAAGGCGCAGAGGCTCCACCAGGAATAAACGCTTTCAGTGGCTTATCGGAACGCATCCCTCCACCAATGTCATAAATAAATTCTCGGAAGGGGATACCCATCGGCACTTCATAATTACCCGGACGCTTCACATGGCCGCTTAAACAGAAAACCCTGGTTCCACAACTTTTAGGAGGAGAGCCAATTTTGGAGAACCATTCGCCCCCACGATTAATGATATGGGGAACGTTCGCCATCGTTTCGACGTTATTCACGACCGTGGGCTTTTGATAGAGACCCTGGGTAGCCGGAAATGGCGGCTTAAATCGCGGCAGCCCCCGTTTGCCCTCCAACGATTCGAGTAGAGCCGTTTCTTCTCCACAGATATAGGCACCTGCCCCGGCATGAATATGAACGTGAATCGTCCGACCAGTTCCCAGGACATTTTTACCCAAATATCCAGCCGCATTGGCTTCTTGTACAGCCTTTTCTAAAATTTTTGCGCCGAGCCGAAACTCCCCTCGAATATAGACATACGCCGTCTCCGCACCAATCGCAAAACAGGTAATCGCCATGCCTTCCAACATTTGGTGGGGATCACGCTCCATCAGTTGTCGATCTTTAAATGTGCCAGGCTCGCTTTCGTCGGCATTACAACACAGATATCTTGGTCCAGGATGATCTTTAGGAATAAAGCCCCATTTCACACCTGTCGGAAATCCCGCGCCCCCTCGCCCCCGCAAGCCGGATTTTTTCACTTCCTCAGTCACCTGGTCAGGCTGCATATCTGTCAGGACTTTGCGAAGCGCTTGATACCCCCCGACCCCCTCATAATCCGCCAAGGACCCGGTGTAGCCCGGCTGGGCCATATTCTTCAAAAGGATTGTTTCGTATTGCGCCATCTGAACGTCCGACTCCCGTGGCTTAAGGTTTCGTCAATGGAATGGGGAACATATAGGGCCCACTTTTTAGCGGACACTCGCCATTCCTCGCCAAATCATCTAATACGCGAGCGACTCTTTCTTCAGTTAATTGCTCATAATAGTCATCGTTCACTTGCATCATGGGTCCGGTCCCGCATGAACCCAAGCATTCCACGACACTGAGTGTAAACGTATTATCCGAGGTGGTGTGCCCAGGTGTAATGTTGAGTTTCTTGGTAATCCACGTCACGAGATCATCCGATCCGACTAACGCACACATGAGTGACTTACACACTTGAAGATGAAACTTCCCGATGGGCTTGAGGTTAAACATCGTATAAAACGTGACCGTCTCAAACACCTGAGGAGGCGTGAGCTCCAAGACCGTTGCAATATCTCGCATAGCGGGTTCGCTCACAAATCCTTCTTCGCGCTGCGCCAAATTCAACAACGGAAGCAACGCCGACCGTTTCACGGGATAGCGGGAAAGAATCTCGTCAACCTCGTCTTTGAAATTCTTCAATAACATAGTTTGGTTTCTCTAGTCATACGGCATTAAGCGATTGAGAAGTCAATAAGCGGCCTTTTAGGCCTGACCCTTCACGGCTAGGTTACCGATCACATTCTCCCATCACGATATCGTAGGTCCCAAAAATCGTGACAATATCGGAAATCAAATAGCCTCGCGCCATAAAATCAAACGCACCCATATGGATAAACGAAGGAGATCGAATTTTCAACCGATAGGGTCGTGAACTGCCATCGCTGATGATAAAAAATCCCAGTTCGCCCTTGGGCACTTCAGTGCCACAATAGGTTTCGCCTTGCGGCGGTTTAAACCCTTGAGTAAAAATAATGAAATGATGTATCAAGCTTTGCATATCTCGCATCACTTCGGGTTTGGGGGGTGGAATCACTTGAGCATCGACAGCAAGGATCGGACCTTCGGGTAACTGATCCAAGCACTGCTCGATAATACGGGCACTCTGCCACATTTCCTCCATCCGCACCCAATACCGGTCATAGGTATCACCATCCTTGCCCAGCGGCACTTCCCATTCCACGCGATCATACGCTCCGTATGGTTCGAGTTTACGAATGTCATAGCCAACGCCTGACCCACGCAATACCGGCCCCGTCAGTCCAAAATTAATCGCATCTTCTCCAGAAATCACCGCGACGCCCTTCGTGCGCGCGACCCAAATGCGGTTTTTTTGTAGAAGAGAGTCATACTCTCGAATGTGATCGGGAAATGTTTTCAAAAACTCCCGGAGGGAGGAAAGAATTTCAGGTGTGAGATCGGCATCGACGCCTCCAATCCGATAATAATTGAGGGTCAAGCGAGCCCCACACAGCTTTTCAAAAAGATCCAGCAAGACTTCTCGCTCGCGGAACGTCCAAAAAAATACGGTCATGGCCCCGATGTCCAAGGCTTGCGTCCCCAACCAAAACAAATGCCCGACAATCCGCTGCACTTCCGCAATAATCGTCCGTACATATTCAGCCCGCTCAGGAACAGTCATTCCAATCAATTTTTCTACGGCCCGCACATAGGCATAGTTATTGGTCATCGCGCACACATAGTCCAAACGGTCAGTATGCGGCAGCACTTGCATATAGGTCAGGCCCTCAGCCAATTTCTCCACGCCTCGATGCAGATACCCCAGATCCGGCATGGCTTTACTGACGCGCTCCCCATCCAGCTCCAACACCACTCGTAACACGCCATGCGTGCTGGGATGCTGCGGCCCCATATTTAAGAGCATTTCCGTGGTCCGTTTTTTATCTCCTGGCCGATCATCCGCCATAAATTGATGCCGTTGATCATCCGGCAATTCGGCCTCGGACCATTCGCCAACAGGCTCATCCAGTTTGGGCAGAAAATCAAATCGGCTTCGCCATCCACGACCTTCTGCCGGAAAGTCTTTGCGTAACGGATGCCCTTCATCATAGTCATCAGGCATTAAGATCCGCCGTAAATCAGGATGCCCGATAAATCGAATACCCATCAGATCATAGACTTCCCGCTCCAAAAAATTGGCGCCACGCCAGATATCACTGATGGTAGCAATTTCCGGGGACTCTTCCGATACTCGGGACTTAATCCGAAGTCGGGTTCCGTGAGGCAACGAAAGAAATTGATAAATGACTTCAAACCGTTCGGCATCGTCCGGATAATCGGCCGAGCAAATATCCGTAATATGGTCTAGCGCTAAGCGCGGATCATCATGAAGAAATCGGGCCACTTGCCTCCAGTGCTCGGCTTTTACTTGCGCCCATAAGTCCCCGCGGACCGGATCCTGTTCGGCCGTCAGCACGGCCTCGGGGAACTTGGCAGCAATGGTTTCAAGGAATGGATGCATACACCATGCGTCTCTTGGGATTGAAAATACAGGAAAGGAACACCAAAAACAGACGACCGCCTATTTCACAAAATATTTTTCTTTTTGAATTTTCTCTTGCAATTTAATGAGTCCATCCATGAGCGCTTCAGGTCTAGGCGGACAACCGGCAATATAGACATCCACCGGTACGATCTGGTCCACACCCTGGACGACGCTATAACTATTGTAGTGATTGCCAGACGTCGCGCAGGATCCCATGGAAATCACATACCGGGGTTCGGCCATTTGGTCATAAATACGGCGAATGACGGGTGCCATCTTTCGACAGACGGTGCCGGCCACGATCATGAGATCCGATTGGCGCGGGGAAGCCCGAAACACGCCCGCCCCAAATCGATCAATATCATAACGAGACGAGACCGACGCAATCATTTCAATCGCGCAACAGGCCAATCCAAAGGTCATAGGCCAAAGCGCCGATTTCCGACACCACGCGATACACCAGTCCAAATTGGTCGTAATAATATTGGGCTCAAGTTGTCGTTCCAAAAAGCTCATACGTGTTCTATCCGTTGTCGGTGAGCCATTGTACTGTCTTCCTACCTCATTAGGCTAGGTCTAAAGACCTACCATCAATCAATCCCAGTCTAACGCCCCTTTTTTCCAGGCGTACCAAAATCCCACAATGAGGATGGCTAAAAATACCCCCATCTCGACTAACCCGAGTAACCCCAGTTTTTTAAAGACGACGGCCCAAGGAAAGAGGAACACCACCTCAATATCAAAAATCACGAAGAGCATAGCAATAATATAATAGCGCATGGGAAATTGGACACGCGCATCCATAAACAAAGGACTGCCACTTTCATACGGCAACAGTTTTTCGCGATACGGGCGGTGTGGTCTGACAAGCCAGCCAAACAGGATTGAGCCAATTCCAAAGAGGGAACCTATCACCATAAAGATAATGATGGGGAGGTAGTTGAAGGGAACGGGTTCGCTACCCATTGGCATGCTCCCTACAGATTTTTAGGTGAAGGCTCATTGACACCCCTGCATCTTCCATTTCTTTATGCATCGGACCAAAGAACATCATCAAAAAATGCCCGATAGCGTAGCCCTTCAAGGGATACAGATTCAATCCCTTTCTGCTGAACGAACACCTTAAAGGTCGTGCCTATGCCATGGGGACGCAGACACTGACTCAACGCTTGAATTTCTGATGATTCAGGGTCCTGATCCTGTACCATCGCTTCCACACCCAATCCCATGAGCCAATTGGCCAGCGTCGTAAAACCCACAGGAAAGAGCCCGCATGCATTCCCAACCTTGGCTAACGCTGAAAAATTGACATGAGCCGTCATATCCTGCTCCCCCACACGAGTATACGGATTCTTCGAAACGGCATGCTGGTAGTAACAAAGCAGCGTGCCATCGTTCCGATCAGCGCCATAATAATCGCTCCCCGTATGCCCATAATCGATGGTGATGATCACGCCTTGCTGTAACACTCGAGCGACCTGAGTCATCCACTCCTCGGCGGCTAAATGGAGTTCCGACGTCTGGCCTTCTTGAAGATCAATACGATGCAGGTGAACATATTCTTGTAACTTCGGGGAAGAGAGAGGACCAAGCCGTTCCACGAACCGTCCCTCTGCGTACTCAACAAATAGCTCCTGAAGGCATTGATTCTGGAGGCGGATACGATGGACAGGCAAAGCATCCACTAATTCATTGGAAAACATCACCCCCAACACAGAACCCGGATCCAGCTCTCCAATGGAAGTGACCCATGAGACCCGGGTCTCCGTCCAAGAGCCCATCACATGTTGAATACGAGACTCCTGAAGGGACTGAAGATACGGACTCCGTTCAACGAGGGAATACCGCAACCGATTCAGAAAATCAGGGGCGATTGTCTGGCAGTGTTGAAGGAAATCGGCAGCAAACGTCCCATTCCCCCCACCCATTTCAACAACGGTGAATGTGTGTGGTTGACCTAACTGAGCGTCGATGGCTAACACCTGTCGAACCAAGGTTTTGGCCAAAATCGGTGATAATTCCGGGACGGTATAAAAATCACCGACCCACCCGATTCGTTCCCGCGAAGACTGGTCCTGTTTATCAGGCTGCGTCATATAATATCCCTGTCCTTCTTCATACAACGCCAGTTCCATAAAACGAGCAAAGGTCAGGGGTCCTCTTAACGAAATTTCATCAATAATCTTCCGGATGAGCTTGGGAGAACCTTGGAGATGTAAAGGATCAGATGGCACGAATGGACTATGGTCTCTCCTGCAATATGCCTATAAACAGTCGCGTACGATACCCACCTTCTGCGTTCGAAGTCAAGCAAAATGCCCGAGAATTGCACTCAAAACAGCAATAGATTCAATCAGTTAGAACTCCCACATTTGCATGAAGAGAGATCGCCTATCAATCGAAAACGGATACTCCATGGACCACAGGCTTAAATATTCTGGCGGGTGAACGACTACACGTTCGTCGAGAGCAACAGATGTAGATTGAAGGCCATTGAACTTTTTCCCTCAAGATGCCCCGAAGGCATTCCGAAAAGATCTTGATGATAAACCATGCACACCAAATTCAACCTGAAGGGAACGGGATAAGGCCACTGACTCATTAAAAAGTATCTATTTTACCTTAAATAGAGAGCACCTAACGGTTTGGAGTGCCTTGGCAGGTCCATTCAGTTGTTGGCGCAATCAAAAATTCCAAGAATTTTGATTGCGTTTTTTTTTGCCGACCATTGGTAAGGATTAAGACATCACATGGAAATCAAGCGAAAAGACCCGAACCCTGAAGAGATCATCCTCATTATTACGGGACAATTAGATTTCTTGGTCCGGAAAGATTTCCAGGCCGCCATTCAAGAAGCACAAGCTGAAGGGAAACAACATATCATCCTGGACTTAACTGAGGTCTCATCTATCGATTGTACTGCCGTAGGAATATTAGTACGAGCCAAACAAGAACTCGCCGATGCACAAATCAGACTCTCCCTCCGTACGGCTCCAGGCCACGTCCTCGATGTCCTGAAACTCCTCAATGTCGATACAATGCTCCCTGTCGCCCCAATTAAACGTCCAAACCAGACAATCGCATCTTAACGTTTGAAAAGTTCTTATATTTTTTAGTTTCTGCCACCTTAGGCCTTAATTCTCATCAACCAACTTGCCTCCCAGTTCGAAATTTCTCTCGCCTTCAGGTTGGCCTACCAGATTGACACATAAATAAAACGGCGGACCTTGTTTGAGCACAACGAGTCGGGACGCCCCTCCCTAGTTTTGCGTCAGCCCGATATGATGTAGCCAACCTGGGCGAAGATAGCTTGGTCCATTTTTTCCGAAACAAGAAAGCCTCGGCTGCCTGGCCCACACCCGGCTCTTCCAAAGATCAAGGTCAAGCTGCAACACGGTAGAAAGAAAGCCAGATCACGAAGAGAACCGATTCGGGTAGACGTGAGGAAGTAAATTGGGAACACGGGAAACGGAGAATGGGATGGCAAGGCAGAAGAATATGGTACTGCAAGACGCAACCCTCAACCCCCTGACTTGAACTCTCAATGTAATTCTTGGCTCTCAACAGTCTAAGTGACCCAGATTTTCAGTGCCGTTTTCCTGGCCACTTTAGAGAAAATACCGTCTTCACTCAGCAAATCTCCATGCAGATCAAGGGCACATTGAGCAATGTGGGCATCGGGTGTAGAAACGGAAAGGCCAATGGAGAACAATTTGGCCCGTAAAATGCCGACACGCAACCAATGATCAAATCAGCTTGGCAGAGAGGAAGATCGGCTAAAAAAGATTCAAGTTCAGTGCGTTGGCGGGTAGTCAGCCGACCACTGACCAATTCAGCAACAACCAGGGGAGAAGAACCACACGCCCTTCAACTAACGCTTCATCAATAACAGAAGGGCCGGAAGAAAAAAAATATGAGACCCAACTGGAGGTATCAACGACCAGGGCGCTCACGAGAGGTCTCAAGATCAATCGCCAAATTCACCCGCCCACGCAACTTGGCGGCTTTTCCAGCAGCAGCCCGTCGTTTCACTAAGGTTAAGCCTTCGACCAAGGTTTCCGTAATGCCTCTTCCTGAGATTTGGCATGCTTCCTTCAACAAGGTTGCAGGCAAATTAGCCGTCACTCGTCGCAAAGGGGATACTTTATTCATATTAAAATACCTACCATAGTACCTATCTCAAATCAAAAACACTCGCCTGTCACCGCGAGGAGTTTGAGGCAGGAAATGGTCATGGCGCTCCATCAAGCAGTATCCATGAATCACCGGGCCAAAGCGTTCATGAGAGTCCACCAGGGTCTCTAGAAACGCCTGATAAGACCGGTGTGCCGGGCAAGCGGATGTCACCGCTGCCCCCAATTTGTGAACTCCGAAGAGGGCGACTTTCGCCTGCATACCAATTCTCCTGTGCTCAACATCTTGAAGCTTTCCTTTTCTCGGCGCACTGCCTCAGGTCTCTTCTACACCCTACTAGAATTTTTGGAATTTTGTAATCGCGTTGACACCTGCAAAAAACTGAATTAAGATTTCCCTACGGTTCCATTTTGGAACCATATTGGATTTTCAGAAGGTTTCCTATGGCTAACTTGACCATTAAAAACATTCCCGAGCCGTTGGTGGAAAAGCTAAAAAATCAGGCCACCGCGCACCGTCGCAGTCTCAATCATGAAGTAATTCGATGTCTTGAATGTGCTGCGGAAAGTGTCCCGTTGGAACCTGAAAACCTGTTAGCCACAGCGCGTGCGATTCGACAGGTGCCTGCTCACACGCGTCTCACCGACAAATCTCTCAGAGAGTTAAAAGAGAAAGGGAGACCGTGATCGTCTCAGACACCAATTTATTGGTGTATCTCTACATAACCGGACAACGTACGAGAGAGGCCGAAGGCGTGTTACGAAAAGATCCAGAATGGGCGGCTCCATTACTCTGGCGTTCAGAATTTCGGAATACCCTAGTGGGCCTTGAACGGAACCAAGAGATTAGCATTGACCATGTGCAGGCCATTGTGGCTGAAGCCGAGCAGTGGATATCTGGACGAGAATATTCGGTAGTCTCTCACCGAGTGCTTCAGTTGGCGAAGGAATCCGGGTGCTCCGCCTATGCTTGTGAATTTGTGAGTGTGGCCATGGACTTGGGCGTTCGGCTGGTAACGGCGGATCGCCAAGTGCTGCGCGCCTTTCCTCAGGTCGCCATAACTCCAGGAGCCTTTCTAGAAGGGTAACTTCGTCGCCTTTCATTGTGCATGTTTGGCGTGAATGGAGAAGGGAATTAGGGTGGGAGCGTTGCAGGAATTGAGGGGCTCGCCAACACATCCCATTGAAGAAATGCGAGCGTGAGAGCGGATTCGGAATGATAAAAAACGGAGCATGGAAATGAATGAGGACCTACCAAGTGGTCTTTTACGTACAGACCCCATTGTCATGACGCATGACGCGACCGAAATTCCCCCGAGAGGTTTGAAGCAGACGGAAATGGTTCCCCATCAAGCCCTATCCATGAATCACCAGACCAAAGCGTTCAAGGGCTTCCACCAGGGTCTCTAGAAACGCGTGAAGTACGAGGGGGCATGAAGGATCCGTTGACGCTGTCGTCCGCGATTCACCACATGATAAGTCGCCAGAGGGTATTCGATGCGAACAGGCCGGGGCATAGGGGGGCACCATATCTATGAAGCAACCAACCTGATCCCTATTTCGTAAGAATTTCCAAGGTTCCTGCTACTTTTACATTTTATCGAACAACACCTTCTCTTATAATGGGTGCTCCCCTATTCTTTTCCCCCTGCCTTGACACTCAACCAAATGAGACTACAATTATAGTCTACACAAACAATGCCCACCTATCAGAATATTCAACCGAAAGGGCACAGGGTATGAGACGAACGATACCGCTAGCGAAAGCAAAAGCTGAATTATCGGCCTTAGTAGATGAAGTTGATCGAACCTATGACCGGATTATTATCACGCGCAATGGGACAGATACCGCCGTTCTTTTGAGTGCCGATGAGTACGAAGGATTGCTGGAAACCTTGGACCTCCAACGGTCTCCCGACGAAGAAGCCGCCATCGCCAAGGCAGAAAAACAGGCGAAAACCGGACGCACCATATCGTTCGCTACACTCAAGAAACGACTCACTCAATCGTAATGTATGAGATTCGCGTCACCCCGCAAGCTGAAGCGGATCTGAAACAGCTCACTGGGGCAAACCGACGGGTCGCCGACCGACTGCTGACCAAACTCGAAAGCCTAGCTGAGCAGCCCTACCTTGGCAAACCATTGGTCGGTCCGCATGCCGGGCGACGCTCTCTCCGAGTGGGAACCTATCGCGTCATCTATCGTGTCGATGAAACGGCACGGTGGGTCGTCATCCTCACAGCCAAACATCGCCGCCACGTTTATTAGTATAATCACTCAACTTCCCGCATGCGCGTAACAGCGCGGTCAGCTGCATCATGGAAGGGCAAAAATACCAGATTAGCGCCTGCTTGTTTTAGGGCCTCTTTTTCGCTGGCCCTTTGCGTTGATACGGCAATTTTACCTTGAAAACCTTCCCTTTTTAATCCATCAATCAGGGTCAGGCGAGGGTCTTGATGTGTAACACCAAGATCATGTTGCGGCATAGCGGAAATAACCCACTTTGCATGCTTTAAAGGCAGCGTGCCTATGAATTCATGATCGCAGGCATCGCCGTAAACTGCATCATAGCCCATCGCTTTCCAGTTGCGCACTTCGTCAGGATTAAAATCTACAGCCAAAAGTTTGACTTTGTCTGCTTTCAGATGCTCTGCAATAGCCGAACCGTAGCGTCCAAGCCCCAACAAAATAACATCATATTTTTTCTTCTCAATGTTTTGAGTTGCCTCGGCTTCTTCCCGAACAGGCACTTTGCGTTCGAAAATGCTTAAGACCGGTTCCAACCATCTGTAAAGCGTATGGGAATAGGTAATCATATAGACAGACAATGCAATCGTGATTAAACCGACAAGCGTAACCAACCCAAGGGCTTCTGAATTCACATGCCCGAGAGTGACACCCATCGCCATGAAAATTAGAGAGAACTCGCTGATTTGGGCCACAGTCATACCGGCCCAAAAGCCTGTACGCTTGCGGTATCCCATATATCCCATAATCGCCAACACGATCATGGGATTTCCGATCAATACAAAAACTGAGAAAATCAAAGCCGGATAAACCTGATCGCCCAGTAAGCTAAGATCCAGCTGCGTACCAAGAACGATAAAGAAGAATAAAAGCAAGAAATCCCGCAACGATGACAGCCGCGCGATGATCGCTTCTCTGAACGGCGTAGATGCCAGAGAGATACCGGCCAGAAGACCGCCCAGTTCCTTGCTCAGGCCAAAATAATCCCCAACCGCCGCCAGGAGAGCCGCCCAGCCGATTGCAAACACAATGAGAAGCTCTGCTGAATGCGCTATTTTACCTACAAGGGGCGTAGCCAGATACCGGATAAAGACTATCACAAAGCCAAGCATAATGAACGCGTACAAGACGACGCTTCCAATCTGAATAAGAGCATTCGCCTCCTCACCGCCTTGTGCGCCAACGCCGAAAGCGGATAGCACCATCATGGCGAACACAACGAAAAGATCCTGAACAATCAAAAAACCAATGGCGATGCGCCCATGCAGGGAATCAACCTCCTTTTTATCAGACAACAGCTTGACGATAATAATCGTGCTGGAAAACGTCAGAGCCACCGCCACATAAAGCGATGTTACAACATCAAGCCCGAGCCATAGGCCAATGAAAAATCCCAAAAATGCTGTAAAAAACACCTGCCCAAGACCCGTAGCCAAGGATACAGGCCCCAGGGCTTTGACCAGTTGTAAATCCAGCTTCAACCCGACAAGGAAAAGTAGAACGGCAATACCCAGCTCTGCAAGAATCTCAATGTTTTCGCGGGACTCTACGATTCCAAGAGCTGAGGGACTTGCCAGAACACCTACTGCGATAAAGCTGACAATCATCGGTTGACGTAACAAAAGGCCGATAAAGCCAACAGCAGCAGCCAGAGTCAAAAGCGCGGTTAATTCATAAAACGGGGATGCATGTAAAAAATCTAAATTGGGCAATTGTTCCTCTGTCTACCGCACTAAGACAGTGTTCTTATAATATTTCGTTCGTTTTCCTCATCAATACGCTTTGACAGGAGAGACAAATCCGTTCGGCTTAAGGGCCAACAAAGAACAACCTACTTTCTGTAGGACATTCTCTGCCGTATTTCCTATAATAAACCCCAAAAGGCCTGACCGAGCTACTGTACCCATAACAAGAATGTCAATGGTGTGGTCCTCGATGAATTGAGGAATGATTTCTTCCGGCTGCCCTTTAATATGGTGAATATCGGTTTTGCTGACAATGCCAGCTTGTCGCATTAACATCCTTAGTGCACTGAGATTATTATTCCCCGCTTCCATGACGATTTCTGCAACACGATCTTCAGGGAGCGGTGCCCAGGCATTATGCTTCAAATATTCTTCGAATTCATATTCCCAGCAGGAAATAACGGTAATGGCATTATTGCAATCTGTGGCCATCGCATCTGCCGCCGTTAAAAGCCGTATAGACAGGTCGCGACCTTCATCCGTTTCGCTTTCGGCATCAATGGCGACGGCGATTTTTATATCCTGACGGTGATGTTCAATCGGACGACACAACCACACAGGACAAGGGCACTGGCGCAGCAAGTCCATATCGAGCGCCTTAAACCCTTTACCGCTGTCTTTTTGTTCAGCCTGTTTGATCACCAGATCAACAGAGCCTTTCAAAACATGCTTAATAATGGAAATGGCGGGTTTGGTTTTTCTCTCCGCTTCCATGGTAAGCGTCATCGATTCTGAATCTACGCCGATCTCCTGACTGACTTTTTGAATGGTGGCGCGTAGCTCATCCATAAGGGCTTGCTCATGTTTTTTCTCATAATCCGCAAGATGCGAGGGAAATTTCGGATGAATGATCAAGGCGGTCAGGCTTGCCTGATTATTTCTGGCAATGCTCAGAGCCTGCTTTAAGGCGTCTGTTTCATCTGTCATCCCAGTACTGACAAAGAGAATATCCTGATATTTTTGCATCGCTTTTACCTCCATTTTTCTCTGGGCATTATTCTATAGATTTTAAGAAAAATGAGAAGTGTTTTCCGCGAAAAATTAGCTTTTATGACTTGAAAGACAAGGCTTTAGATGTTTTCGTTTCGGGGGTGCTTTCTGAGATATTTCTAGTGCCATACAAAATATCCAAACCCGGTAAAGAAAACCGTGAGGCGAAATATCTGCGCGAGGATGCCAGCATCAAAAATAGGATCGGCGTATCCAGATCAAAGAAAAGTTCCGAGCTAAAGAGCAGCGAGAACAGGAGGTACAAGCAATAAATATTTCATCGTTACATCCTTTTCATGACGAGAACATCGCAGGGGGGATGTTCCAACAGCTTGCCTGCAAAGCCTTTTACTTTTAAATGCAAGGAAGCCATGTATCTATGCAAATCAATACAAACAAGATCGGCTTCGCTCTTTTTTGCGCTTCAGCCAAAGGCAAGTTGGCTCCTCTATCATGAATATCATTGTAATGAATACTATCAGGAGCGCCCTGATAATTTCTCAAAACTTTCTTTACCTCATCTATAAATCGCTCTTTTCTGCTATTATATCTTTTCGCTTTAAATCTGGACCACAGACCTGCTGAGTTTTTAGACAAAACGTTTAAAGCTGGCAGAAGCAGAAAGCTCCCTTTCGGATTAAATTGAGCAGCCAAATTAAAAGCGCCAGATGATAAGTCATCCATATCCAGATACAACAAAGCCTTATGATAAAGCCCGGTCACCTTGCGGGAAACCATTAAAACAGGATAATTGCTCGTTTTGATGACGCGCTCAATTGTGGTCGATACAAATGAAGGCGTGTCGCTTGATTTATTGGTCAATCCCATAACAACAAGATCTGCCTGAGTTTTTTTTGCGCGTTCATCAATTAATTCATGTATTCGCCCTTTGCTTTCAATATGAATTTCAAAGGTTAAATTGGACGCTCTTTTGTTTGTTTGATGAATTCTGTAATTTTGTTTTTGGCACTGTGGGAAAATAGAACCTCATTTTTTTGTTGAGTGCCAGGCAATCTGAAATCAGGAGCCTGATGAAAAAAATGAACTTGGCCTGTGTAACATCCGCAAGCTAAATAGCGCGGTCGAGTTATGCTCAAAAGTTGGGGATGATCTGAAAGACAAAGGCGGCGTATCCTGGTGATAAGCACATCACCACCGGCCTTGCAAACATACATGCTAGGGGTTGCCCTGGCTTTAGCCCCCACAAAGAATTGACTGTTTGTTCTGAAAGTTTCGGAAGGAAATGCAGCAGTTAGGCCCCGTGGCATTTTTTGTATTTTTTGCCGCTGCCACAGGGGCAGGGATCATTGCGACCAACTTTGTCTTCGGTGCGATGGACGGGTTGCTTCGGGGCCGTGGCGGCTTCTCCACGGTTGAGACTCATTTGTTGGGGACGCGGGGCTTCCACTTCGGCTTCCGGCCGTTCGCCACGCACCAATTGAAACTTAAAGAGCCGCTCCAGGGTGTCGCCTTTGATGCGATCCATCATCCCCGCAAACATGTCATAGCCTTCCCGCTTATATTCAGCTAACGGATCTTTTTGGCCATACCCGCGCAAACCAATGCCGTCTTTCAATTGATCCATTCCCCACAGATGATCCTTCCAATGCTGATCGATCATCTGTAACAAAATAGTCCGCTCAATATAATGGATGAGTTCTTCGCTCGCCCCATGTTCTTCCACCAGATTGTGCACTTTGTCGCGATAGGCCTGCTTGAGTTTTGCGGGAAGATCTTCTTTGAGCGCATCGCGGCCCACTTCTTTTAAATCGTCGACACTGAAGGTCTCTATGCCAAATTGCCCGTGGACCGATTCCACCAATCCGGCAAAGTCCCATTCTTCGGAATATTGTACTTCAGGACAATAGGTCTCCACCAAGCCCTCGCCAATTCCGTCAAGCATATCCATCACTTCTTCACGGACATCCGTCGCCTTCAACACGCTTTGTCGATGTTTATAAATCACCTCGCGTTGTTTATTCATGACATCGTCATATTCCAGAAGATGTTTCCGAATTTCAAAATTATGCCCTTCGACTTTCTTCTGCGCATTTTCAATCGATTTGGTGACCATCCGGTGTTCAATGGGCACCCCCTCTTCCATGCCTAATTTCAGCATGAGGTTGGACACCCGCTCCGATGCAAAAATTCTCAGGAGATCGTCTTCGAGAGACAGGAAAAAGCGCGAAGACCCTGGGTCACCTTGGCGGCCAGCACGACCCCGTAATTGATTATCAATGCGCCGGCTTTCATGACGTTCCGTCCCGACGATATGCAAGCCGCCCGCAGCCAGAACTTCCTCCTTATTGGCCTCACATTCCGCTTTTATTGTCTCAAAGGCTTTCGCTAGCTCTTCTTCATTCAACTCTTCACCCTTATAAATGAATTGCTGTTTGAAGAGGGCTTCGGGACTCCCACCTAATAAAATATCGGTCCCCCGACCGGCCATATTCGTGGCAATGGTGACCGCGCCCTTCTGCCCCGCCTGAGCGATGATTTCGGCTTCTTTCTCGTGGAACTTGGCGTTCAACACGTTGTGTTTCACGCCCCGTTGTTTGAGCAGAGCCGACAGGCGTTCGGATTTTTCAATCGAAATAGTGCCGATCAATGTCGGTTGGCCACTTTCATGGTGCTCTTTAATATCATCCGCGATGGCCTCGAACTTTTCTTTTTCGGTCCGATACACCACGTCGGGATGATCGATGCGAATCATTGATCGATTGGTGGGGATCACATTCACTTCTAAATTATAGATCTTGGCAAACTCTGCAGCTTCAGTGTCGGCGGTTCCCGTCATGCCACCGAGTTTCTTGTACATCCGAAAGTAATTTTGAAAGGTCACCGACGCTAAGGTCTGATTTTCATTCGCAATTTTCACGCCTTCTTTGGCTTCCACCGCTTGATGGAGTCCATCACTCCAGCGACGACCAGGCATCATCCGTCCGGTAAACTCGTCGACAATGACGACCTCTCCATCCTTCACGACATATTCCACATCCCGTCTATACAAGGCATGGGCCTGCAACGCTTTGACGACATGGTGCACTAAATTCAAGTGTTTCAAATCATAGAGATTGTCCACGCCCAGCAACTGTTCAACTTTGACATTGCCCTCATCCGTCAATGACACGGTTTTGGTTTTTTCTTCGATCGTAAAATCCTCTTCTCGTGTCAGCTTGGGTATGATGTGATCGATTTGGTAATACAAATCGGTGCTTTGTTCAGTCGGACCGGAGATAATCAAGGGCGTACGCGCTTCATCAATCAGGATACTGTCCACTTCATCCACGATGGCATAATTGGGTTCTCGCTGGACTCCTTGTTCAGCATTGGTGACCACCAAATTATCCCGCAGGTAATCAAAGCCGAATTCGTTATTGGTGCCATAGGTAATATCAGCCCCATACCCTTCTTGGCGGGAGCAGGGACGGAGAAATTGCAGCCGCTTATCAGGCGCATCGTAGGTGGGATCAAAGAGAAAAGAAGCTTCGTGTTGAATGATGCCGACAGACAACCCTAAGCCATGGTAGAGCGGCCCCATCCATTGTGCATCCCGCTTGGCCAAATAGTCATTCACCGTGACCAAATGCGCCCCTTTACCATCCAGGGCATTGAGATAGAGGGGAAGCGTGGCGACCAGGGTTTTACCTTCACCCGTTCGCATTTCAGCAATGCGGCCTTGATGTAAGATCATGCCGCCGAGTAATTGAACATCAAAGTGCCGCATTCCCAATTTTCGCTTGGACATTTCCCGACACACCGCAAACGCCTCGGGGAGGAGATCATCGAGCGTTTCACCGGCTTCCAGACGCTTCTTGAAGGTTTCTGTCTTCTCCGCCAACCCCTCATCGGCCAGGGGTTGAATTGAGGGCTCAAAGGCATTCGCCTTGTCAACCTGAGGCTTGAGCCGTTTCAGCTCTCGATCATTGTTACTGCCAAATAGAATATTCAAAAGACGTACAAACATAGTCCCAGGCTACCTTTGAAATAAGAAAATGGCTGCGGGGTGACTCAATAAGAGATAGGAATTTCTGGCTGGAAAGCCTTCTGCTCTCTTGAATGTCATTAGTATACCGAAATATCGATGGGAATCAACTCGGATGCTTCACAAATGTCAGACAATCCAAGCCTATAGAGCGGCATCCCCCCTCTCCATCTTGTCCTTTCTAACTTGACAGGATATTGACGAGTTTCATACGATTTTTCACCTAGCGTATCAATCTTTCTGTGAGCCTGTTCCCTTTTCCGTTGGTGGTCACAATGCACCGATTCATCAAAGCATTCTCCCTCTCACTCAGCTTCGCGATCATCCTCATGATGGGGTCGATGCAGCTCAATATCGGGTCACATTCTGTTGAACATCAACACCATTCAGCCAAAACCCATACCACAGGTATTTGCGCCTGGATGTGTGCGGCTGCACAAACGATTTCCACTGACTCACAAATTTTCACTCCAAAATTTTTACTCCTACGCATTTTTCAGCCATTACCCATTGCTTCGATCTCGACTCCTCCTCAGATCTTCCTCCACAGCCGAGCGCCTCCAAAACCTTTTCAAGATTTTCTGTCTGCCTGACCCTTGGCTCAACTTCGGGGACTGAGTACGACTAGTCCCAATGCTGAATTGAGCGGCTAAAGGTCAGGATATTCACCTAGTTCACCTTAAGGCTGTCATAGTCTGTTAATAGGGGTCATAAGCCCCTATGTAGATTGCAGAGTAAAGATAGAGTCCATTTGACCTTATCCATGAATTGGGATCTTACATTTCACCCCTTTTTGGCAAACGTTTTTGTGAAGTACCGGTGTTATGGACATGATTAAACTTTTGGTCATCTCTCCACCACCTGCATTTCACAGTTTCAGTCTCTGCTTCATGGCCATTCTGATACTTGTCCCCCTCGCCATCGCTGGAGACATGGAGCCTGCATTGATGAAAGAAGAGATTGAAACATTAGAGGTGATCGAGATTACCGGAACAGTGATTGAGCAGGAACCCCGGGACCTAGCATTCCCAAGGCCGGGATTCCCTCCACACGATTCTCTGAGGCTCACGACACACTTGCTTCTTCCAGATCTGAAAATCATGAAGCCACTCCCCACTCAGTCACACATCCTTGTGGATCAAACCGCAAAGGCCGTCAATCTTCATACTCCCGTCAAGCCATTGAAAACCGAACGCCCCCTGTACCCGCGACGCGCTCGGGAGCAGGGCTGGCATGGCCGGGCCATCGTACGTCTGAAAATTTCCCCTGAGGGATCCGTGGAATCCGGCACTATTCACCAAAGTTCCGGCTATCCATTGCTCGATGACCAGGCCATCGACGCCGCAACACATTGGACCTTTGAACCAGCCAAAAATGGGGGATTTCCTGTGGCCACGACGGTCAATATTCCCATTCAATTTGATTTAGTACAGTAAAAGAATTCTGACAAAATCAAAAAGGAACAACTGATGAACATTACCCGAAATACCTACCCTTTCTTATTGTGTGCCCTCGTCTTGGCCTTCAGCCCCACACCACGCAGTGATGCCGGAGAAGCCCAAGAGCTCGTAACCCAAGCCTATTCTGCGTATCAGAACAAGCAATGGACTTCCGCGCAAACGCCGTTGGAACGTGCGATTCACCTCTATCCTCAGTATGCAGAAGCCCATCACCTTTTAGGTTTAGTCTGGACGCAACTTCATCAACCGGAACAAGCCATTGCCGCACTGAAACAGGCGGTCAAGGCCTATCCTTCATTTGCTCAAGCCTATGTGGATTTAGGGTTTGCCTTTCAAGATCATGGACAACCTGAACAGGCCGAGCAGGCCTTTCGCAAGGCGACAACCGTTTACCCGAATTATCTCGAAAGCTGGACGGCACTAGCGGGACTGTACGATCAGCAACAACAGGCTGCAAAGGCAATTGAGGCGCATCAGAAGGTTTTGGAATTAGACCCTCATCAGGCTGACTCTCTTTACGGCCTGGCCTTTTGGTTCGTTCAACAAGGGAATCCCGAAAAGGCTCAGCCGTATGTTGAACACTTGACGGCCCAGAACCCCCAACATGTGAATGGGTGGCTCCTGACCGGTTCACTGGCACAACATACGAACCAAACGAAAAAAGCCATTGGCGCCTATCAACGGGCGATCGCCCTCCAACAACAACTGGTCGACCCCTATTTCAACCTGGGGATCTTGTATCAACAAGACGAGCAATACACCAAGGCCGCTGAAGCCTTTGAAAATGTTCTCCGCCTGGATCAAAATAATCCCGAAGCCCACATCAACCTAGGTGTAGTCTATTCAGCCCTTTCCAAATTGAAACAGGCAGAAGAACAATACCAAGCCGCATTGGCCCTCAATCCTCGTCTTTCAGAGGCCCATTTCAACTTAGGATTACTCTATGAATTCCACCTGAATACTCCTAAAAAAGCTCTGGAATATTATAAAGAATATGTGAAGCTTGGCGGGCAAGATGAACGGATTACCAAACTGTTGACACGGATCGGGTCATGACCTCTACATTCCCTGAACAACCTTCGGATACCCAAACTTTTGTTTTGAGCGCCTTGGGCAGCATGGCGCTGCATAGCTTGCTCGTGATCGGCCTGACGTTTATGCCACCAGTCACCATCGTGAAGGAGGAACCTCCAACGGTTCAGGTCACTTTTTTGCCGTCACCAGAAGTCACTCAGACTCCGCCAGATCCGACGCCACCCTCACAACCTCAGACTTTTACCCCCAAACCGGCACCCCCGCCTATGCCCCAGGCTACAGCCAACCGCTCACAACCTCCGGTGCCTCTCTTGCCGAGCGCACCAGCACCATTAACGGGCATAAAGCCATCTCCTTTGGCAGCACCCGAACACGTGAACCCGATCCTGAATGATACCCGCGCCTCACAAGCCATGAAGGTCAGAGGTTTGATGAAAATGCGGGCGCCGTCGCACGCTCCACACGCAGCATCGACCTTGCCTCCTGTAACTACTCGACGGCACTCTGAGAATCGAGCATTACCTCCGATGCCTACGGCAAGGAAAGCACCACACGAAACACCCTCACTGCCAGCACCGCCAATGTTGACGACACCCCGGACACTCACCGCCGCCCCGCCTGCTCGGCCGGGGCCAACGATGACAAGACCAACCATCATCTCATCCACCAGACCTGTTTACCCACGAGTCGCAAGAGAATCTGGATGGGAAGGCACGGTCATCGTCCGAACGCTTGTCGACACGAACGGCGTGCCAAGTCAGGTGAAAATTCGACAAAGTTGTGGGCATCCCACATTGGATGAAGCCGCACAAGACGCCGTCAAAGGCTGGACATTTGACCCTGCCAAAGATGGGAACATCCCCATCACCAAATGGGTTGATATTCCCATTAAATTTGATCTGAACCGTTAACTATTCATCGACACCAAGAAAGACATCTGAATGGAATTTCTCAACATACTCATGAAGGGCGGCTGGATGATGATTCCGATCATCGCCTGCTCTCTCTTAGCCCTCACTATCAGCATCGAACGATTGATCTATGTTAACAAGTTTGGAGCGAGCCGCTTAGCGCCCAAGATGCTTTCGCTGATCGAGCAAGAGAAGTTCACCGATGCCTTGGCTGTAGCCGAGCAACAACCTAGTCCAGTGCTGCGGGTCATTTCGACAGGGGTTCACCAACGCACCACTTCTCCCAGTCAAGCCATGGAAGCCGCTGCCATCCTTGAACTCACAAAAATGAAACGCGGCCTTCCTGCATTAGATACCGTGATCACGCTCGGGCCACTCCTTGGCCTATTGGGAACCATCATTGGCATGATCGATTCATTCGGCATCATGTCTGAATCAGGCCTGGGTAATCCTCACGCGGTAACCGGCGGAGTCGCAGAGGCGCTGATTTGTACGGCCGCTGGAATTTTTGTGGCAGTCACCACCCTCATCCCATACAACTTTTTCTTATCCCGAGTGGAACAAGAAACAGAAAAAATCGAATTTTATGCGACAAAAACAGAAGCGGCATTAGGGGGAAAAGGATCCTCCCACTAAACGATGTGATTCATAACCGTAGGCATTTCAATTGAATCGTGAAAAAACGTTGGAGATACATTCTGTGATGGACATTTTCATGGTCAACAACTATCAAAATGACTCCCACCTCTAGGTTTCTGAATGTGGATAGGATTTGCCAAGAACCCCTTAAGGACATGATCCCGCGATTCATTCAATCTCTGTGCTTGGCCTTGGCCGGTTTATACCTGGTCCTTATCAGTGTCGCTACCTTTTGCGCATCCTCCCATGACCTCCGTCCGGTAGCCAACCATTCCCATTCGCAAAACAACGTTTCCCACTCGCTGCTCTGCACATGGGCTTGCCAAGTCGGCTCGAAAGCGAATGCAGCCGACATGAATCAGAGAGCGCTGATCTCCCTCCCCTTATTGCTTGTCGGATTCCTATTTCTCAATACCCTCATCCCGACTGAGGCCACTCTGACTCCGACTTCCGCTCGCGGTCCCCCGAAATAATTCGATTTCCCTCACCAACTCAACCCCTTTGATATCCCCGCCTCCAAGGCTTTGGTCTTGTGTGGCTCAACAGCGATGTATATGTGTGATTTTGAAAGGATATTTGCAACCTATGAGTGCCCATACATGTCCGAAACAACACAAGTTATTCTTTACCACGCCCTTGCTTGCGATGATCGCCTTCCTCCTCATTCTGCCCCCACTGGGTCTGGCTGAAGAATCCATTGAAACATTGCCCATGGTTACCGTGGAAGGAAAACGGATCGAGAACATCGACATCGTGAAGGAAGAAATAGCCCGCCGGCCGGCCAGTACGGTGATCATCGAAGAAAAGCAAATTCAAGAGTCTCGTGCCCTGAATTTAAATGACATTGTACAATTTGTTCCCGGCGTACGATTTCAGACACGATTCGGAGCCGATGAAGGCCAATTCCAAATTCGAGGAACCTCACTCAGGAATAATTTTCACCATCGGGGAATCAACATTTTGATTAACGGAATCTATTTCGGGGATGCCGACGGATTTTCCGATTTTGAATCCATTGACTTGAATGCCTATGAGCGGGTGGAAATATATAAAGGAGCCAACGCGCTCAGGTATGGGGCGAATACGATTGGAGGCGCGATTAATTTTGTCCCGAGAACCGGATACAACGCCTCGACCTTACAAGTACGATTATTGGGAGGGAGCTTTGGACTCTATTCCGGACAGGTTTCCAGCGGATACGTCACCAAACCTATGAAATTGGGAACGATGGATGTGACGGCCGATTATTATATCAGTGTGTCGGGCAATCATCAGGACGGATTCCAAGACAACGCGCAACAAGACCGTCAACGACTCAATGCCAATTTTGGATTTAAGATTGGCACCCACCAGGAAGTGCGCGCTTACATATTGGGAGGAGTGGTGGCTGAACGGATTCCTGGTTCGTTGACCCAAGCACAGTTGGAATCCGATAATCAACAAGCCAATACCTTGGGTGGGATCAGCCCTTTTGCCTGTGGACCTAATCAGGCCTGCAAAGCCGGACGGTATTATACCCTGATTCGGGCCGGCGTGGCCTATCGAAACGATTTTGCCGCCCACCAATACTTTGAAATTATTCCCTATTATTCCTACCAATTCCTAGATCACCCCATTTTTCAGACCATTGTCCAAGACAACTACAATGTGGGAGGAGAAATTCGTTACGGCAATTCGCATTCAATTTTTGGCCATGAAAACTTTTTCATCATCGGCCATCAGCCACGATACGGAGATACCAATCAACGCCGGTTTGTAAATAATTTGGGTAATCGTGGAACCCAAACACAGAATCTTAGCTTGGAAACAACAAATTTTGGCACCTATTTGGAAAACCAATTTAGTGTCACTAACGATTTTATCCTGATCGCCGGAGGCCGATGGGATTACAGCATTCGCCAGGGCCGCAACCAACTCTTCAGTCCATTTTCAGGAGCCCAAACCAGCAGCCGTACTGACGTGCGCCAATTCAATGCGATTACCCCTAAAGCCGGGTTCGTCTACCGGACGACTCCCACATCACAAATTTATGGAAACGTCAGCCGGGGGTACGAACCACCAATCAACCTGGAATTAACCTCATCCGTGAACCCCGACGGATCAACTCCCACCAGTGCCTTTCTGGACCTCGACGCCCAGAGGGCCTGGCAATTTGAAATTGGGACCAGAGGCACAACAGAGGATCAACGGATGTCATGGGACCTCACGTTCTTCGATCTCGAAATGCAAAAGGAGATATTAGCCTCGAACATCAACAATCAGGGCACGTTTCAGAATGCCGAGGGAACCCGTCATCTGGGGATTGAGGCCGGCGGCTCCATGGTGGTCGCGCACGGACTACTGGCCCCAGGTCCCAAACATGACAGTGACTCCATCACGGTGCGAACCGCGTATACCTGGTCCTATTTCAAATTTACGGATGACGTGAAAGCAGGAGGGGCAGTCGGCCCTTCCGTCTTCGTTGCGAAAGATGGCAATCGCGTTCCCGGCGCCCCGGAACATTTTCTCACGGGTGAAGTGCGCTATGATCATCCAGTCGGATTGTGGATTGCTCCGAATTTTGAATGGTCCATGGCTGGATTTTATGTGGATACCCTCAATACGGCTAAGAATCCGGCTTATTTCCTTGTGAATCTCCGCGCCGGATATTCGTATAGTCCCAATCTGTCATTTTTTGCCGAAGGAAGAAATTTAACCGACCAAACCTATGCCGGCGCGGTCGTCGTGAATGACAGTCAAGGCCGGTTTTTCAATCCCGGCCAAGGCATTAGCGGGTTTGGGGGCCTTGAATGGAAATTCAATTAACCTGTTAATTGTATGAGAGTCGTTTTTCAATAGAAAATTGAAGATGTCACCCCTCCTTCGTTATTCTAGGGGTGACATCCCCAGGTTAAGGCAAAATACAACCACCATTTATCCGTCCCTGGTATATTGCTAGGCGACGACTCCCAGAAGTGGCATTAAGATTCTTATGAGGCTCCCTGCTGCCGCAAAGAAAAAAGCCCGCATTGAAATCATACCGATGATTGACACCATGTTTTTTCTTTTGGTGTTTTTCATGATTGCCACCTTGTCTATGACACTTCAACGAGGCATGCCGGTAAATTTGCCGGAGGCTGAATCATCCACCGATAAAATCCAGGAAGAGGTCTCGCTTTCGATTACAAAAGACGGGACCATATTTTTCAATAAAGAACAGATTCCACTTGGTAAGCTGGAAAGCCGTCTGACCGATGTCCGACAACGAGATCCTGATCCCAATGTCATCATCAATGCCGATGAATCGATTCACCACGGATTAGTGATTCAGGTGATGGACAAAGTTCGAGTGAGCGGCATCACCAGCATGAATATCGCGACTCAACCTCTATCATCCGATTAACAATATTCATGTTTCTTAACGCATTGACAGATGACTGACTCAGTCCACTCACCAAGGTTTAGGACGGCGCAGACCATGGTAGCCGAAGATGGCAATCTTTTCTTCCCAAATGGTGGACGTATTTTTCATCTTTGAAGATTGGCCGTCGAAAGTAGATGACTTATGTCCCCTCCCAATCTTCTCCTTTTATCCAATAACCGAAAGACGATGCTTTCCTTACAGGGAAACCAAGGAGTAAAACGATGTCTTGCCATTTCAAGATTTTCTCGATACTGAGTTGTGTACTGCTTTTACTTATCACGCCGAACTTGAGTTATTCCGACCAGCGTTTGATACATGCAGCCATGACCTTTGGTGAAAAGATTCGGCTGAATCATCACTCCAAAGCAGTTTCAGGGCCAGCGATACAAATTGATGGGAGCGGCACTCGCCACCTGGCATGGATAGAAGGGGGCAAGGATCGGCATGAACTCTATTATGTCTCATTAGTATCCGGCGCCAACATCTTCCCCGAACCTATTCATGTCAATAAGCAAAGCCCTGGGGTAGCAGCCCTACACCAATCCCCTGGCCTCGCGTTAGGACCAGAAAACCGCGTCTATCTCTCCTGGTCTTCTCCTGACCCTCAAAGCCAAGGCAATCCCTTTGCGAGCCTCCTGCAGCTCAGCACTTCCCATAAAAAGGCCGCATCTTTTGATCCACCCGTGATGATTAACGATGATACGTCTCCAACCAGTCACAGCTTTGATAATCTGTGTGTCGACAAGCAGGGAACGGTCCATCTCGGTTGGATTGATTCTCGGGAGGGACGAAACAACCCAAAAACCTATGTGACCCGATTGGTTTCACCGGCAAAATCTGTAGAAAAGAATATTTCGCTGGAAGGGCATGCCTGTGTGTGTTGTCGAACTTCCCTCACGACTGCTCCCGATGGCAGCATTTATATCGCCTGGAGACAGGTCATCGATGACAAATTTCGTGAAACGGTGGTCGCCCGCTCAGTTGACGGAGGGAAAACCTACTCTTCGCCTGTGGTAGTGGGACCTGACCGATGGAATTTTGATGGCTGCCCACATCGCCCGGCATCCATCGCCGTAGATGGCCAGGGCCGTCTGTATGTAACCTGGTATACCGAGGGGCCAGATGATGTCCCTGGCATTTATATCGCCATGTCTGACGATCATGGCAAAAGCTTTAGCCCGAGAACCATGCTCAACCAATCCAAAGGCACGTTTCCCGATAAACCGCAGATGGCAGTTGACTCCTATGGACGCGTCACAGTGGTATGGGAAGAACTCTCACCGGTTCGTCGTGAAATATTTGTTCGTCACTCTTCCGACCGCGGATCGTCTTTTAGTGCGCCACAACGACTCAATGAAGCCAAAGGTCAACATCCCGCCATCGCCATCAATCGTCAGGGAGAAGGTGCCATGACCTGGATTGAGCATGCCTTTCCCGATAATATCATGATCATTCAACCCTTTACGCTTCCGCAGGTCGTGGCACAGATACAACCTTCTCGTGAATGAGCCGGGGACCAGTTTTTAGGGTCATCCTTTTTCTTGGAATTCGAAGAATCCCTCGTTCTTATAAATTTATTCATCGTCATTCGAGGTGCGCATGGTTACATATTTCAGTTTGTCTTATGAGGGAAATTTTTCACGCGCAGTCTTTGCGATCATCTTATTCATTTTTTTATCCTGGCACGTACCGGGATTTGGCCATCCCGCCGAAGATCTCTATCATAAAGCTGGAAAAGCCGTTGAGGACAGGAACCTTCAACTGGCTGAATCTCTTCTCCAACAAGCCATAACGGAATTCCCGTCTTACGCAGAGGCTCATCATTTTTTAGGATTAGTACAATATCAGCGCACACAGGAGTCCAGCATAGCAATTCCAGCTCTCCAGCAAGCAGTAAAGTTAAATCCTAATTTCGCCCAAGCCCACTATGATTTAGGGTTATTGCTTTTGAATCAAGAAAAGACAGAAGAGGCCCAACAGGCAATCCAACAGGCCCTCACCCTTTATCCAAATTTTTGGGAAGCCCGGCTCACGTTAGCCAAAGCATTCGATCAAGCAGGTTCCACAGACAAGGCTATCCAAGAATATGAAACAGTCCTCACACAAGAGCCCGTAGCTTCGGAGGCACTGTTTCACCTAGCGTATCACTTGATGAAAAAAAACCAAACGGATCGTGCCCAAGAACTCCTCACACGCCTCACCACTCAGGATCCACAATATTCTGATGGCTGGTATTTATTAGGACGCCTTGCCGAAGAAGGCCAACAATTCGCGCAAGCCATTAAGGCGTACACACACGCCGTACAAATCGTTCCCGACCATACAGATGCTCATTACAATTTAGGATACCTTTATCAACAACACAACCAGCCACAACAAGCCATTAAGCATTTTCAGCGGGTTACGCAACTCAAACCCACAGATGCGGAGGCGTATTTTAATTTGGGGGTGTTATTGGTCGCAGAAAAACAGTTCGACCAAGCAGAGGAAGCGTATCAGAAAGGATTGGCGCTCCAACCGGATTCCGTGGAAGGCCAATTCAATGTGGGGGCCTTTTATGAATTTCACAAAGAAGACCTGCAAAAAGCCACACATCACTATCAAAAATATTTAGACTTAGGAGGAACCGACGGAAGGATCCAAGAATTGATGAAGTAGCGGTAGAATGCAACAGACATTAGTTATGGATAGACATTGCCACTCCGAAAAGAATACTAAAGATAACACTTGCCACTAGAGAGTTTCCCGTTTCATGACGCTCTGCCCATTCATCAACATAGGAGGTTCGGCATTCTTTCGCGAACCACACACCACCAGCGCCAACCTCATAAAACACCAACATGACTCCATCGACCACTACAGCCTCCAACCTCGCCCGAATCACAGGCCGATCTTTCGCTTGATTTCCTTGATGGCCGCGGTAATCGATTGTGGATCGGTTGAATCCGCTGGGATCACATTCCGTAGTTCTTCCTGAGTTAAAGACTCTTCGGTTTCTTGTTGGCGTTTCATCACCTCGACAGTCGCATCTGACGCATCACGACCTTTTCGGTATCGCCGCTCTATCCTCTCCTTCAGTACCGACTCTGAAGCGAAGACATCCACGATAAACCAGTCACATACCTGCTCTTTGCCTAACTGACTGAATAATTCTCGCTGCTGTTGTTGAAGAAATGTGGCATCAACGACGACAGAGAACCCCGCCTGCAATAGCGTTCGCGCAAAATCACGCATCTGATCATAGGTACGCACGGTCATGTCTGGGTGGTAGAGTCCGGCCTTGAAAGGAACGGTGTCCTTGGACTCCTGGCCTGATCCAAACAGCCGCTTTCGTTCTACATCGGATCGTATGCGTATCGCGCCCATTGCTTTGAGTATTTCTGTAGACACGGTCGTTTTTCCCGTTCCCGAAACCCCATGCATGAGGATGAGCGCTGGAGTTGGTCGAGCTATGAAACGATGCGCAAGTTCCAGATACCCTGTCATATCGCATTTGGCCTTGGCTTCCTCCGCCCCGTGTTCGGCCAACTGGGATAATCGTAATCCACCTACTTTTGCTCGCACTACGGCTCGATAGACCTGATACGGCCTGAAGATTCTCAGGCCCTCATAGTCTCCCGTCCATTCCAGGTATCGATTCAAGAACACAAAGGCCAGGTCCAGGTGTCCATGCTTTTCAAGATCCATGACCAGAAACGCGACTTCACTCAAGACATCAATCCAGCGAAGACGTGGTTCAAATTCCAAGGCGTCAAACACACAAACCTTTCCTTCGAACAGCGCGATATTTCCGAGATGAAGGTCCCCGTGACATTCTCGAACAAAACCTCCCTGTTTTCGGCAAAGAAAGACATCGGACAAATTTCGCCATTCCTGCTGCGCCCATTGTTCTATGTGCGTCCAAAATTCTCGGGAGTGTTGCGTGAGAAGATGGAGAGGGAATTCCTGCAGACATTCTTTCATCGGTTGCCACACCATGTCTAAAGTGCCATAGGGTGAGTCCTGACCGGCCTTTTCAAGGTGTGCATGAAATGTGGCAATTTTATCAGCCAATTGGGAAATATACGCATCAGCCTTTTCTCCACTGGCTAAAATGTCAGAAACTTCTTGATCGGAGGAGAATTGTTTCATTTTGACGGCAAATTCAAACGGATCGCCCTGACCGTCAATCTGAGGGTGAGCAGGAGAACCCGTAATCGGAACGATTCCCAAGTACACCTCAGGCGCCAGCCGACGATTGAGTCGCACTTCTTCCTCACAAAACCACCGCCGTCTTTCTAAGGTTGAAAAATCCACAAACGAATATTTCACCGGCTTTTTGATTTTATAGGCGTACGATCCGGTTAAAGCCACCCAGGAAATATGAGTTTCAACCAATCTCACTTGTTCAACTGGATGGAGATAACTTTTGGGGTTCTTCAACCGCTCAATCCATGTGGCCGATTGCTCATGCATCGCACTTAATTCCTTAGAAACCTACAACGCGACACTATCATTTCCACCAATTCTTTATTTCCCCCACCTTTTATAACAATTATCTGGCATTGGCGAATGGCCTGCAACCATCTGTTGACGATAGCCCAGTTCGACTTGTAACAAAAATCACCGACCAGGTACACTGTTGTATAGAGGTGTCTATGCTACGACGAATTAAATGGCTGTTTCTTTTGTGCGTCCTTTTTCTCATTGGTGCGATCCTGGCTGCGCTCTGGTTGCTGCCTGGCACGTTCAGCGCCAAAGCGACACCTCCCGAATGGGAAATCAAAATTGCCCGTTTCATCCGCCATATGGCAACCCCAAGTCATTTCCTCAAAATGTCCAATCCTATTCGTTTTACGCCCGAGATCTTAGCGGAAGCCCGCCATCATTTTGCGGACCATTGCGCGACCTGCCATGCCAACGATGGCAGCGGAAAAACGCCAATGGGACCCAATTTTTATCCGCCGGTTCCCGACCTCCGAGACCCCGTCATTCAATCAATGCAGGACGGAGAGCTCTTTTACGTGATTCATTCGGGAATTCGTTTTACTGGTATGCCGGCCTGGGGAAAGGGGCCTCCGGAGGAAGACCAGGATAGCTGGAAATTAGTATTGTTTATTCGGCATTTGCCCAACATTACCCCTGAAGAAATCGCCGAAATGAAAAAAGATAACCCTCTGACTCGGGCTGAACGAGAACGGCAAGAGATGCTTGATCAATTTTTATCGGGTGACGATGTGGAACCTCATGCTCCACATCGTCATTAAACCGAATTGACGAAGGAGTAGAGCAATGGAAACACTGTGGCGATTACTAATTCTCTCCCTTATTCTGGCTATTCCAGGACACGCCTGGGGCCATGGAGAAGGAGGCCATGTGATGGGTACCGTGACGGAGACGGAATCCGATTATGTCATCGTGAAAACGACCAAAGGGGAATCTCTCTCTTTGGTGTTTCACCCTGAGACCATTTTCCAGCATAATGGGATTCATGAAAAAGATGCCCGCCCCAAAGTTGGTGACCGCCTGGTGGCCGAAGTTACCAAAAAGGGAGTGCCTCAAAATCGCGATTGGGTCGCGACGGAAATTACCTTTGCGACCCCCAAGAAACAACCTTAAAAACCCGTCTTCCCTCGATTGATAAGGTCTTAGGATGAGTCACTTTTCCACCAAGTCCAAGCCACCAACGCCTTTCTGGTTCAAGCTGGCCGGAGCATGTGGCGTCCTTATTCTTTTGTCAGGCTGTGTTCAACCATATAAGGCCACGCTTTCACCTGATCTGGCCACCCAACTCAATGACTCTTTATCATTTTCGCAGATTAAAGCATTTCCAGACGAGCATAAAGGCAAACTGGTTATCCTCGGGGGACAAATCCTTTCAGCGAAACGGCTCACAGATTCTACGGAACTAATCATTCTTCACTTACCGCTTATCCAGGAACAAGAGCCCTCAACAGAATTGACTCATTCTCAAGGGCGATATATTGCCTACCAACAAACGTTCTTAGACCCGGCCACCGTGCCTGCCGGAACCCGGGTCACCCTTGTGGGAGAACTATCCGGTTCTATCACTCAAAAATTAGATGAGACCGACTATGCCTACCCCACACTGAACATCAAACAACTCCAAACCTGGCCTGCCCCTGCCGACTATTCTCGCTATGGATACCCCTATCCGTATTGGGGACCCTATTCCTATGGCTATCCGTATTGGGGCCCACGGGGTCGTTTCTACGGCCACTATCCCTATTGGTATTGGTAGAGAAAAACATTCAGCATCGCAACAGTCCCAAGAGACAATCATCTGTTGCCAACATGGCATTGAAATCGAGAGGCGCGTTCAGATCTGCATTGTGGGGAAGAACGAACGAGGGCTGGAAAGACAAGGCTAGGGGAACGTTTCCACTCCCCTAGCATATAGATGAGATAAAGACAGGCGCTATCCCCTCACACAATCTACATCATATGAGGCACAAGAATTAAAGGTGTTGTTGTGGTAATTCAGTCTCATGTTCCATCATTTGCTCAATGACCTTTTCGTCCATGGCCTCTGGCGTCATGTCTTCCATACTGACCGGCGTTTGTGTGTCAGGGACAGTTTCCATGGTTGGGTCCTCACTCACGGGTTCGCTACTGACCGAAGCGTGTGCGGCGTGGTCAGCTTCCATGGTTGGGTCCTCAATCGAAGGTTCGATCATACCACTGTCCATCGGGCTGCCTTCAGTCGCAGGATTGACCGGTTCGATCAGAGAAAATTCTTGGTTGAGCATCTGTTCGATTTCTTGTAATTCCTGTATGGCATTGACGGGCGGCTGAGAAGCCACCTCGGCTTCAGGATGAAATTCGCCACTTTCCCCAAATTCCACAGGCATTTCTTGGACTGACACATCTTCGACTAACGACTCTGCTGCGGGCTCCAGGGGAAGCAGCTCTTGAATGGTTGTCTCTTCCATCACTTTTTCAATATTCTGCTCTGAGTTCTGCGAATCAAAGGACACAGGGACGACGAACGTCGTGCTGGAAAAATCCGCCACTAATCCAACGGTGTCATCGCCACCATCCAACACGAGAACAATATCGGTCCCAGGATTTTTCCACTCCGCGACCATGACCAAATGCCCACGCTTAAGGGCTTGGCCCCATAAACTCTTGTCATATTGATACAACGTATCAAGCCAGATTTCTTGAGCCGAATTCGGCTCACCATAACTCTGACTAATCCAATCTTTCAGGGTATGAAAATCTTGCACGTAGTCAGCCGCATCCTCATGCTGAGGGTTAAATACATATTTAGCTTGACCTAAATGATCTTGATAAAACGTATAAGTTAATGCCGCCTCTATTCCTTCGATTTGCGTGTGGTAGGCCACCCGTTGTTCCAGGTCGGCCAAGACCGGTGCTTGCAACTCCCAGGAGGATTGAATCGGTTCATTCTCCTTCACATCATGAACGCTCATACCCCAATCGGTGCTCCGCCGCTCAAAGGTCTTTGGCTGTGCAGGCATCATGGTTTTCTGCATGATAGAAGGCTCAGCCTGATGCTGGGTCGGGCCCATGAGCAAATTGCCATTGGAATCGCGATGGCGGGTGAAATGGAGGTACTCAGAAGGAGGTGTAGCATAGCTGAGGCTCAAAAAAGATGTGCCCAACACCGCCACCGTACTCAACAAGATTAAATGTGTTTTCATAGCCGTTTCCATTTTCCTCATGGTTTCTAATCGCTTGAGGTGATAAAAATTACCTAAAGGTTAGCCAAGGATGCGCAACCGCCCATCCACTCATCAGTCTGTCTAGAATAGTGTCGGTTAGTGGGAAGAAAACTTTAGTAGTGGAAGAAATTTCTTTCCTCGGTGAGAAGTATTAGAAGATCTTTAAGCTACCACAGGGACCTGTGGGCCAGGAATATCCCATCCCAACACACTCTGGAGTGCCAAAGTTTAAGAGAGCAAAAAGGAACAAGCTGGCCTTATCACTCGAAAGCCTTTTTAAAACCCGATGCACGTATCCCTAGGGTTCAGTATTTGGACGGTTTATGAAGCATCCTATTTGGGGAGAAGGTAGACGGTAGGTTATTCTGAGTAATGCCCATTACCGGGAGCCTCACCGATAGAAGGAACGATACGTGGGGGAGTGCACAATCTTAGCAATGAGTGGGGGATAGCTGACTTGGATTGTCGAACAAGACAAAAGGCAAGGAATGGCAGAAATTAAGCCACTCCCATCATCCTAACACCACGCCAGATTTCCACTCCAGTCGCCCCCCCCACCAGAAAGGGGTCGGTCAAGAATTTCCCCCCAATGCTCACGAAGGTTGAAGAAAATTTGAAGATACCCCGAGAAGGTATTGGGTTTTTGCATGTACCCATTCACTCCTAAGCCTGATGTTTGCAGAATGTCTTGGGGAGCTCTGGATGTTGTCAAGACGACGATTGGAATGCAGGCGAGGCCAGAATCCCCCTTGATCTCCATTAAGGCTTCAGCCCCTGACATGCCAGGCATGTTCAAATCCAATAGAATGACACTGGGACGCGGAGAGGTTGCTGAAGATTCGAACGGTCCTCGACGATACAAATAATCGAGAAGCTCCGTTCCATTTTCCACCAGTCGCAATCGATCTCCAACGGGTGATTCGGCCCAGGCTTCCTTGATCAATTCACAATCATCCGGGTTATCGTCAGCCAAGACGATCGTGTGTATCGGTGGATAAACCATTAACCTCCTGACCTTTTAGAGAGGACCAATAGAAATTTTTCAGTTAAATGCATCTGAATTGTACACACCTTTATCAAAATGAAACCCATCTTAAGCCTTATCGGTTGGTATGCTGAAAATCTTGTAAAATTGGGAGAATGAGGGCCCCATTGAAAAAATCACGGCGTGATTCTCACGCAGAAATGGGAAGTCGTCTCCAGAGATGTTGAGGGGAAGGAGTTTCATACAACCGGTTCGGCCAGGAGCCCGAAAACCGGAAATGCCACCATTGCAATAACGCATCCCATCCACTGACACGAATGACATTCGGATCAGAAACCAGACGATTCCACGGTTGGTCCATCACAAAAACCCTTGCCCCCACTGCTTGATAACTCTGGAGATGCACGGGATGATCATCAACTGCAACGGTGATACATTCAGGAATCTCCGTTTTTTCTTCGGTATGGTATAGCGCGTCGAATGAAAGCCCATGGGCCGAGAGCCACGTTAATGTTTGGGGACGGGAATACGGGCGCCGCGCCGTCACAATAATAATGCGACACGTTTGGTGAAGGACACCCAGAACGTACTTGGCCCCCGGGTACAAAGCCAACTGAGGAATAGATTCATCGTGAAAGCGCGTAAAAATTTCTTCCATCAGAGAATGTTCAATTTCACTAGTATCCAGACCCCCTGCGCTGCCATATTTCCCGGTAGGCCAGGGGGTTCCCGTTATTTCTTGAAACAGGCGTTGAACTTCTGGTTCCGCTCTCCCTAAGACATTGTCAATATCAACCGCAAAACAGGGCCGCATTTCAGTTTTCATGGAAAGCCTTTTCTTTGGACAAACATGGCAGAACAATCAAGAATTGGAAAATCTAAAGAGTCACCGTCATAGAAGCTATCTCACCATAGAAAGATTCTGAGGGAAGAATCAAGCATGTCACAATAATCAATCATGCCAATATCGGGGGGGGGGGGGGGGGG
>JBBDSY010000037.1:0-8360 GCA_040904705.1 Nitrospirales bacterium | reverse complement strand
CCTGAGTGGAGAGATTCAGCAGGTTCAATGCCGCCGCTCCACCCGGCTGAATCCGCCATCCAAATTTTCGCGCCAGCGCCTGAGCCACCTGATGGAGATCCGAGGGCATTGGCTCGTTCAGCAGTTTGCTGAAACGCGGATAATCATAAACCCCCCGCAACACCCGACGAATCGTCTCCGCCTGGGCCAATTCATACAAGGCCCAATGGACCGTGGACGTGCCCGCAAGGTCCACAAAGTCTTTCTGGGAAAAGGCCCAACCCCTCCCATTACCATAAATTCTTGCAGATATCTTATTTTCAATGGTTTGTGACATTTTTAAAATCCTATTTACCAAGGAAAGATACCCTATTTTTCTTGGTTTGGCAAGGGGGAAGCGAGGCGATTCATACCTACACGCAACTGTGTCCCCCTTCACATTTACCTGCCAGCCACCGAAACCCGCGCGGCCATCAAGGTGGACACCATTGAGATTGACGTCATCACCGACACCTCCGGACAGGAACTGGTGACCCCCGAATCCGAAGCACTCATCGACAAGACCCAGGGCCGCTACATGGGGCTCTTGGCGGCTTTCGACATTTTGATACAGCACTTGGAATAAAAAAATCACCAATTATGGCAGGTGACCGGAAAAGATGAGGACGCGGCTGCTTGGCAAGGATTCGGGATGCTGGAAATGTTAAAACGCACGGACCTCTTCGCTTCGTGCGAATTTGGCCAGCTTCCGATAACCGGGAAACGTTGGGCGAGGGATGGATTTTTACAGCAGAGCGCGTAAGCGCTTGAAGAAAGAAATCACTCTTCCTTTTCGATTTATGTCTGCATGTTGTGTTAATATTTTGTATAGTGCATATATATTGTGTCATGTAAAGAAAATATATTGCAATAATAAAAATGCAATTGATCTTCTTTGAAAATGTCGTATAGGGAGGGCATGGAGACACATCAACGAATGGAGCATATCGGGGGGCGCGTGGCGGCCGCCCGCAAACGGGCCGGACTGACTCAGGAGGCCTTATCAGTGAAATTAGGATTTCAGGATCGGCAGATTCTGTCCAATGTCGAATCCGGGAAACGTGCCCTGGCGCCGGAAGAGCTGGTGAAACTGATGGAGGCGTCAGGACAGGATCTGGAGTTTTTCATTGATCCCTATCGGCTGGTGGGGGAGGGTGCTTTTTCGTTTCGGGCTGACCGGACCTCGGTCGAGGACTTGGACGCCTTTGAGGAGCGGGCGGGACGTTGGGTGGCGATGTACCGGCGCTTGAAACGATTAGAGGGAGAAGAAGGGGGGGGCGGGGTGTCGCCTTACACACTCTCCCTTAAGCTCTCGCACGACAGCTCTTACCGGGAGGCGGAGGACGCGGGGGCATGGCTGAGCCAAGAATGGGAGTTGGGACCGGTACCCGCCCGGAAGCTGGTGGAAGCCGCTTGCCGGGAGCTGGATCTGCTGGTGTTGTTTGTGGACGCACCGGAGGGAATTTCCGGTGCGGCCTGTCGATTGAAGGATCTGGACACGGTCATCATCAACCGCAAAGACAATCCCGGCCGGCGAATGTTCGATTTTGCCCACGAACTGTTCCATCTGCTCACCTGGGATCGGATGCCCCCGGCGCGACTGGATGTGGTCAAGCCGAAGGCGAGCAAGGCCAAACGCATGGAAAAATTGGCAAACGCCTTTGCCAGCCGCCTGCTGATGCCGGCGGACGCGGTGCGGAGACTGTGGGAGGAGCGGGACCGCGAGGCGTCCCTGGCGGAGAATCTGGCGAGAGTGGCGGACCTGTTCCAGGTCAGTTCCCAGGCCATGTATTGGAGGCTGGTATTCGACGATCTGCTGCCCAAGGACGCGGTGGAGGATTACACCACCCTCACCGATGCGTCGCGTGAGCTCCCGGAACCGCCGCTGTATTCCAAGCCCTTCCTCCTTACCCTGCATCGCGCCCTGGAGGAGGGAGTCATCTCCGCCCGGAAAGCCGCCAAGGTCCTGGGAATGACCTTGGAAGAGGTGGGGGAAGTTTTTGACACCTACCGGTTGCCCCGGCCTTATGATTTGTAGGGGAAAGGAAACATGAAGGTTTCAAAAAGACTTAAAACAGGCATCGAAGAAAAGGGCCTAAATTTTCCTTGCGCCAGCAGTTCGTACTCTGTATCTCGTAAATGAGGGATCGAATTTAAATGCCGCCAAAATCAAGACAATATAAGCCATCAACAATAAGAAGACTGGATTCTCTTTCAGGCAATCAATGCGCTGCACCGGATTGCTCAAGGAGTCTGATCGCACGGGATGGTGAAACGATTGTTAGCAAAATTTGCCACATTGAGGCTGCCTCACCAAGCGGGCCTCGGTGGAATCGGAATATGACTGATGATGATCGGCGCCACTTCGACAACCTCATTCTACTCTGCGATGAATGCCACACAATTATTGACAATAAGGAAAACGAAGAGAAATATACAGTCTCACTCCTAAAGGATTGGAAGAAAAGGCACGAATCTACAGCGACATATGCTTTTCTTACCTCACGTCCGTCACTACTTATGACTGTTGTAGATGCTATCGCACGAATTGATATGGAGAGTACTGAAAAAAAAGGGCGATCAGGCGGATCGTTCGATATTAATGATAAGATAAAACATAATGCCGTGGTACGTAACCGTCCATTAATAGAGGAATATCGCGTATTCTATAAAAAGATTAATTCGCTATACCAGACCCTCGAAAAAGAAGGCTCTTTTAAGAAAGAGAACCTGATGCGTAATATCAGGACGCTATACCTTCAGGTAAAAGGTAAATATTTAGATGCCAGCGTGACTGAATTTCCGCAGGATACGGTGAGGGAGAATGCCGATAACATAATTGAAGATGTGATGGATGAACTACTCCTACAGACACAAGGGAAAACGGGGGAAGTCACACAAGAGGATGTCGCATTTGGATTGTCGGTCATCGTGGTGGATGCATTTATACGGTGCAAAATTCTCGAGGAGCCTTCCATAAATGATCATTAACCGGGATATAAAACCAGAGAGACAGATATACCACTTGGGGGGGTGTCTAATTGAAGTGCTTAGGGAGGCAAGCGAGGAAAGTGTAGAACTTTTTTGGGTGTTCGAACTCATGAATCGCAGAGAAAATGTAACCATGAGTGCTTTCATCTTGACGCTAGATTGGCTATTTATGCTTGGTGTCGTAGACCATCAAGAAGGGCGGATAGTAAAATGTTTCTGAAAAACCTGAGAATTAGAATTAACAACACTGTAATTAGGGATGTCTCTTTCCACAAGGGCCTCAATCTCATTGTTGATGAAACGAAAACTGAGCACCGTAAAGAATCTGGAAATAATGTTGGCAAGACAACAGTACTCAGACTAATCGATTTTTGTTTTGGTGGGGATGGAACCAATATTTTCAAGGATCCCGAATTCAAAGATAGATCCAACACCGCAGTTGAGGTTTTTCTAAAAAATAATAATGTAATTATAGAAATGACTCTTAAGGATGATCTTGAGATCTCATCGTCACGTGAAATCACAATAAAGCGTAATTTTCTTCAACGTTCTGAAAAAATATTGGAGATCGATGGTGAGCCAATGTCGGCGAAAATATTTTCGTCTAATCTTAAATTACTTATATTCGACTCCTCAGAGGAAAAGCCGAAACTACGACAGATAATCGCAAAGAACATTCGGGATGAACGCAACAGGCTCATGAATACCCTAAAGGTGCTGCATCAGTGTACCACTTCAGAGGAGTACGAGTCTCTATTCTTGTTTTGGCTTGGTGTTGATCTGGATACAAGCTCTAGAAAGCAGCAACTTCTCAGAGACAAGAAAAGCGAAGACAATCTTATCCGCCGTCTCAAGCAAGAGACCTCACGGTCACAGATAGAGCAGTCTATGATTGTGATTGACAGAACGATTAATGAACTGACTGCCCAGAAAAACAGCTTTGATGTGAACGCTGACTATGCCACCGATTTGCAAGTATTAAATGACATAAAACGTCTAATGAACCAGCTTTCTACCACTGTCGGGAATCTTGAGCTTCGAAGAGAACTTATATTGGAAAGCAAAGAGGAACTGGAAGGTGAAACCAGTAAAGTTGATGGCCAAGCAATAGCTGCTTTGTATAAAGAAGCGGCATCGCTCATTCCTGATATTCAAAAGACATTTGAAGATACAATTACCTTCCATAATGCCATGCGCCAAAAGAGAGTGGAATATATTACTAAGGAGCTTCCGGAGCTTGAAGCGGACCTTGCGACCAAGAAGAGAGATTTAGCTGAACTTATTGTGAGTGAAAAGGAACTTTCTGATAATCTTCAGAAAACTGAAGTTGTGGAAAAGCTACAAAAGATTATCTCCGAACTTAATCAGGCATACGAAACCAAAGGCTCACTTGAAGAGCAGAAGCGGTTGTGGGATGAGTCGGAATCCAAACTTAACAGAATCCACGAAGAACTTAACCGGATCGATGCAGGTATTGAGTCCAAGGATGATTTAATTCAAGAACGTATTGCTGAGTTCAACAGATACTTTGCGAGAATATCGTCGCGTCTATATGGAGAACAATTTGTCTTGAGTTCGGTTAAGTCTGAGCGGGGATACAGTCTGCAAATAAGTAGTCTTAGCGGAAATCTTGGGACAGGCAAGAAAAAGGGCCAGATCGCTGCGTTTGATCTGGCGTACATTCAGTTTGCGGACGCTAATGGTATTCCATGCCTCCATTTTATCCTGCAGGATCAGATGGAAAACGTACATGATAACCAAATCAGTAACCTTTTGACAGAGATCGTTGCCGGTGTGAATTGTCAATATGTTATGCCTGTTTTGAGAGATAAGCTACCGGCGGATGTAGATGTTTCGAAATTCGAAGTTCTAACCTTGTCTCAATCCGACAAACTCTTTAAGATTCCATAAGTATTCCTATTTAACTCAGATAAGTTTAATATTAGAAAACGGTATTTTTGATATGTAGTTTCCAGTGTTTGGAGGCGATGAAGATGCGGCAACCCACGTTAACATATGAACAAACAACATGAGTAAATTCTTATTGTTTTGATTTATATACGCCCAATAATTATTTTGCGTGGCCCCTTGTATATTTAACTCTGGAAATGCCTCTAATCGCCAAACAACCCCTTTACCGAGTACAATAATCATATCCATCATATCATCAGGAATCCAAGAATCCTCTTTAACTTGATTTATCATCCAATCAGCTACAGTTTTTAAATTGGACGGGCCATCATATGCAACTAAGTATGTGTAGGGTTTAAGAATTTCTTTCCCAACCATGAATCCACCTGAAGGAGATTTCTTTAGTTTAGAATTTTTAGCGACCGATTCATTTGCTTTACGAAGTTCATGAGCTGTAAGAACAGATTTTGATTCAATAGTGGCGAGTACACCTTCAATTAAATATGCACAATCAGAAATTGAGTAACTTATTTTTGGGAGATCTCTTCTGTATATGACAACATCAACTTGAGGCCTATATTCATGAGGTTTTGGATTCGGAACTGAATCAGAATCTATAATTTCCCCTTGCCCTATTTCCAAAGTTGAGGGGAGATGGTTTTGTAGGAAGTCGCGAATAAACCACTCCCTCGGTCCGCCTCTCAAGTTAGGATGACCGGCATTTTTCGCGGTCCTGCTTTGTGCAAGCAGAACCTCTTCAATAGCATTTATGTGTGATTCCAACATACTTTACTCCCGAAACCCCTCCCAAGCCACCCGGTAATCCTCTTCGCGGTCGCAGCGGGAGAATAGGGCTTGTTGGGTTAGGGTTTGTTCGATGGGGCCGGTGGGTTGGGTGTGGCCGGTGAAAGTGAGGGTGACAATACCCGAGGGGAGGTCTTTGATTTTATTCCATTGAGGACGTGAGAAAGCTACGCAGGGTAGACCTTTGCTGCAGAGTTCGCTGAAGTTAAGATGGAGAGACAGGATTTGCGTCATTGGACTTTTATGGCGGTTATTCCCGGGGCTTCCAAGAATCAATTTGATGATCGTGGGTGTTTTGCGTTACCCTTTGGTTTTTTTTGAGCCCCTGTTTCCTGGTTGGCACCGTATTTTTCCTCTGCCTCCTTCACGATGGCTGGTGCAGCGGACTGGTTTACGGGCTCGATGACGACCCGCACCCGGGCATGGAGGGCGTCGGCAACTTTGCGGAGCTGGCGGAGGGAGTGGCCCTGGTAGGCGGGCGATTCGAGGCGGCTGATGTGTTGCTGGCTGGTGTGGAGTTTGTCCGCCAGTTCTTTTTGTGAGAGACCTGCCTCTTCACGTAGGGCACTGAGTTGGAGGGCGATGTCCCAGGCTTCTCCGGCTTCGGCGAAGCGGGCGGCGAAGTCGGGATCGCGGAGGTTTTCCTCCAGGTAGCTGTCAAAGTTTGTTTTGCTCATTGCGGGTGCCTTTCTTTCCAATCCTTCATGCGGGAGCGTGCGGTTTCGAGATCCGAGGTCTGAATTTTTTGGCTTTTGTTGCGGATGCCGTGAACGGCGATGATTTTTCTTCCTTTCATGAAGAACCAAAGGATGCGGGTATTCAGTTTTCCAAGGTGTCGTAACTCGAGCAAACCGTCGTTCAGGGCTTTCGAGAGGGGTTCGCGATGATTTTGGCGGTCCTTCAGTTTGGACAGTCCCGCTATTACCGCCGCGAAATCTCCCGGATCGCTTTGCTTGAGTTCTTCCAGAAAGTCCCTGACCGGGACGTTTCCTTCTTTCGTTTCGTATAAAATAACCTGGAACTGCATATCGGTCAACATCAAATATGATGTAAAGTGGTGTCCACCCCATACAACCCCGTCACAATCTCATTCATCTCATGCTCTTTCGTCGTGATGACCTGATCCAGGTCCCGGATTTCCCGGTCGAGGTCGAGGATGCGGGTTTTGAGGGTGTGGTCGGGGGTGGTTTTGAGTTTTAAGAGGTCGTTGAGGAGTTTTTTGCCGTTGTAGGCCTCGGTGACGTTTTTGTCACGGAGGGTGTGGTGCCATTGGGCCGCGATAAAGGGGGTGTCGGGTTTGTCGTAGAGGGTGAGGGCGTTGCGGTCATTGATGTGGAGGGTGATTTCGTCTTCGCTGTTGTCGATCCGCAGGGTTGCGCCGGGTTCGAGCAGAATGTCGAGGATGTCCAGTTGCTCGGTCAGGGCCGCCTCGTGCCTCGCTTTGGACCAGGCTTTTGTCTGGGTTTTGTTCAGTCCTTCGGGGAGATCCGGGTGATTGAGGAAGGAGGTTTTAGTACCGACCTTGGCCCAGATCCAGTCCGGTTTGGGCTTGGGTTTGAGATCCTCAGTCTGGTCGCTGTTCAGCCGGGCGTCGAGTTTGTCCACCAGATCCCGCCGCCGGGTGTGCAGTTCCTGCAGCTCTTGGGCCCTGTCGCCGACATCTTTTCTTTGCTCCGGGGTGGCGTCGGGGATGGGGATAGGCGCGATGAATTGTTTGTTGGCCGCCCTGTAGTCGTTTTGGAACGGTTTCGAAGTCAAGCGCCAATAGAAATTAGCGGGTTTAGAATTAAGAATAGCTGCAAGATAAGGGAGCTCCGCAGGGTCGTTTGGCAAAATGCCGCCTACATCGACATTGTCTAAGAAAAATTCTCCATCCTGATCGATTGAGCAAAAAAGGTTTTTTACTAAACGTGGAACCAACATTTTTGGACATGTTTGGTTGGTTATGCTTTGATTCCTTCCAAACCTATACCATTCAGCATCATCCAATTTCCCCCGTTCTCTTTTGCGAAGGGAGTCTTCATTTTCCTTAAGATACGCCCATGCTTTAGGAAATATATTTATCATTTCGGTTTCGCAAAACAAGCGTCCTTCATTTCTCAAATCATAGGGAAAAAGTATAAAAGTCTCGGTTGTTGGCCGTTGATATTTTTCAACTTCTTTTCCTGAAACCAACGGATGCATTATTTCATCTTCAATAAATATTTCCTTGTCTTTGTTATCCTTATAGCGATTTAGTCCAATTTTTTTAAGATGATAAACGCTGTCCGCGCTGGTGATTAGCCCTTGGAAGATCTGTTTCGTATTGCAAGGGTCTCCCAAAGGCTTCCCAGCCTTGGATATTTGCGCCATAAGCTGGCGTTCTTCGGCAGTGACGAGATGCCAGGAATCGGTGTCGGATAGCTCCGAGTAGGCAATGGCATCCTCCTCTTCCCACTCCACCTCGGCGATGTTGCCGTCGGGGGCGAAGGCGCATTTGATTTCGTTGGAGGATTTTCCGCGGAAGAACTGGAGGGCGGTGTAGGTGATGGCTTCGTCAAAGACCTGGTGGCTTTTGAAATCGATCCAGCGGTCGAGGGCGCCGCGTTCTTTGATCCAGGCGCGGAGGGAGCGTCCGTAGTCGTTGACCATCCAGA
>JBBDSY010000036.1:0-155054 GCA_040904705.1 Nitrospirales bacterium | reverse complement strand
GAGACTAGCATGCCCGGAGAGGCTATTCAATTTTTAAGTTAGCGCTTATGGGGTTTCGCCCCGGCAGCCGAGCTTGGCGCTTGGCGCGTCCCGAAGGGCGCAACCTTTGTTGTGGAGGCAAAAGGACCCAAAACCATTGACGCCCAGTCCGGCCATATTTAATGGGATGGACGCGAACTTTAGGAGGGCAGACCAACTCGCTGCTCAAACAAGGCCTGCCGTTTGATTAGAGCGTCCGGCCCAGGGGCCAGCCAGCAGGCGTCAGACATTAGGAGCGGGAGGAACTTGGGAAACCAGGGGCCTGCGCGTCTCGGTTCTACCGAAGGCGCCGTGCAATGGAGAATTCAATTTGTGCTTAAAAAGTGGATAGGGAAGATTCCAGCTACTAATTCATGTAACAGAATGGAGTATTCCCTAATATTTTTGGTTTGGTCTTCCTCTGGATGGAAAACTAGCAATAACGATTAATTGATTGTGAGCCATACCGAGTGGAAGTTCTGGCAAATGACAATAAAAAGGCAGACAAACCCCACAAGATATAGGCAAGCGATAAGACCACGCCATATTGGCCTTATTAGTCCACAGACCATACTCGTTACATGAAAGATATCCCCAAGCGTCTCTCTTTTGAGAGCGTCAAAGTATTCTATATTTTCTCCTACAGTTTTGTTCCCAGTGGGTAGGTCCCTCGGATCATCATCGCGTCGCGATTCCTTTAGCGCAAGCAATACAACTGAAGTCAGATCAGAATCCTTTCCTTGCTTTTGGAAATCCGCTGATACCGAATTGGCATATTCCTTCAAAAGTTGAACACCGTTCCCAGCTTGGTAGTAGGCAATAAATGATGGATACTTCTTAATAATTTCAGGACAGAGCAGCGAGTATAAAAAAGTTGCGACTGCAAATGCTGTTGATGAGTAATAGAAGAGATACCAAGTAAAAGGAAGAGACAACTGTATCTCTCGTCTTTCTCCCAATAACTCTATCGTCAATGGACTGTCCATTTGGCTAAGTAACTTTGCCGCAATGGGGACCGCAACAAACCAAAAATATGAGCTTCGAAGGATACGACTTTCGCCGAGTGCCCTAAGGTTATTCCAGCTGATTAAGTCATTTATTTTAGTACACATGAGGGCCTTATCCTCAATGATCGATTAGAAATTCGCTGGTGAAATGAGGCGCCGTTTTCTGGGCCATTTAACAGAATGATCTATTCGGATAAATTTTCAGGCTACCCGGACCGTGGTTGTGGCTGAATTCTTTCTCCATTAAAAAACTTACAAAATCCCAATTGGGTATAACCAAAAATGTAACCGTTCTCTAAGGGAAGTGTTACATTTTCGGTGTTTTTTGTCATGTCATTTGTCCATCCGTTTTTCAGCAGTCTTTCCTGGCCTTGTGGTGTGGCTGAGCAGTGCAGGCGACTCCGGGAAAAAGGCGCGCACTGTTTGAGCCCTTCGAGAAGACTCAGGCCAAACTCCGCGAGTTTGCGCGCCGCCGGAGTCGGCGAACCGCGCAAGGAACCCGAAGGGCCACACCACGGCCAACATGGTTTTGGCTACTTTTGCCGAAACAAAAGTGGCTCGGCGCACGGGGACGAAACCCCGTCCCATTGACGGGAAAGAAGTGTAGCGGGCATGCCACAAGAAAAGGTCTGAGTGCAAGTTAAATTCCCGAATTACCGGAAGGCACCTTTGCGATAGAGACGCCAGAATGTAGTCAAGCCGGCCCAAATGGGATGCCGTCGTTGCGCGGGAGTCAATTCAACTTTCACTCCGGAATGCCGCTCGATTTTCCAGATGAGATAATCCGCCCCGCCTTGGAACGTAAATGCCGCCTTCGTGAGCCGCAAAATGGATAAGACCTTTCCTTGCACCTTGCGAACAAGCCAGCCTATTCGATTCTTGGTGCGTTCCCATTTGGAATAATCTATTTCATACATGGTCAGATCATTCTCCTGAATAATCTTTACCTTTGGAAAATGTGCCGAAAACGCCGCATGGGCAGCCTGTTCATAATAGGCGTGATTGCTCTCCCACAATGTGGCGATTCGGCCTGTAGATTCAGCACGTAATTCCGCCCCATAACTGAGGGCTAGGCCAATACTCCACACATCTTTGGCAGCAAATTGTTGCGGCATTTGCGGAACCACATTCCCCAAAAAGGTCAACACAGCTCTGCCCAAACCAGAAACAATCCGTTCCTTCATCGCCTGGCTCGGACACGCCATCACGGCTGTCGGCTGCGCGAAGCGTCCCCAAAAGTAGGAATGAAACCATTTGGGGGTGACACTTCGCTCAAAATCTCCTAATGATAAAATGGCATATTTCATGCGGACTGTGTGCCCGTCGACATTCACCTCGCCATAAAACACATTAGGCGGCAACCATGCATTGAACAACGCCAACCAGTTTGACGAGTACACCGTCGAGTATTGATCGACAATGACATAACAATCCACCAATCCATTGTGGTCCGTGCCCGCCCGCAAACACGAGCCATACAGTAAAATGCCCTGAACGGCCTGCCCATATTTGTTTGCAAGAAAATCCCCTGCTGCATGAATAGAGGAAGGGATGGCTTGAGTGCTCGGTTGGCCAACTATCTCTAAAATGGTTGAAGAAATAGCCATGCCTATCCTACTTTCAGACGCACAAAGGAAAGCTCGCCGGGAGAATCCAGGATGAGCGGTTCCTCGGGCCTGGAAGATGAATACACCTCTCCGTCCAACACAAACCCACTTTCGAATCTCAAACGAATTTCGGAAAGATTTTCGCTCATATATCCATGGTGACCTATCGCGAGGGCATGAGCATGTCCTCGAAGTACCGCTGGCAAGACCCGCCATAAATAGCGATACGGGACGCGAAGACTGGTATAACGTAATGGCCCTGGCTGGGTTCCCCAAAAGGGTTTCATCCCTAAAAACAGACGATTCAACGTCGTGACCATCAACACTAAATACTCATCCTGTACAGAGGGGGTTTCCCCGGCAGTGACATGTGCCCTAATGGGATTCAATCCTTTTCGGGACCCAGTGGCCAACGCCAATAAAAACTTGAGAAAAATCAGTCCTGCGCCCCATTCCCCTAACCGCCCGATCGACTGCTTAGTCTGGAGGCCCATTTGCGTGCCATGGTAAATCGCCCCAGCCCCGAAAAACATCCCATACAAGTTTTCTCGCTCCTCAGGAAAACGAATTCGAAGAATTGGTCGTGTTTCGATGGAAATTTGAGGAACAAAGGACTGGGCTTCCGCAAGAAATTGCCCCAGGACCTGTGGCTCAAATTTTCCTAAACCCACATCTCCCGCAATCAAATTAGCCGTTCCTGCCGGCAACACCGCCAAACGAGGCATTGAACCAAAAGGTTGGTGATGAAATAAGGCACCCATGGCAGCTTGGATCGTCCCATCGCCTCCATTGACGACCACACATTCCACATGACCTTGGGCAAATATTTTTAGAGCCTTGAGGATTTCCACGGGCGTCTTGCCCTCAACACATGTCACTTCCGGATACCGGGAAAGAATTTCCTGAAAAAGTTTGGGGTTCCGCCTATTTCGACCACTCAGCGGATTATGGAGGATTCCCACACGCATCTGAGACCTAAGCCAGCCGCCCTTAAGGAAGGGGAAAGATGGGGAAGAAATACTTTACATTGGAGAATTTAGATAAGACGTGTCCATTCGTATGACAGGTTGGTAACTTCATTTGATCGTTGCAGGAGGATTGGTAAACAATCGTACAGCTAAGGAATTGCGCCCATTGACCGGATCAATTTCAGCTAACCAGGAGGTGAGTGGTCCCTTCATGCTCTTCTCCAGCAGCGCCATCCCTAATCTCCCTATAAGAATGAGTGTCGAAAGAACGGTCCAGATGGCCACGGCCTCTAACCCAAGATCTGGTCGGCCTAAAAAGATACTCCCCGTTAGAAAAATCATATTAGGATTCCGCCGTGCCGTAATAAGACGAAAATAGGAGTCAAACGGTTTCCAGCAGAAAATGACAAATCCTCCCAACCACCATTGAAACATACCTTCCACCATTCGACCCAGAATATACCCAATAACGATCACCCAACAGGTGGTCGCCAAGGTCACTTCTAACAACAGCGGAGAAAACGACATGAGACCCACTCCCCAAGCTACATACCAGAGAGGCGGGTGAATCAAATCAATGCCATGGTCAAAAACATTCCCCAATTTCGTTGATGTGACGGTGACTCTTGCCAATTTTCCATCCACCGTGTCGAGAAATGTCATCACCCAACCCAGGACCAGCCCCAGACCAAAATACCCTTGACTGAATAACATTCCTGCAAGAATAACCAGAGCCAAACTCACCGACGTAACCTGGTTCGGTGAAATCCCCCACAACGCACACCATCGAGTGGCCCATTGCGCAGGTGCCGGCCACCAGAATTTGGTCACGAAATCAGTCACACCTTTATACGATCCGGAGAATAAATGTTGTTCCAATAACGTCCGATTGTCCTCACGGATAGGCAACACGTAGGGATGATCGGCCTTTCGCAATTCATTGGAAAATGAGCCAGATAGATCTTCCAAGGTCACTCTTCGTAATTGTTGACTTGCAGCAAACTGGTGGACTTGCATGCTTTCCCAAACGGAAAGAGCCACGGATGCGTCAACATGCGCGGCAACCGGAATGGACGTTCCTCCACGATCCATCTCCAATATGACGTTCGTTTCCTTCGTTAAACTGCGCAACACCCGGTCATCGAATATACAGTCCCCACGAAGGATCACCAGTGAACTGCCCTCAGGAATTCTCCCAACATCTGTCAATTGATCATAGATCCCAATCTGGTTCAGCATTCGCCCCAACCGTTCGCAAGAGGTCAACCCCCACAACCGAATTTCCGACTCATGACAGATCGTCCAATACACGCTCATGAAACGAATGCCCGTTCTTCAAAATGATGAATGAGGATCATTGATTTTCTCCATCAGGAAAAGTACACCCGCCAAATGATGGCCGTCACCAACATGATTCCTAGAAAGGGAATGATCGTGGTCAACAATGCCGATGCCCCTAATAAAATGCCCAAATGCTCCAAAATTTCAGTTGTGAGATAATAGCCAATCCCCACCAATCCCCCTAACATGATTCTTTTGCCCGCCGACGCGCTGCGCAGGGGGCCAAAGGCAAATGGCAATGCGAGTACAATCATCACTCCTGTTTTCAAGGGCATAAAAATTTTATTCCAGAAGGCTAATTCAAATTTCAAAACATTCTGATTTTTGCGTTGAAGAATTTTAATATAACGGAAAAGATCAGATGGGGCGAGAGACGACGGCGGCAGAGTTAACAACCGCATTTCCTCTCGATTAAACGGGGAATCCCACTCAAGACTCGATAACACTTCCGACGACACACGAGGACCATCAAGGGTTTTTTTCTGGATATTATTCAGGATCCACTTTTGGGGATTCTGGACATCGGCTTCCGCCACGTAAAGATAGACGATCAGTTCCCCCTGTGGATTGAACTCAAAAATATCGATATCTTGCGGAATTTCCCCATACTTCAATGTTTTAATTCGAATATAACGATGACCTTCTCGAAACCATAGCCCCTGTTTTCCCTGGTACACTTGTGAGTTAGAAAGAGCTAAAGAACGTGAAATATGCGCGTACTGATCAAACGGCGGCGTCACAAACTCTTCTAAGCAGGCCACAATCACCATAAAAACTATCCCCACTTGCATGACTGCCCACGCTATTTGGTAGTGAGAAATCCCTCCGGCCTGCATCGCCAAAAGCTCCCTACCACTAGCCAACCCTCCCAGGGCCATAATGCTCCCAAGCAGGGCGATGAAGGGTGATAACACCACAAACCGCTCCGGCAAAGTGAGCAGCACGTATTCACCCGCTGCCCAGAAGGTATAGCGACCCTTTCCAACGTCTTCAACTTCTTCTGCAAACACAAATAAGCTAAAGACAGCCAGCAGGATGGCCAACACAGGCAAATATCCCCTGATGAGACTGCCCCAGAGATACCGCTGAAAAATACGAATGGGCATAGATTATAATTCAGAACGGTTCGTGGACCAGGAAAGGCGATGCGTCTCGGACTACAGAATCCACTCACTCCAATTGAGGGCTTTCCCGGCGACTCGTCCCTTTTTGTTCATAAACCTTGGCTTGTTGAGAATTTCGGGATCAAAACAAAAACACCCACCAGACCCCCTAATCCAATGACCGTCCACCAAAGACCGGGAAAGGTGGACAGCGTTCCTTGTTCGACCAGGGTTTTCACCATCAAACCCAAAAAATAATACACGGTAAAAAGAACCGTGGCGGTGAATATTTTGGCATATTTTCCCCCTCGCGGAGATGAACGGCTTAATGGTATGGCTAACAATCCCAAGAGAATGGTCGAAAACGGCGTTGATAACCGCCATTGAAGTTCGGCAATATACTGCTTCGTCTCGAATGAGGCCAACTCGTTCGTGGGAATGGCTTTCCGTCTGTAGTCCTGAATAATTTCTTCAGGAAAAATGAATAATTTAGTGAAATGTGACATATGGGTAATACTGCCATTTCGAGTCATTTTGTATTCGTACCCATCGAAAAGCACAGGGATGGACATGCCGGTTTCCGGATGGAATTGTTCACCGGCTTTTTGGGCCGAGATGATCCGTAGCTTATTTCCACGTTCACTTTGCACAAAGACACGATTCAGTTGGCGATGTTGTTGGTCGACTCCTTCGGCAAATAAAACCAGGGAGCCATCACGTCGTTCATAAAAATGCCCCGGCTCTAAATGCCCGATGCCCAAGCCCGCCTCCGCCTGCGCCTTGACATCATAGCTCTCCTGATAGGCGAGGGGACGAAGATACAATGAAAAAAGTGCCACGAGAACAGCCACAGACACAGCAAGAAATAACACCGCTCGTATCACCCGATAGGGACTCACTCCAGCGGCTTCCAGCGCTTTCATTTCAGAATCGGCAGACAGGCGACCTAAGCCTATAATCACTCCAAAGTACAGCGAGACAGGAAGTAAAACTTCGAGAGCAATGGCCACCTTTAAAGCGATTAATTTTAGGAGCATGCTCGTAGAAAGAAGGGCATCCACCGCCTGCGCTAAAAAAACAATCCAACTATATCCTGAAAAGAGCACCACAAAAACCACGCAAACCATTATCGAAGGCTTGAGGACTTCTCGAATGAGATATCGATCTATCATTCCACCCATCTCGACAACACCTTTACATTTGTCATACCCGATGGTACTAATCTTTCAATGAAAGCGGTCATCCTTAGCGCCGGACAGGGCAAGCGGCTACTCCCGTTAACCGAAAACCGCCCTAAATGTACGATCCCCATTCACGGCCGATCTATCCTGGAGTGGCAAATCACTGAATTAATCAATTTGGGCATCAGCCCTATTCATGTGGTCGTGGGATTTGGGGCCTCTAGTGTGGAAGAGATCTTAGCCGATCACAGCAGCAGGCATGCCATTAACACGGTGTATAATCCCTTTTATGCATTGGCCGACAATCTTATCAGTTGTTGGACAGCCCGGAACGTCATGGCCGAGAATTTCATCTTATTGAATGGCGATACGGTGTTTGAAACCGCAGTTCTTGAACGTCTATTACAAGCGCCACCTGCCCCCATCACGTTGGTGACCGATGAAAAACCGAAGTACGATGCCGATGATATGAAAGTGATTGTGCAGGACACCCAACTGATGCGTATTGGGAAAACCTTACCGCCAGATACCGTCAATGGTGAATCCATAGGCATGATACGATTTCAAGGCAAAGGACCCCAATTATTTTGTTCAGCCATAGAGCGCCGTATTCGACAACCGGAATCGCTCAAGCAATGGTATCTCTCTCTCATCGACGAACTCGCCCCACAAGGCCATGTCTCGATCATATCCATTAAGGGTTTGACCTGGGCGGAGATCGACAATCCCGATGACTTGCAACAGGCTGAGACGCTGCTTAAACCCTTCGTCCCTTAATTTCCTTACACCCACAGGAATCAACATCGCCTCCTCCTCACCGTCACAACCAACGTTTTCATCGGAATTCATCCAGCCAATCTCTTCCAAAGCTCTTCCTTACGCTCCTTGGCGTTGCGAAATAATCTTTTCCACCAGTGCCAAATCTTCCGGAGTATCCACATCAATGGCAGCCTCAGGAAAGGGCAGAATAATTTCTTTGATAGATATTCCCATACGTTGACTGAGTGCGCGTAGCGCGTCAGACAGCGAAAGCCATCCCAGCATATAGCGAAGAAGCATGACCCATCCGAGATGACGAATCAATCGAAGCGGGCGCTTACGCTCACGCTCAACCTGTGTCCAAAATTCTACCAATAGCTGGGCTTTTGAAGTCCCAAGAAGAAATAAATTGCATCCACAATACCCTCCTCCTCGAAAACCGATCACCGTACGTTTGGACTGCGGATAGGCCTCTGCAACTACAGCATACGGGACCAGCGCAACAGCGACATCAGCCTGTACCCGTCCAGCTTCTTGCAGAAAATAGTCAACCATCTCCACCGTTAACAATGCATGATCAGCGGTCGTCACCAGGCAAGGAAGGTCCTGAGGGAATTGCTCCAAAAATCCTTTCACACTCAAGCTTGGCCCGAGTTGTGGAGGCAGCCAACGAATTTTTTTCTGTTCGACGAGTTCCTGTAAAAAGTCCTGCCCTTGGACAACTTCCCATGAAGGCCCACACAAGACGCGTTGCGCCACCAAGGGTGAGATTTCGAGAGTCTTCAACACTCTGGCCACCATTGGCATCTCTCCCACTCTCGCCAACACTTTTATTGGCACACCTGCGGCCTCAGCGACGGCGTCTCGCCCTGGTCTGGCACCAGCTAAGACCAAGGCGGTGACTGGATGTGGTTCAACCTCTTGCATTCTGTATTCCACGTGTTCTGCCAGGACTCAATCGAGTGCTTTCTCATAAATTCGATAGGTTTTATAGGCCTCAGCTCCCAGCGACTCAAGAACATGACGCATCCGTTTATTGTCTTCCAGAATCCAAGAAAGCTCGACCTGTTCAACATGTTTTCGTAAACCTGCTTGCCTGACGGCCTCAATCATTCCATAAGCCATCGCTGCGCCAATCGGACTGGATTGAAAGCGCCGTCGGACACCCATGAGGGCGACACGCCCCGTTTTGGGGTACGACACCTTCAACCGCCATAGGATTTTGAGCCACCCCCAAGGCCAGAGACGCCCACCAAGATCATGAATCACTTCGTGGAGATTGGGAAACGCCACCAGCATGGCACAAGGCGCTCCATCGATTTCTGCAATTTGGACAAAATCGTCCTCGACCAACAACTTCAATTGCTGGCCCAGTTCTGCAAATTCGGCATCGGTGAATGGCAAAAACCCCCAGTTCTCTGCCCATGCCTCTTCATAAATTTCCTTGATAATGGCCAATTCTTCCTGTAAATACTTTCGGCGTAATGGGCGAATCCGTACCGAATCCTTGGCCTTCTGTAGAAACCTGGCCACCCCGGAAGGCAGCGGGAAATGAATCCCAAGGTGATAGGCCAGCATATCCTGAGCCTTTTGATACCCATTGGCTTCAATGTGTTGCGCATAGTAGGGCCGCGCATGACTCATCATCACCATCGGGGGATCGTCATACCCCTCGATTAACAACCCACATTCATGGTTAATGGACAAATTGAAGGGCCCTTGTATGGTCGCCATTCCTTCGGCTTGTAGCCACGCTTCAGCCGTTTGGAAAAGAGCCTGAAAAACGTCTGCAGAATTTTCCGCTTCCAGCGATCCAAAAAACCCAGTCCGTACCTTGTAGCGTGCGAGATACAGCTCATCGATTTGGGCACTAATTCGTCCAACCGGTTCTACCCCTCGGTAGGCCACCCAACTTTGCCAGCGAGCATGATCAAAATACGGGTTTTTTGGTGAGAAAAAATGAAGCCGTTCTATATGAAGAGGAGGCACCCAAGCGGGATCCGTCTGATAGACTTGAGCGGGAAATTGAATAAACTGTTTGAGGCGGATCCGGTCATTGACTGGCTCAATTCGAATCAAAATGCCTGACCCCAGAAAGACCTTACCTGTTGTACACTCAAGGCGGGAAGCATCAAGAACATGAATAAAAAATGAGCGGGGGAATCAACGACCATCACTAGCTATGGCTTCTGTTGAGATAATTCCGCCACCCAGGGATACTGCACCCGCTCGTCGTCCCGGTAGCCCAAATTTGAAACCGTTGGACTGACGGGAATATTTTCTGAACTGGAATAGAGGCTACCAAATAGGCGATCACAGAGCAGGCTCGTAATACCAAAATTACCCTGTTCATTATGGAAATGATGCAACAAGTGATGACGTTTAATCTTTCGTAGAAATTTGTTCTTAGGATTCACACGAAGATGTTGCATGCAATGACACAGTTCGTACACCATGAAACATGCCAAGCCTGTCGCAAAAGACAGCGGAACCCCGGCCCAGCCCGCCAGGCTCATTCCAATCGGGAATGTCGCGACCACAATAGTGGGCAACGTGGTTGAGACTGATCCAAACAGAACACCTAAGTCATTTGGATCCTGATGGTGATCGTAATGAATCCGCTTCCACAACGCGGCCGTCCAGGGCGACCGATACAGATATCGTCCATGTAGAATAAACCGATGGACGGCATATTCCACAAACGGATAGGCCAGCAATGTGCCCAGAACACATCCGAATAAACGTAACGGAGACACGGGGACCTTGGGAACAACTATCACTGCCAGAATGATGCTGCTCACCAATAATATTGCATAGATCTGAATACTGGGGTATGAGACATACGCCCATATCAAATCCCGAAACACCATGCGGTCAAGATGATATTTGGCTCGATACCACTGTTTCGTCAACATGCGTGACACACGACTTCCTTCACCATTTGCTTGAAATGCTTCCTCGGGACTGGCCCACTTGATCTTTGTCTTAGGTAATAGGGCAATTATAGAAACCTATCCAAGCACGCACAAGAATAAGATGATCATGTTGCAACCTTCCCCACCAAACCTGGAGCCTTTTTGACTGTGCATGATGATCAACCTTACCAAATGATCATGTTGAGACAAGATTCCGGTACAAATCCCAGGGCATACTTCGAACAAGTTTCCGGTTGTTGTCACAGTCATGAACAAGACGTCACAAATTATTATGTTCATAGACACCATAACGACTATTTGGGTATAAGACCATTTCTATGAATGCCACAATGAAAAAATTCGGGTTCCCTGACACCTGCGTCAAGGCCTTTCACCAATGGGTGGTGGTGTTGCGCCCCCAACAAGTGACACTTGGTTCATTAGTATTGATTTGTCGGGAGGAAGCCACGGCCTTCTCCCAAATCAGCCCTGAAGCATTTGGGGAACTACCACACGTTGTTCGTGAGATGGAGGCGAGTGTCTCACGCGCTTTTGCCTATGACAAGATCAATTATCTCATGTTAATGATGGTCGACCCTGAGGTACATTTTCATGTCATTCCTCGATATGACGCTCCTCGCATCTTCTGTCAGCAGCAATTCCTTGACCAGGGATGGCCAGGTCCACCGGTCTTGAAAAATCCTAATAATGTCTCACTAGAAGTAACTCATGAAATCCTGGCACACCTTCAAAAGCATTGGTCTGTTGATCGTTGAGCATGAATTGGAAGATCCGTCTTTCTTAGACTTTTTGTGGCCGAATAGACTCATTTTGTGTGCTTTTTGAGACACATTTTTGATTGAGTCATAATATTACCCATCATAGAGTCCTGTTTATTCACATTATTTCACGAATTTTTATGGCACCATATTTGCTTTCTCATAATTGTCTTCTAATGCCATGACGCTTGAGTACTAGTCAATGACCCTCAAAAACACCAGAAATGTAGATATGATTGCAACACCTACGCATCCCGCGCTCTCACTTCGCCCAGGGGATTTTCCGACTCTTTCTGAAGCTCTTGATTATGCAGCTTCAGGGGAAACAGGAAGTAATTTTTACTCTGGACGAGGCCATTTGACCCATGTTCTTCCCTATGTTGACCTGCAAACTCAATCAAAGGCTTTAGCCAAAAGACTGAATAGTCTGGGACTGACTCGAGGATCCAGAGTTGCCTTAGTTGCAGACACCACCCCTGATTTTCTTCGGTTTTTCTTTGCTTGCCAATACGCTGGCCTGACACCGGTGCCCCTTCCAATTTCGATTCACCTAGGAGGCCACCAGGCTTATGTGAGCCAACTGCGACGATTGCTTGAGAATTGCCAGGCCTCAATTGCTATGGCCCCTGAAGGCTTTGTTCCATTTTTGGAAGAAGCGGCCACGGGCCTGAATCTTCGTCTCATTGGCGGACCCGAAACTTTTGCCTCACTAGAGGAGAGTCAAGACCCGATACAGCCTCTTACCCGCCATGACCTGGCGTATATTCAATACACCTCTGGCAGTACCCGATGGCCAAGGGGAGTTGAAGTCACCCAGACAGCCGTCATGACCAATTTGGCTGGAATCATCCAACATGGCCTGCAAGTGCAATCTGGAGACCGATGCGTTTCCTGGCTGCCGTTTTATCATGATATGGGCTTAGTTGGGTTTGTTCTTGGTCCCATGGCTTCACAGCTTTCGGTTGATTATCTCAGTACAAGAGATTTCGCCATGCGTCCACGCCAATGGCTCAAACTTATGACTCATAGTCGGGCGACTATTTCGTTCAGCCCATCCTTTGGTTATGAGCTGTGTGTTCGCCGTTTACGTGAAGATTCCTCGAAGGAATCATACGACTTACGGGCTTGGCGGATTGCAGGCGTGGGAGCGGAAACCGTTCGGGCTGACAGTCTGGGACGCTTTGCCAAAGCTCTCAGTCCTTCAGGATTTGACTCGAAAGCTTTTTTGGCATGCTATGGCATGGCTGAATGTTCCTTGGCTATCAGCTTTGCTCCGCTGGATGCAGGCATCGAAGTTGACTTGGTCGACGCTGATGACCTTTCCAATAGCAGAAACGCCACGCCCATCGATGAAAATATTTCTGATGATGACCAAACCCGTATGAGTAAATTCGTCAACTGCGGGGTTCCTCTTCCCGGTTATGAAGTGGAAATACGTGATGATCAGGGTACCGCCCTCGATGATCGGCAAAGTGGAACCATCTTTGTTCGCGGCGCGAGCATCATGGCGGGATACTTTAATGAATCCGTCTTAACCCAAGATGTCCTTTCAAAAGATGGATGGCTCAATACCGGTGACATTGGGTATTGGATAAAGGGAAGCCTTGTGATTATTGGGCGGTCCAAAGATATGATTATCATCAATGGTCGTAATATCTGGCCTCAGGACTTAGAATACTTAGCTGAACAACAACCAGAAGTCCGGCCCAGTGACTCCTCAGCCTTTTCCGTATCTGGACCTGATGGGGATGAAGTGGCCATCATGGTCATTCAATGCCGCGAAACCAATTCGCAAAAACGGGATGACCTGATTTGTCGTTTGGGCTCACGGATTCACAAGGAACTTTCCATTCCCTGCTATATTGAGCTCATTCCACCCAGAACCCTTCCACGAACATCATCTGGAAAATTATCACGCTCACGTGCAAAAGCTGACTTTCTTAAGCGCGTGAAGTGGGAATCCTTAGCGCCAACCTTATCTCTTTCGGCGTAACGAGTCAGACTTGATCCCTGGGATCAGGATCTCAACTCCCTCCTGTTTGCTATGCCACGTACGGTTGCCCTTACCGGAGCCTCGGGTTTTATTGGCCAAACCATTGCCCAACGTCTCTGCCGGGTAGGCCTGAAAGTACGAGGATTAGTTCGAACATCCAAAAACATTCCAGGCCTTCAACACCCTGATATTTCACTGATTCATGGAAGCCTCCATAATCAGGAAAGTCTCCATAGACTCTTACAGGGATGTGACAGCATTGTTCATTGCGCAGGTGCCATTCGCGGTTCACGCAAAAAAGATTTTGTGCCGACCAACGTCGACGGAATCTCTAATCTTCTCAAGGCCTGTCTTTCTCAGCCCAACCCGCCACGATTCATCCACCTCTCTTCCCTTGCTGCACGAGAACCTTCTCTTTCACCCTATGCCTGGAGTAAACATGAAGGTGAACGCCTCATCCGACAGCATGCCGGATCAATGCACTGGATCATTCTTCGACCTCCTGCTGTCTATGGCCCCTTGGATACGTCCCTTCTCCCACTTTTTAAATTAGCGAAACAGGGAATCGCGCTTCAACTTGGTTCTGCTGATGGCAAATTTTCTCTTCTTCATGTCCACGATCTGGCTGACTTGATTGTATGCTGTCTTGAAGATTCCTGCCCCCCTTCAATCCTGCTTGAAGTTGATGATGGGGCTCTAGGTGGCTATTCCTGGGAATCAGTTTTTCGTGTGATAAACCCTCATATGAAAATGCATTTAACTATTCCACCAACATTCTTATGGCTAATCGGAAGGAGTAATGAAATATTGTCTCGGATGTTTGGCTATTCGCCCCTTTTCACCACCGGTAAAATCGCTGAATTACGGCACCCGAATTGGGTTTCAGATTCTTTAGAGGCCAGGCTGAACCTGAGATGGACCCCTCAGATTCCTATAGAAGAAGGCTTGCGTCATCTCTTTGCATCGGATAGTCTCAACGTATCGAAAAGGATCTAGATTTACCCAGTCCATTCCAACCGAAAAGCTTGAATACATCCCGACTATTCCGATCATGACAACCTATGCTGACATTTTGCCCCATCTCTTGGAAACATTGAAGCCGTATGCCAAAAAGGTGGGGGGGCTGAAGGAATCCACCGATTTAGTCTCCGAACTCGGGCTCGATTCCCTTCAAGTCATGCAGGTGTTGCTCAAAATCGAGGACCAGTTTGATATCTCCATTCCCTTAAACAACTTGCCCAATATCCGCACAGTGAGAGATTTAGGCCAGGAAATCGAGACCTTGTTGAAAGGGTAACCATGTCGTTATTTGAAAAATTTCTCCCTATCCAACGGGCCCGTGAAGAGTTATTAGCGAATGGAATCAATCCCTTCCACCTCACCATTGAAAAAATCATTTCGCCGACTGAAGCGGTCATCAATGGACGCCCGACTATTCTTGTAGGTACGAATAATTACTTAGGACTGACATTTCATCCAGAGGCTATTCAAGCAAGCCAAGAAGCGCTGGCTCAAGAAGGAACCGGGACCACCGGGTCAAGGATGGCGAATGGATCATTTTCAAGCCATGGTGATCTCGAACGAGCCATTGCAGATTTTTACGGCGTCCCATTTGCCGTGGTCTTTTCCACCGGTTATCAGGCTAATTTAGGCGTTCTCTCTGCGTTAGCGGGACCTGGGGATACAATTTTGATGGATGGGGATTCACATGCCAGTATTTATGACGGCTGTCGCCTCGGAGGCGCGGAAGTCCTTCGATTTAAACACAATGATGTGGCAGATTTAAACAAAAAGCTAAGCCGATTAGGAGACCGGAGTCGCCGAACCCTCATTATCGTCGAAGGCATCTATAGCATGCTGGGGGATCGAGCCCCACTCAAAAATATTGTCGAAGTGAAAAAGAAATATGGGGCCACACTGGTGGTTGATGAAGCCCATTCACTCGGTGTCCTTGGAGAACGAGGGCGTGGACTAGCCGAGGAAGAGGGAGTCGAGCAAGAGGTTGATTGCATTGTCGGCACATTTAGTAAGAGCTTGGGGTCGACAGGAGGGTTTGGTATCAGCATTCATCCGGAATTTGAATTGATTCGATATACCAGCCGCCCCTATATTTTTACCGCCTCACCTTGCCCATCCGTTGTGGCCTCAACAAAAGTGGCCCTACGAATCATTCGCGAGACACCTCAACTCCGACGACAGTTATGGGACAATGCCAATCAACTCTATGATGGCTTAACCAAAATAGGGTATACAGTGGGAGCCGAGGTAGGACCGATCGTTGCGGCTATGATCCCGTCCAAAGAACAGGCTTTGGCCATGTGGCAAGGATTATTAGAACAAGGAATTTATGTGAATCTGATGATCCCGCCCGCAACCCCGAATGGCGAAAGTCTCTTGCGCTGCAGCGTCAGCGCTGCCCATACGCGGAAACAACTTGAAACCATTATTCATTGCTTTGCAAACGTGTATTCTCCGTTAAAGGAACATGCCGCATCCCTCTCAACGTAAAAGCCACTGCCACTTTCCCGACATGTTAGTGTGAGTGGCCTCATCCTGCGCCACCATAGTGCCTTCTTCAAGGAAGAAGTCTTTTCATGAAGACCACCCGTTCTCGACCTGTAGGATACCGGCTTTATCCTGAAAAAATTGTGTTAGGGCCAAAATATCCATCTCCCTCCCTTCCCAAGGCACCCGTTCGAATATTCGTCGGCACAGAAACCGCTCAGGCAAGAGCGGAACGAATTTTTGTTTGGTCCATCAATGTGGTACGTGATCCTTCCCGAACCTATGAAATCTACCTCATGAAAGAATTAACCGGGTTTGACCGGCGCCGCTGGTTAACGGGATTTACGAATTACCGCTTTGGGATACCTGAGTTTGCCGGTGGGTCGGGACGAGCCATTTATAATGATGTCGATCAAATTTACCTTAGCGACCCAGGGGACTTGTTTGATGTCGCATTAGAAGAACACGGGTTTGTAAGCATTGCTGAAAATGACTCTTCGGTTATGGTCATGGACTGCGCAAAAATGGCCTCCATTTGGACCATCGAACGTGCCCGCCAAGAACGAAAATCTACCTTATTGAAGGATGCCCTGAACGTCCATAATCTGTGGGGGAAATTAGATCCTGAATGGAACGCACGCGATCAAGAATATGTTGAGGGAAAATCCAAGGTCCTGCATTACACCGCCCTGCACACCCAGCCCTGGCATCCCTTTCCTCAAGAATTTGTCTATCAAGAAAGTCCAGTAGGCTATGTCTGGTCTCAATTAGAACAGTCGGCTGATAAAACAGGGTTTCAATTGTTTAGTCGAACCCATCCTAGCTCTCAATTTGCTCAGGTCGCGGACATGAAGTTGGACGTATCAGTGAACAAGAATTCTTCAGGCCATGATTCTTCGGAGTCACTTAAAAAAGCCTCGGATCTCCATCCATTCACCGCTTCCCTCGACAACCCTACTCTGCTTCATTTTAACTTAGGAACTTCGTTAGATCTTTCTCCACAGACTGATCCATCTTTTCCCGCAGAACCTTCCTTAGTCATGTCGACTGTGAATTGGAGCCCGTTATCTTCTTCACGGCCTGAACAGCCATTCGATATCGTGTATGGCTCAGAGGGACTGACATTTCTTCCCGACGAAGATATCCCATGGGTACTTGAAGAAATCTTCTCGTTGTCTTCTCGCCTTGTCTATGTCACCATTCGAGATAAGCGTTTGCTAGCCACAATACCGTCATATATTCGTGGCCATTCAAGGGACTTTCATTGGTGGACAAAACAGCTTCAAGCTATTAGCTCTCGATATCCCTCTCTCCACTGGTCACTTCGTTTTCAGACCTCCAATTCGCACGGTCAGCCTTCTCCCCTCATTCGTGAAGGAGGACGCTGGCTATCCGGGTTACCTCGAGTGTGGATTCTATCCGATGGAAAAATGGGACACTCCACCCAATCCGAAGGTCTCGCAAAGTCTTTGGGCTGGCCTTATGAATTGAAACACCTTCATTTTCAATCATGGAACTATGCCCAAAAATTGTTGTGGAGTCTCCTGCCACCCCATATCCATGGCCTCAACAAAGGAAAATCGTCCACGCTAGAGCCACCGTGGCCCGACATCGTCATTTCAACCGGCTGGCGTCCAGCGCCGATTGCACGATGGATTCGAGACCAAAATGAGGGAAAAACCAGAATCATTCAACTGGGCCGCAAAGGAGGAGGATCTCCAGATTTATTCGATGTTGTCATTACACCAGCCTACTATGGCTTTGCTCCACACCCACATCGAGTCGAAACGCTGGCTCCGTTGAATGAAATCACACAAGAAAATTTAACTGCGGTCAGCCAACGATGGCCGAATCTCTTTGACCATGCACCACAGCCACGCATCGTGCTGGTCGTCGGAGGTTCAACGGCGCGCTTCACGTTGACTCCAGATTTTGCCCGTACTATCGGAAATCAAGTCAAAGATTTAGCCAACAGATGCGGGGGAAAAGTTTTCGGCGTGACCTCTCCGAGAACCGGAACCAACGTGAGTCAAGCGTTACAGTCTGCCTTAATGCCAGAACATCATGTTCATCTTTGGCAACCCAACCAATCGGATAATCCCTATCTCGCGTATCTGGCCGGGGGTGATGTCATCATTGTGACCGGAGAAAGTGAATCGATGTTGGCTGAAGCGGCATCCTTAGGCAAACCCGTGTACATTATTCCCTTACCTGAAAATCCCCCAACATGGAAAATCCGGCTGAGCGAGGCCATCGTTCAACGAGCACGGTCTCGTCCCTTGAACAAAAGGGGAACAGTACGCCCGCAACAAGGGGTAGAACGCTTCTGCGCTCGGCTCATTCAAGCAGGACTCGTTCAACCTCGACGCGACCTCTCCCTCCTGCATGAGTCACTCATCAATAAGGGCATTGCACGTCCCTTCGGGGAACCAATCGAAAATGGCACACGGCCACAATTACGGGAAACCGAAAGGGTGGCCCAAAAAGTCAAAGATATTTTGGGAATTTTTGATCATGAACATGTCTCGTCATGAAGCCTAACGCATGCCAAAACCTCGCCGTCGCCTGATTCTTCCCGTTGAAATTTTCAACAGGGAATTCGATGCTAAAGTTTTACTGTCCTGCTTTGCCGCAGAGCGAGGATTTTCTGTTATTATCGGGGCTAAACGAGAAATCAATCTTAATTTGGCTTCCTTTCCTCCATCAATTTACCTCCCTATTAACCTTCACAATCGCAATCAAGTGACGACTCATCTACTTGAGAATTTGGGACATACCTTGGCAGGAATGGATGAAGAGGCCATCGTCTATTGTTCACCTGAAGTTTATGTTAAAGAAAAATTAGGCAACATAGTATTCCCCCAGCCAAAGTTATTTTTGGCTTGGGGATCTGAAAATGCCAGAATTTGGAAATCACAAAAAAATTATAATGGGATGCCTGTCCATATTACAGGAAATCCTCGAACAGATTTATTACGTCCTGAGCTCCAACCCTATTGGGCCCGGAGCGTTGAGGACATTAAGAAACAATTTGGCGATATCATTCTCATCAATACCAACTTCGGCAAACTGAATAATTTTCGCCCAAACAAGGGAGATGAAAAAAAAGCACTTGAAGCCGCGACCAGTTCCCTTGAAACCGTCAACGAACAAGAATTAGGTATGGCAAAACACCGCCTCGCACTTTTTCACCATTTTCAGCAAATGGTGGGTGAGGTGGGAAAAGCCTTTCCAACTCATACCGTGCTCATTCGACCCCATCCATCTGAAAACCATGAAATATGGAAACAGGCCGGTAAGGGTTGCCCAAATGTTCACGTTCACTTTGAGGGTCATGTCACGCCATGGCTTCTGGCATCAGACGCCATTATTCACAATAGTTGTACGACAGGCCTTGAGGGGTACTTGTTAAACCGCTCTGTTTTTTCGTTTCAGCCAGTCACTTCCGAGCGTTTTGATAAAAAACTCCCTAACTCTGTCAGTCAACGAGCTTCATCCACCAAAGAATTAATTCATCTTCTTGGAAAGGCTCTTTCCTCCAGCACACGTTCTCCCGAGAATGGTTCTTTTGAAAAAGCCCAGTTAGTTGAACAATACCTCGCTTTTCTGAATGGTCCATTTGCTTCAGAACAGATTGTCACCACCCTAGAGAACTTTGATGACACCTTTTCGTTCATAAGTCCCAGCCTGCAGAAAGTCACAATGGCAAAATTCTACGCCATGGCCAGAAAATTCAAAAGAAGATTCAACGCGCAGTTCCGCATGTCGAACCTTAACCGATCACAGCGATATCAATACCTTCAACATATATTTCCGGAAATTGAATATTCTACAATACAAGATCGCATTGACCGCCTCCAACACATTTTAGATCGTTTTTCAAAACTAAAAGTTCGACCACTCGACAAATCTATATTTGAAATTTCACTTAGCTAGATCTAGCCTTTATATCCCCAGCAACTGCGATCTGTTTCCAATACCTTCCAAGGATAATGAAATACTAACCTTACAAGAAAATGAGGAGCCCACATGTATAATGTGAAAATTATTGGAGCCGGATCGATAGGAAACCACCTCGCCCACGCCTCTCGTTCGTTAGGGTGGCAGGTAACCTTAAGTGACATGGATCAAGCGGCCTTGGATCGGACCAAAACTCAAATCTATCCCACCCGTTATGGAGCCTGGGATGAAGCCATTACGTTAACGTTGACAGACAAAGCCCCTCGAGGGGGATTCGACCTGATTATGATTGGGACGCCTCCAGAATCCCATCTCCCCTTAGCTCTTGACGCCCTTCAGGAGCAGCCCAGAGGCCTCCTGATTGAAAAGCCTCTTTGCACCCCATCTTTGGATGGGGCCGAAACCTTACGGACACAAGTGTCCCAATCCAACACCCTCACGTTTGTCGGATATGACCATGCGGTTGGCAAAGCTGCCCAAGAAACCGCTCAGGCTAGTCAAACGTTACAATCAATTGAAACCATTGACGTAGAATTTCGTGAACATTGGGGTGGGATTTTTGCGGCCCACCCATGGCTCCAAGGTCCGCAGGACAGCTATTTAGGCTTTTGGAACCGAGGTGGGGGAGCAAGCGGAGAGCATTCTCATGCGATTAATCTTTGGCAATTTTTTGCCCTCCAATTAGGAAAAGCCCGAATCATTGAAGTCTCTGCCGCCCTAGATTTTGTCAAAACAGAGGATGTTGATTATGACAAACTCTGCCTGCTTCACCTCAAAACTGAAACAGGGCTTATTGGACGCGTTGTTCAGGATGTCATTACTTCACCCTCAAGAAAATGGGCTCGCATACAGGGGAATAATGGCTATGTCGAATTGACAATCGGGCACGAACCTGGCGTTGATAGAGTCAATTGGAAGGTTAACCAAGAAGAGATTCAGGAACGGACTATAAAGAAAACACGACCAGATGACTTTATTTGGGAATTGCAGAATATTGACTCTGCCTTAAAAGGTAAGGAAAATACATCTGCAATTTCTCTTGAGCGGGGTCTTGAAACCATGATGGTTGTTTCCGCGGCTCATCTTTCAGCAGCCAAAAAACGCACAGTTCGCATTAATTATGAAAAAGGATTTATACCTCAAGCCCTGGAATTGCTTTAAACTGCCACGAGAAAGGTCATGAAAATGATGGACCAAGATTTCGACTTTCGCAATATGTTTATTTTGGATTTGGCCAATAACCACCAGGGAAGCGTGGAACATGGCCTCAAGATTATCCAATCCACCGCTAAAGTTGTCAAAAAACATTCCGTACGCGCGGCCATTAAATTTCAATTTCGTCAGCTCGATTCATTCATTCACCCCAGCCATCAAACAGGAAGCGAACTCAAGTATATCCAACGGTTTCAATCCACTCGGTTAGACCATGCCCAATTTCAAACATTGCTCAATGAAGTCTGGGCTAGCGGCCTATTGGCCATGTGTACGCCCTTTGATGAAGAATCCGTGAATGTGGCAGTGGACATGGGATTTAATATCTTGAAGGTGGCCAGTTGTTCCGCCAAGGATTGGCCTTTACTGGAGGAAATAGCTAGTGCGGGGCCACCCGTTGTGTGCTCAACGGGTGGATTAACGGTTGAGGATATCGATAATGTGGTCAGTTTCTTTCAACATCGAGCCGTTCAGTTTGCTCTCATGCATTGTGTCTCAGTGTACCCGACTCCAGACGATATGCTCGCCCTCAACCAAATACGAATGCTGCGAAATCGGTATCCACAAGTTTCAATAGGTTGGTCCACGCATGAGAATCCAAACGATACCATTCCTGTCCAGCTAGCCGTGGCGCTTGGGGCACAGCTCTTTGAACGCCATATTGGCGTGGAAACCGACGAGATTAAACTCAATACCTATTCTTCCACTCCTGCGCAGGTCGACAAATGGCTGGAAGCCCATGGGCGGGCCACCCTGATCTGCGGGCCGAATAGTCGAACCCCTGTTTCCGAAATTGAACAAGCCTCACTTGATGGGTTACGTCGAGGTGTCTTTGCCAAACGTCCCATCAAAAAGGGGCAGCCAGTTTCTCCGGATTCAGTGTACTTTGCGATGCCATATAATGAAGGGCAACTAGAAAGTGGGCATTGGAAGGAGGGCTATGAAGCCCTTCAAGATGTCCTACCGAATGAACCCATCATGAAAGAAGCGGTAGAGATTGAAGTGAATGAAGGCATTGTGACGCTCAAACAAGTCATCCACGAAATCAAAGCCCTGCTCAACGAAGCAAAAATCCAATTAGGCAGTGAGTTTAAAGTGGAATATTCCCACCATTACGGCCTGGAAAATTTTCGAAAAACCGGGGCGGTGATTATTGAATGCATTAATCGCGAATATTGCAAAAAACTGGTTGTCCAACTCCCTGGGCAACGCCACCCTTCTCATTACCATGCCCGAAAAGAGGAAACCTTTCAAATACTTTATGGGATCCTCCATGTCAACACTGACGGATGTCCTCGCATTCTTCATCCAGGGGAAACCATACTCATTCTGCCAGGGGTCTGGCATTCGTTTTGGACAGAGACTGGTGTGATTTTCGAAGAAGTTTCCACCACGCACTACAACAATGATTCGTTTTATGCCGACAAACGAATCAATAAACTTGCCCGATCGGACCGTAAAACAATGGTGGACCATTGGGGCCGTTTTCAAATTTCTCAAAATCAAGACTCCCCGAAAGCGGAGGAAATTGTCGTGACAGACCCTCAGGCTCCATGATTGGGGGTATCGTCTTTGATTTTGATGGGACCCTCGTTGACTCCAATGACATCAAACTACAGACATTTTATGAAGTGACCAAGTCTCATGATCCAACGGGAACAATAATCGCACATATTCTCAAGCAATCCCCGAACAAAGATCGGTATGAAATTTTTCAGGCCTTCGTTCAAGAACTCTTTACCAAAGACGGAACGGTTCTCCCTGACAATTCAGCGGCCTTTGCTACCCAGTGGGCTCAGGATTATACGGTCACATGTGAGAAAGCCATAGCAGCCTGCGATGAAGTCCTTGGTACATCTGAGACCTTTAAGTGGATCTTTGGACAACATATCCCCATATTCATCAACTCCCGAACACCAACGGCAACCCTCAAACGATTGGTGACCTTACGATCCCTTCATTCGTACATAACTGAAGTGTATGGGGCTCCGGCCAGCAAGGCCGAAAACTTACGACATATTCAAAATCAGACTCAGGCGAAATCAAAGGACATACTCTTTGTGGGAGACAGCGAAGATGACCGAGAGGCTGCGCTGGAAGTAGGCTGCCACTTTGTCGGAGTGGTCTTGAGGGGAAAATCCCGTTTTCCATCCCCTCCACCAGACTCTTGCATTCCAAACCTCTTTCACCTCCAACAAATTGTGACTGTCCTTCATGCAAAAAATCCCAAGGTCATTACACCTATTGAAGAATTTCTGGAGCCCTCTTGATAGACAATCAAAAAATTCTGGCGGTTTGTCCTGCACGAGGTGGTAGCAAGGGAATCCCCCTTAAGAACCTAGTACCTTTCCTTGGCGTCCCATTAGTGGCAAGAGTCGGACATTTGGTTTCAGAAATTTCGATTATTGACAAAGCTATTGTTTCAACTGATCATCCTGAGATTGCCGAAGCCGCCCGTCAGTCGGGGCTAGAGGTTCCGTTCCTCCGACCAGAAACCATTTCCGGAGACCAAATATCTGATGCGCAGGTTCTTGTGCACGCCATCCAAGAAATGGAGCTTCTTGATAAGGTGCAATATGATCTTGTTGTCATGCTCCAGCCGACTTCACCCCTACGTCGAAAAGAACATATCGTTCAAGCCATAGAAATGATGAGACAAGGACAGTGGGATGCCGTCTGGACTGTCTCTGAAACTGATTCAAAACATCATCCCCTTAAACAACTAAAGATTGAAGCCGGCCAACTTTCTTACAATGATCCAGCCGGCCATCAGATTATCGCACGTCAACAACTGACACCCCTGTATCATCGCAATGGAGTCGCCTATGTCATATCCCGCGATTGCTTACTTTCTCAAAACAATATCACCGGGAAACGGACCGGAGCGCTGATCCTCCCGGAATATTACGTCAGCATTGATACGATGTGGGACTTAAAATTATCCGAATTCATCTACAATTCATTTCCAGAACTCCATAAGTGAATAACATTCATACTTCTCCTATCAACAATACCATGCCAAGTATCTCCCCAATAGAATTTCCTTCTCCTTCGATTGGTGAAGCAACTTCACCTTTATGTGATCTGTGCAATACCGACGTATTTTCTGTGGCAAGGGATGCGACAGAGGAAACCGGTTGTATCCTTATTTGCGAAAACTGCCGACTGATGTATGCCAGCCCGCAATTATCTCCAGAAGCTCTTGACTGTTTTTATGACGATACCTTTGCCAACGATCCAGGATGCCAATTAAGAGCCGGAACGGAATTTCCGACGGATAAGGATCGAGAAAAAGAAGAAATTTTGGCTGAAACCTGGGGAATAAAAATCATTAAACGTTTTATTGAACCGCGCGGCAAGAATATTCTTGACTTGAGATGTCGAACGGGGGCATTGACCTCTATCCTCCAACAAGAGGGAGCCAAAGTCATCGGGGTGGAGCCTTTTCAGGGAAATGCGAATTACGCTAGGAAAGCGCGTGGGTTATCGAATATCATTGACTTACCATTTTCCAGATTTCATCAATTCCCTTCACCACATGAGGACTACTTCGATATTGTGAATATCCTTCCACATCACATCCTTGCACATGTCCTTTCTCCACGTAGATTGTTAGAACAAATATTTAAAGCTGTCAAACCTGGAGGATATGTTTTTTTAGACGAAAAAGATGTGCTGCATCCCATCAGGCACAAAAAACGATCGGCACTTGATTCAGGTCCGGCGCACCAATTTCACCTTACGTTGCAGACAACTGCACGTTACTTTATTTCGATTGGATTTAACCTTCTGGAATACGAGCTTGATAAGGGCCGTAGCAGCGACTTTCGCCACATCAGGATCGTCGCACAAAAACCGCATACTGAAAAAACCATTTCAACCGTTCCTCACCAAGTTACTGAGGGCACAGGACAAAGTATAGGGGCTATTCGCCGGCGCTTATGGTGGCTGGAAAAATTCTGGTGTATTCGCCTCGCCAAAATTAAGTACGAACGAAAGACTCAAAAACTACTCAAACGCTTCAACTCGTGATTGGGGGAATCCATTATTACCAAGAGATCTCCCCTCCTTCCCTCTAATTTTTTCATGTAAAAATTGGCATAAAACTTAATACTTATTTTCTTTCAAAAATTTTCAATATTGTGAAAATTCTTCCAAAAAAAAATTTTAAGCCTCTAAAGAAGTATTGGAAAAGTCTTCTGAGCAACAAACGGTCTCGAATTGTTCGCCCGCTCTATCTGTTTTACGACCTCTTTCTCAAGCAATACGGCAGAAAATACTATTCGCAGTTTGGTGAGGATATTGCGCTAGAACATCTTTTTGGAGAAAAAGTAGGTGGGTTCTATGTAGATATTGGGTGCTTCCATCCAAAGCACTGGTCTAATACCTACTTACTCCATAAACGCCATTGGAAAGGTCTTAATATTGATTTAGATGAGCAGAAAATTCAGGCCTTCAATTTCGCCAGAAAAAATTCGGTGAATATTTGCACAGCAATTTCTGAAGAAGAAAAGGAAATGGATGTCTATTTAAAAAATACCTTCAGTCCTCTCAATACCCTAGAAAAAGAGTTTGCGGAAGAGGCGGAATCAATTCTCAAAAAGCCTGTTGAATACACCGTTCAGCGGATCAAAACAAGAACTCTTAACTCAATACTTATGGAGAGAGGATACGGAGGACGAGAAATCGATCTCCTCAGTATCGACGTAGAAGGGCACGAGTTATCTGTACTCAAATCGCTTAATTTCGAAGAGTACAGACCAAAGGTTTTAGTAGTGGAATTACACGCAAAAAAGATAGAACATATCCTGGAAAGTGACTTGTACAGGTTTGTCAGGGCCAAACATTACGTCCTTCATTCCTGGCACCAACCTTCCCTGATATTTGTAAAAAACTCAAACCCTAATTAACCTTCTTCTTTCTTAAGCTAAGATTATCAATTGAGGGGAAGAACAAACTAACACCCGAAAAAAGATACCATGAGGGCGCGATAGAGATTACTTTGAACTGACTCCAGCGAACTCCAAAGTTTTCACCAGTTCTTCAAGGTCAATTTTGTAATTTCCATGGTCGAAATTTCTGGAATTCCCGTCTCTAGACCGCAAAAAATAATAATCCAATTCCAATACTCTGCTAAGTGCAAAAAACGCATCAATCGTCGTTCCAGGGAACAGTTCAATAACCTTGGTCCCCTTTGAGCAGAAAACCAAATTAGCCAGCCCCCCACCATGTGGCCCTACTACTAGCTCAGCGTTATTAAAAATATTGACCTGCTCCGCGAATGGCAAATCCTCCAATTCCACTGAAACGATCCCATAGGTTTTCAAGAGATTAATAATTTCTGACTCATTAGTTACTTGCCGATGCTGAGCAATTTTCCGAGAAATATAAATACGCGTATTTTCATTACTCTTAACAGACTGCGGGAGAAAACGTTCACGCAGGAACTGGCATGCCCATGTTGGATAATTTCCCATGATTTGATGGCAGGGGATAATTAGCTTAGATCCTGAAATGACGGGAAACTGCTCGCAATCAATAATAGCCTCCGGCGAAACTTCCCCTAACAGATCCAACGACTCACGCTGAAAACGATATCTCTTTTGCACATAATATTTTTCAGGTTTCTTCCCAATTTTTTCCATCATCCCAAATCGAGGGAGTACTTCAAAAAGCCAGTGCCAGTAAATCTGATGATTAGAAGCCGTAAGAATGCCCACCTGACAATTGAATTTCTTCACTTCCGGAAACAAAGAATAGGGCCGACTGACCAACCCCCATTGGTGTTGCTCCCGATACTTATGAGAGGCTTCTTTAATGAGCCTACCGGTCTCGTCAAAAACATACCCCCCTTGAGTAGCCATTCCATTTTTTATTTCTAAAACATGACTGACAACCACGTTCGTGGTCGGAGGGGGCGTCCAAAGCACATCTCCCTGATAGGAAAGTGATTTGGAATCATTAAAAGCCGCCTGATCATGAAAGTGAAGAGGTTCGAATTCCAAAAAGGAAGAAACACGAAAAGGCAATATTCCAGTCCAACGCCACACACTAATTGGCCTCACAAGCCAACTCATAACCCAAGCCAATCTTTTGAAAACCTTGAGCCCTCTTCGTTTAAAAAACCTAGCGCTCATCTATACTCTCCTCGCAATCGCATGTGAAACATGAGTGTGATATGGAAATAAAAATTTCATTGAAACATGTCGTGATTCGAAAATAATCCAAACAAAGTCCTCTCAGTTAAATGGCTGTACCTCATTCCCCTTTTTCGTTCCGGTTACTTTTGCGAGGTCTAATGTCCGTACCAGGTCTTCCGGCATCAGAGAATAATCACCGACTTCCGAGGGTTTCACGTTTTCATCGTTGCCGCATACAAAATAATAGGTTAAATCTAAGGACCTTGCGAGGCGATAGTTGTAATCAAAATTAAACGTATAGTCGACGCTGTTCAATACATTTGGTACATTTGGAAAAATTTCAATCACCGTCGTACCTTTCGAACAAAAAACTAAATTAGCAAGTCCGCTACCGTTAGGGGCTAATACCACTTCTGCCTCCTGAAAGATCCCCATCTGCTCCGCAAAGGTTAATTCTTCCAATTTGACAACTTGAAAAGCATAATCTCGCAGAATAGGGAAAAGTTTTTCTTCATTGGAGATACGTCGCTGGCTAGAACCTGCTCGTGAGATATAAATACGTCCTGTTGAGCCCACCTTGCCTTGCTTCAAAAAAGGAAGAAATTTTTTCCGAAGGCCCTGATATACCCATTGGGGGAATTGGCGCCCCTCCATGATTTGATGGCATGGAACAAGAAGGGTCGATGCTGAAATCATGGGGATGGAATCGCAATCAATGATTTTCAATTTCGATAGCACTCCCATATATTCCAGCATTTCATGTTGAAATGGGAGTTTATTTTGCAAATATAACGTATGTGGACGTTTCCCCATTTCGTCCAGCATGATCAAGCGGGGTATAACATCGAGAAGCCAATGCCAATAAATATGTTGATTTGAAGCCGTAAAAACAGCCACATCTACTGATAAATGCTCCACATGCAAATATGCCGGTTGTAGTCGAGGAGTATGTGCTCGTTTGACTTTGTATCGATATTTATGGGTCGCCCCAGAAATAAGTTTGCCCGTCAAAGGGTCAAAGACATTGCCCCAATGATCAGCAATGCCCCCTTTAATGCTAAGAACATGACTCATGACAAGATCACTTGGTGGAGTGACGGACCAGATTTGGTTGCTTCGGATTGACAGGGGCCTTTGTTCGTCCATGACACCTTGCGCGTCTGGACGAAAGGGGATTGGGTCAAACTCTTTATAAGAAATCGTGCGATAAGGCAATGTCCCCGTCCACTTAAAAATCATGAGGGGTGGCAAGAAATAGCTGGCCCACCAAGCTAAACGTTTAAAAGCTTTTTTGGAGAAATTGACTAGATTGGACAACTGCAATAGCTTTCTAAAAATTGATTTGTGAAATAATGGAATTCTTCCAATGCTTCTGGTCAATTAAAAATTTGGAAAAGGAAGGAAAGATACCTCTACCCCCAGCAACAAAGACAAGTGAGATCATAGCCTGAAAATTATTTTCTCAGTATTTTCTGAAAATGATCCGTTACGAACTGAGCCAGGGCATCGGAGCCTTCTGGAACGACATGCACATGATCATCAAATGCCCAACCTTTTCCTGAAAGATGGGCCGATGCATCAATTAATTTTGATCCTTTTGTCGCTGCAACGCTTCGAACAATTCCATCCAATCGATCGAAGGTTTCAACCAATGCCTCATGACTCAGCCCCACATGATGATAATCCACTCGTTTGATTTGTTCCGGAGTTAAGACATGCCCCACAGCAACAAGGCGAGCCTGCGTCATGAGAATGGGTTCAGCTCCGATGTTGCGAGCTAAATCGACGAACATTTCCATCGCCAGTTGATATTGACGAAACCCATTTTGATTGAGAGTAGCGATAGAATTTTGTGTATCCTCTGCCTCGCGTAACCCTTCATTGCCAATCTTCATTTTGGTTTTGTAGTAAATTCTTCTTAAGACGGTGTAGAGCTGTGACCACTCACAGAGCCACTGATCAAAAAAACTTCGGTAATGAATCCGAGGATCGAAGCCCTCCAGAGAAGGGCGAAGAGTCCGCAAAACGGTCTTTGGAGAACTTAAATATTTGATATCGTTCCAGGCATTATAGATCAAGACATAATCCGGTTCGAAAATAAAACCCTCGGCAAATAAACGTCCAACAGACTCCAATGCCGTATGCCCAATCACCCCAGCATTAATCACTTCGACGTTCACATAACCAGATTTCCTCAATTTGGCTTCTACCCGGTGCGGCCAATCTTCACCTTGAGTACTTTTCGTGTCGAAGACTGACGACCCTCCGAAAACGATGATTCGCGTTACGCCCTTTGGCTTGGGAACATCAAAATTAGGACCGCGATATCCCTTTTCATTGATTTCCCAAACTAATTCTTTCTTTTTTCCAAATGGGGTATTCACGATACGAGCTTCTTGCTTAAAGGCATGTCTGGCAAAAATGACAGGTTCATATTGCACAGATCTCTTTCGCAATACCTCAGGGGTGATATCTCCGTTTTCCACAAAAAGACGGACACCAATCTCGCCAAGGAGAAGGAGAATTCCCATGGACAGCGAAATCGCAACAATAGTGAACTTCTTCTTTTTTGATAGAGCCAACATTCGCACTTTTTCTTCCTCTAGAGTTAATGCACAGTGAAATCTGATCGTTTGATCGCCCGTTGCCGCGACGGCTGAACACACCATACTTTTTCATGAAATCCTGGCGGAGGCTTGAAAATCTCTCATCATGAGCAAGGATATCTTCAGCCCGGCCCACAATCCGATGGACCAATTCCTCACGCATGGCTTTGTTCGTCCGGTTCATACCACACGCAGCACAGTACCCTGACAGAAATGCAAAAAGCTCACGTAGGGTACCTCTGCCAATCGAAAAGGAACCCTTCACCCAAATATCCGCTAACGCCTTCCCGCAATCTTTTACGGAAAGATGGACCGGGTGAGTGCGCCCTCGTTCTCGATCAATCACCACTTAACATTTCCGGAAGTCCGCATAATCCTCTGACACACAGATGAGATCTCGTGGATGGACCTTGGAGTCAATACCCTGATGATGTAATGTTCCCATTAATTCACCATGCACCCACAGTAATCGTCGGCGACTTCGTAATGAGGCCGCTCGATAAACCTCCACAAATTCTTGTCCCACCACTTCCTCCACCAACATGAATCCACCCCTCGAGCACCCAAAAATTTTGCACTCTCCCCACCCCACCGGATTCATCACAGGGATCCCATGATCATGAAATAACTGAATGATCGACCGCTCACGGACCACGTCCGAACAAGGCAATTGGAACCGGCACCACGCCTTCACAACCTCTTGGACCGACTGAGAGCCGGCTTGTTTGAGAAAGTATTTTCTTCTTTGCCCGTCAACATCAAGATAGAGCGTGCGAACCCGGCGCTTAGCAGGGCGAGACACGAGTGCGCCACCCGAATAGTGAGAAAAATCTTTAAATTGAGAAATCCCAATGTTGGCCAATACAGGCCTTATCGTGGCATTAATATGCAGACGCTGACGAAAAAACATGGTTAAAAAATGCAATCCAAGGGATTCAAATTCATACCATTGCAGAAAAATGACGTGTCAAGATTACCATCACCCTGTCCTTTGACACCATGAAGGTCTCTGCCGATTGACCAGTATCATTTATTGTCGAAACCCAGCAAAAATGCTAACGTCAACACGCAAAAACAGCCATCCACATAACACAAACATCATTTTACTCTTTTACCTAGCCCTGTCATCGACTCCTGAATGTCCCAGCATAAAGAGAAACGTTCTCTGGTATCACCGTCCCTCAAAAAGGTCCCGGAAAACGTGGCAGGCAATCGGGAAGGAGACGGCAACCCCAGCTTCTTTCCAAAATTATCCCTGACCAGCCCATTCCTTGCTCTGGGACACTAAAATCATGCGCGTGTTTCATTTTCTGTGCGTATCAGCTTGAAGAAACGACCACCCGCTCATGGCCACACTCACCATCCTCCGCCACGGCAAAAGCCTCTGGAATAAAGAAAAACGGTTCACTGGATGGACCGATGTGGCATTAAGTGCTTCCGGCATTGCGGAAGCCAAACAGGCAGGCCAGCTGTTGAAGGCTCGTGGCGTGACCTTTGACCTCTGCTTTACCTCCTATCTTCATCGTGCCATTGACACGCTTCAAATTGTCCTTGATACCATGCAAGTATCACATATCCCGATACACAAAGATTGGCGCTTGAATGAACGCCACTATGGCGCCCTCCAAGGCTTAACCTGGTGGGAGGCTTCCAAAAAATATGGCGCTAAACAGGTCCTGGCTTGGCAACGAGAATTTGACGTCCCTCCCCCACCCCTTGACGTCACCGATACCCGTTTCCCGGGTAATGACCCACTGTATGCGCATCTCACATCAACTGTCTTTCCACAAAGTGAAAGCCTCAAAGACACCCTTGCGCGTCTTCTACCCTTCTGGCACGATGTCGTCATACCCAAACTAACCGACGGAAAGCATATCCTGGTCGTGGCTCACCATAATAGTTTACGGGGGCTCATGAAGCACCTGGACAATATCAGTGACGCTGACATTGCGAATATTCGAATCCGCACTGCAGATCCAATACTCTATGAACTGAACCAAGCCATCATTCCCATTAGTCGAGAAAGCCTCCGGCCACGTTCTACATTCAGGAAATTTTCCCAAAAGTTCTTGGACCATTGGCTTCAACGTTTCACCCGCTAGGAAATAAAATGACCTTTTTGGATTTCTCACGACTTTCGGCTATCGATCCAGGGAAATTTCAACAAAACAAGCCCTATCCCTGGATGAATCCTGAAGGGTTACTGACAAAAGAAGGGCACGAACAACTCATGACCACCCTTCCAGATGTTTCTTTATTCCAACGGCGCTTTGGAGTCTCGCGTGCACATGGCCAGCAAAGTCATGATCGTTTTACGCTTGAATACCATGATGATCTCCCCCTCTCACCGGCCTGGAAAGCCTTCGCCGCCGAATTAAACGGGAAGGAATATCAGACGTGGCTCCAACGTTTATTCAAGATCAGTTCTTTGGAATTAACACTTCATTGGCATTACACCCCCAACGGGTGTTCCGTCTCACCCCATTGCGATGCCAAGCATAAACTCGGATCTCATATCTTTTATTTCAACACCGAGAAGGACTGGCAGGAAAGTTGGGGAGGAGAAACGGTGATTCTTGATGATGAAGGTCGATTTGACCGTCATTCCGCGCCAAAATTTGAAGATTTCAAATTTGCCACCGCTTCTAAGGCGATCGGAAACTATAGTCTGTTGTTTGCCCGAAAAGGCAATTCCTGGCATGGGGTCAAAGAAATTCAATGCCCACCCGGCAACATGCGAAAAGTTTTTATTGTGGTCATCAATCGCCTTACATGGCTTGATCGTATGCAGCGCCATTTTTTTGGTAAATCCTCCAAAGGGTATTAGGCCCCCTAGCATGACTTGCATCAAGCGGACCACTAGGCATACGCACACATTTTTCCTATTCCCGCTTCCCAAAAACTCCTTATCATAAAGAAGGCCTGTGACATAATGCCCAAAAAGAATAAGTGGCCTCTGATAGTTCCGATCCTTACTTCGATATTTTTGACCATAATTGGAAGCGAAATCATTCTACGTATCCTCTCTCATACAGATATTGATGGGAATGTCTATGTGGCTGACCGAATAGTCCGACCATTCCAATTACCGACAAAAAGCCTGGAAAAGAAGTTAGAGCAGTACCTAAAACAAAATACCAATTATACCAGGTATGACCCTGATCTTGGTTGGGCCGTGCGGCCTAACAGCCAATCCGGGAATGGACTGTACTTTTCCAATAGTGCTGGAGTACGAACCTCGTCATCCCGCCCAGAAACACCACCAAACCCAGTTCCGGGAATCCTACGCATTGCGATTTTCGGAGACTCCTTTACCCACGGAGATGATGTCCCCTATGAAGAGAGCTGGGGGGCCGTCCTTGAAAAGTCGTTGAATGCCAATGGTCGTCCAGCAGAGGTCATCAATCTCGGAGGGCAAGGGTATGCGATCGACCAGGCCTTTCTCCGCTGGAGAAAACAGGGGAGACCTCTAAATCCCCAATTGGTAGTTTTTGGTTTTCAGAATTCCAACGTGAAACGAACCATGAATCTCATACGACTGCTGTATAGCCCGGACACTGGTATCATCTTTTCAAAGCCACGGTTTATCATGAAGAATGACACGTTACATCTCATTAATGTCCCCACGGTTCCACCTGAAGGCCTCATCTCCCTGTTCGAAAATTTTCAAACTTGGGAGCTCAAAGACCATGAGTTTTTTTATGAAGAAGCCAACTATGAAAATCATCCTATTTATAAAAGCCGATTGGCTTCATTCATTATTACAGGGGTCACCGAAAAATTCTCGCCGAGGAGGAAGGATTACGACTTCTTTGCTCGTGACTCAATGTCCAGAAAGGTCGTGTGGCACATCATCCAAGAATTCAAACGGGAGGTTGAGGAAACTGGGGGGCGTTTCGTGATTGTCCACCTCCCAACCGAAAAACCACTCGAACAATTAATAGATGGAGAGCCGCTCGATTACCAAGATCTTCTTACGGAATTAGAGACCGCGCATGAACTCGTGGACCCCTCTTCAGACCTCATTCGCCAGGCTAACGTGTCGTCACTGGATGATCTAATTTCAGATCGCAGCAGCCACTATTCTCAGGTTGGCAATCAAATAGTGGGAGAAACCATAGCCAAGGCTTTACTCTCTCCGTAACTACAAACTTATCCATTGATGGACTCTGCCTTTTCAAAATAGAATGTAATATTGCCCAATTCATGACTTCTCCGTACCACTCCTTAATAATTACTTCAAAGACATAAATATTGTATGTGTGGCATTTCTGGATTTTTAGATCACTCTCCAAAAGGGGTATCCTATAATTTAACCGAAGTGGCTACTCAAATGGCCCAGGCTCTGTATTTCCGTGGTCCAGACCATGGAGGAGCCTGGGAAGACCCCCGACATGGCGTGGCCCTGTCCCACCGTCGCCTGGCTGTCATTGATCTTTCTCCCAGTGGCCACCAACCCATGCTTTCGAAAGATAAGCGATATGCCCTTACCTACAATGGCGAGATCTACAATTTTCGTGAATTAAAAAAATCTCTTTTAAATATGGGACATACATTTTCCGGAACCAGTGATACAGAGGTTTTATTACAAGCCTGTGTAGTCTGGGGTGTAAAAAAGGCCATCGAGCAATGTATTGGCATGTTTGCCTTCGGAATTTGGGACCGGCAGGAAAACACGCTGACCCTGGGTCGTGATCGATTGGGAATTAAGCCCCTCTTTTGGTCTTTTTTCGATCATCTCCTTATTTTTGGCTCAGAGCTAAAGGCCTTGCAGGCACATCCTCGATTCAAGCCCTCGCTAGATCTCAATGCCATGGCGACCTATCTGCGATTGGGGTACATACCTTCTCCACACAGCATTTATGAGCATGTGCATAAACTAGAACCAGGATGCCTATTGACTTTTCAGGCAGGGCAGCAACCAATGAAAGAATCCTTTTGGGATCTTCGCGCTATCGCGATTCAAAAGGCCAGAAATCCCTGGAGACTGGATGAACAAGAAACCCTCAGCCAGTTCGAACATGTGCTGGGAGAAGCCGTAAGGCAACGATTGGTTGCCGACGTTCCCCTTGGAGCTTTTCTTTCTGGCGGAATTGATTCTTCAACCGTGGTCGCCCTCATGCAGAAATATAGTCATCAGGCGGTTCGAACCTTCACTATCGGATTTCAGGAAACAGCCGACGATGAATCAGTCCATGCTAAAAAGATTGCCGCACATTTGGGTACCAATCATCAGGAATTTATCATCGAACCGCATCATATTTTCGATGTGTTGCCCAGACTCGCCGATTGGTATGATGAACCCTTTTCTGACATTTCACAGATTCCTACATTTTTGATCTCCCAAATGACCCGGCAGGAAGTGACGGTCGCACTTTCAGGCGATGGCGGGGACGAACTGTTTGCGGGCTATACTCGTTATTTCAAATTGTCACAGCGATTACACATGCTTGAGAAAATTCCTCCGGCCCTTCGGCCCATTCTTTCAACCATTGCAGGAATTCCTCCAGCCCTTCTCAATTCCTCCCTCCCATATCTTCCTGCAAAGTTAACCATATTAACCAAAAAATTGCGAAATTTTTCTCAAAAATTGGTTAATACTGACATAGAAGGCCAATATCGGCGGCTCATCAGTCGTTGGGAACATCCGCTAGAAATTGTTCCAAATGCCACCGAAGAATATGCCACAATCCATTCAGACCAACAATTACATGCCGACTTTCCTGATCCAATCACCCGCATGCAATACTGTGACATGATGACTCATCTACCGGACGACATTTTGGCAAAAGTGGATCGAGCAAGTATGGGGGTGAGCTTGGAAGTGAGAGTCCCCATTCTCGATCATCGTGTTGTAGAATTTGCCTGGTCTGTGCCTTCCCATATGAAAATACGGGAAGGACAAAGCAAATGGCTACTCCGCCAACTCCTGCATCAATACGTCCCCCCTCATCTTTTTGAAAGACCAAAAATGGGATTCGGAATTCCAATTGGTCAATGGCTAAGAGGGCCATTACGAGAATGGTCCGAAGATCTTCTTTCCGAAAACTCACTGAAAAGAGATGGCATACTTAACCCAGCCCCAATCAGAAAAAGGTGGGAAGAGCATCTTTCTGGCACGCACGATAGGACACGCTCACTCTGGACGATCATGATGTTCCAAACCTGGCGTACCCGGTGGATGGAAGGTTAAAAATCTCGTATCAGAACTGCTTTTTCCGATCTGACCGAGAGAAGGATTAAGCAGCTTTAAACTGATGAAATTTGCAGATTATCTATCACTGGGAGATTCTTTGGTGAGGCAAAACCGTTCAAAGAGCGTCGAGTCAATCACCTTCCAATCGTGTTCCAGAAAGGCGCGCTTCATCCATTGAGCAAGGAAACACAATTCCACAAAACTGAAATACTTCTGGAAATCTGGGGCTCCGTGATTGGCAATCGCGGAAAAGAACAGCGAGCGATACGGCCCTAGCCACCGGACACAGGCTTTGGCTACCCCAATTCCTAAAAGCTGGTTCCCGGCCAAGCCATCAACATCCACGACCCAAATCCGCCCATTCTCTGGCCGCTGAAGAAAGTTTTTAAGGACGGGATCAGTATAATCATAGCCTACCCATACCTGGTCTGGAATCAAATCAGCCACCGCAACTTGTAGATCCTTATAGGTAGCTTGTGGTAAGACCCCAATCTGAAGAAGAAAGCGAAGGTCCTGGAGGAGTCTCTCGGGAAATGGTGATTGCCTTGCATTCACCAATGCTGGGCTGGCCCCATACATCGTGGCATAAAATTCTGCAATTTTTAACACAAAGTCCTCATCGACCGATCGAATCGGTACCCCCTCAACATAGTCGAGCCAAATCTCATGCTCATACCTCGCGATAAGGGGAGGGAAGTACCCACTTTCTCGAAAGGCCTCTAAATATTCTTCAATTTGAGTGGCCAAAAATGAATCGCACAAAATGAGCCGCTTGAAACGATGTCCATTCACCGTGACATAATGAAGACCTTTGGCTTTCTGAAGGCGTGTACCAAACAGCCGAGAAAGAAAATATTTCACCCGTTTCCCTAAAAATGGAGAAACCTGACTGATCGATCGATGTAAATTCATCATTAGGAGATTTTCAATCCTTCAACTTCGGCAATAGCTTCGTGTTGGTAATTACCCGATCAGTTGTATAAGATTTGCCGGCCATGCACATAGAGCCGTGAAGAGGTGAGATGCTATTGTAGATTGTCTAGCTAAGCTAACACGCAATTGTAACAAACACTTGGCATCTGGCAAAGCATATGAACATGATAGACTACCCTTTGCAAACGAGTCCTCCGAATTTCTTCCCACACCGATAAAGCGCCAATGTATAAATGATCGGCAACTTTTTCTGATGAGCGATTCCAAGTCCCCAAAAGTCACCGTGTTTATCCCGGTGTATAATCGAGAACAATACGTTGGAGAAGCCATTGAGAGCATTTTGGCTCAAACCTTTTCAGATTTTGAAATTCTTCTGGTCGATGATGGATCGACGGACTCCAGTGTGAACAAGATCCGTTCTTATTCTGACCCACGCATTCGCGTAGTCTGCAATGAAAAAAACCTTGGCATTCCCAAAACCCGAAACAGAGGGGTCGAGCTTGCCCGAGGGCAGTATATGGCCATGCTCGACAGTGACGACCGCGCCTACCCCAGTCGTCTTGAAAAACAAGTGGCCTTTCTCGACAATCACCCCGAGTATGCCCAGGTAGGGAGTTGGTGCCGCATGATGGACAAAGATGGAAGAATTCTCAGGAAAATCAAACGGCAACCCGTGTTGTCCGATGATATTCACGCACAATTTCTCTTTCGATGCGCCATGAGTAACCGTTCTATTATGGCTCGAACGGCTATTTTACAAGAATACGGATATCGCAACGATTTCCCCCGCTGCCAGGATTATGAACTTCACGTCAGACTGACCAAACATTATAAAGTCGGCAACCTTCCAGAATGTTTGGTCTATGGTCGCATACACTCTCAGCAAATTACGGGACAAACCCCGGACTTGGGTGATAAAAAAAAACAAGAAATCATCAGCGCACAACTACAAGAACTTGGAGTCACATTTTCTCCAGATGATTTCCACCCTCACTTAACGCTATCTCGAATGCGCAAATCTGAGTTCATACCTGATGGGAACTATCTCACCTGGGCTCGAGCATGGTTACTACGGTTACAACAAGCCAATAAACGGACTCACCGTTACGCGGAACCCGCTTTTTCCTCCGCACTCGGCGAAAAATGGCTCCAGGCCTGTTGGACAGCTCAAAAAAATATTGGGTGGACAGCGTGGAGATATTTCTTTAGTTCCCCTTTACGTACACATGCGCTTTCAATCCTGACAAAGAAAATGTGGCATAACAGTCCTTAACCGACTAGAGGCACCATTATTCGCCCCAGATACGATCGGTGCTCTATACATACAGCGTTCCTCAATGAAAGCCCAATCAATGAACCACTCCCCTTCCACAGAACAAAAACATCTCGCCATTTTCATTCCCTCGTTGGCTGGTGGGGGTGTTGCACGCGTGATGCTTCACCTGGCAAAGGCTTTCGCCACATCCGGTCATCAGGTTGATCTTCTTCTGTGCCAAACCAAGGGAGCCTTTCTCGATACCGTCCCTCAAACCATCAATGTCGTGGCCCTCAAATCTTCTTCAAGCTTAGTGAGTCGACTTCGTGTCCTCATCACTAATCCCACGCTCGTTTTCACTCTTCTTCTCCCGATTCTCTTATCCAACAAACCGCCCAAAACAATTCGATACCTTTCTGATTTGACGACCTATCTTATTCGACAACAACCAGACGCACTCCTTTCAGCAAAAACACATGCCAACCTTGTAGCCATATGGGCCAAAAAAATTGCTGCCGGTCGAACCCGCGTGCTCATCAGTGAACGATCCACCATATCGACCGTCATCCAAAAATCAAGAAAATGGCGTTGGCGCTTTGCGCGTCCTTTAATACGAAAAGTCTACCCACAAGCTGATCTCGTGATTGCCGTTTCGCACGGAGTCGCTGACGATGTCGCATCTTGCGCCCGTCTCTCTCCAAAAAGGATTATCACCATTTACAATCCCATGCTCACCGAGCACATTACAGCCCAATCAATCCTTCCCGTGCCGCATCCCTGGTTTAATCATGAAGGAATTCCCATCATATTAGGCGTCGGACGTCTGGTCCCTGCTAAGGACTTTCCGACTCTCTTAAAGGCCTTTGCGCATATTCGCGCTAAGCGCCCTGCACGTTTAGTCATACTCGGAGAAGGCCGTGAGCGCCCAACTCTCGAAAAACTGGCGTCCCAATTAGGCATTGCTTCTGATCTTTCACTTCCAGGATTTGCGGACAATCCCTATGCCTTTATGTCTCGGGCGACCGTCTTTGTCTTATCATCCCTCTTAGAAGGTTTACCGAATGCGTTGATTGAGGCCCTTGCATGTGGATGCCCGGTCGTCAGCACAAATTGTCGTAGCGGCCCCCAAGAAATTTTAGACGATGGAGCTTTTGGCTCATTGGTTCCCGTTGGAGATGACAAGGCGTTAGCCGAAGCGATCATTCACACCTTAGAACATCCCCCGAATGCTGATCGGCTTCGAGCGCGCGCAGCCGAATTTGACATCCACACGATTGCCGAACGCTATCTCCAGGCCTTACTTCCCACATGAACCCTTACATCTCTGATATTTGAGAGGAACCTTTCGCTGTGTGTGGAATCTGCGGATTTTTCAATCCCCATCGCTCTTCCGCCCAGAAATGGATGCAATCCGTTTCGCAACAGATGGCTGATGCTCTTGTTCATCGTGGGCCTGATGATGGAGGAGTCTGGGCTGATGCAAAAACGGGGATAGCCCTGGGGCACAAGCGCCTTTCGATCCAAGATCTCTCCAGCGAAGGCCGCCAACCCATGGCCTCCGCCTGCGGTCGATTTCAGATCAGCTATAACGGCGAAGTCTATAATTTCAAAGAAATGCGCACAGAACTTGAGCACGATGGGTTTCAATTCCGGGGGCAGTCGGACACAGAAGTGCTTCTTGGAGGAATCACTGAATGGGGTCTTGAGAAAACCCTTGGCCAAATTTTTGGAATGTTTGCTTTTGCTCTGTGGGACAGAGAACAGGAGTCTCTCACATTGGTGCGGGATCCCGTTGGCAAGAAGCCCTTGTACTATGGATGGTGCAACCACACTTTTCTCTTTGGATCCGAGCTCAAAGCGCTACGGGCACACCCTGAATTCAATGCGCCGATTGATCCCGATGCTCTCGGTCTCTTCATCAAGTATTCCTGGGTCCCGACGCCGTTTTGCATTTTCAAAGGCATTCGCAAGCTCCCTCCTGGCCATTTGATGACGATTAACTCCAACAGCACCATAGACAATGCCACTCCCGTTTCGTATTGGTCGGCACGAACAGTTGCCGAAAATGGGGAACGCACACCCTTCTCTGGTTCTTTGGACGATGCCACCGCCGAGTTAGAGAAACTTCTGCATCACACCGTAAGTTGCCGGATGATCGCAGATGTGAGCCTCGGAGCCTTGTTATCCGGGGGATTCGATTCAACCATGGTGGTAGCCATGATGCAATCGATGAGTGCGCGACCCATCAAGACATTCTCCATCGGATTTTGGGAATCGGAATACAATGAAGCCCAACATGCGCAAGAGATTGCGCGACACCTGGGAACCGATCACACCGAACTCTATATTTCGCCCAAAGACGCTCAAGCCGTCATCCCCGAACTCCCGAAAATTTACGACGAACCGTTTGCCGACTCCTCCCAAATTCCTACGGTCCTACTAGCAAAATTGGCTCGGCAGGACGTTCAGGTTGCTCTCAGTGGAGATGGCGGAGATGAACTCTTTGCTGGATATACCAAATACCCGGAATGTCTTAAAAGGTGGGAAACATGGGGAAACAGACCCCTCTGGGCTCGCCGGCAAATGGCGGATGCCATGACGTCGATCGGACAAGTCAGCTGGAGTCTCCTGGGGCCATCGGGCAATTGGGAAACAGGTGAAGTCCCCAAATGGCAAAAATTCTTCGGGAGGATTGAAAAAAAATCCAGATGGATTCCTGCGGCTAGCCCTGTAGACCTCATGGCACTCAGGCATGCCCGATGTCGACGAATTCAAGATTATGTTCTCCATGCCAAAGAGACGAATGGCCTGTTGACGAATTCAAGGGACTGGGCTGCGGTATCCAATCCAATCCAAGGCATGATGCATTTGGACTTTGTCACATTCCTGACCGATGACATTCTGGTTAAAGTCGATCGCGCCAGCATGTCTGTAAGCCTCGAGGTTCGCTGCCCCCTACTGGATACCCGACTTGTCGAGTTTGCCTGGAGCCTTCCTCTTTCTATGCGGTTACAAGGCAATCGAGGGAAAATTATCCTTCGGAAAGTCCTGGAACGATATGTCCCTCGCGAACTCACTGAACGTCCTAAAATGGGGTTTGCCGTACCTGTTTCGGATTGGATAAAAGGTCCATTGCGCGATTGGGCTGAGCATTTACTCAATGAGACACGCTTGCGAGAGCAAGGTCTCCTGGTGCCTCAAACTGTACACCGAGCTTGGCAACAACACCTTTCAGGATGGCAAAACCATGATACACTGATGTGGAGTCTGCTGATGTTCCAGGCATGGCATGAAGAATTCATTCATTGCTCACCCCCAAACCCAGCAAGAGCTCTTCCTTGATGAATTCTGCTTTTGCATCGCATTACCATCCAGTAATAAAACGACGACCCCATTCGCTTCCCCGCCTCAATCTGAAACCCCCTAGATTTCTTTCTGAAAATGCGGTAAGGTTGACGCTTATTCCTACCTCAATTCTCAAATAATTGTTTTTCTCCTTCGAATGTCTTTGATGTCGATCCCCTCATAAATATTCATGGTTTGAAAACACTAGTTCACACTCATTTCATTAACTCTCTAATTTTGATAACTTGAATACCTCCGAGGACTGTGTGGGGCTCCTGACTCGGAGTACATAATTTTGGGAACAGGAAAACAATACAATACGAGGTCACAACATCGAATGCACGAATCCTTTTCTTCCGAAAATCTAGCAGTTCAGTAAATTAAGGCAAAAACCAAAGAGCCATCTCATACATGGAGCCAATTCGATGATTTCACATATCTGTCTCATCACTCCACCGTCAATTTTCCTTTTAGATGAACGAGTGTTCATGACTCTTGGAATCCTGAAAATTGCCGCCGTGCTTGAACAAGCAGGAATTACCGTGGACATGTTGGATCTTTCTGGTGTGGAAAATTTCGAAGAGGTCGTTCACGATTATGCCCAAAGCCGGAGCGCAACCTGCTTCGGTCTCACTGCCACCACACCACAAATGCCAGCGACGTCCAAAATCCACAAAACAATCCGTGCGGTTCAACCCGACGCCCGGATCATTTTGGGCGGGCCTCATGTGACCTTAATCCATGCGGCTCAATTGTATGAAAAGAAACACAACCATGCGGATCGTGGCACCACAGGGTTAAATCAATTATGTGAAATGTTCGATGTCCTCGTCACAGGAGATGGGGAAGAGGCCATTTTTAGGGCGCTGACTGATCATCCTCCAAAATTAGTCGATGGGGATGATCCAAAGTCTGAGCTCTTTTTGACCAATAAACGATTAACAGAGCTGCCTTTTCCAGCCAGGCATCTACTGGATGTTGACAGTTATCAATACGAAATCGATGGCGTCCGGGCTCTGTCCTTAATCGCTCAACTGGGCTGTCCGTTTGGGTGCGGGTTCTGTGGAGGAAGGATGAGTCCGTTTTTACGACGGATTCGCATGCGAACATCGGAAAGCATTGTCCAGGAGGTTGTGCACTTATACGAAACATACGGCATCAAAGGATTCATGTTTTATGACGATGAACTCAATGTGAACCCCAAGTTTGTCGAGTTAATGAACCTGATTGCCAAAGCACAAGAGAATCTTGGAGTCGAATTCCGCCTGCGCGGGTTCATTAAAGCCGAGCTCTTCACTGACGAACAAGCTGAAGTCATGTATCGGGCCGGGTTTCGCTGGATTCTTGTTGGGTTTGAATCAGGACACGAACGTATCCTGACGAATATCCAGAAAAAAGCGTCTCAAGCGGACAATACCCGCTGCATGGATATCGCCAAACGGCATAACTTGAAAGTCAAAGCGCTCATGTCTGTTGGGCACCCCGGAGAATCTGAAGAAACCATTCGAGCGACCCGAGACTGGCTAATCGATGTCGAACCCAATGACTTTGATACCAGCGTCATTACCACGTATCCAGGAACCCCATACTTCGACGAAGCGGTGGAGACCGACCCTGGAATTTGGACGTATACCTATCAAAAAACCGGCGACCGACTTCACAGCGTTGCCGTCGATTACCGCGAGACTGCCGAATACTACAAAGGCATACCAGGAGAATATACCTCGTACGTCTATACGGACCACTTGACCTCCCCTGAGCTGGTACGCCTGCGCGATTGGCTCGAAGCTGATGTCCGTCAACAGTTAGGCATTCCTTATAATGCCGGGGCTCCGGCTGTTCGGTATGAACATTCCATGGGGCAAGGAGGCATCCCCTTATCGATTCTGAGAACATCCTCACTCCATGTGCCGGAGACGTCGACAAAATGAACCAGTCCTGTCAACCGTTCCAATCGCGAATGTCTGGCAACAGGACTTCACGAAGAAAAGGCCATTAGGATCTCTCCCCTAAAAACCACGATTCTGGCCTCGACCTCTTAGCTCCCCTCTCATACATTCATCCTTCCTTCGAGAATTCAGGCGGCATCGAACTTCAGGTAAATTTTCATACATCTATCACCCGAGAATCCAATGAAAAAAAATCTCGTCATGGCCCTTGGCAGCGGATACAACGAGAATGAATTGGCACCGTTCTTTAATTCCCTCAAACAAAGCGGCTACACCGATGACATCTGTTTCATTACCCGGGAACAAGATGCCCACGCCGTATCAAATTTCTCAAAGAGCATGAATATTAAAGTCCAATTCCTTCCAGATCAAAAACCTATGAAAAAGAAGCGGATAAGGAAAATAGGCAAATTCATTGACTCCGCCTGTGCGCGTTATCCCATTCTCGGAAAAGTCTCAGTAAATTTCAGAGAAAAATATGCGATCAAAAACTCCTGCGCACACCTCAGACGCCATTTTTTGTTTCGAGACATTCTCGGTTCCTTCACCCAAGATTACCAAAACGTGATGATGACGGATGTTCGCGACGTGGTCTTTCAACGAGATCCCTTTGACTTTGAAATACAACCAGACTCGATTTATTACTTTCTGGAAGCCGAGCATACAAGGATTCAAAGTTGCGAAAAAAATTCGTGGTGGATCACAGAAATGCTGGGGGAAGAGGCATTACGGAGACTCGGCCCTAATCATATCTCTTGCGGCGGAACCATCATTGGTAGCCCGAAAAACATGCTCATGCATTTCAAGATTACCACCGAATCCATCTCGAACAATCTGCGGTGCTGCAATAGAGCTGGAATTGATCAAGCCCCTCATCATCTTATTGTTTGGGATCGGCTCGTTCCCAATATCCATGTAATCCCCAATCGTGCCGGCATTGTCCTCACCATGCAAACCACGAAAAGAGAGCACTGGAGCATTACCAACGATGGATTAATTGTGGTCGACGGTGACAAAATCCCCAATACGGTGCATCAATACGATCGATATCCTGATGCCACTCAAGCTATTCTCGCCCGCTACACATAAAAAACAATACATAACGAGCCGCGACTGGAACTCCTATCAGACACCGTACCCTCTTTCAGGATATCAAGAAATGTCCATGATCAAAAAATTGGCACATACAATACGGCCTTTTACGTCAAAGCGGATTAGGAATTTAATCTACAAAGTAGGCCTCATCCTGCATGAAGGGACTCCCTATCCCAGCATGCAATCAACACTCACCGATCTGAAGCAGAGGGGCTTCACCCCCTCCACCGCCATTGATGTTGGAGCCTATCATGGAGAATGGACAAAAATGTTCAAAAAAATATTTCCCTCTGCCAAAATTCTCATGATTGAGGCTCAACAGGAAAAAAGTCAGATACTCAATGGCGTTTGTGAAAAATTCTCCGGAACAGTTTCTTGTGAAATCGCCTTGTTGGGAGCCAAAGATGGCACAGAAGTGGACTTTATACAAATGGAAACTGGCAGTTCTGTTTTCGAAGAATCCAGCCCTTATACGAGAAAGCGACTAAAGAAGTCCCTCATCACACTCGATGCTCTCATCGAAGCCTATAAAGATTTTCAGCAGCTCGACTTTCTGAAATTAGACGTGCAGGGGTATGAGTTGGAAATTCTCAAAGGCGCATCGGCTCTCCTTAAACACACGGAGTTCGTCTTGATGGAAACATCGTTCATACCCATAAACAAGGGATGTCCGTTGATCTTGGAAGTCTTAACCTTTATGGATAGTATGGGATTTCGAACGCTAGACTTTTGTTCGCAAGTTCGGAGAAAAGACGGGACCCTGTGGGCAACGGATCTTTTGTTTATCAACAACCGTTCAAATCTGGCGCCCGATCCTCAATTGGATGAAACCAATTGGGAGATAACCAAACGCGCTCGCGAACTACTTCAGCAGGGCTCTAACGAACATACAAAACACGGGTCCTAACTCATTGGACTGCCTTCTAAAAGAATAAGGCCCGCCCAATTCGAACGCTCTTCATACTGAATTCACAGTAGGGGTCCTGGGAAATTCGATCACCAAGGCACTTCCAAAAAAGAATGAAGGCCATAGCCTTTTCATCCCACAGATAACGATCTCAATACTTCACCTCGACCTCGACATGGGTGAGGCCTTCTTTCACCTCAAAGGCTGACTCCTCAAAACTTGGAGGGGCTAAAAATAAGGTAGGATTGTTGGAAACGCCGAAACCTTCTATGGGAAGACCAATCCAATTGCGATCGAACTTTCCATTGTCATTCTCGTCATGATACACAACTGCCGCATACCGACCTTTCTCGGGAGCGACCACACAGAGAGTCATTGAATCTTCTTCAGCGGGCTCCCGTTCCTTATCAGCCTTCTTTCCCTTCACCAAAAAAGTCTTCGGATCTGGTCCATACAACACGACCTTCACCTTGCCATGGGCATTGCGGATGCCATGGACATGCACATGAATTGGGATCCCCAAAGATGGGCAGGTATTTGCTGGCTTCTGATATACCGCTCCGGTACCGACTCCGGCAGTCACGACCATAAAAAGAAAAAGAATCATTTCTGACAACTATCAATATCCGAAAAAACTAAAAAACCCATTCAGGAATCCATGTCCTAAGCTAAAGCATAGAGATTACAGGTCATTTTCATAGATTACCAACAATGGGAAAGGCTTACCTGGACGATAAAAAGCTTAAGAGTTCACTGATTTTTTGAGCAATAATCGCATTGCCTCTTCCATTCACATGGCAACTATCAATGTAGATATACTCATCCACATCAAACGCATCGGTGAGATCATGAATCCAATCCAGATGTTCTCGTTTTTTGATTTCCAGCACCAAGGGATAAACCAAGTGAAAATCCGTTCGTGCCTGTCTTTGAGATAAATATTCAATATTAGGTTGACCAATAGGAGCGACAGGTTGAAGAATGGCATGAAAATCTGCCCCTCCAAGAGCCGCCACCGCTCTTGCAATTTTCCAATTATTCACCAGAGTAGATGCCACCATTTCTGGGTATACCGGATTGCTCTGACATTGGGAAATTGGACGTTCTTTTGGTTTGCCAATCTTTTGAATGACCGTTCCAATCGGGCCAATTAAATCATCGACAACCTGCCAACGATACTCTAGCTTGTTGGCCATCTTAGCCTGTTCACGGTGCCCATTAATGGAAACATCAGGATCACATAACGAAAGAGAATCATTGCAGCCATCATAGAAAATAATCACGTCCATTGGTGAATTCTGATTGACCAGATTCACCAATCGAGCTAACTCCTGTCGACTCACAAAACCTGACTGTCCATGATTATATGCCCGGTAGTTCTGATGAAGAGCATTGAAATGGGCGGGTATGGTATTTTGGTCATCAACGCCACTTCCCCACATCGTGGATCCCCCAAAAAAGCGAATATGTCGTATGGGACTATCTGTCGTTAAAAGATGAGTCCGATCGCCTTCAGGATTAATGGTCGTCGTTTTACCTGAAAATGGTTTTCGAGACCACGCCATATAGGGAACATAGCGAGTTTCTAATTGTTTTTTTTCGCGATAGATGAGCTTGGTCAAAGGTTGATCCTCTAGACTCGGGGTATAAGCCTTCTTGGAAATTGGGACGAAAACCTGTTTATACCAATACCTTCCATCAAGATAGACCGATGCCATGAGGTTCAAAGACCACAGCAGGATTAACAAGACAAAACAATTGATCATCACAAGCTTGAGATATGACAGAATTTTTTTCATATGCTCAAATCCTTACCATTTCCTTGATGATAAACAGCATAAACATGGAACACGGCAAAAAGAGAACAGGGAAATTTTGTAGGCCATGAGAAATTGCCATAAATTCTAATGATCAATGAATCGTGCTTATCCGGTTAGCGCCCAACCAAACTAGATGTAGTTCGTCGTGATTTTTGGGCATAAAGCTCGGCATAGGTTGGCGCAGTGATGTCGCCAGCGATGCCAAGCAAGGAGCGAAAGGCGTTGAAGGGATAGAAACGGCGGTTGAAGCGGAAGGTGAATTCGTTGAGATACACTTGCAGATGTTGCGGGCTGACACCATGATGAATACCGCGCAACCATGTTTTGAGATTGGAGAACACGAGGTGAATAATCGGCAGAAAGGTTTCAGCGACTTGCCTATCGCCCCACTCTGCAACGGCGGTATGGCAATAGCCGCTCTCGCCCAACTGCGCATAACCACTCCAGTCGTCGGTGATGATGCTGGTGCCGGAAACCACCGCGCTTTCGATGAAGCCGCCCAGCGATTTGGTGCTCCGATCTGGAATCACGGCGAGCTGAACACGGCCGGCGTACCGCCCGGCCTTCCGCTTGTTGAGACGACTGGTACGCTTGCGCTGCCGAACCTCGACCGCGCCGGCCAGGAGCACCATGTCGTGGACGCCACGTCCCTTGCCGCGAGTACGTCCACCAACGTAGGTTTCGTCGGTCTCAACGATCTCCCCAAGCTTACCTCCAATCCGATCCTGGTCGGGGCGCACTATGCCAGCGCGTAGCTTGTGGAGTATCTGGAAAGCGGTCTCTAGCGCGACAGACCGAGTTGTCGCTGGAACTGAACAGCCGACATGCCAGGTGTCTGACTGGCCACCAGATACGCCGCCCAAAACCACACCGAAAGCGGCGTATGCGTACGCTCCATGACTGTACCGGCAGTAAGATAGCTATTGTGCTGGCAGTGGCGACATCGCAGAACGGTTGGGCGTTTGGTGAAACGATAGGGATCGCCGAGTGTTCCGCAACGGGAACAGACGAACCCGTCGCTCCAACATGCACGTTCAAGGTAGGCAGCACATGCCGCCTCATCTGGGAAAAGGCGCTGGAATTCCGGAAACAAGCCGGGAAACGGCAAGTCGCCTCGCTCAAGTACATCAATGCCCACGGTTGCTCCATGTCGTCACAGATATCCGACATACTACCCATAGTGCCTTTGGGTGACAACCGGATAAGCACGCAATGAACATAGATCATTATTCATAATTCTCAAAGAATATATCGGGAACCACAACGAAACATCTACGCATCGAACTTAACCCCGCATAGAATTCCCTACAATTGAGAGTCTTCTTGTGGAGTGAAGTCAGATTTGCGCTTTTCAAACGCAAATAGGAGGAGGAGAGAAACCACGCCGACACTAATGGCGGAGTCGGCCACATTGAAGGCCGGCCAATGGTAGCCATTGATATAGAAATCTAAGAAATCAATGACTTCCCCATATTGTAAGCGATCAATAAAATTTCCAATAGCCCCACCGAATATTGAGGCAATGGTAAGTTGCCCCCACCAGTCTCCTGGATCTAGCCGCAAAAAAATGGTGATGAGTAACCCCATGGCCAAGATCGACGTCAGAAAGAAGAAAACCAGCCGAAACCCGCTACTCGTCGTCCCCATGATCCCAAACGCCGCTCCGGGATTGCGAATATAGGTGAGATTGAAATACCCAGGAATGATCGAGATGGATTCATGCAGATGCATCGAACCATCAATATAGGCTTTCGTCACTTGATCGACCACGATGATGGCCAGCACAACGACGCCTAGCACGCCATATCGAAGAATCGTCTCGCTCACGCTACCGCCTCTACGCAGCGGCTACAGAGCGTAGGATGCTGCGCCTCAGCCCCCACATCGTTTCGAATATTCCAACAGCGGTCACATTTGGCGCCTTCAGCCTTCACGACGTGTATGACCAATCCCAGACTGGCATGAGCCATTTCACGGTCCTTCCCATCAACTTCAGCAATCATTTGCACTTCCACACAGGAAACGATAAAAAGAGCCGGAAGATCCCCCTGATACCGCGTCAATAACACACAATTTGGTTCAGTCGCCTGCAAGATCACTTTGGCCTCTAAAGACGAACCGATGACCTTTTCCCGTCGTGTCTTCTCCAAGGCAGCCTGCACCACTCGTCGTACTTGAAAAAGATAATCCCACGTACTGTGCAAATCAGGGCCCCCAAACACCGTCGGAGACGTTGGAAATTCGGCAAGATGGACACTTCCATACTCGGAATTCTGCTTCAACTTCGGTAACACCTGCCAGATTTCTTCAGCCGTAAAACTCAGAATCGGTGCCATGAGCTTGGCTAAGGCGGTCACCACCTCAAACAAGACCGTCTGGGAACCACGCCGAAGGGGAGAGTTTGCCGGAAAGGTATAGAGCCGGTCTTTCAAAATATCTAAATAGGTCGCGCTCATATCCGTGGAGCAAAAATAATCCAACTCATGCACGACCTGGCGAAATTGAAATTCCGCATATCCCTTTTTCACATTGTCGATCAATTGTCCTAACCGCCACAGCGCCCATTGATCCAGCTCAGGCAAATCCGCATGAGCCACAGCATGAATGGCTGGATCAAAATCATACAAATTACTCAGGAGAAACCGGCAGGTATTGCGCACTTTTCGATACGCATCCATTAACTGCTTGACAATTTCTTTAGAGATACGAAGATCTTCCTGATAATCCTGTGAGGCCACCCACCAACGCAAAATTTCTGCGCCGGACTCTTTGATGATTTCTTGAGGCGAGATCACATTCCCGGCCGTTTTCGACATTTTTTTGCCTTCTCCATCCAACACAAACCCATGCGTCAACACCGCCCGATACGGCGCGTGTTCATCCGTGGTTACCGAGGTCAACAGCGAGCTATGGAACCACCCTCGATGTTGATCGGACCCTTCGAGATAGAGGTCTGCGGGGTACCACCCTTCCCCTTGAGGCCTCAACACCGCCGCATGGCTCACGCCAGATTCAAACCACACATCTAAAATGTCATGTTCTTTTTTAAACGACCCATGGCCACATTGCGCACAAGTGGTTCCAACGGGAAGCAATTGAGTCGCCGACCGGCTAAACCAAATATCCGCACCACCCCCCTGCATAAGCTTACTGATATGCTCAATCACGTTGTGGTCAGCAAGAGGGGTCGCACAACTTTCGCAGGAAAATACCGGAATGGGTGTTCCCCACATGCGTTGCCGAGACAAACACCAATCCGGTCGGTTCAAAATCATGCCATGAATGCGATCACGACCACGCTTTGGAATCCATTGAACTTTATCAATTTCTTTGAGGGCTTTTTTTCGAAGGTCGCCTTCCTCCATAGACACAAACCACTGATGCGTAGCCCGAAAGATAACCGGTTGCTTGCAGCGCCAACAATGTGGGTAGGAATGCTCCAATTTCTTTTCACCAACTAACAACCCTTTGTTTTTTAAAACCTCCACAATTCCAGGATTCGCTTCCAAAACGGGTTGCCCTGAAAACTCAGGGAATTCATCCGTAAACCGTCCGGCATTATTGACGGGCACCAGGATATCTAATGGTTTCTGATCCGGAAGCATTTCGAGATAAGGTGGTTTGTTGTATTTCAGAACTAAGAGATAGTCGTCCATCCCATGCCCAGGAGCGATATGGACACAACCCGTCCCCTGCTCCAATGTGACAAAATCTCCATTAAGGACGGGAACCTCCTTTTTGGCAAATGGAGGATGACACATCCACCCGTCAAAATCTTTGCCTTTTTTCTTTCCTAAAATCTCAAAATTTTCAATTTGGCAGGCCTTGGCAAACGCGTCTTCTAATCCAATAGCCACAATAAAGGCTTCATCCCCAGCCTGGAGAACGGCATAGTCAAACTCAGGATGCAAACACACAGCCTGATTAGCCGGAAGTGTCCACGGGGTGGTCGTCCAAATGACGGCCGAAACGGCTTTCAGCTCTTTGACTTTTGGTAAACCCAATAGTTGGTCAGAACCCATCACAGCGGGCGATGCCGCAAAGGGAAATTTCACATACACTGACGGTGACAGAACATCCTCATATTCCACTTCGGCTTCCGCCAGAGCCGTTTGATCCACCGTACACCACAACACCGGTTTCAGCCCCTTATAGACGCGACCCTTTTCCACAAACTTGCCGAACTCTCGAACAATCGCCGCCTCATAGGCGTGATCCATCGTCAGATACGGGTGGTCCCAATCACCAAATATGCCTAATCGTTTGAATTCGTCTCGCTGAATCCCCACAAATTTCTGCGCGTATTCTCGGCAGATTGTTCGCAGTTCCACGGCGCTCAGATCCTTTTTCTTGGAACCGAGCTGCTTGGACACTTGGTGCTCGATCGGAAGCCCATGACAATCCCATCCCGGAATATAGGGCACACGAAAACCATCCATCGTTTTCGATTTGATAATGATGTCTTTCAAAATTTTATTCAGCCCATGCCCAATATGAATATGCCCATTGGCATAGGGCGGGCCGTCATGGAGGACATACAGAGGACGATCTTTCCGAGACTCCTGGATACGCGCATACAGACGTTCCTGCTCCCACCAGGCCAATCGCTCCGGTTCTTTTTGAGGCAAATTCGCCTTCATCGGAAACGCAGTCTGTGGAAGATTTAATGTTGATTTATAATCCATAGAAAAGACTCAGAAAAACGTCAAAACCCCTAAAAACATTCTAGCCGTGGTCTAAAAACCCGTCAAACAACGTTCTTGGTGAAACCCCGTCATGACCATGGGAGGGAATTGGGAAGAGGTTTCTTAATGAGAGGTCTACAAAAGAGGAAAGGAATTCCCAATGAAGGAGGGTAATTAACTCAGAGCCATCATCCGCTCCAAGGCAATCTTGGCCAGGACTTTTTCATCATCTGGCACCGAAATGTGATTCACCACCTGCCCCTGCGCTAAATTTTCCATGGCCCAACACATATGAATGGCATCAATCCGAAACATTGTCGCGCACCGGCACACCATCGGGGACAGAAAAAAAACCTGCTTATCGGTTTGCTCAGCTTTAAGACGGTTGACTAAATTTAATTCCGTACCCACAACCCAGGAAGTCCCGGCAGGGGCCTTACTGACCGTCTGAATAATAAATTCTGTGGATCCCACCGCGTCTGCTTTATTCACGACATCTTCGTGACATTCGGGATGGACAATCACTTGAATCCCGGGATACTGCTTTCTGAAATAATCGACATGCGTCGGTTGAAACATTTGATGGACGCTGCAATGACCTTTCCACAAAATCAGTTTGGCTTTGCGAATGGCCTCCGCCGTATTGCCCCCATTGGCTTTAAACGGATCCCACACAATCATCTCATCTTTGGGAAAGCCCATTGTGTTCGCAACATTGCGTCCTAAGTGTTCGTCCGGGAAAAAGAGGATCTTCTCCCGCCTCGACCAGGCCCAATCCATGACGGCCTTGGCATTGGAGGAGGTGCAGGTGACCCCGCCATGGTCCCCACAAAAAGCCTTCAAGTCAGCAGCAGAATTGACATAGACCACGGGGGTGACGACATCTTCGACCGACAAAATCCGACCCAGCTCATCCCAACACTCATCCACTTGTTCAATCGCCGCCATATCGGCCATCGAGCATCCGGCAGCCAAATCCGGCAAAATGACCGTCTGGTTGGACCGGCTCAGAATATCGGCCGTCTCCGCCATGAAATGGACTCCGCAGAACACAACATGCGGAAATTCCGATCTTTCAGCGGCTAACTTCGACAGCAATAAGGAATCTCCTCGCAAATCGGCATGAACGATCACTTCATCGCGCTGATAGTTATGACCCAGCACTAAAACCTGATCGCCAAGGGTTTTCTTGGCCACCACAATTCGCTCAAAGAGTTCCTCGGCAGGACGGTCCTGGTAATCAGCAATAGGGAATTCCCCACTCATCGGAACGTTCACACCATCTTCTTTATAATCAAGGCTTGTCGGATTCAACAGCTGGCTCATCAGTCCCTCGAATTTCAAAAATTATGCACAGTAGACTTTCTATTGTATCAAAAAAGGTACAGTTGAAAAAGCTAAAATGTTCAATAGGCCTGCTCTCGCTTCAACCACAAGAGACCCGCTCGCCTCATTGACAAGGTATAGGTTGAGCGTTAGCATTGATTCACAAGGCTAGGGGAGCGTTTTTCGCTGAGATGTCCAACCTATCATTGGACGACCCTCATACCTGACCTGGATAATACCAGCGTAGGGAAGCGGCACAAGGACGATGGAATTTTTCAGGCCGCATTCCTTACGGAGGCGGTCTTTTTTTATGTCTCCCTTAGATAGCAATCCATTGCCGCTAATCGGTCTTCCTGAGAAAGGATCCTCTCATGAGCACAACACCACGCGATCTGACACTTTCTCCCAACAAGGAAAGCCTCGCTGTTAAGGCCGACCCTGCTGCGACCCCTTCGTCAACCCTGACTACGGAACCCTTTCCTGCCTCCCGCAAGGTCTATGTGACAGGCTCACATCCCAGCATTCGAGTCCCAATGCGGGAAGTCACCCTAACGTCAACTCAAGGACCTCATGGGGAGACTCCGACTCCCAATCCGCCAGTGACCGTTTACGACCCTTCTGGTCCCTACACCGATACAGAGATCACCATTAATGTTCGTCAAGGCCTGCATCCCCTGCGTCGGGAATGGATTCTTCATCGCAAGGATGTTGAAGAGCTTCCGGAAGTCACATCCATCTATGGCCGCAAACGTGCAACCGATGCCAGCCTCGATGCCATCCGATTCGCGTTGAGCCGCAAACCGCTTCGTGCCAAAACCGGCATGAATGTGACCCAGATGCATTATGCGCGCAAAGGCATCGTGACCCCGGAAATGGAGTATATTGCGATTCGGGAAAATCAAACTCGAGACGCGGAAGCCGAGTCCTTACGAAAACACGGAGTCATCCGAGGAGTGGTCCAGCATCCAGGCCAAGCCTGGGGCGCAGCGATCCCTTCGCATATCACCCCGGAATTTGTCCGGGACGAGGTCGCGAGAGGGCGGGCGATTATTCCCTCAAATATTAATCATCCCGAAGTGGAGCCGATGATTATTGGGCGTAATTTTCTGGTAAAAATCAATGCCAATATCGGCAACTCGGCGGTGACATCGTCCATCGAAGAAGAAGTGGAAAAGTTAATCTGGTCGATTCGATGGGGCTCCGACACAGTAATGGATCTCTCGACCGGAAAAAATATCCATGAGACCCGAGAATGGATTATCAGAAATTCACCGGTCCCGATAGGCACCGTCCCCATTTATCAAGCATTAGAGAAGGTAGGCGGCAAACCGGAAGAGCTGACCTGGGAACTGTATCGAGATACGCTTATTGAACAAGCAGAACAGGGCGTCGATTACTTTACCATCCATGCAGGTGTGCGTTTAGCCTATGTGCCAATGACAGCCAACCGCATGACAGGGATTGTGTCCCGCGGCGGATCCATTCATGCCAAATGGTGTCTAGCTCATCACCAAGAAAATTTCACTTATACGCATTTCGAAGAAATTTGTGAAATTATGAAGGCCTATGACGTTTCATTTAGTTTGGGGGACGGACTTCGCCCCGGCTCGATTGCAGACGCCAACGATGCCGCACAATTTGCCGAATTAGACACTCTAGGCGAATTGACGACCGTCGCATGGGACCATGATGTCCAGGTGATGATTGAAGGCCCAGGCCATGTTCCGATGCATATGATTAAAGAAAACATGGACAGGCAGCTCAGCACCTGTAAAGAGGCTCCATTTTACACACTGGGACCCCTCACCACAGACATTGCTCCAGGCTATGACCATATTACCTCCGGCATTGGCGCCGCCATGATCGGGTGGTACGGCTGTGCCATGCTCTGTTACGTCACGCCAAAAGAACATCTGGGCCTGCCCAATAAGGAAGATGTGAAAGACGGGGTCATTGCCTATAAAATTTCGGCCCATGCCGCAGACCTCGCCAAAGGTCATCCAGGGGCGCAGGCTCGCGACAATGCCTTATCCAAAGCACGTTTTGAATTTCGATGGGAAGACCAATTTAATTTATCGCTTGACCCCGAAACGGCCCGAGACTATCACGATGCCACGTTGCCGGCGCAAGCTGCCAAAGGCGCGCATTTCTGTTCCATGTGCGGCCCCAGCTTCTGTTCTATGAAAATCACCCAAGACGTGCGAGATTACGCTGCCCAAAAGAAGATCGAAGAAGACCAGGCTATTCAGATCGGCTTACAAGAAAAATCGGAGGAATTTCGAAAGGCAGGCAGCGAAATTTATTTATAAGGCACGTCCTATATGAGGAATCTGATATGAGCCAGATGAAGATTGCCCCTCTCCGTGAGCGTGATGTCACCCGTCACATTGCAAGGGAATACTACAAAGAGTTTGATCAATTAATTGAAAGCGACGTCATCATCGTCGGCGCAGGCCCATCTGGATTGTTATGCGCCAGAGACTTGGCAGCCCAAGGCTTCAAGACGTTACTGATCGAACAGGGGTTAGCACTTGGCGGAGGGTTTTGGTCCGGTGGCTATCTCATGAATAAAGCCACAATCTGCGCGCCGGCCGATCTCATTTTGGAAGAACTTGGCATTCCGTTTAAACCCATTAAAGAATGCGATGGCATGACCATTGTTGATCCGCCTCATGCCACAGCCCGCTTGATTGCGGCGGCCTACGAAGCTGGCGCCAAGGTCATGAATCTCACCCGCGTATTGGATTTAATTATTCGAGAAGCCGGATTATTGGGAGGTGTCGTCGTCAACAATACCACCGCAGAAATGGCAGGGCATGACATTATTCACGTGGATCCGATCGCGCTGGAAAGCCAAATCGTTGTCGATGCCACAGGCCATGATGCCATCGTGGTCGATCTCCTCAATCGTCGCAACCTTCACACAAAAGTTCCAGGGAATGGGGCCATGTGGATTGCCAAATCTGAGGCGCTGGTTGTGGAGAACACCCGTGAAATTTATCCGAATTGTTTTGTGACCGGCCTGGCCGTCGCAGCGGTTGATGGCTCACCACGCATGGGCCCCGCCTTCGGCTCCATGCTCCTCTCTGGCCGACGTGCCGCAGAATTGATTCGACTCAAACTTAAAGGGGAATAATGAGGGGAAGACCCTCTTAGAACAGCACCTCAAGACATTATGGATATCCAAGATTTTTTAGACCAGGGCGGAGGTAAAGAAGAAGACAAGATTTCGGCTTGGAACCTGTTCCAGCAAGCCTATGAGCTTCAAATGAAGGGGCAATTAGAAGAAGCCATCGAAATGTACAAACAATCCCTGGACACATACCCCACGGCAGAGGCCTACACCTTCTTGGGTTGGACCTATAGCTTCATGGGACAACTCAATGAAGCCATTGAGGAATGTCATCGAGCCATTCAACAAGACCCCGACTTTGGGAATCCGTACAACGATATTGGTGTCTACCTTATTGAGCTCAATCAATTGGAAGAGGCCATTCCCTGGTTGGAAAAAGCCATGAAAGCCAAACGCTATGAAAACCCGAACTTTCCTCACATGAACCTTGGCCGCGTATACGAACGGCAAGGGAAATGGGACCAGGCGGTCGAATCCTACAAAAAATCCCTGGCCATGAATCCAGAATACAAGTCTGCCAAACAGGCCCTGATGCGCATTCTCACGTTAATGAATTAACCATTTCATAAGGCTCTATCCATGGACGAAACGAAAACTATTCTTGTTGCTGTCAGTGATATTTTTTTCTACACCAAGATTCGTGATGCATTTAAGCCGGCAGGCTATACGCTTGAACGGCTCCGCAATTCCGAAGACTGGAAGGAAAAAGCCGCGCACAGTCAGCCCATCGGCATGATCGTCAATATGAATGACGACCGATTGAATGCCCCGGACATTTTAAAAGCCCTCAAAGCTTCTCCCCAAACGGCTTCACTTCCAATCCTAGCCTTTGCCAATCATGAAGAAGTCGGATCATGGAAGCTGGCGAAAGATCTTGGCATTCAAAAAGTGGTGTCTCGCAACGAATTCTCGGCACGCACCCTGGCCTTATTTGAGGAACTTACCTCATCAACCGCCTCATGAAGACCCTTCCTCTACACACACAGCATCAGGCACTAGGAGCCACCTTTCAGCCACAAGACGACTGGGAAGTTCCCAGTCACTATGGTAATCCTCAATTGGAGTACGAGGCCCTCCATACCAGCGCATGCCTTGCGGATATATCATCTCGCGGGCAAGTCATTGTCACGGGCGATGATCGGATCAAGTGGCTGCAAAGCATTATCAGTCAGGACATCCTCCCCCTCCAATCCGGACAAGGCCGATATTCCACCGTTATGGACCACAAAGGTAAAATGCTGTCCTACTTCCGGGTATTTATTCGCCCCGATGAGGTCGTTATTGAAGATGTCGGTGAAGTGGGAGAGCAAACGCATGCGGCCTTCCGCAAATTTCTGCTCTATGGCACGAAAGCCAAAATGACCAACGGCATCGAGAGCCAGGGCCTCTTGCTTCTGAGCGGACCGAAAGCCGCAGGAATTCTGAAAACAGCGTTTGGTATAGACGTCGTGAATTTAGGTTTACTTCAATCCATGCCCTTTGATTTTGAAGGAAGAGAGGCCTTTCTTGCCAAAACCGAAGAAACAGGAATGGCAGACTTTGAACTGTTCGTCCCTCTCGAAGCGCTGTCATCTGTGTGGGCACATCTCTTGAAAATTGGAGAGCCAGAAGGCCTCAAGCCGACCGGAAAAGCCACCCTTAACACGGCCAGAATTGAAGCCGGACTGGCACGGTTGGGCCCGGATATTAATGACAGGATCGTGCCACCAGAAGCTAATTTGGAAGGAATTGCCTTTAGCCTGTCAAAGGGGTGTTATCCCGGGCAGGAAGTGGTCGCAAGGATGGATACCTACGGATCAATCAAGCGCCGGCTAGTAGGATTAGTGATCGAGGGAACAAAAGCAGATCTTCCAGAAGCTGGAGCCAAGTTATATTCAGGCACACGAGAAGTCGGATGGGTATCGAGCTCAACCTTCTCCCCCAGACTTCAAAAACCCATTGCCTTAGGATTTCCGTTACGAGATTTCACACCAATCGGCACTCAGCTAGAAATCGAGTCCCAAGGGAAAAAGTTTCCCGCTTCCGTCACCTCCCTGCCCTTCACTGTGCCCACATAAAGTTCCGGCCAGGCAGCAGGCCCTTGTGCTCTGTCATGTCTCTTTAGGAGGCACGTTCAGGATGACGGCCTTGAGAAATCTTATCCGCAATGGCCATAACCGGCTCCCGTTGATCATCACTGAGGGCCAGCAGAATATGGGCTTCGTCTCCATGCATGAGTCGTAGGCTGAGAAACGCATCCTGGGTGCGATTTTCTTTATTGTCCCACGTCCCATCAATTAACTGGATTTTATCGAGATCACAGCAGGAAAACACATCGTACCGAAAATAGGAATCACCAATGACCATATCAAAGAGGACATTGCCACCCGTCATCACGATGAGATTAAACCGACCTTGATCTTCATAGCCTTCTGGGAGAAATTTATTAATATGAAGTAACGCGACTTTTCGTCCCGCCAAGGCCCGTTCAATTTTACCCTCCAAACCCGAATAATCGATTTGAAGCGGCTTTTCATCTTGATCGGTGGCAGCCAGGGCGGCATCTCTTGTTTGTTCAAACACATCTTTAGCTGTCAACACACCACACACTCCTTTGCTGAAGGCACAATAAAATAAATAATTGTCGGCATCAATTCCAGGCGAATAGCGACCCTACGATACCCGCCTTTTGCGGGAGAAGGCAAGGGACAGGAGCCATCTTACTCATTTTCATGGAGGAAAGGATCTCTGGCACTCTCATGATTGCCTTGCGTCCTTCCAGTTCGGCATACTTTGAAGGATACAGCCCTAACAGACTTTCGAAGGAGATGAGAAGATGAGTAGTGAATCGTGTTTAATTGGTGGGTGCACCGAGTCGGTCTATGCCCCGGCTGGGACACAATCCATCTGTAAAGAACATTTCTTATTATTTCTGACCTGGCGCAAAAAAAAAGGCGGACTGGGCATGTTTAAGAAATACAGTGCCATGACAATGGAAGAACGTAACGCCATTGTTGAGGAATGGACCCATACGGTTCTCCATACAACAGCTTAGTCGCGCACGTTCAATCTACTCCATCAGGGGAGAGCCGTGATGATGGATGATTTTCCATTCGTCGCCGATCCGCTCAAATAAGTTGGTGGCCACGACCCGACTATTCTGAGGGGATTCCCCCACACGACTCGCAATATTCTCCGTGCAAATCACCCAGGCAATATCCGCCGCCACTTGCACCTGGAGTTCCGTCAATTCAAATTCCATCGAGAAGGTATTGTTGAATATCACTACCCATGAATCCCTGACCGCCGGCCACCCGACCCGGATACTCCACCCTGGATGAATACAGGTGACATACTCCTGATGGGCCCACATTGAATCCATGAGTCCAACATCAAGATTTTCAAAGGCCCGATAAAACTGTTCATTCATTTGCGTAACTTCTTCAATCCGTTCCTTTAACATAAGGCGCTCTCTTCCTCCCTATTGTTCCTTCGAATGGTTTTAATCTGTTGCTCGCTTAGTCCGTGCAATCTGTGCTCGCTGGTTCACGAGCCAGACACCCCACACAATCAATCCTACCCCACCTATTTCTCTCACGCCAACCGGTTCACCTAAAATCATGAAAGAAAAGAACAACGCCGAAACCGGAACCAAATTCCCAAAAATACCAGCCCTTGACGGCCCCACTCCATCCACTCCATACAACCAGGCTTGCTGCCCCAACGCCGTGGCAAAAACCATTACATACACCAACGCCACCCATCCCGAGAGCGGTACAGTGTCGATACCCGCCACAAGCATTTTGTGATTCAACCCGAGCAAAGGGATTTCAACCAACAAGGACATCATCAGCGTGATCCAAGTTACGGTCAGAGGGGAGAATCGATCCATGGTCCGTCGGCACCCGATGGTATAGAGTGCCCAACTCACTAATCCAGACAGCACCAAAACCCCTCCCAACACAGGATTGGAGCCAGCACCCACCATTCCGCTTTGTCCAGTAATGACGACGACTCCAATGAACGAGACCAGACACCCTAACCAGATGACACGAAACGGAACATCTTTTAGGATCAATGAGGCAAGAAAGGCCGTGATGGCCGGGCTTGCCCCGATAATGACGCCTGCTGAACCAGCTCCGATGAATTGCAATCCAAATAACACCAAAAGATGATTGCCTAAGACGCCCAATCCCAACAGTCCAAATATCCCCCAATCATATTGCGAAAATTTTCCTCCACCTTCTTTCCAGAACCACAAAGGAACCAGAATCGCTAAGGCCCCGAGTCCACGAAAGACTGAAGTCTCGACCGGAGAAAAAGGGCCTAAGGCCACCTTTTGCGCAACCACAGACCCACCCCATACCATTGCCGCCGTGGTCAGAGCGCCATAGGACGAAACAACGGAAGGTTTAACATGATGTGGGTTCATGAGAAGGAAAGAGATTCGGTATCGATCGAATAAAGGGGAGGCACTCAGTTTCTCAGTGAAGATTCGCTCACTTTGAAGGGGCTCACAATTATAGACGAGGGAACGATTAATTCACCAATTTCATCGCTCTTATTTCATACAACTCGACACGACTTTCCTCGCGAAAGCCAATCGGCCCGAATGGCTTATTTAATAGGTCTTCTGTCCGGTTGACGCATTGAAAATTCAGTCGCTACAATGATTTTCTCGGTTGGCTATTGCGGGATGCTTCGCAAATCATTGTGATAGGATCCCATTGAGGATCATTTGTTCAGCGCAGCTTACATGGATTGACGATACTTTTTATTTGTTTGTGAAGGAGGAATTATGTCGTTATTGATCACCGAAGAATGCATTAATTGCGGTGCGTGTCTCCCCGAATGCCCCAATGAAGCCATCTTTGAAACACGCAGTGCCGCAGAAGAACTCAACCATAAGGTTGGGGAAGGCCAAGGAGATGGGGATACGGTCTACGTCATCACCTATGAACGGTGTACAGAATGTGTTGGGCACTTCGATGAACCGCAATGTGCTGCGGTGTGCCCCGTTGATGATTGCTGCATCCCTGATCCGGAAGTCCCAGAGACGACAGAAGTTCTTTTGAATAAAGCCAAAGAACTCAATCCTGATAAGGAAATTGACTCAGAAAAAGTTTGGAGTGGCGTGAGAAATTAATTCCCATTTCTATATTGCCTTGACCCCATAAAATAAGCCCCTTCCTATTACCAGAGGAAGGGGCTTTTTCTTTTATTGCACCGGAGGGTAGAACCTTGTTTTCTGAATCGAAATTTATCCAACCTCTTGAAGGTCATGCAAACGAACCGAGATTAATTTCGAGACTCCTGGCTCTTCCATTGTGACACCGAATAAGGAACTGGCAACTTCCATCGTTCGTTTATTGTGTGTGATTACGATAAATTGCGAACGATCGGCCATTTGCTTTAAAAATTGGCCGAACCGAACCACATTCGTTTCATCCAACGGCGCATCAACCTCATCCAATACACAGAACGGAGACGGACGTATCAAAAAGCTGGCGAATAGCAGGGCCATCACCGTCATCGTTTTTTCACCACCCGAGAGCATCGTGAGATTTTTCAAGCGTTTGCCAGGCGGCTGGGCCACAATCTCAACCCCAGGTTCTTGTTTGAGTCTTTGAGATGATTTCTCTTCACGGGACTCGTCTGAAGCCTCCGCAGACTCAAGCTCGCCAGAAACGTTCGCGGATTCATCTATCAGCACCAACTCCGCACGTCCCCCGGCGAATAAAGCCGAAAAGACTTCATTAAACTTCACTTGCAATTCCTTAAACGTTTCGACAAACAATTTATTGGTGGTTTGGTTCAACCGCTCAATGATTTCTTGAAGAGATTGAATCGAGCCCGCCAAATCTTCCTCCTGAGCCAACAAAAATTGAAAGCGTTCTTCTAATTGCACATGTTCATCAATAGCTGCCAAATTGATAGGACCGATCCGCTCCAGTTTTTTCCGGATACGTTGCAAATGCTCTCGCCATTGCTCCGGCCCTTCAACCTCTCCTTCACTCATAGCTGGGGCAACAGGCTCATCTACATCCAACCCCTGAGAACGCTTCAAATCGTCTGTGGAAATTTCATAGGTCTGCGTCAAAGTTTCTTCCACGGCTTGCAATTTGGTTCTCACTTCCGCCAAACGCCCTTCAATGGGGACACGTGATTTGAAGATCTGCGAGAGGGCTTCTCGAACCGCGCCTATCAAGGAATCTAACCGTTTGACCTCCTCCAAGAATTGGGCATGCTGATTTTGAAGATCGCGTAATTGCTCACCCTTCGATTCTTTTTGAGCACCAAGCCCTTCCACGACATCCTCATTTTTGAGCCGTTTTTCCTGGCTCGTCCGACTTTGCAGAAAGAGCTGTTCTAATTGTTGATCAATTTCCTGCACCCGGATTTTCCGGTTTTTCTCTTCCCGCTCAAGCCTCTCCCGGTTACTCTGCTCGTGACCCCATTGCGCATTCAATGTGTGATAGTTCATCTTGATGTCACTGAGACAAGCGGAAAGGTCCTCCTGCTCCCGCTCAAGCTCCCGAAGAGAATCTTGCGACTGGGCAAGCATGGCATTTTCTTCGATTCGCCGACCCTCAAGAGCCTCAAGGTGATTTCTCACGTCCACCTCTTCGGCCTGCATTCGTCTAAACTCCGCCTCTTCCATCTCACGCTCTTGCTGAAGGATATCCAACCGACGGAGCAAATCTGGAAGAGCCTGACCTTTGGACGCCTCTTCTTTTTGCACGGAAAACACCTGCAGCTCTTTTTCACGAATGGCTGAAATCGCCGATTCGAATTGGGCAGAAATCATTTCAATATCCTGGCACAAAGATTTTCTGGTCTCTTGGACATCCTTGAATTCCATCTGGAGGGTTTGAAGATTTTCTTCCAATGTCAGGATCTCTCTTCGTCGGCGTAAGAGGCCTCCGGCTTCCCTACTTTCTCCTCCACTGATGACTCCCAAAGAGGAAACGATCTCGCCGTTAACGGTCACCAAGCAAGGCCCATCTCCTTGAAACCAGCCGTGTGTGTGCATTAAGGCCAACGCATCTGCCAACGTTTCCACAATTACCGTATCTTGCAATAAGCCATCTATGACGGATCGTAAATCAGGTGGCGCCTCAACAAAGGTTCTGGCCAATCCTTTCACCGCAGGATCGTGTTCCAAAGTGGTCCACCATTGAGGGAGTGGGGCATTCTCCTGTCGAGGAATCTGTAAGGGAACAAAGCGGCCTTTACCCAATTGATACCGTTGAAATTGAGCAATGGATTCTTGAGCTTCTTGGGGGGAATTGATAATCCAAGCTTGCAGGTGTCCTCCAAGAGCGGATTCAATGGCTAGTTCGACCTCTTCGGGGACCTGTAGTCGTTCAGCAATGGCGGCCTGTATCGAAGAACATTGTTCTCGAATTGATGCATCCGCGCCTTCTCCATCGTGGCCATAGCCCAATTCCTCACGGAAGATGCCTTGGAGGGCCTTTAGCTGCGATTCCGTGCCGGCAGACTGAGTTTGCAGTTCCAAGATCCTGCCATCAAGCTCTTCCCGAGTTTCACGATGGCTTTGCAGGCTGACCTCCAATTGTTCTTGTTGCGTTCGTAATTCCTCTAATTCGCCTTCCAGCGTTAACCGTTGGGCTTGAAGCAATTGTTGCTCACTTTGCAGGGTCGTTTGAACATTTTGGGATTGCGACAGTTCAGCTGCCAGACGTTCCATACGACGCCCAGTGGCACTTTGCCCTTCGCTAAGACTTCGAAGCTGATTTTCCACATTGGTCTTTTCCACAGTCACAGCCAAGATCGCTTCCCGTCCCAAATTGACCTTCTCCTGGATTTCTCGACGGCGGGCCACCACAACGGCCATGCTCTCTTCACTTTCAGCTATAGATGCTGCCAGAGTTTCAATTGCCGCTTGAGTTTGCACCATTCGTTCCTGAAGGGCTTCGAGCATAACGACCACTTCTTGTCCGTTTTCCTGAAGCCTGGTGCGTTCCTCCATGACCTGCTCATGCTGCTGCTCATATTGTTCTAATCGATTCTGTTCGATCTGGATTTCGGTCAAGGCCTGCGACATGCGTCGTTCAATCTCTCGAAATTCATCTTGAGCCTGTTTCAGCGACTCATTCATAGCCCCTAAATCCAACTGCGCCTGCTGCTGCTCAGTAACCAGGCGAGCTTCCTCTGCCACACAAGACATCTCACGGTTTTCTGAATTCTGTAATTCCTTCTCTATCTCACTATGATCGGCAAACAACCGACGAAAATCCCCCGTTAACAACTGCACTTCAAGGTCTCGTGCTTCCTGCAACAGGCCTTGGTACTCTTCTGCTTGCTTGGCCTGTCGCGTGAGAACACGCAATTGTTGATGCACTTCTCCCAAAATATCCCGAACCCGCAAGAGATTATTTTCTGTGCTTTGTAATTTTCGTAAGGCTTCGGCTTTTTGCTTTTTATAGCGAATGATACCTGCGGTACCTTCGATAAACTCCCGACGTTCCTGTGGTGACGCACTTAATAATTGTTCGATATTACCCTGCTCGATCACAGACTGCCCACGCGTACCTGCCCGAGCATTCCACAGGAACCCACGAATATCTTTGAGGCGACACGCAATTTTATTGAAATAATATTCGCTGTCCCCATCACGATAGAGGCGACGGGTGATCATGACATCCGTCGTTTGCTCCAACCCTTCCACTAAGGCCGAAACTGGCTCCAACTCTTGGGCCGTGACATCTGAAAATACAAGGGACGCCTCAACCATGCCCATAGGCTTCCGTTGTTCGGTGCCATTGAAAATGACATCTTCCATCCGCTCGCTTCGCAGACTTTTGACGCTTTGTTCGCCCATTGCCCATAAGATGGCATCCACAATATTGCTTTTGCCTGTGCCGTTAGGACCGACCACAGCCGTAATGCCATCAGGAAAGTCTATTTTGGTTTCCGCAAACGACTTAAAACCATTAACCACTAGGGTACGTAGATTCATGCTCCCTCCTAGGCGGGGGTAAATATCTGGCTTTTCATTCTCAGTCAGTTAAACTCTCAATCTGTACCATACAAACCCGTAAAAATCAAAAATTTCCACAAAATATGGTGGTATATTTATCTCGCCCTCCCATATATTGGAATATTCTAGGTAATGAGCGAACCTTGGGCTAAGAATCCTGTGGATAATGAACGATACCAAACTTTCGGTTTTTTTATTGAAGAAAAAGAAAGAGCCTAGAAAACTGGGTTGACGACCACGCTGAGCACGAAAATGAAAAGAGAAGGAAGATTATTTTGATTTGCTCGCCATTAATAATTCCTTCGGAAGGAGAAATTCAACATTTTCTTCGACGACGGTGAGTTCCTCCACACTATCGGCTCCTTGCTCTTTTAAGAATTTAATGACTTGGGAAACAAGGACCTCTGGAGCAGAAGCGCCTGCCGCAATGCCAACAGCTTTTGCGCCTTCCAACCAAGACAACTGAATATCTTGATACGAATCAATCAGATAAGATCTGATTCCGCATCGCTCGCCTAATTCCCTCAATCGAGTGGAATTAGAACTATTCGGAGAGCCAATGACCAAAATCACATCAACAAAACGGGACAACTCTTTGACCGCATTTTGACGATTTTGCGTGGCATAACAAATATCTTCTTGGTGCGGGCCTTTAATTCCAGGGAATCGCCGATGGAGAGCAGCCACAATATCCCGGCATTCATCCACACTTAATGTGGTTTGGGTCACATACGACAAATGCTGGGTATTTTCCACTGCCAATGTTTCAACATCTTCCACAGAAGACACCAAGTGAAACTTATCAGGAATCTGCCCCAGGGTTCCTACCACTTCCGGATGCCCAGCATGACCAATAAGGATCAGCTCATACTCATTGGAATAATCCCGATTGACTTCATTATGGACTTTAATCACCAGGGGGCAGGTCGCATCAATGACTTTGAGATTACGTCGCGTGGATTCCTCCCAAACGGCTTTAGCCACACCATGGGCACTGAAAATGACAATGGCCCCATCCGGCACCTCGCCCAGCTCTTCAACAAAGATCGCCCCTTTTCCTCGAAGAGTTTCCACCACGTGTCGACTATGAACAATTTCATGGCGGACATAAATGGGCGCGCCGTAAGCTTTCAAGGATAAATCCACAATTTCTATGGCCCGGTCGACGCCGGCGCAAAAGCCCCTCGGATTAGCTAAATATATTTTCAAAGCCCACTCCTTCCCTATTTTACTGCCGTGGAACAGAGTATTTTAGCATGAGAAGAAAGCTCAAGCTATCATTCTTCTAATCAAATTCAATGTCAATTTCATCCATGCCACCCCACGATAAGCGGAAATGCAGACCCTCGCCTTTTAACCCCAACGTATCAGAGCGGTCCCCCAGGTTAGCCCACCGCCAAAGGCACCCAGCAAAATACGGCTGCCTTCTTTTAGGCGATCATGACGATTGGCGTAATCAAGAGCCATGGGTAATGATGCCGATGAAGTATTACCCACGTCTTCCATAATGGCCACACATCGTTCAGAGGAAATCCCCAGCGTTCGACACAAATGTGTGATCATTCGGACATTGGCCTGATGGAAGATAACCTGATCTAAATCAGCCATTTCCCATTTTTCTTCTTTAACATGGTCCTGTATGGCCTGACGTAATTTCCGGATAGCAATCCGGAATAACTTTGAACCCTGAATGCGTAAGGTATGCAACCGATTGTCCAAAACCGTTTGAGAGAGCGGCTGACGAGAGCCGCCACCTGAAACTTTCACCAAATCATGATAACGGCCATCAGCATGAAGGCGAATACTGACGATCCCATGGTCAGGGGTGGCGGCTCGTTCAAGAATCACGGCTCCCGCCCCATCTCCAAATAAAATGGCCGTACTAAGATCCTGACGATCCAAAGTCCGTGACTTCACCTCGGAGGCCACAATAAGGCATCGCTGGAACTGCCCTGTCCGAAGAAAGCAATCCGCCATCGACAACCCATACAGAAAGCCCGAACACGAAGCGGAACAGTCAAACGCGGGAATTCCAGTAATCCCTAAGCTCGCTTGGAGTACGCAGGCGGTAGAAGGAAGCAACATATCCGGGGAGGTGGTGGAGACGATAATGACATCCAGGTCTCGAGGTGTTAATCCGGCCCGCTCCAGGGCTTGACGAGACGCCTGCTCCGCCAAGAACGAACAATTCTCATGGAGTTCCACCCAATGCCGAGTCTGAATTCCCGACACCCGAACAATATACGAGGGATCCTTCCCCACAAGGCCAGCCACTTCCGGATTCTCGACCCTTCTGGAGGGAAGAGCGGACCCGGTTCCGCTAATTCTGGATACTGGTTGAAACATGCCTGAACCTATCGAATTCTAGAATTGGACAACGGCACCATCATGTCATATGGTATTGTTCAATATTATGTGGTAAAGATGAGACTATCTTGCCTCAACCATATGACGCAAATTTTTGAAATGAAAGGCTTTCCACTCCTGGTCCGGATCTTGTATAACAACTATGAATACCTTGAACACTTCCACTTCAATACGTTCCACTCCTAGATTCAATCTTTGCACACATCTGACTATGGCTTACGTCCTGATGACTCACCGTGCCTCAACTCTCAGGTTCCTTGCGATAAGCATGATGGTCCTATTTCTAGGATGTTCCTCCACGCCTGATTCCAAGGAAACCGCGGCCAAAGATATTTCCTCCACGGATGAACAAATTTTTGTGGGTGATTCCATCGAAATGAGTTACGACCCCAATGTGATCATGAAACGGGCCGAATCATTTTTTGACAAAGAATCCTATGCGGAAGCCATCGTCGAATACAAACACTTCCTTGAACTCCACCATAATCACATCCTCGCGCCCTACGCCCAATATAAAATTGGCGTGAGCCATTACAAACAATTTCGAACCGTCGACCGGGATCCTGAGCCACTGAACAACGCCATCGCCGGATTCGAAAGGTTATTGAAAGAATTCCCGGCCAGTCGTTATGAAGCCGAAGCCAAACAAACAATTCTGACCTGTAAAGAACATCTCGTGCAACGGCATCTGATGGTGGCCGAATTTTATTTCAAGCGAGGGGCGTATCTAGCCGCCGCCAATCGGTATGAAAAAATCATCAAGGAATACCCCGAATTAGAGGCAAGAGGGGAAGCCATGTTTCACCTGGCAAAAACCTATCAAGATTTGGGGATTGAAGAATGGACCCAAGACTGGCTCATAGCGCTCATCAATCAGTACCCTAATAGTCCCTATCACTCATCAGCGCAATCACGATTGGCCTCACTTCAGGAAAAACATCCAACCCTAGTAGCTAGTCTTTCCCACAATCCGGCGCTTCGAGAACCTATTCCAAGTCTCCCCTTGGCAACTGCAAAAGCGACGCCTCCACCAAATCCAGATACGGCTGTTTTCATCAATGCTGGCCTTCTGCCGGATACTGCCGCGAGGGAACCTCAAACCCTATCCAATAAACAACCGGCTTCCCCAGCCTCATGCGCCATCGGCGCATGGTGCGATTCTCAATCCCCTGAACCTATCCAACCTATTACGCCTATTACAACCTCCACATCAGTACCAGTACCGACCGATCCCAAGGCCTGCAAAACCGGTGAATGGTGCTGATGACCAACCATTCCTTATTTAAAAAAACAATAACTCTTCCAAGGCCTTTGTGAATTAAACCCGCATTTGTATAACCTTCCGGTCACTCCTGCATTAGGAAATATCCATCTTGTTCCTTCTGAGCCAGAATCGAACTTTTCCCACCACTTGTGCCAAGAGGAGAGTCAAATACTTCAATGTTTTGAAATGATCTGATCGCTTGCTCGCTTAACCGATCAATAGAGCAGAACTATTGTAACTAACCGGCAGGTTTTTCGGGAATAAGGGATGCCCACTGACCATAATCCATTTTCCATTTAAATTTTGACCGATTTTTCCAAATAATCTCTGCTTCTTCAATATGCTCTTCGCATTCTTTTTTTGATAACTTGTTCACCTTTATAAAATGGACAATGACCTTTTTAAAATCTAACTCCCCCTTGGCTGCTAAAACTGATGACATCCCTAAATGTGTCACAAGATGACATAGAGCACACAATGCCTCAAACCCAACTAAGCGCTACGTTAGATTTTTCTCGTCAAATTCCCATTTTTCGTGACAATGAAGCTTACCTTCTGCACCACACACTTGGCATTTATACCCAGCCTGAGCATAAATCTCTTTTCGCAACTTACCCCAAACCCCAGGACGTACCTGTTTTCGAAGATTTTTGTACCATTGAGACTCTGGTACAAGCTCCACGGGTAATTTTAACCATCTCGGTTTAGGCCTTTGCTTTGACTTAAGACCGGAGTGGACCTTTGGTTTCTGTGTAGAAACTGTACGAGAAATTTTCCGCTTCGTATCGGAATCTTTCTTATTTACTACCTTTTTTCGGATAGCCATAAGGCAATCCCCCTTCGATAAATCCGTCCCCAAGTGACTGCAAATTCCACTTCGCTTAAAAGATTCCCAACTAACTAAGGAGTAATGCCGCTTTTTTTGGAGAGAATAAAAAATAGCCTAAAACTAGTTAGATAATTTGTTAGTTTAGACTACTGCCCAATGTACCAGCCAATGCCATTTCGTTCGAGGAAGCTGGTGAAGAGGGTCACGGAATCTGTAAAGATCATGACCCCAACAAGGATCAAGAGTGCGCCACTGACAAAGGACACCCCACCAAGGTAGGTTCGTATGCTTTTGAAATAGCTCAAGAAGGTATCCATGCCAAAGGCCGTCAAGAAAAAGGGAAGACCCAGTCCAAACGAATAAGCAGAGAGTAGCATCACTCCGCCAGACATCGACTTTGTGGTGCTGGCATAAGCTAATATTGTCCCGAGCACCGGCCCGACACAGGGTGTCCAACCCGCGGCAAACGCCGTTCCAATCAAAAAGGAACCCAGATATCCCACAGGACGCGATTCGAAGTGCATCAAACGGCGTTCAGTCATAAAAAAACTGAGCTTTAGAACTCCTAAGAGATATAAGCCAAAGATGATAATTAGAATGCCGCCGACTTTTCTGATCATATCCTGATATTCATACAGCAGCTGACCGATTAAACTCGCCGAAGCGCCAAATGCAATAAACACTGTGGAAAACCCTGCAATAAATAAGAGCGCATTCAACAAAATTGCGGATTTAAAGCGCTCGCGGCCCTCCACTTTCGCCAAATTTTCTACGGATAACCCTGTGATATAGGATAGGTACGAGGGCACCAATGGCAGGACGCACGGCGAGATAAAGGACAACAGCCCTGCACTAAACGCAGCAAATAACGAAACTTGGCTAATAGAGTTCATAGTCTACATTCTTTCGGAAGGCGCCTGATACGGCTCTTCCAACATTTCGCGTATCAGCTTTCGAGCCTCCTGGCTATCCCAGTCTCGGGCTCCAAATACTCGCTGCCGAATGATACCCTGGCGATCAATCACATATGTCATGGGCAAGGTCCTGGCCCCATAGGTAAGCCCCACCTGATAATCCGAATCATGTAAAATGGGAAAACTTAACCCCATCGCTTCCTTAAACGGGCGAGTCACAGCCGCCCCTTGTTGATCCACCGACACTGCTAAAATTTCCAACCCTTGCGAACGGAACGCTTGATACAAGGCTTCCATAGCAGGCATTTCCACTTTACAGGGACCACACCAGGTCGCCCAGAAGTTCAAAAATACCACTTTCCCTTTATATTCTGGTAAGGAATGGACGTCACCATCTAAATCCGGCAAACGGAATGGGGGGGCTAGCGTATTAATGCCAGGACGGCTAGAGGCCACCGTCTTCGATGAGTTCCCTCCGACTATTGAAGATTCCGAATATCCAGAATCACACCCACAGAAGGAAGCCACGAGAATCAAAACCACCCATCTGAACATCCATATCATCTTCAATTCCTTCCCAGCAGGCATAGACCCTAAAAAGTCGGCATTCAGAATCCGAAACATCCAAGAGTTGAATCGTGAAATTTTTCGGTGTTTCTCCCCATCATATGATCCTCCGATTTTTATCGTCAATAAAGCTTCCTTTATGAAGTCCACCGCTCACAACGTTGGTTGCCGTGTAAAATCCCTCATGAGTTTCTAGACAACCCCATACACAATCCGTAGACTAACAATCCGTAGACGACGAACCGAACCTTCCTATCCGCACCACCAACACGCATGAGCGCCATTCAAGTCACCCGTCTTTCAAAATCCTACGGCTTCTATCGCATTTTTGAGGAGATTTCCTTCACGATTACTGCGGGGACCTGTTTTGCACTGTTTGGCCCAAATGGTGCCGGGAAAACTACCCTGCTTCGAATCCTGGCCACACTGCAAGCGCCCTCTGAAGGACAGTTTACCATCTTTGGGCTAGACGGCGTGGCACAGAAGGATTCCGTCCGCGCCATCCTTTTGTTTATCGCGCATGGCTCCCATCTTTATGAGGAACTCAGTGCCACTGAAAACTTACAATTTTCTCTAGCTCTACGTGGGCAAAAGCCGGAACCTTCGCAATTGAAACGTGCTTTAGATCAAACCGGCATTGGAGCCTATAGCAATCTCAAGATACGCCAATTTTCCGCCGGGATGAAAAAACGTCTTTCTCTTGCGAAAGCCATTCTGGCTCAACCCAAACTTTTATTGCTGGATGAACCCTATAACGCCTTGGATGACGGTGGAGTGGCGATCACCAATCAACTCATTCACGATACCATGAAATGCGGTGGAACCGTGATCATGACCACGCACGACCGGACCAAGGCCGCTCAAATCGCCACCGACGGGGCCATTCTCCAAGCTGGCCGCCTCCAACTTCTTGCTCCCGAACAATTACAGACCCATGTCCTTTCTTAACACAATTTATTGGGTGGTCTGGAAAGACCTCATCAGCGAATGGCGAACACGCGAGACCATCTCCTCGATGTTATTTTTTGCGCTCATTGTCATTCTAGTCTTCAGCTTCAGTTTTGCCATGGACCAGGATGCCGCACGTCAACTCATCGCTGGAATTATCTGGGTTGCGTTTACCTTTACCGGCATTATTGGCATTGGCAAATCCTTTACTTCAGAATTACAAAACGATTGCATAGAATCCCTGCAAATGAGTCCCGTTCCCAAAGGGGCTATTTATCTCGGAAAAGTGACAGCCAATTTTTTGTTTATGTTCGCCGTGGAAATTCTGCTATTCCCCCTCTTTGTCATCTTTTTTAACCTGGAAGTCGTGGAAGCTGTCGGCGTGCTATTTCTGATCTTTTTCCTGGCCACATTGGGCTTATCCGCGGTGGGCACACTCTTTTCCGCCCTCACCGTGCAAATTCGGGCCAGGGAAGTTATGCTTCCCGTCCTGCTGTTACCCCTGGCCGTTCCGGTCATGATCGCCGCAGTTGAAGCCACCCGAGGCGCATTAAATGCAGATCCCTATGTTTTTTATTCTCAATGGCTTCATCTGCTGGTGATCTTTGACATTATTTTTACCGTGATCTCCTTCTGGCTATTCGAATTCATATTAGATAGTTAGAAATACAATACATTCGCATTGCCATCAACTCTCTGCTTACGATTTCGCACTTGAAGATCCTGAAAACCATAAACTGATACGTGTAAACGGGAGGATTGAATCATTATGCGTAAGACAGATTTTCTGATCATTGGGGGAGGCGTTATCGGACTGTCTATCGCTCGGCAATTAAAGCATCTCTATACCGATTCATCTGTCGTCATTCTTGAAAAAGAATCAGCCTGTGGATTGCATGCCAGTGGCCGCAATAGCGGTGTGCTTCATGCCGGATTTTACTACTCCCCAGATAGCTTAAAAGCCCAGCTTACGCGACAGGGCAATGAGCGGCTTCGCCAGTATTGTCAAGAAAAGAAGATTAAAATTAATCAATGTGGAAAGCTTGTGGTGACAAAGGACCATACTGAGCTCTCAGCGATGGATGAGCTCGTCAAAAGAGGAAAGGCCAATAACATTTCCTTACAAGAAATTTCTGAACTAGAGGCCAGGGAAATCGAACCACGGGTCAAAACTTTTGAGCGAGCCCTGTATTCCCCCACCACTGCCACGGTGGACCCTACCGAGATAGTGACCGCCATGGTGAAGGATGCTCAACATGAAGGAGTAGAAATTCACTATGAAAGTGGATACCAATCACGAAAGGGGGCTGTGGTTCATTCCTCCAAAACCTCTTATGACACAGGGTATATCGTGAATGCCGCGGGGTTATACGCAGATCATATTGCCCGAGATTTCGGGTTTTCTGAGAATTATCGCATCCTCCCATTTAAGGGATTGTATCTCTATTCCAATGAACCGCCTGGAACCATACGAACCAATGTCTACCCTGTTCCCGATTTGAGAAATCCATTTTTGGGTGTGCATGTGACCGTGACCTCACAGGGAAAAGCCAAAATTGGGCCAACGGCCATTCCCGCATTTTGGCGAGAACAATATGAAGGTTTTGGGAATTTTAAATTTTCAGAACTCGTAGATGTGCTGGTTCGTCAGGCAGGACTATTCATGTTTTCAGAATTTGATTTTAAACGATTGGCGGTTGAAGAAATTCAAAAGTATTCCCGAACCCATTTAGTCAAGCTCGCCACTTCCTTAATGGAAGGGATTACCCCTGAACGATATGAGTCTTGGGGAAGACCAGGTATTCGTGCGCAATTGCTTGACACAAAAAAACGGAAGCTTGAAATGGATTTCGTTCTTGAAGGAGATTCTCGATCCATGCATGTCTTAAACGCGGTATCCCCCGCCTTTACATGCTCCTTGCCGTTTGCTGAGTACGTCTGCCAGAAAATTCAAGCTCAATTAGGCAACGTATAGGGTCTTCGAATTATCCCATTATTAATAAAACCTGCAGAGATCTTCCATCTCAAGAAGACATTCCATCAGTCTGGCGACAAGAGCCCCTTACGCTCCAGTTCATGGACAATGGTGATGGCCGACTGCTCTGCCGTCTCGCGTGCTCCATAAATAATAACTTCTGCATCTTCCGGCCGTTCATACGGCGAATCAATCCCCGTAAAGTTTTTTATCTCACCGGCTCGGGCTTTTTTGTAAAGGCCTTTAACATCGCGACGCTCGCATTCTTCCAATGGGGTATCGATAAACACCTCCAAAAATTCTCCCTCTTCCACCATGAGGCGAGCCATTTCTCGCTCACTCCGAAACGGCGAGATAAACGAGACGAGGACAATCATCCCGGCATCAACCATTAATTTCGCCGCTTCCGATACCCGACGAATGTTCTCCACCCGATCTGCGTCAGTAAAGCCCAAATCCCGATTCAGTCCATGTCGCACATTATCCCCATCTAACAAATAGGTATGACGCCCCACCGAATGCAATTTCTTTTCTACCAGATTGGCAATCGTGGACTTGCCAGCACCCGATAAGCCCGTAAACCACAGAACGAATGGCTTTTGTCCCTTTAGACTGGCACGCGCCGCCTTATGAATATCAACTGATTGCCAATGGATATTATCGGCACGACGCAAGGCGAAGTCGATCAGGCCCGCGGCAATCGTCGCATTCGTATAGCGATCAATCAGAATAAAGGAGCCTGTGTGTCGGTTTTCCTTGTACGGTTCGAAGCACACGGGATGATCCAAAGAAAGATTGCAGATGCCCACGTCATTCAATTCCAAAGTTTTTGTAGCCAGATGCTCCAGGGTATTCACATTGACCTTATATTTCAGCGCACTGACTTGCGCAGTTCTTGTCTGAAATCCCATCTTGATCAGGTATTGTCGGCCCGGCAACAGGGGTTCTTCGTGCATCCAAATGAGCTTGGCTTCGAACTGATCAGCGATAATTGGACGCATGCGCGGGTCACTGAGCAATTCTCCCCGACTGACATCAATTTCATCATGTAACGTCAAGGTAACGGATTGACCTGCGATGGCAAAATCAACATCACCGTCAAATGTCACAATCCGCGCTACTGTGCTCATCTGCCCGGAGGACGTCACGACGACCTGATCTCCAGGACGAACGGTTCCACTGACGATGGTTCCGGAAAAGCCGCGGAAATCAAGATGTGGTCGGTTGACCCACTGAACCGGCATTCGAAAAGGCTTAGTCGTCGCGTCTCGGTTAATCTGGACCGTCTCTAAATAGCTCATAAGCGTCGGCCCTTGGTACCAAGGGGTATTCAGGCTCGGATGAAGAAGATTGTCACCTTTCAGCGCCGACAGAGGGATCGCCACGACTTCTTGGAATTTTAAGGGCCCGGAGAATGCAGCATACTGGGTTTTAATGGTGTCAAATTGGGCTTCCGAATAGTCCACCAAATCCATTTTATTGATGGCAAGAATCACATGGGTCACGCCTAACAAGGACAGGATATAGCTGTGGCGCATCGTCTGTGTCAGCACGCCCTTTCGAGCGTCTATCATGATTACGGCCAGGTCAGCGGTAGAGGCCCCAGTTGCCATATTGCGCGTATATTGTTCGTGACCGGGCGCATCAGCCACGATGAACTTCCGCTTATCAGTGGCAAAGAACCGATAGGCCACATCAATGGTGATGCCCTGTTCGCGTTCTGCTTGCAGCCCATCAACAAGCAACGCGTAGTCTATTTCGCCATGTTGGGTCCCGACCCGCTTGCTTTCGGATTCCAATGTGGCTAATTGGTCGTCCAAGACCAACTTGGAATCCCACAGTAATCGTCCAATCAGAGTACTTTTGCCGTCATCCACGCTTCCACACGTCATAAAGCGCAACAAACCTTGTGCGGCTATCGCCAGACCAGGTGTCTCAAAATGAGAAGCCTTCTCGCGAGAAGAAGGGAACATTAGAAATATCCCTCTTGTTTTTTCTTTTCCATCGAGCCGATCGCATCACGATCAATCAGTCGCCCCTGACGTTCCGAGGTGCGGGAGCTGGACATCTCCTGAATGATTTCCGGCAACGTTGAGGCAGTGGATTCAATTGCCCCCGTAAGAGGATAGCAACCAAGTGTCCGAAACCTGACGGACCGCATGACTGCCTGTTCATCGGGCCGAAGGGGAAGACGGTCATCGTCAATCATCACCAACATGCCATCTCGTTCAATAACAGGCCGTTCTTTTGCAAAATAGAGCGGCACGACAGGAATCTCTTCTTGTTGGATATACTCCCACACGTCAAGCTCAGTCCAATTGGACAACGGAAAAGCCCGCAGGCTTTCACCCTTTCGCACGCGCGTATTGAATATATTCCATAACTCTGGGCGCTGATTCTTCGGATCCCAACGATGCGTCGACGTGCGAAACGACAACATGCGCTCTTTGGCACGCGAAGCTTCTTCGTCACGCCGCGCACCACCAAACGCCGCATCATAGCCATACTTATTTAGCGCCTGTTTCAGCGCCTCAGTTTTCATGACATCCGTATAGAACGAAGATCCGTGAGTCAAAGGACTGATACCTTGGTCGAGACCATTTTGGTTGGTATACACGATGAGTTCAAGGTCATAGTCGGCAACTATTTTCCCCCGAAACTCAATCATTTCAGAAAACTTCCAGGTCGTATCTATATGTAGGAGAGGGAAGGGAAGTTTGGAGGGATAAAAGGCCTTCCGCGCCAGATGCAGTAGGACTGATGAATCCTTACCTATTGAATAGAGCATCACCGGATGAGCACATTCGGAAACGACCTCCCGGAAGAGATAGATGCTTTCAGCTTCGAGTTGTTGCAAATGGGAGCAGGTCGTTAGGCTCATGATTGGACGATAGAGTTCGTGTAGACGGCAAAAAACATGGGATTCATCGGGAAAATTGGGTGCTCAAATAAGCACAGGACTCAACCTGTTTAAACAGATTATCTTCGTGAAGCCAAAGCAGGACTCTCCCTCTTCTCACTATACCATTTCATTATCATTCGGTCACAAGAATCAAAAGCTTAAGTGATCTGGAGAAAGTAGAAGTCTTCCCTCTACAATCACTCTGCGGAGAACAGAGCGTCCAGGCAAGCAGGATCAGCTCCTGCCCTAACAGATTTTCCTAGCACTTAGCCCCCCAAAATCAACAACAGTGGTTACAGCTCTTTGCATGATTTGACCTGAGACTAAAGAAGCTCCAAACGAAGCTTGCTGATAGGGGAATGCCTCCGCTGCCTCTTTGATATTTTTCTCATGGCTCCAAAGTCCCATTTATTCTTCATTTTCCAAACTAAAATGGGGTATCAGAATAAGGTTCTAAAATTTGTCAACTTCTCTCCATGCACAACGGAGTCAATATCAACAATGAATTGTTGAGGTTTGGATAACCCTGTTCAACCTCTGTCTGGTGGATGGGAATTCTGATGCCTGGCCAATAAAAAGCCAGCCCATAAAACTGAATCGATATCGGCACAAGTCAAGACTCTCCTCCCACCTGACTTTCTGGACCTAATGGTTTAAAAAGAATTAGCAAGGCGGCTAACAAGGTTAGATTGCTTAAGAGTGCTATGATCATGGCAAAACTTGTTAAGAGGCCGAAATAAATTGTCGGAATAAAACTTGATAAGGCCAGGATGGAAAACCCAGCGGCAATGGTGAAAGAGGTATAATACATCGCGACACCAATACTGCCATGACAGGCTTTGACGGTCGTCACATAGTTCCCATGTTGTTTAAATTCGAGCTGGAATCGATGGATATAGTGAATCGTATCGTCAACTGCAATCCCAATTGTAATAGCGGCAATAGTGATAGTCATGAGATCCAAGGGTATGCCAACCCACCCCATCAGGCCCAAGACCATTCCTGCCGCAAACACATTGGGCAAAATGGCCAGAAAACCCATGAATAGATCTCGAAAGAGCACCATGAACATCGCTAGAATACTGAGGAATACCGCACCCAGCGTGAGTATTTGTGATTTGTATAGACTTTGAAGCAAATTATTATAGAGGACGGCTAAACCGGTCGCATGAATGTCGGACCTGGCATACCCCAATTCGTTCACCAAATACGCTTTGATATTTTGAATGAGTTCCTTCCGCTTGAGCATTGGAGCTGAATCAATGAGACGCATGGTAATACGGGTTTGATTCCCATCCTTGGAAAGATACGGGTCAATGAGGGCCTTTTTAACATCTTCTGGAATCCACTTTCGGAGGACCGCCAATTCGTAATCGTCAGGCATACGCCCATCGTTCAATTGCAGAAAGACTTTCATGCCGGTGGCAATCGACAGCACTTTCCCGATTTCTGGGAGTTGCTCCAGATAATCATGAATTTCTTCAACTTTCCGAAGTCTATCGCCGTTAAACCAATACGTTGCCTCGTTTGCCTTCCCTTCTTCCTCATTTGCAAAAGGATCCTCAAAGGCCGCGTCATCTACTTTTGATTCCTTGAGGGACGCATAAAAATCTGCGTCAGCGTCAATGACAAATTCCAGAGGAATCGTTCCCCCTAATTGCGTATCAATGAGCTCCATTCCCTGGTAAATTTCCGTTGAACTTTTAAAGTGATCGATGAAGCGGTTTTCTACTTCCAATTGCGCAACACCCAAAAGACCGAAGAGGGCTAGTGCGGCACAAAACCAGACAATACTTTTTGGGCGTCGTTGAGAAAAAGAAGCCAGGCTATTGGTAAAGGATTGCGTGAAGTCTCGTCGGGCCATGAATTGCTCCCTTGGTAATAAGGTGAGCATGGCAGGGAAAAAAATAAAGTTGAGGGCGAAGGCAAACGCGATCCCAATAGTCATGATCCATCCAAAATCAATGACCGGGCGGATATCGCTCACCACAAGCGAGCAAAATGCCACGATGGTCGTGATGGCCGTGTAAAAACACGGCTCGGCCATAATTCGCATCGTTTCGAATACGAGCGTCTTTTGATCGGTGGTGGGATGACTTTCAATTAAAATCCGGTACCGCACAATGAGGTGGATCGTTAACGACATGGTAATGATGAGTAATAAAGAAATAAAATTTGATGAAATGACCGTAATACGCCAGTCAAACCACCCAAGAAAACCCACCATCACGATAATGGAAACCAGACAACAGAACATCGGGAGAACCACCCATCGCAATGTTCGAAAGAAATACATAAGGGCAACCATTAAGAAGAAACCCACTCCAACTCCAAAGAAGCGAAGGTCGTGCTCAATAAAGCTGATCATGTCAGACGTGATCATTCGAGCACCACCTAAATGCATGTTGGATTTATCCTTATGGGTAGCCATGATGTCTCGTATGGCTTGAATGTCTTGACGTTCTTGCTCAACGACCTGGTCATGGTAGCTCTGAAAAGCTTTCACTGCCTTCCCCAATTGGTCAGACTCTTTTGGAGAGAGTCCTTCCGAGGCTTTCTTTTCTCTGAGCCTGTTTCGTGTAGTGAGGAGGGCCTCATACTGTTCATCACGTTTAAACGTCACGAGGAGCGCAGTGGTCTGGCCGTTTGGACTGACAAGGTTATTTTGGTAAATAGGACTTTCTAAAAATTCTTTTCGTGCAAGTTCTTTGTCTACCCCCGGCGTTTCCAGCGTTCTCACCTCGGCATTATCTGTCAATTCCGCAATGCTCACTTTCGGACTATTCAACAATGGGACATCTAAAATTGTGACCACGGATGAAACTCTGGCGACTTGACGCAAATCGTCTCGAAGCGATTTTAGATGGGCTAGGGAGCTTGGAGACAAGAGATCATCGGTAGGGGTGTAAGTAATAATGACGAAATCGTCCGAGCCATAGACTGCACGGGTTGATCGGTAATACCGCAAGTCCGGATCATTCTCCAAGACGATTGATTCAGCCGAGGCATCGAGCTTGAGGTCGGATCCATGGTACCCAAACAAACCCACAATCAGTAAAAAAACCAATAACGTGCTGGCGGGTCGTTCAATCACCGTCTTTTTGTAATAGCGTAAGAACCCAGATTCCATCTCGTTGAGTGTGCTTTCTAACGGCAAGGAATTCAAAAAATTTTGCGAGTGTCCGGCTTAATCATCAATACAATGGAGTGGGGGGCAAGAAGATTCCCAATCTTGGCGTATTTCTCGTGTGACAACTCTACCCCACCGGAGTCCTTACGTCCAAAAGGGAGGAGCCTGGAATACTGAAAACCGGAAAGAAATGAGGACTTTTTTCCTCAATACCAACGCTGAAGGACCTGTTTTTTTGCTTGCACTCCCCAAACCCCTTGGGGTCTCTCGGCCTTTCCCTCGTGGCGCGGTCCGTTTACAATGCAGACCATGACGTTATGGATATATTGGAGGCAGAAAGATGTTATCTATTGATTGGGGACAAGCCGGAAAGCGACTAAAGCAGGCGTTGGGGCTCTCACATGCACCCATTGCCATCACATTTGCTCAAGAAGCACCGAAAGGAGTCCCATTCCATGAGGGGAAAATGCCCGATCCGAGTGCGGATGGGCGAACGGGAAAAGTAACGGCAGGCTGTGTGTTTTGGATTCAATCTGAAGAGAACACCTTCACGACCAAAGCTAACGATCATTTTAATTGTAGCGTAGGAAGCGTCACGCACGGCCTGAAGACGCTGGATGAGGTCATGCAAAACGAGGATGTCCGTGGTCTTTTAGAGAGCGAGTGGGTCACTCCCGAAGAAGCGATGCAACTGCCTGTCGTCAAGATTCGGCACCAGTTCATCACCTACGGGCCTGTCTCCCAGACGAGCATCGAACCCGATGTCATCCTCCTTCGCTTAAGCGCGTTTCAAGGAATGGTGCTGCATGATGCCTTTAGTGATATGCCGATTGTGGGGAAACCACAGTGCCATATCATTCCGCTGGCGAAGGAACACAACCAGATTGCAATGAGCACAGGATGTACGCTCAGCCGTATCCGAACGGGAATGCCACCAGATGAAATGACTTGCGCGATACCAGCGAGTCGATTTACCGAAGTGGTCGAAAAACTAGAGGCTCGGCGTGAGGCCAACGCTCGCGTGGCGAGTTACGCCAACACCGATGGCCGTCGATTCACGAAGAGCCAACCCTAATGCGGTTATTGGAAAAAATGCAATCGTGACAAGCGACCCTTCATCCCTAAAAACTAACCTCGGTGGGACTCTCCAGCAACCGGGAGCCATCCTGCTCATTTCTTGTTATGAGTTAGGGCATCAACCGATAGGCCTGGCACAGCCGGTCGGGTTCCTAGAGCAGAAAGGTTATACCCCGTCTACCTTAGATTTATCTGTTGAAGATTTCGATACGCAGCGAGTTGAACAGGCACGCGTGGTAGGTATTTCCGTCCCCATGCATACGGCCCTCTCGTTGGGGTGCCAGGTGGCTGAACGTATTCGCCAGACGCATCCCAACGCGCATATCTGTTTTTATGGGCTCTATGCTTCGCTGAACGCGGAGTATTTACTTGAGCACCTTGCCGACTCCGTCATCGGAGGGGAATACGAAACCCCGTTAGTGAATCTCCTGGACCAACTGGCTAACACTCAATCTGCGGAAAACATACCGCACAGCACCGACCCAGACTTGGCAGCGCAGGTAGAAGGTGTGAGTCGCGCGAGCTCAATTACCCAGCCCTTCTTGAAGAAGATCAGTTGGCCTTCCAATGCTTCAAAACCCAACACGTCTGATGGTGTAATATTTCCTACCCCCACACGCACTAGGCTTCCTGCCCTTTCCGAATACGCGCGTTTAGAACACCAGGGGCAGGAACATGTCGTGGGGTACGTGGAAGCGAGTCGTGGCTGTCTGCATACTTGTTTACATTGTCCTATTGTTCCGGTGTATCAGGGACGATTTTTCTTGTTCCCGGCTCCAGTCGTGTTGGCAGATATTCGCCAACATGTGAAGGCCGGCGCCGTCCACATCACCTTGGGCGACCCCGACTTTCTGAATGGGCCTGGCCATTCCCTGAACATTGTTCGTGCCATGCACAAAGAGTTCCCTCACCTTACCTTTGATTTCACCACCAAAATTGAACATATCCTGAAACACCAGGCAGCCTTCAAAGAATTGAGTCAACTGGGATGCCTCTTCGTCATTTCTGCCGTGGAGTCGTTCAGCGAAACCGTACTCATGCATTTGGACAAGGGCCACACACGCCATGACATCTTCAAGGCGCACGACATTCTGCGATCGGTCGGGATCACTCTTCGGCCCTCACTGGTCGCCTTCACCCCGTGGACTACCCTCGAGAACTATACGGAGATGTTTGCCTTGATTGACCAACATGGGCTGATCGACTGTATCGATCCCGTCCAATATAGCGTGCGACTCCTGGTCCCTCCTGGCTCGGCATTGTTGACACCTCCCAAGACGCATCCCACACCGATGGCTCAGTTTCTCGAATCGATGGACCAACAGAAATTTCAATATATCTGGACCCACCCTGATCCACGTATGGACTCGTTGCAAAAAGCGGTGACGACAGTCGTGGAGAACAGCACGAAGGCCAAGGAAGACCCTGAGCACACCTTTTATCGCTTATGGGAATTAGTGGCCGACACTGCAGGGCTCGATTTCGCTTCATTAAATAAAGCGGTGTCTATGAATCCCAGTCGAGTGAGACCACCTCGGATGACTGAACCCTGGTTTTGTTGCGCGGAACCGACGACGGCACAATTCCATTCCATGGAATGCTCGCCCAAGACCTAATGTCTTATGAGTAAAAAAGAACCTCTGGAGGGAATGCCCCAAAAAGTCCGCCCAGGTAGGCCGCAGCCCTTTTGACGCGCCGGAGCCTACACTCGGTACGTGAGCACGGGAAAAGGGCAACCTGCCTGCGCGTAGCCGCTTCGGCGAAGGCAGGGAACGCATCGCCTGCCCTGTCCTGAAAGGTGGCCCCTTTGTTTCCAACATTCCCGTTACGGATTCTTCCATGGCACATCTGCTCCTTCTCCTTCCATCCATGAGTTACAGGGGTGAGGCATTTCTGGAGGCAACCAACAAGGTCGGTGTATCCCTGACCATTGCGGGGGACGCTCCACCGGATTTCCTTGAACAGACACCCGAAAGTTTCCTGACGCTTGACCTCTACAGTCCTCGTAGTGCAGTTTCCGCCGTCATCGAGTTCGCCAAAACCTCTCCCATTGATGTGGTCCTAGGGGTGAACGATCAGACCGCCGTCTTGGCCTCAACCATCTCTGAAGCCTTAGGACTCCCTTCAAATTCCATTGACTCGGTTCGTGCGGCAAGCAACAAGCAGACGATGAGGAACCGATTGCGGAAAGAAGGGCTCCCCTGTCCAAACTTTATCGTGGTGGGATTCGAGGAGAAACCAGAGGATATTGTCCAACAGGTCACCTTTCCCTGTGTGCTCAAACCCCTCACACTCTCCGGGAGTTGCGGCGTCATTCGTGCTGATGATCCGGAAAGTTTCCAGAACGCGTTTATTCGAATTCGCCATCTGTTACAAACGTTTGAGAGGCCGGAACAAGAGAGAGCTGGTCGTCAAATTCTCATCGAGGACTTTATTCCAGGAATCGAAGTCGCGTTGGAGGGGTTACTGGCCAAGAACACATTTTATCCCCTGGCTCTGTTTGATAAACCTGACCCACTCAACGGTCCCTACTTTGAAGAAACCATGTATGTGACGCCGTCACGCCTTCCGGCTGAGACCCAAGCACGAATCACTGACGCTCTGGCAAAGGCGGCAAGAGCCATTGGTCTCCGAGAGGGCCCGGTCCATGGAGAACTACGGATCAACGACCAGGACATTTGGGTCATTGAGGTGGCTGCACGCAGCATCGGCGGGAAATGTTCTCGAATGATGGAATTTGGGACAGGCAGGTCGTTGGAGGAACTAATCCTGCTCCATGCGCTTGGGCAGGAAATTCCATCGTTGGAACTAAAAAAGCGAGCAGGGGGTGTCATGATGATCCCCATACCCCAAGAAGGGATTTTAGAGAGAGTCGAGGGACAAGAGGAGGCGCAACGTGTTCCTGGAATTGAGGAGCTGGTTATGACAGCCAAACCGGGTGACCAGCTTATACCATTGCCCGAAGGCAAGCGATATCTGGGGTTCATTGTCGCCAGAGGGACACAGCCAGAAGAGGTAGAAGAAACACTGCGGAAAGCCCATCGACAGTTAACCGTGGTAATAAGGCCGCAGCCCGCAAGTGTGACTGGCCCAGAAATCTTCCGCGTCTAACTCAGGCTAGGCCGGCACAACCTCTTTGGCAGTTTGAAGCATCCACGCATCCAGACTCGCCACTTGTTCGGCCACATCTTGAATGCCTGTTAAGTCATGAGCCCACACCTTTTGGACGTCTTCGCCTTTATCGGTAATTTCCTTCTGAATGGTCTCGACTTCTTTATCCCATCGCTCCGGACGCTGCGATTCGATCCGTCGAATCCGCCGTTTCCCGTTCATCGTCCCGTCAGCACTCAGATCACAGACAAAATGCACGAGATCGAGCCGTCCATCAGCCAGAGATTTGGCCACCATTCGATACGTCGTCCCTTGCTTGGAATGAATCAAAACGGCCTTGAAGAATCTTTCCCCTTTTGAAGGATCGACTTCAAGAGCAGTCAAATCCGGCATTGGCTTAGCGGGCGCCACTGGGCCTGCATCAACTTCTCCCATGTATCATGCTCCTTTTTACGAAATTTACCTGTCAACCGTTTTGCATGATTGAGCGTAACAAAGGCCACCTCCACCAGCAAGCGTGGTGGGTGGAATGAAACTACGTGAATAGGAAAGACCAACGAGAGATAATTTGGAGCGCCTTATCTGATCTTTTTTTGAAACAGTTAAAGAAAACTTGGCCAGAAGCTGCATGGACGAGTGTTGGCCCAGTATATAACCGGAAATTGTAGAACGAATTCAGAGAATACGTTTGTTAGTATATTGGAAAGTTCCCGGAGCTTTTCCCCAGTATTGGACAATCTGGCCCTTTCCTCAGTCGGGTTGTCCTATTACAATAGGGAATATGCTTAATCGGTTTATTCGATATATTCAGCGGTATAAGGGATGGTTTGGTGGGACTGCAGCCATCTGCATATTTTTAGGCCTGTATACCGGCTTGCTCGCCTCCCCGCCCGATTATTACCAAGGAGAACTGGTCCGGATCATGTATGTCCATGTTCCATTGGCGCATACGAGCACCCTGGCTTATTCCGTGTTATTTTTCGGCAGCATCTGGTATTTATGGAAACGCGACCCGCTTGTGGATAACATGTGCCAGGCTTCCGCAGGTATTTGTGCGCTTTTTACAGCCCTGGCGCTCATCACCGGTTCCATCTGGGCCAAACCCACCTGGAATACCTGGTGGACGTGGGATCCTCGGCTGGTCTCCTTTAGTGTGTTACTGCTGATCTTGGGCGGGTATCTTATGTTGAGGAAACTCGTGGATGATCCCGAACGCGGCGGCCGCTATGCAGCTATTTTGGCGATTGTTGGCGGGATCGACCTCCCTATTATCAAATTTTCCGTGGAATGGTGGCGAACCCTGCATCAACCTATGTCATTTTCCACCAGGGGAGTGGCTATATCCGATGATATGTTGATTCCGCTAACTCTCATGAGCATTGGTGCTTGGCTGCTCTTTGCCTATATGGTGATGGTCCGTACCCAGATCCTCTATTTAACCGACCTGCTCCAGGCCAAAAAGGGCCGTCTGTTTAGCCAGACGCATTTTTCTCAGACCTCCCCATGACCGGATTGTATGCCCGATGGGCCATCATCGTCGGAGGGATTCTTCTTTTGGCCCTGATGACCTTCCAACAATATCAGCGCGACTTATCGACCATCTCCCTGGCGACTGTCTTAAACAGCCCGGCAACCTCTGAACCTGTTAGAATTCAGGGGATGGTCAAAAGTGGAACATTGTCGGGAGCGGTTGACCAGGGGCAGGCGACGTTTGAATTGATGGATGGCGCTACCACCCTTCCTGTGGAATATACTGGTCCCCCTTTGGAAAATATTCGTGAGCTCAAAACCATCGTCCTGCTCGGTCATCTGGACCACGAGAGCAAGATATTCAAAGCCAAAGATACGGCTCTCATTAACAATTTTGGATTTGTCGCAGCGGCGTATTTGATCGTGGTTCTTTCACTGGGTTGGGCCATATTTGCCATGAGCCAAAGAGTCATGGTTCTATTTAAGGAAATCAAAGAAGAAAAACTCTACGAACCGGAGATTGATCCCCTTGCCAACAAAGAATAAAAAAGTCGCCATCGTTGTCAGCCTCCTCCTGATTGCCGGATCCCTAGGATATCTGGCCTTCGGCAATTTCGGGGAGAACATCGTGTATTTTGTGACCCCGTCAGAAGTAAAAGCCTTTACTCCTGAAACCTATGCAAAAAAAGTTCGGGTCGGGGGCATGGTCGTGAAGGGCAGCTTGAAAACGCAACCGGAACCGGTGGGCCTGACCTTTGAACTCACCGACGGCGCGGCTACCATCCCCGTCGCCTTCCAAGGTATCCCACCCGATCTCTTCAAAGAAGGCCAGGGTGCGGTGGTGGAAGGACAATGGACCGATGGACACGTCTTTCGTTCAACCATGATCATGGCCAAACATTCCGAAGACTACATGCCCATGGAGCTGAAACGCGCGGGCGTCGAACTCCCCAAAAAAGATTTCATGAAAACCCTCTCGCCGTAAGGCGCGTGCTCATTTCCCCATGATCATAGAAATCGGCCATTTTTCGGTTATTGTCGCCCTGGTATTGTCTGTCTTCGGCATGGCCAGTGCTGCCCTGGCCCTGAAGACCCGTAATCCCGACTGGGCACGGTCCGGACGGATGGCCGTCACCCTGATTTTTGCATTGTTGGGCATCGGCATGCTGTCTTTAGTCTATTCGTTTATTGTCCGTGATTTTTCGGTACTGTACGTCGCAAATAATTCCAACTCGCAACTCCCCTTCTTCTATACGGTGTCAGCTGTCTGGGGCGGCCATGAAGGGTCGCTTTTGCTCTGGGTCTTCATTCTCTCCGTATTTAGTACCCTGGCTGTGTGGCTGCATTGGCGCACCCAACCGACAATTATGCCTTATCTGATTGCCGTGGAATGCGCGATCATTTTCGGGTTTCTGTGTCTGATCGTATTTCTCTCCAGCCCCTTCGAACGGCTACTTCCCGTCCCGTTGGACGGCAAAGATCTCAATCCACTCTTACAAGACCCGGCCATGGTGATGCATCCCCCGATGTTGTACATGGGCTATGTGGGCTTTTCCATTCCGTTTTCCTTTGCCATGGCCGCATTGTTCTCTGGGCGCTTGGGAGAAGAATGGATCAAAGTCACTCAACGCTGGACGACCTTCGCCTGGATGTGTCTAACCACGGGTATTCTCCTGGGAGGATACTGGGCGTATTACGAGTTAGGTTGGGGCGGCTACTGGGGCTGGGACCCAGTGGAAAATGCGTCGTTTATGCCCTGGTTAGTGGGTACAGCCTATCTGCATTCCGTGTTGGTGCAGGAAAAACGCAAAATGTTCAAAGTCTGGAATTTATTCCTGATTATTGTCACTTTTTCGCTTTCCCTTATTGGAACCTTCTTGGTTCGCAGCGGCGTGCTCACCTCAGTGCATTCGTTTGCGACCGACCCCGAACGAGGCCTGTATATTTTAATTTTCGTCGGCAGCGTCATTGGCATTGCCTTCGGAGCGCTCATTCTCCGATCCGCTAAACTGAAATCTCAGGTCGAGCTGGATTCACTCATCTCTCGTGAGTCCATCTTTCTCTTTAATAATTTATTTTTCCTGGTGGCTGCCGCCACGGTCTTTCTGGGCACCCTGTATCCGCTGATCCTCGAAACCTTGCAAGGTGCGAAGGTCACGGTGGGCCCCCCCTACTACAACGCAGTCTTCATGCCTATTGCCCTCGGCCTGCTCTTTCTTATGGGCATTGGCCCCTATATTCCCTGGCGAAAGGCATCGGTCGCCAATTTGAAAAAGAGTTTTTCCATTCCCCTGCTCGCTGGCGCAATCATCGTCATCGTGTTGGCCGTCACCGGCATTCGCAACCTCTATGCGCTGGCCGGAAGCTACGTGGTCGGCTTTTCCGGCATGGCCATTGTGATGGACTTTGGAAAAGTTTCCCAGCTCTACGCTCAACGAAACAGCAGCAATATTTTCAGGGGATGTTTTGCCGCGTTTACGGCCAACCAACGACGCTATGCGGCCATGCTGACTCATATCGGAGTCCTGGTCTTAGTGATCGGAATTATTGCCTCAACGATCTACCAAACCGAGAAAGTGGTCTCAATGAAAGTCGGCGACGAAATGACCATTGGCGACTATCGCATGAAGCTCACAAAAATTCATGATGTAGAAGGCGGGAATTGGAAAGCCGAGGAAGGGGTCTTTCAAGTATTTGAGGATACGACCCTCATCACCGAACTTCGTCCGCAAAAACGCATTTACAACGCCACACAAACACCGACCACGGAATCCGCAATCTATTCCATCAATATGGGGCATATCTTTTTAACCATGCCCGAAGTCTCTCCAGAAGGCGTGGCCGTGGCACGAGGCGTCCTCAACCCCCTCATCCTCTGGGTCTGGGGCGGTGGGGTTATCATGGGATTAGGTGTCATCTTGAACATTCTCCGCCCCCGAAAGAAGGAAGAATGACCAAAGGCTCCCAACTGATCTTAGTCATAGTCTTGCTTGGACTCTTTGCCTTATTTTATCAGGGCCTGTGGGGGGATCCCCGCCACATTCCCACCGTCCTCATCGGCACCGATGCCCCCATGGTGGAAGGACCTGATGTGGAAACGGGACAAACGATTTCACTCGAACAATTCAAGGGCAAAGTGATCCTGCTCAATTTTTGGGCCTCCTGGTGTTATGAATGCAAAGTGGAGCATGAGAGTGTCTTACAGCTTCACCAACTATTTAAAGATGATCCCAATTTCGTGATGCTTGGCGTGAACTACCAAGATAAATTGCCTGATGCCAAACAATATCTCAAAGAATATGGCACGACTTTTCCACACATGCGGGACCTGAAAGGACAACTCGCCATTGACTATGGTGTCTATGGCGTGCCCGAAACCTTCGTCATCGATCAGCAGGGGAAAATCCGCTATAAATATGTCGGCCCGGTCACCGGCCACATGTATACCAAGATCACCCAAGAGATAATTGCGCCCTTACTCCAAGGGCAACCTATCGGCGCCCCCTCTTAATGCTCATGCCTATTCGCTTCGTGTTTGCCTTTATTCTCGTATTGACCACCCCTTGGCCCTTGTTGGCTGAAGTCCAGGACGAAACCCCTTTGGATATCCAGGTCAGAGAAATTGCTAAAACCCTGCGGTGTACGGTCTGCCAAACCGAAAACATCTGGGAATCGGGCGCGCCGCTGGCCCAACAAATGCGCGGCGTCGTGCGGGAACGGTTAAAGCTTGGTCATAGCCCCGAGGATATTAAAGAATATTTCCTCAGCCGATATGGGGACTATATTATGATGGAACCCCCTCGGCATGGTGTGAATTGGCTACTCTGGGTGGGACCTTTTATTCTCCTGCTGGGAGGAGGACTGTTCCTCTATAAAGAAGTTGGTAGTTGGGTTCGACGCACACCAGCAGCCCCAACTACGCCGCCACCGCCCTTGGACGAACATGCCCGCCAACGTCTCGAGCGGGAATTAGAATCGTAAGCCTCTCTTCCTCAACATGCCCCCGATCATTGCCTTTCTCACTCCGCTTCTTATCGTCCTGGGCATTGTCCTTTTTGCCCTGACACTTCCGTTTTGGCGAAGAGATCCTTCTCCTATTTCATTTGGATTAGACGACAACCAGGAGCAGGAATATGCCGATCTCCAGGTAGAGCGTGGGGTCCTGAACCAATCATTACAAGAGCTGGAGATGGAGCGCGCACAGGGTCGCATGGAACTGGCAGATTATGAACGTCTGAAGGCTACAGACGAACATCGCCTGCTTCACGTGTTAGACCGTTTGGAATTATTGAAGGGTAGGAAAGAGGGTGAGGTCCGCCATCATCAGGAGTCCGCGCCGCAACGAAAGGGCTGGGTTCCCGCCATCGCATCCGGATTAGTGGTCTTACTGGCCTCCGTCGGCATCTACAGCGCCTTACAAATTCAAGCGGCGCAAAAGCTCATGGCCGTCGAAGCGCAAATGGGAGGCGGGCCAAACCCCATGGAAATGGTCGCAAAGTTGGAAGCGCGTCTTAAAGAAAATCCCGATGATTTACAGGGACAAATCATGGCCGGGCGATCATATCAGGCCTTAGGACGAGCAGCCGAGGCCCAGAAGGCCTGGGCCAAAGTCTTAGAGTTAGATCCCAAACAGCATGAAGCCCGTTACAATTATGGGGTGCTGTTAATAGACTCGCGGAAAATCGATGATCCCAAACTTTTTCAGGAAGCCCTCAAACATTTTGATATGGTTCTCGCTGATCTTCCTAATCAACCGGCGGTGAATTGGTATCGAGGCATCGCCCTCTGGTATTTAGACCGGAAGCAAGAAACCGATGAAGCCTGGTCGCTCGCCGCACAAAATATGGAACCTGGCAGTAAAGATCTGGCCTTCGTCAAAGAATCCCTCACCAAACTCCGCGCCGGCCAAGAACCGTTTTAATTCTTTCCAGTACCGTGCCAATCATATCATTCATTCCCCTCTACCTTTCCGTCGTCTTGAGGGTTTGTTGTAGACGGTGCTCCGATGCGCCGCTCGCAACACAAGGACGGACAATTTCTCATCTTCGACCCGGTAGATGGCACGGTAATCCCCAATACGGTAACGCCACAAACCGGAAAAAGATGAAGTAAGGGATTTGCCAAATCCGCGTGGATCAGGAGAGGGCGCTATCCGTTCACCAAAATACTCAAGGATTGTCTGCTGGGCCTTGCGGTCCAGCTTTTTCATGTCCTTTACCACACGACGGTCCTATTCAATTTTCCAGGCCAAGTTCCTGCCTCATTTCCTGACTGGTCAGACGCTTGGCAGGGGTTTCCAGCCGCTGTTCGGCAATATACCGATCCTCTAGTTCATCGATATGTTCTTCGACCAACATACGGATATAAAAGGTCTTGGTCCGGCCTGTAATCTCAGCCAGTTGGTCCAGTCTGTGTTCCAGCTCTTTGCTCAACCTCAGGGTAGCCATGTCATACTCCTTCAGTCATTTGTAATACATGCGTTCATTGTTCTACAAATATCACAATCTTCACCAGAATTTGTTTTGTGTAGAAATTCCCAATGCTTTGTATAATTCTTTCCCCATTTTTGATGAAACTCTTTTGGAGGGGGTCGACTTAGTTTAATTATTAGTTTATATTGTAGTTCATGATTAAACTCAATATTCACCAAGCCAAAACCCATCTATCTCGCTATTTGGACAAACTCAAAAAGGGAGAAACAATTATTCTTTGCAAACACAATGAACCTGTAGCAGAAATCAGAGGGTGCCCATTGGTTTAGCCAAAGGCCAATTCACCATTCCCGAGAGTTTTTTTGAACCCCTCCCTGATGATCTGCTCAAGGCCTTTTCCGGACAATCCAAGTGAAGGTTCTGCTGGATACCTGCACATTTCTGTGGATCATCTCTGACGACAAAGCGCTCTCGCCGGTGAGTCAAGAGATATTTTCCAACCCCTCGCAGGAAATATTGCTGAGTGCGATTTCCGTCTGGGAAATTCTCGTGAAATACTCTCTTGGCAAAATTCCCCTCCCCACACCGGTGGATCAATTCATCCCTCAACAGCGGGAGAGCCATAGCATTGGCACACTCGCCCTGGAAGAAGCCGCAACCGGACATCTGCCCAAACTCCCGACTCTTCACAAAGACCCTTTTGACCGCATGCTCATTTGCCAGGCCATCCAACATGAACTCACCATCCTGACCCCTGATCCACTCATTACGCAATATGCCGTCCGAACCGTTTGGTAGGGTTTCCACATAAGATAGATTCCTGTCAAAAACATGCAGGAATAACAAAAAAATCAGGCGGCCCAGGCTCATACCTGAGCAACCTGACCATGAAGACATCAATTCATGTTGCTGCTTATGGCAATGTGATATATCGTACTGTGCGCCCAGCCTTCGGAAGTGTCATGATTGACATGACCGAAGCACGAGCATGTGTGGAATGTAGTCGGATGAATCTCAGGAAGGACAAGTCCGATACCCGCACAACCCGTTTTCGTCGGCTTTTGACGGTCATCACTCTCCTCCTTTTGTTTCACGAGCCCCATGCCGCTTCACAGGAGGAGATGGCACCACGTTCCAAATCCATCCGGAAAATTTCTTAGAAAGAAGGAAAAGTCAAAAATCGCATGCCCATTGGGCTTTTGTCAGTTACAAGCTTTTTAAATATTCGAGTAAGGCCATGCGTTCATCATGATTGATGGGCATGAGGAATTCCACATCGAACTGGCCGTCGGACTTGCGTATGGCTTGTCCGTTGGCATCCGTTTTAATTATTCTCGTAACTCCCGCGGCGTATTCGTGACCTGCATTGGAATTTCCAAGTAATTCCGTATCAAACACTAATTCGGGATACGTCCTTTTCAGATTATCAAGCTGTTTAAAGCCAACCTTCTCTGGATCGAGCTCTCGGCTACCCACCGTGAATTTCTTTGACCGACAGGTTGTTCCTGGCTCTAACGTCCTCCCCTCTTTGTCTTCACAAGAACTGGGGAGAAACAGTTCGTACAAGTTGGAGACCGAACCGTTATGGAGATAAGGGGCTGTTGCCCAAATCCCATTCAAGGGACGCCCTTTATAGACATTGAGATGCTTGACCTTCGGGTCTTTATCTGCGTCTTTTTTATTGACGACCTCAAAATCAACATGCCGATCGGCTTCACTCGTCATAAAAGGAATCCAGGATTTCAAGGGGTTACTCGACCAGGATACCCAATAGACTGGAATGTCCCAAAGAGCTCCGTTGGAGAGGACTTCCCCTGTGAGATGGGTTATGGCATCCACACCTTTCGCGCCCGTAGGGGCATTCTCTTGATCTATGGTTGTCTGACATCTCCGCTCCCTTGGCACGTCAGGAAATTCATTTTGGCTACAATAAAAAATAGCGTTGTTGGCCATAGTCGCGTCTGTCCTGATCTCTCCCACACTCGCAAATTGCGAGATCACTCGTCTTCCGCCATCTTTCCGATCAAGAGGTTGGTGGCATAACCCACATTTATATTTTTTGAAGACGGCCACCCCAAGTTCCCAATCGGATAAACTCGGCATCAATTGTTTTAATTCCTTCTCATCTGTCGTTTCTATTTTTTCTATGAAAGCCGTTCTCGTTTCCTGAGATTTGGGAAGCCCTTTAATTTCCGGCAAGATATTGTCTTTCGCTAACTGTTCCCACGACGGTGACCATAGGTGTTTCACCTTCCGTTCCAACCCCACCTGATTCCATTTCCTAATGGAAGAAGAATAGTTCCCAAACCCAAGTAATGTGGCAATAAGCCAAGGCTCGCTGTTCCCGGCATGAACTGTCGCAAACACTCCAAGTGCCTCACTCGCATTCCGACCCAGGGGGCCGAGACCTCCCACTCCCGTATTACCGGCTATTCCATTCCATTGAACAAAATCATGATGGGGGGTATCCCAAAGAAACGGATAGCTGACGGGAGCATTGGCAGGATGATAGCCATTGCCACCAACAGGGGAGCGAACCGATTCTATGCGGTTAAAAATTCGACCAAATGCATCCAATCGCCCATACCCATAGCCGCCATTCTTTCGGGTATGTGGCGGATCAATCATTCCGTTTTTGGGATCGTCCTTCGCATTAAAGGCCTTGATCCTCATATATTGCGCTGTCAGTTGACTGCGGAACCCAAGTTTGTCACTTTCGGTTGCATCGGGCATTAAAACAGCCTCTGCTAATCTGTTAAATTTACCCAGATCCTTCTCGTCGTACAAACTTTCCTTTAAGGCATGTTCAAGTTCTCTAAACATAGCCTGAACATTGGCCATTGACGGTCCTCCATCAATGCGTATACCGACGCTAATACCTTTTTGTTCATTATTGTAATTGACTTGGGTCGTATGACACGCCGCACAGGTGAACCCGATATAGTCTTGCCCTTCATAGGTATCCTTCGCCCACCCAACGGGCAACCAATCTTCGTTACCGGGAGTGTTTCTTTGCGTCAAGAAACGAAACCTATTCATATTGTCATAATCCCGAAACAACTTAATCTTCCCCTCTACAGGACTTTCAACCTGTTCTAAATGCTTAAATATCTGGTAGTCCATTAAGTTAGAACCTTGGGAGGTGTAATAAAACCATAGACTATCTGCGGAATCCCAGTTTTGCTCCGGGTAAACTATCCTCTTGGCAACATCACCAAAGATATCAGCACTTTCAGTAGGGAGCGCTCCACGATCTTCATCGGGGAATCCCTGGGAAGCATAGGTACAGCCTGCAAAGATGACGCAGGCAAGACCAATTCCTAGGTTTTTCGGGATTTGCACGATATTCATGATTTACCCCTCCTTCCATGTATTCGTGTTCTTAGGTTCCAGACAATGCCTGCCATATATGGTGAGCCAGGATGGCCATCCTGTTGATAAGCACTCGCCACCAATTTTGCCTTAGCACCCTTCCTTATCTGGATAATTCAGGCACTGCCGATAATCACTGACAATGGGATAAATCACTTTTCGCAGACGATTGACCACTCCTAAGGGCCGATGTTCTTCCCTTGCATGCCACGGGTCAAAGGATTTATCTTCGCACGCACTCTCCTTCCATTCACCCAAGGGCTGCTTGGGAATTTTGATTAATGCCACCATTCGAAATTTTGAGATCCCCTTCTCCTCCCACTCCACTTGAGAATTTTCCACGCTCATTTCCTTTGTCCCTTCTTGAACCATAAACCCCATGCAGGCATCTCCTTTATGTAACGTTTCGCGCAAGGATGTTCTCAGATAATTTTTATCGTGTTCTTGAGGTTCAGCACTCGTAATGACCACACAAGATACATCGGCATCTTGGAAAATGCTGGATTCAGAAGAATTTAAAGGGTAGGGTTTTGCAGAGAATTTGATCGCTCTACGCTCAGGGTCGCGCTCCGCTCCCAGACGATAAGGCACCATAGAATAATATTGCGTTTGCAGTGGATTCTTCACTTTTTTATCTTGGAAAATCGTTTCTTTGGCATTGACGATCCCTTTGAACCACAAGGCCGACACCAATTTAAGTCCCTTGACTACCGCGTTCTCCGTATTCTGCGCCTCAGACAAAGACAGATAATCGGATGGATCGTCAAGAATGAAAACAGGATGGTTGATCATAATGAAGTCCTGTTCTTCCTTTAAGGGGTATTTCCTCGTTTGACCATTCCCCTTCTCGAGTTGATGAGTCAATTTAATAGCCATTCCTCTTGCATCGTTATCGTGATCATTGCCTGCAGGATTCTCGCTGCTATTGGAGAACCTGATCAGGGCTTCATACACGTGACCATCGGCAAACACACCTTTGGCAAAGCTGCGATCTAAATCTTTGTAGGTATGAAATTCAGCTTTCACGCACCCATTTTCTTTTGGATGTGCATCTCGGGAGGCCTTTTTCACGCCCTTATTGGCATTACGATCAACGGTGTACATCACTTCATCTGCTATTTGATAAGCCAGGATTTCTTCGTTCGGATATTTATGCTCAGTGAAAAATTTAGGGTTCGAGTCTACTTCCGGATAGGGCATGTCATGTTTGTGCCGCTGAATGACATTCAAGTGTGCCGCATGAATTTCATCGTCCGGATGAGTCGGGACCGTGTCGCAGCCCACCATAGCCAGGATCATCACCACAACAATGGCATAATTCATGGCAACACCTCGAAGGTTCGGAAGTACGTGGTTAAATAGTTTTCAGGTACTCGATAAGGTCCCAACGCTCAGCTTCCGATAGTGCAGGACCTATGACGCCATTCTGACGCGGGCCATCACGAAATTCATGACCTGCGTTTGAATTCCCAGGAAGGGCCGTGTCGAATTTAAAATCCGTGTCCATCTTCTTGTGAGTGATAAAACCGACATGGATGGGATCAAACTCTGAATGTCCCACATAAAACGCATCATCACGTTCATCTTGTGGTGAAAGTAATTGATAGAGGTTGGGGATTGATCCATTGTGTAGATAAGGGGCCAATGCCCATACTCCGCTATGCGGTCGAGCCATATACCCTAACGGGGCTCGCATGGTATTGGCACGACCTCCGGTCCACGTTTCCTGCTGTTCGTGGGCTAGGTTCAATTCCTTAAATTGTCCTTCCATAATTTTGGTGGTGAGATACTGGGCCGTATCGGCAACGGTCAACAATCCTAATCCGAGCGGGCCAGATTGCACCATTCGATTGTGAAAATTCGTTGCCGATAAGGGATCGGTCCCGATTTCTTCTAAAGGAATCAGATGAACTTTTTTGAATTGATCTCCTTGCGCATTGGGTTCGGTTAACTTAGGAACATGACAATGGGCGCAATGCTGCTCATACAACTTGCCACCCTGACTCGCACTGGCCTGATCTATAGGTTTTCCAAAGATTTCGAAAGGCCAGGCTGGAGGCTGGAGTCGTTGAACGAGTTTTTCAATGTCAGCTAAATCTTTGATACTCGTGCTTGCCTTAAAGGTATGATTGTTTGGTTCCACGATTAAGTTCGCATTGAGCCCAATAGCTTGCAGCAGATTCCGTCCCATGGGCTGCATCGCGGCGCCATTCCATTGAACCCAGCTTAACAACCAGGTGTTCCAAATCGCAGGAAAACTCACCGGCGCATTAGCTGGTCGAAGATTGCTCCTGTCCAATTGAAGAAGAACCGTATTTCCGCCCCTTCCCAATGCGTCCAACCTCCCCTTCCCCCATGTATTGGGATAAAGTTCGATCTTGAATTCCCTGGCTATCGCTTGAGGTCTTTGCAACGATTCATAATATGTCTTGACCTGTTCCCTTAATCGTTGTTCGCCAGTCTCATTATGCTGTTCCTTGAGTACGGATTTAGCAAATCGCTCAAAATTTTCTTCATCCAACTCACCAACGAGTAGGGCTTGAATGGCCTTTTCGATCTCTTCCATCAGGGTCAAGGCATCAATCATGGCTGGACCACCATCAATCCTCATTGTGTATTCTTTGTATGAAATGTCCATGGTATGACAGGCCGCACAAGTTAGGCCCACCCAAGTATCCTGAGCCATTGAATCGATGGTCTTGGCAAATCCCACTGGCAAATGGTCTGGATTGTGTAGGGGGTTATGATCAGGAATGAAACCAAGGCGCCTGAGGTTTTCATCCTCAAGAAATGGGTGGGAATTGTCCGATTGTTCTAAGGCCAAAAGCCATGAATACGGAAGCAGTCTCGTCCCCTGGGTGGCATGGTAAAAAGTTTGCCGCGTTTCTTCATCGAATCCTTGATCAAAAAAATGAATTCCGGCGTTAGAACCCAAAGCCTTTCCGACACTCAAGGTACCAAGTACCAGGCTGAAGGTGACGATCAAAATCATAGCGATGTATTGAAAGATCATTAATTGCCCCTTCAACCTTAAGGTACTTACTCGGTTTGCCTGGACGCTTCCAGAAAATCCATAGAATACCGAATGCTCCCAAACTGCATCAGAAAACAGCATAACTTATGCCAAAGTTTTTCCCATAAGGGATAACTGGAATGTTAATAAAAGTCAAAAAAAGTAGGCGCTCAAGTTCCATTTATAATCCCTGATTCAGAGAACCGGGGGGTTTTCGTGAGCCAAATAGATACATCAACTATCGAATTGGATAGAGATTTTTATTATGGAATGGGATGCAGCCTGAATGTATAGGCTTACGCTAAAATTCTGGCGCGCCACTGTTCTCAGAAAGTTCCTCACTGATTTGAATGCCTACGACATGGCCAGGGAATACCAAATACATGCGGGATGACAACAATTCAAAGGGAAGAGATCGAGATTCTACGCAGCTCGGTGAACTAACCCGTAAAACACCAGAGCATTAAAGAGAGGTTAAATACACCGCAATACCGAGGACGACCAAACTGAGCACGAGAATGGCACGTTGGACCCAGACAACTTTTCCGACAAACAACAGGGGTGGCGTTCCTGCCCGCTGGCTTTTTCCGATGGCTCCATAGGGGTCGAGAATAAGATCGTGAACGAAAATCAAACCGCCCACAATGGCAAAGACAAAGAGTTTGAGCATCATGATCAGTCCCCAGCTCGTTTCAATGCGCGCCGATCCGCTTTCATCCAGGAGTTGGGACGCACCGGTAAAAATGAGCACCATAAGACTGACCCATCCCACCGTCTTAAAACGCTGCCCCATTTTCTGAGCCATCTCCAAGGCCTCTTTCGGCGGGGTTTTGGTCTTCCCTTCAAGAAGGCTGGGTCTCACCGCCAATTGAAAAAACAGCCAACCCCCAATAAATGCAATGACCGCGACCAAATGTATCCAAGTTACGACGTACGCAGGCATGTCTCCACTCCCTTAATTTCTCACGACCACATCGTCCCCAATCATACCCACTGGCCAGTCGAAAGACCACTGTGGGAGGATGAAAGGATGTCACACTCACGCGGCCTTTTCCATCTCCGCATTCTCAGGTAACATACCTGGAAAATGCTTGTGCGCCTGCGGTCATTTTTTCGGAAGTCATTTTCCATGAACCAAATATTTTACATTTCACCAATTGCCTCTAAGTTTCAGGGAATCAGCATCGCCGTGATGTTACTGGTGAGTACCGCTTTCTTGCCTCATCACGTTTCAGCTGGTGAACAGGATCAAAGCCGTTGGAACAACAAGTATGCGACGGAGCAATATCTGTTTGGGAAGGAAGCCATTCCCTTCTTACAGGACCATATCGACCTCTTACCGAAAGGCCCGGTGCTTGATCTGGCCATGGGCGAAGGCCGAAACGGTGTCTTTCTGGCAACCAAGGGATTTCAAGTGACTGGAGTAGATATTTCAGATGAGGGCCTCAAGAAAGCTCAAGCCTTAGCCGGTGAACGTGGCGTGACCATCAAAACAATTGTCGCTGATCTTGAAACCTATGATATACCGCCCAATAGCTTTGATGTCATTATCTGCACCTATTACCTTCAGCGGGATTTATTTCCCAAAATTGTCACTGCATTGAAACCCGGCGGCATAGCACTCATCGAAACCTACACGATGGACCACGTTCAGTACCAACCCCGGTTCAACCAAGCCTACCTCTTACAACCCAACGAACTATTGACCATGCTTCCAGGCCTACGTGTCCTCCGTTATCAAGAAGCCGATACCGGACACGCCGCCTTTGCGAGTATTCTGGCTCAAAGGCCAGAATAATCACCGACCTCCCGCCAGGATGTTCGCCTGAAAAGCTACCACTTTTCACTCCTAACTTCTCTGTTTTCTTCATAGGTTGCAGCCTTTCGAAGAGTTCGGGTACCCTTGCAGCTCATTTTGTCCTTTTTATTTTAGCTGAGAAAGACTCCCATGACTGACTCTCTCACCACCGACCCCGTTGCCGATCCCTGGCTGGAAATTGGCCCTCAAGCCTTAGACGAGAACCTGCTCAACCAACGAGCGTGGCGCATGCCCGATATTGTGATTTACCAGCATGGGCCTGAAGAATGGTGGGTCGCCCCACTTGATGAAGAATTGCCGTTGGTCCGGCTTAACCGTATGGGCGCCACCATGCTCGGCGCGATGGATGGCCGCCTGACCATCGGGGCCTTGCTGAATCAATATGGCAAATGGGTGTGTAGCCCCACTCAGCAAAATGGTCGCTGGCATCTGGAGCGGTGGGCGCAACCACGCTTTTCACTCGCCTATTATGGCACTGAACCCCCCAGCGGACACAGCGCCGAAGCTAAATGGGATCTGTTGCTCCAAAAAGTGCGGGAAGGCTGGCATCAAAACGTCGAAGCGGAAACTGAAGATCATCTGTCAACATTTCATGTCCAGGGCATTCAAGGCCCACATGGGCATTTTGAACTCATCGAAACCACGGTCTCCCATCTCTTCCGTGAACCATGCGAAGCCATGAACGGGACGACCTACGGGCGCCTGCTCGGTAAAACGCTGCGGCAAATGGGGTGGCTTTCCCCTAAACCCAAACGTATCGTGGAAGTCGGTGCGGGTCTGGGTTATGTCTCAAAGGAACTGGCAGGCGAGCTTTCCGCAGAAGAACGAAAAGGCATTCAGTATACCTTTCTGGATCTGACCGGGCCCTTCCTGGGATCGCAAATCTCCTTAGCACGACAAGCTGGATGGTCGGCAACGGCCATTCAAGCCAATGCCGAACGCATGCCTTTATCCGACAATTCCGTTGACCTGCTTATCGATAATGAAAATCTGGCAGACATGACCCCAGTTCAATTTTCGGGCGACGAACTCCTCATGTTTAAAGGTGAGAATCCCCAACATGAGGAAGCCTTAGACCTCATCAGGCGCATGCGCCTGCCGCTCAGGCCACCCTATCCCGACGAGGTCATTTTCAATTACGGGGCTCTTCAGTTTTTGCAGGAAGTCTGGCGTGTGCTCAAACCAGGTGGACGCGCAATCCTCGTAGAATTTGGCATCGAAGAGGATTGGCCATCTCCCGTCAAATTGCCCGGGCACACCGAATATGAAGTGCAATTCAGCCATCTGCGCCATGCGGCCAAATGGCTCGGATTTCGAGAACAGTATTGCACCCTGCCCCAACTCCTCAGCATGAAGCCAGACACCCAAGTGCTCTGCACGGGAGCCGCCTATACTCTGCGACGAATTTGCCGTGAGTTGGAGAAACCCTTTTCCGTCCGCGCCTACACCGAAAAAGAATTGGGGTTGGCTCTCGGAAGCCTCCTTCCCAAACTCACTGGCCTCCATTACCATAATGTCTTAGACCCCGCCTGGTTCGGCCTCTGGGATTTTAAAGTCATGCTGCTCGAAAAACCCGGGAGCATGAGTATCGGTCAGCAGCCTGCATTTAAAGAAGCCGCGGGCTTCCGCTGGTATACTCAACAGTAATCTTTCCAATCCCCTACAAATTTTCCGGGAATATTTTTCTCCATTTTTTTCGCTAAATCCACGAGGATGCCCTCGCGGAGGCCGTAATCGCTGACGAGGCATAATTTCAAATCGAAGGTCTCCATGAGACGGCGAAGAATGATCGTGCCTGCGACGATGACAAACTCACGGCCTGATTCCAGCCCGGGCATATCTAAGCGTTCTAAACCAGTTTTTGTGATGAGGTGTTTCTCCAATCGTTTGACGGTGGAGAGCGTGAGTTCGTAGTTATGAACGCGTGTCGCATCATATTGTTTAAGACGTAGGGCCATAGCTGCAAGCGTCGTGACGGTGCCTGCTGTTCCGACGAGAGGGAAACTTGGTACTTCCCCAAATGCCTCCACCACTTTGGCTAATTCTTCATCAATACAGACTTCGGCATTCTGAAGGTCTTGCGCTGTTGGCGGATCATGACGGAAGACACGCTCTAACAATCGTACGACCCCGAGGTCTAACGATAGCACTTTGGGCGATTGCCCCTTTCGATTGAGAATCCATTCGGTACTCCCTCCGCCAATATCCAACCCCAAAAAGTCTCCAATCCTTTCAGGTAAACCAAACCGAATCCCAAGTACGGTTCGCCCGGCTTCTTCTTCACCGGTTAAAATTTCGACAACCCAGCTAGTTTCCTGTTTCACTCTCGCCAAAAATTCCTGGCGGTTCTCCGATTCACGCACAGCACTCGTGGCGACAATCGCTAGGGCGTCTACGTCATGGTTCGCCATGCGCTCTTTCCATTCCTTAAGCGTTCTCACCACTCGATCCATGGCTTCTGCGGCTAGCCGCTTGTACCGATCTACACCTTCGCCAAGCCGCAGGATTCGCCGATCGGAATCAATTTCTTTGAATTCATCCGGTAGATTCACGTCTGCCACTAATAACCGGCACGTTAAGGTTCCAATATCAATTGCGGCTAATCGCATGATCGTCAATCTCCTTATGGGAATGCTTTAAGAAATCACCAGGAATGTTTTCGTCGTCTAAGAATTTCACTGTACTTTCCTTCTTTTCCAATCTGCTGTGCCTATGTTAGGATTTTATCTGATGACACCGTATGGGGACTAAGAAATTTTAAGCCCCTTCACTTACCAAAGGAGAGCAGAATGGCGCAAATTCATTGCCGCAAATGCGATAAGGATAGTGATCCCATTACTGAAAATTTGTTTATGGGAAAGCTGGAAGCAGAAGTCAAGGAAAAAGTCTGCCAGGCCTGTTGGAATGAGTGGGCTGGTCCCGGGGGAACCAAAACGATGGTGATCAACGAGTATCAGCTCAATCTTGGGGATGAAAGTGCCCGGGAAACATTGAAGAAACAAATGCGAACCTTTTTGAAATTAGATGATACGAATGAAGAATTTAAAGACTATCGAGTTTGATCGAAAATTTGTGGGGCATCTCAATTCAATATCCGATGGATGCTTTTTCGATGGTGGATTATTGTTTTAAAGGTCGTTCTGGCAAGGTTTCCCAGTTTTCCTCCGACGGAGTTTTCCTCTTGAAGGCACAATTTACTCAGGGTAGGATACTATAATGGAAGTTCCACTTGGCAAAGGCGTTTTTCTGATTGCCACTCCGGCCCTTCGTGATCCCAATTTTCGCCAGACCGTTATTCTGCTGTGTGAGCATGGTCCTGAAGGGGCATTGGGAGTGGTCCTCAATCGCCCGACTGAGATGAATATCACTGAAGTGTTGCCTCAAATGCCCGTGTTAGAGGGCCAACCCCACCGGATCTTTTGTGGTGGGCCCGTGCAAAAAGACAGTTTGCTGGTGTTGTACCACCTCAACGAAGAAGTCGAAGATACGCATGCCGTCTTAGATGGCGTGTATTTGGGCGGGAACACGGAAACACTCAAGCGTATTCTTGAGGTTCCTGCCGAAGAGGAATCATTCCGCGCGTTTATGGGCTATTCTGGGTGGGGGCCCGGACAACTCGAAAATGAAATGAAAAGCGGGTCGTGGCTCACGATGCCAGCCAAACCTCAATTCGTGTTCGAAGACGCTCCATCGGGCCTATGGGCTGAAGTCCTTCAAACCTTTGGCGATGAATACATGATGTATGCCCACATGCCCGTTGATCCAAACCTTAACTAAGCCTTTTCGGTTTGATCCCCGTTCTTTCTCGACTGAATTTTTTCTTCCAGGCTCTTCTTCTTTGTTAATTCTTCCGGAGATCGTTTCCACGTCGCCGCATCAATGACCAACCATTTCACTCCCGTTGTCGTGTTCAGACCAATCGACAAATCACCATAGGGAACAGATACCGGTTTCTGAATCCAACGCGGGACCACATGTTGCATACCCACATTTCCCCAGATCCGACTCCACCACGATGCCCCGCCCGCGTTCAAACCCAATACCACACCCTCTTGTACACATCTCAGCACTCTGCCCTGCCCCGTCCAAAGAACCCGCTCTGGTACACCCGCTAAAGCTTTTTGAATGATCACGACATCAATCTTTTTCCCCATCATTGAGAGGAGCCATGTTTTGACTTCATAGGGCGAGGAAGTCACTTCCATCACCCGCAGAGCTCCGTCTTAACCACCATCACCATACCCCCCTCACAAGACCTAAGAATAATTCTTTGATAAGGTCATGACTATGCGTATACCACGCCGACCCTCTTCTTGGTTGGGAAATTTTTTCACCCTGCTCTTCGGCCCCAAAATGCTGGTCATGCTGCTGACCGGCTTTTCTTCGGGCCTCCCTCTCCTCCTTACCGGCTCAACTCTGAAATTTTGGATGCGGGAAGAGGGCCTGGATTTGCCGACTATCGGATTTTTCGGACTCGTCGGTCTCCCGTATACTCTAAAATTTCTGTGGGCTCCATTCATGGATCGAATCATTCCGCCATTTGGTGGCCGTCGTCGGGGATGGATGATTCTCACCCAAGTGTTCCTGATGATTGCGCTTGCGTCAATGACCTTTGTCCAACCCGCCGTTCATTTACCCGCCATTGCGGCACTCTGCCTTCTTATCGCATTTGCCAGTGCCAGCCAGGACATTGTCCTTGATGCCTATCGCCGCGAATATTTAACCGATGAAGAATTGGGGATTGGATCGTCGATCTTTGTGAATGGATACCGAATTGGACTGCTGGCTTCGGGTGCCTTGGCCCTGGTATTAGCTGAGTACTTGTCTTGGCCCACGGCCTATTTCATTTTAGGCTTGTTTATGTTGGTCGGGATTGTGGCGACCGTGTATGCACCGGAACCCACCGTCGAAACAGCTCCCCCCTCGTCGCTTCGTGAAGCATTCCTGGGACCGTTTGTAGAATTTTGTCAACGACCAGGCTGGCTCTCCATCTTGCTGTTCATTTTGTTGTACAAAATCGGTGACAGTATGGCGTCAGAAATGCTTTCTCCCTTTTGGGTGGACTTAGAGGTGTCAAAGCCTCAAATCGCCGCCATCGTCAAAACCTTTGGCTTTGCGGCCTTGATTACCGGAGGTCTGCTTGCGGGGCTTATCGTGTATCGCTGGGGGATTATTCCTTCTCTGTTTATTTTTGGCCTTCTGCAAATGATTTCCACTGCCGGGTTTGCGGTACTGGCCGTCGTCGGCAACCATCTTCCAACGTTAACGGTTGTCATTGCCTTTGAAAATCTCACCGGCGGAATGGGCACAACCGCATTTGTCGCCTTCATGGCCAGTCTTACTGACAAACGCTTTACTGCCACACAATATGCCCTTCTGAGTAGTATCATGGGTATTCCTCGGGTCTTAGCTGGCTCAGTTACCGGATTATTAGCTACCTGGCTCGGCTGGTCAGGATTTTTTATTGTGTGTACCCTAATAGCCATACCCGGACTGGTACTCATTTCCCACCTTCGCCGACTGGCCAGCAGGACAATTTCTAAAAATGTCCTAGCTTGACAGCGGCTCCGATTGTCTTGCTGCATCTATTTTGCTGGAAGAAAAAACGGCGGCCAGCGCTTATTCCGACCACCTGCCCCCGCACAAACGCACACCCTGAGATAAATGAGACCAGACTCAGAAGAATTATCCAGGAAACGAACATAGGCCGAGAACACATTATCTCCCAAAAGACCCTTTGGCTCGCTTGTTTTCATGTCGATCGTCCATGTAAACCACTGGTAGCTGAAGAAACTTGGGTTTTCCGGGATAGGTATCAAGACAAAATTTTTCCCAAGAAGAAGATCAATATCTTTTGTCCAATTCCTTGGATTACCATACAGAGTTTTTTATTGCAAAAAGCAAGGAACGCTATTCCAAAAAGGGTTAAGACCGTGATTGATCGAATCTTGGGAACCTGTATACGAAACATTCCATCGACGGAGAAAGTCCTATATCTCACGTTTGATGATGGTCCTCATGAATATTGCACGCCCAAAGTACTCGAGCTTCTCTCGCAATATCATGCTCAGGCCACGTTTTTTCTCGTGGCCGACGCCTTACAAAAAAACCGTTCCGTAGGTCGGGCGATTGTGTCCCAGGAACATACCGTGGGTAATCATTCTTTAGACCACAAATATCATCATTTTTTCCTTCATGATCGGTACCTCATGAATTGGATAGCGCGCGCGCGCGACTTCATAGAGCAGTCGCTTCAGGTGCAGACTATTGGGTTTCGATCACCTTTCGGAATTCGCACCCCTCATTTAGGAATCGCTTTACGAAACTTAGAGTATCCCTTAGTCCATTGGAATCAACGTTTTTTTGATACCCAGAGAGGGCTTCCCCGACCTGTTATTTTAAATAGGATATCCAGATTCCAATCTGGAGACATTCTTCTTTTGCATGACACGCATAGAAAATATCACCAGTCGTTTATCGAAGGGTTGGCGTTATTACTCATCCAGGGAAAAAATGAAGGATTTTCCTTTAAAGCCATCCCATACAATTTAGGCTCTGGTCGCTTGGAGTCTCCGATGCCTTGACTCACACCTTCCTTGGGAACCAAGGAAAAAACATGTTAGTTCTCCGCTGGTAGTCAAGATAATCATTCCCACGGCTGGCTAGAGCTTGTGCTTCCGCCAAAGGAACCCCTGTAACCCAGAGCAGCGAAGCCGTCATCAGCATGGGCCAGAGAATCGAGGTCCAAGCCCCGGGAAGCCCAACAGCCAATGGGGCATAAGCCCACCAGTGCATGCTCTCAAAAAAATAATTGGGATGTCGGGAATAACGCCACAAACCTGATTGCAACGTCTTTCCTTTATTCAAAGGATTTTCACGAAATAACTCAAGCTGCCGATCTGCTATACCTTCCCCAATGATGGCCACGAGAAAGATCATCACCCCAAGTGCGTCCCACCACCGAATGCCATCTGCGGGATGATTCATCACCCAGCATAAGAGCCCTGCAAAAAAGAGACACGCCGGCACTTGCAATTGAAAGTACCCGAAGATTCCTATCGATTCCCAATCACCCAATCTTGCACGTATGGTTTGATAACGAGAATCTTCTTTTTTATCCCAAACGCGATTGATGAACAAGAACTGTCCAAGGCGAAAAGCATAGAGCGTCCCCATCCCTGAAATGAGAACCCGCCTCGAAAGATCGCCTATAGCAAAAAATCCACAGGTAAGAACAATCATCCCAAAGGCGAGACAAAATCCGACATCCGCCAATGAGGCATTGCGAACACGAAGATGAAGAACCCATAAAAGGACAAAAAGACAACTCAATCCGGCTAGCCATTCCCACAGGTTAAGAGGTCCTGAGACATCCAAGGGCATATAAGGGGCTAGTCAAAAAAAGATCGGCAATAGACTTCTCGGCAGCATCAACTCAATTCGCGTTTAGGTCTAAGGGAATGCGAACCATTCCTTCTTCCGTCACCGGATTCAGCACTACTTCCACTAAAAAGACCTGATTATTCGAAACCTGCGCTTCTTGAATGAGATATTTACGAATTTGCTGAGCTCGCTGTTGCGCCAGCACACGCAATTGCCCTTCATCTATACGCACCTCATCAAGAAGCTTGGCCTTCTTTTCCTCAACGGTCAAAGGCTGAGGGATTTTTCCCTGAGAACTCGTCTCAGAATTTTGAGTATCAGGAGTTGTGGTCGACTTAGACAGCGGCAATTCCCCAAATTTTTCCACGAAAAGCTGCTCAAGATACTGTATTTTTTCCTCTTTTGTTAATTCTAATAATTCCAGCGGAGCAGAAGCTTGATCACCAGAAGGTGGTTGTTTCAGAAATTTAACCTTTTTCATTTGTGTCAATAGTGTAGCTTCGGCCAAAGCTCTGCCATCTAGATTCAAGTCGACGGCACCGGCAATATCAAGTCGCAAGCCTGGTCGATCAGATAAGGCCTTTCCTAACGCGACTAACTTTTCTTGTTCAGTAGGGGAAAGCTCCATCACCCCAGGTGGAAACTCGATATATTGAAGAGCATCGGCGTTACCTCCTATGGCTCCCCCCACTAACCCGCCCACAAGGGAAAATGGAGAAGTCGCTATTTTCGTAATCAGATTCAACAAGGCCCGCCAAATGACCCCACCATAACTAAAATCCGGATCATTGAGATGACCCCTGACCGGCAGATCTATATCAATTTGCCCTTTCCGATCCTTCAACAACGCCAAAGCGAGGGGTATCGGCAAGGAGATGGCATCCGGACTCTCAACAGGATTACCCATCGAAATTTGATCCACCAACACCCTGTTTTCCCCGACTAACTCATTGTGAGAGAGTTTATAGGCTAAATTTAATGACAACTTGCCTTTGTTAATGGGATAGCCGGCATATTTTCCTGAGTACGCTGAAATCGTGGGGAGATTCAAATTCTCAAACACCACATTCACATCCGTGTAGGCATCTTCGCTGAGCGGATTGATTTGTCCCTTAATTCGAAAGGGGGCAAAGCGATCAACTGTTCCTGCCAGATCCACATCCGCCCTGGCCAATTGTTCGGAAGACAGTCCCTTGATGGTTCCAGAAAATTCTTCGATCTTCGTCGCCACATTGGGCGTAATCGACCCATCAATCAATTGTAGTTGAAGATGATCGATTCGAACCGTCTCAACCTGAACAGGGAGTGGAGGTGAAGCGGTCTCTTCGGGCGCAGGTTCTTTTTCTCCTTTTGGTGAAGCGTCAACCTGCCCGGATGGGGCGAGAAGCCGGTCTATATTGGATGTTCCATCTGGGTCAAGAGAAAACACCACCGCAGGTTTAACAAGAGCGATTTCTTTAACCTTCACTGTCGTGGGCTCAACATTTAGCGCGAGGCCATTGAATGTCAAATCATTCCATTCAAGAAATGATTGCGAACTCTCAGGATCAATGAAGGCCAATTTGGAAACACCCATAGAGCCAGCATACGTCACCACAGGCTCCGCTTTCGACACGTTCTGATAGCGGGTCTTTCCCATCAACGTCAATGCCCCACTACCGACAGTAAATTGCACAAAGGGAGCTAAATAAGGCTCAAAGGGCTTAAGAGCGATATCCATGAGGGCAAGATCCATCTCAACGGACAAGGGCTCAAGGTTGACGGTACCTTTCAATTCGGCCCTACCTGTCTGATTCAACTGGAAAGAAAGGTCAATCGGAAGAGCCTTATCTAATGAAGATGAAATCTGCGACGTATGAAAATGAAGGGCCTCAACCAACATACGTGCCGGGGTTTTCGGTTGTCGGTCTTCCACATCAATCATGAAATTATCTAAATCTAACTCCTCGACCACTACGACCCACGGATTTTCTGTCGTCTCTGATTCGGGCTCAACTACTAGTGGAGATACAGTCTCAGACGAATCGTTAGACGCTTCCACGGGGGCAAACAACGTCTGATAATTCATGATCCCCTCGTTAGCAACCCATCCGATAAAGCGGGCATCCCGCCCGATGATGGAAGGAATCGTCACGGACTGTTTTGCTACATCTACACTCACGCCTTTGACCTCAAAGAGTGGCACAGTGATGACTGGATCAGACGCACCAGCTTCCTGAATCTGAAGATCATGAACGATAAGATTTCCCTCATTGACTCGAACATTCATACCGTCATGAGTCGTCAACACCTCGTACTGGCCGTTAACGTTTACCAGACCTTGCGAAATCTGAAATCGAAATTGATCCCGCATATAGGCCCATAAGGTTTCCAACCGGATCTTTTCGAACGCCAATCGACCACTAGACCCAAATGGGTTTAACGTCAACGTCCCTTCCCACGTAATGCGCTCGCCATCGCCTAACTCCGCGGATAACGAATACGGATTGGCTCGATCTTTTTTGGTGCTGAATTTCTCGAACCTGAGATTAATAGGAACAAGATGGGCCACAAACGGAGTGGGTTTCGAGACATCCCGAAATTCAATCATCCCCTGCTGAATCAGGATTTCCTGAATTAACACTGGAGGCAACCCTTCGGGTTCCTCGGTGGAGACATCAGGCGTCGAAACGTCTTCTGCAGAAGGGTCTCTATTAGCCGGCTTCCCCAAGTCAGCTAAATTCAGTGACCCATCTGGACGAACAATCGCCAACCCATAAGGCAATCCCAGCCGAACGAGGGCAAACGTATATGCCTGATTCTTCAAAGAATACAGCGCTTCAAAATCCACAAACAACTCATCAAACCCGGCCAATGGAGAACCATCGGGCCCCTGAATCGCAAAACCCTTAACCTGCAGCTTAAAAAGCCATGGATTAAACGCAGCTTCCTGAACGGACACATGCCGATTCAATTCCTCCGTCAGCAGGGAAGGAAGTTTATTGGTGATCGCCCACGGCACCGCCAAAAATCCTAGGGCCGTATATAGGACGAATAGTCCAACACACACAAAAAGAACAATTTTCAAACTTTTAGACATGTCTTAATACAGGAAGTTGCTAGTAATAATTGTAGAGAGAGTAGAGTACCCACCCCATGAATTGCCAAGGAAACAGGGCAGATCAGATAATACCGCGCACCTAAGACCACGGCTAGCCCTTCCAGAAAACAGCTTTGAACTCTCTTAATAATGAAAGCCATCTCCTCTGCCACTCTACACACCTTATTCTTAACCTCTAGCGAAGGTTTCCTCTCTAGGATTCCCCAATATGTCTCGCCAGACTTTCGAGAAAGCAAAACTTCACAACCTGATCCGTCACTCCCAGAGTTATACTAAATTTTTTACCTGGTTATTTATTCTCCTGTCCAAATCACGAACTACATTCGCTTGACAGTAGGTTAGCCCTTCTCTATTGTCTTGAGTTTGCTTAAAATAGCTTTTTTACGATAGGACCGCCTTCCGTGTTTACAACACTGACAGAAAAAATCGAGAATGTTTTCAAACAGTTACGCGGCCAGGCCGTGTTAACTGAACAAAATATTACCGACGCCTTGAAAGAAGTGCGGCTGGCCCTGCTGGAAGCCGACGTCAACTTTAAGATCGTAAAAGACTTTATCGAAAAAGTCCGGGAGAAAGCTGTTGGTCAAGACGTACTGAAAAGCCTGACCCCGGCCCATCAGGTGGTCAAGGTCGTGTGGGAAGAATTGCGCGACCTCCTGGGCCATGAGCAAAGCGCGCTGCATCTGTCTTCTCATCCTCCGACAGTCATTATGATGGTTGGACTTCAAGGCTCTGGGAAAACCACCACCACCGGCAAACTCGCCCATTTTTTTAAAACTGAGGGAAAACGTGTCCTACTTGTGGCAGCCGATCCCAGACGGCCCGCCGCTGGCGATCAATTAGCCTCGCTAGGCACCGACCTGGAGGTCCCCGTCCATCGTGGGACAAACGAGGGTCAACCTGGCGCACAAGCGGTGCAAACCTGCAAGGATGGTGTCGCCCGTGCCCGTGAGCATGGCTACGATGTGGTGTTACTGGATACCGGTGGGCGCCTGCATATTGATGAAGAATTGATGCAGGAGTTGGTGGATATCCAAACCGGAGTCCAACCGCAGGAAATGCTGTTGGTGGCCGATTCCATGACCGGCCAGGAAGCCGTATCGGTCGCAGAGCGCTTTAATGAAACCCTAGGGCTGACCGGAATTATTCTCACGAAGGTCGAGGGTGATGCGCGCGGTGGAGCCGTCTTGTCCATTCGGGCCGCGACAGGCAAGCCGATTAAGTTTTTGGGCGTCGGTGAAAAGCTGGACGCGCTAGAACCCTTTTTCCCTGACCGTATGGCCTCGCGCATTTTGGGTATGGGCGATGTGTTGACCTTAATCGAGAAGGCCCAAGAGAACTTTTCGCAAGAACAAGCGCAGGCATTGCAAAAAAAGGTTTCCAGTAATACCCTGACGTTGGAGGATTTTCGGGATCAAATTCAGCAAGTGAATAAACTGGGATCCTTAGACCAGATTATCGATATGCTGCCCGGCGGTCAAAAAATCAAAAATATGATGGGCTCTGCTGGCGCCGGCAATGCCGCGGTCCCTGAAAAGGAAATGAAGCGAGTGGTGGCCATGATCGATTCCATGACACCCAAAGAGCGGCGTGATCATACGATACTGAATGGGAACCGCAAAAAACGTATCGCCAAAGGAAGCGGAACATCTGTTCCTGAAATCAATCGGCTCATCAAACAATTTTTGGATGCTCGCCGGATGATGAAATCATTGATCGGTGGGCAAGGGGGCTTCGGAAAGAAGAAAAAGCGAGGAAAGCTGATTCGGGCTATTCATGCTCGGTAAGGTTCACCGATAGTCCTCCTTTTTCTCATGCGTTCATTTTTTACTAGAGGAGAATCCCAGTGGCAGTTCATTTACGGTTAACACGGATGGGTCGGCATAAACGGCCATTTTATCGAGTCGTCGCGGCTGATTCGCACATGAAGCGAGACGGACGGTTTTTGGAAATCATCGGCACCTATGATCCCTTGAAGGAAGATGACAAAGCCTCATTTAAGGAAGATCGCGTGTTGGATTGGTTGCAAAAGGGCGCCCAACCCACGGATTCAGTTCGAGCCTTATTACGACGAACTGGCGTGTACAAAGCCTTAGCGGAATCAAAAAAACTCGCGAAAGCCTAATGCAGGATTGAGACACGAAGGGGCGGATTCGCCGCGATGGCCGTTGATCTATCGTTTTCGATGGTTTTACCATGTTGGCTCCCGTCTTGAATCCTACGTCACCAACAGCTGATTCGCTGGTCACTATTGGGCGGATCTTGAAGCCCTTTGGAGTCCGTGGCGAGGTAAAAGTGGAGTCATTGTCTGATGTGCCTGGCAGATTTGAAGGATTACAAACCGTGTATCTCACCCTCCCGCATGAAGGGGCCACTCCAGAGGAAGCCACCGTGACTCATGTGCGAAAGGTACCAGTTGGCTATCTGATGAAATGTTCGGCGTTTTCAACACCGGAGGAAGCCACCCAATTTCGCGGGGCATGGGTTCAAATACCCGTAAGTACAGAACTCCCCCGTAACCCTGATACGTTTTATTATTTTGAATTGATCGGACTCCGCGTTCAAGACCCTGATGGACAAGAGATGGGAACCGTAAAAGAAATTTTGGAATATCCGCAGCATCATGTGCTCGTGATTCGTAACGATGAAGCAGAGTTTCTCATTCCGGCCAACAGGAGAACTATTGAAAAGGTCGATTTAAACAATCAGTGCGTACGCATCGCCTCAAATGAATGGTGGGACGTTCGTCATGCATTGTGACCTTCTCACGGTTTTTCCTGAGCTGATTCATGCGGTTAGCTCTCAGAGCATAATGAAGCGTGCCCAGGACAAGGGCCTGCTCACGCTTCGAACGCACAACCTTCGCGACTACACAGATGATCCCCATCGTTCGACTGACGACACACCTTATGGCGGTGGCGGCGGAATGGTCATGAAAGCCGAACCCATTTTTCTAGCAATTGATGCCATTCGTCAGGCTTGCGGCGAGATTCGCACTTTTCTTCCCTCGCCTCAAGGCATTCGCTTTTCGCATGGACTGGCATTGGAGTTGAGCCGGGAAACCCGGCCACTCGTGTTTATTTGCGGTCATTATGAAGGAATCGACGAGCGGGTACGCACGCATTTGTCGGTGGAAGAAATCTCCTTAGGCGATTATGTCGTCACAGGTGGGGAACTCCCCGCTCTCATGATGATCGACGCTGCGATGCGGCACATTCCCGGCGTACTAGGAGACCCACATTCCGCTCAACAGGAATCTTTTGTCGAATCCTTATTGGACTACCCCCATTTCACACGACCGTCTGACCTTCGAGGCCAGACAGTCCCAGACGTATTAATGTCTGGCAACCATGAAGCAATTCGTCGATGGCGACGGAAAGAATCGCTCCGCCAGACCTTGCTTAAACGTCCTGACTTATTGGATCATCACCCGCTCAATACAGAAGATCATCGGCTTTTAGAAGAAATCGAACACGACTATACCTCGGCGGAATGTGATCCGCAGAGACCTTGAAGGAGGAAACCACGCATGAATCAGTTAGAACGCTTAGAACAATCGTATGCAAAGGAGCCAGCACCATTTTTTGAAATTGGTGATACCGTTCGGGTGAAAGTCCGAGTAGTAGAAGCACGGGCCTCCGGCAAAAAGAAAACCCAAGAAGAAGAAAAAGAGCGGATACAGGTCTTTGAAGGGCTGGTGATCGCACGCAAACACGGGAAAGCGACGGAAACCTTTACCGTTCGAAAAATTTCCTTTGGCGTTGGAGTTGAACGGATTTTTCCTGTACATTCGCCAAACCTTGCCGGCATTGAAGTCGTTCGCAAAGGACAAGTCCGTCGCGCCAAGCTGTATTATCTTCGTGACAAAAAGGGCAAGGCGGCAAAAATTTCCGAGCGAGAGTTTTCACGAACTCCAAAAACAGGTAAAGGTGCCACGGCCGTCGAGGACGCGTCATCCGAAGAAACCAGCCAGACTGAAGATTCGGAATAACTCGGCGAGTACGGAAAAGATTGGCTGGCCAGCCTTTTGCGTTCCCATCCCTCGAGACCCGTATGGGACCAACGGACTTCTTCGAATCGTCTGCCAGGGCATGTGGATTCCGAAGGATTGCAGGCCTTGATGAAGCCGGTCGCGGGCCATTAGCCGGACCGGTTGTGGTAGCGGTCGTGATCCTCCCTCGACGTTGCGCACTTGATGCTCTGGACGATTCCAAGCTTCTTTCGGCCGATCAACGCCGTCACCTGTTCATCTCCATTACGAACCACGCTCAGAGTTGGGGAATCGGGACAGCTTCAGAGCAAGAAATCGACGAGTTGAATATTTTAGGCGCAACGCGATTGGCGGGAGCGCGCGCCATCAACGCGCTTGGCTCTCTCCCCGATTTCCTACTTCTCGATGCCCTCCATATTCCTACCGTCTGCATTCGCCAACGGGCCGTGATCAAGGGCGATCAACTCTCTGTTTCGATCGCCGCCGCCTCAATCCTGGCCAAAGTCGCACGTGATCGCATCATGGATGGCTATCATGAACGATTTCCGGACTATCAATTCCATCTCCATAAGGGTTACCCCACTCCCGAGCATCTCAAACGGTTACGCCAATTCGGCCCATGCGCTGGACATCGGCAAAGTTTTGGTCCAGTTCGGGCTTGTCTGGATGCTTGAACCGGTTCATGCTGTCTCGCTCCCAAGCGTTTGGCCAGTCAGCGGAGAACCTGGCGGAACAGATGCTACGGAAGAAAGGGTATCGAATTCTTGAGAGAAATTTTCGCCTCGCTGGGGGCGAACTGGATCTTATCGCAGAAGACCACGGCACACTGGTGTTCATTGAAGTCAAAGCCCGACGGGGGGAGCATTTCGGGGGAGCACCGTACGCAATTACCACCCGCAAGCAACAGCAGATCATCAAATTGGCTCAGTGCTATCTTTCCAAACATGGGTTAATCAACAAGCCGTGCCGATTTGATGCTATTCTTATGGTAGGAACCGACCAACATTCGCCTGAATTAACTCACATTGAACAGGCATTTGAGGTTCCCAGCTCGGACTGGCAATGGTAAATTAATAGTGGGTCTTCTGGAATCAAGTCTACAACAAGCCTGAGTGCTCGCAAACAGCTCATTCTGGCATGTGATCTTATTGCCAACTAGCAGAGACTCAACCTCTCGTCAGGACCTGAAAAAGGACTCCAATAGAGCCATCTCGGATACGTCGCATGATTCAGTTATTTCACGTCACGAAATATTATGAAGGCTGCCTGGCGCTATCCGACATTACCCTTCGAATCGAAAAAGGCGAATGCGTCCTCCTCACCGGCCCCAGTGGCGCCGGAAAAACCTCCTTACTCAAACTCATTTTTGGATCTGAACACCCGGATGATGGGCAAATTCTCGTCCAAAACCGCAATATTGCCCGAATCCGTCGAACCGACGTGCCCTATCATCGCCGAACAATGGGGTTTGTTCTGCAGGATTTCAAGCTCCTACCTCATCGGACTGTATTTGAAAATGTTGCGCTCCCATTGATCATTAGAGGCTTATCCTCATCTGAATCCCGGCGAAAAGTGATTGAAGCACTACGAGCCGTTGGGATGGAACATAAACAAACGACCCACGCCGGCGTGCTCTCTGCTGGAGAACAGCAACGCGCGTGTATTGCCCGCGCGATTGTGAATAGCCCTATTATCTTGCTTGCCGACGAACCGACGGGGAATTTAGACCCTCAACTCACCATCGAAATTGCAGAACTCTTCAAAGCCATCAACGCCCGTGGAACCACAGTAATGATGGCAACACATAATCGCCAAGTCGTGGAACAAATAAACGGAAGGATCGTGCGGCTTGACTGTGGACATCTTCTTTCAGATCAAGGGACCTACGAGTGAAACGCCTTTGGTATTTTTTGCGAGAGGCGTTCATGAGTCTCCGGACTCACCGAGCCAGCACCCTGATTGGTATCATTACGACAGCCTTCACACTCACGAGCTTTGGGACATTTTTGCTGCTCTACTACAATGTTCATAATTTAATCGGACGAGTACAAACGAACATTCAAGTCATTGTCTATCCCAAAGATGCCATCGAACCTCAACAGCTTCAAAATCTAAAAAAAACCATCCAAGATGACCTGGCGATCGATTCCCTCACCTTTATTTCCAAAGACGATGCGTTAAAGGATTTCAAACATCAGTTCCCAGATGAAGTCTATTTATTAGAAGGGTTGGGCACGAGTCCGTTCCCGGCCTCACTCGTATTGAAATTAGCTGACACGATCCCATCCACTGATGCCATTTCCAACCTCGTCAATCGCTTGCAACAGAACCCCGATGTGGAACGAGTTCGCTATAATCGAGATTGGATTGAACGCTTGACTCTCGTGATCACCTATATGGAAGTCGTGGCTTTGATCGTGGGGGGGGTCCTCGCTTTGGCTTCGATCACGATTATCGCCAACACGGTGCAACTTGCCTTTTACACCCGTCAAGAAGAAATTGAAATCTTGCGGTTAATTGGCGGCACCAATCTTTTCATCAGCATCCCCTATCTCATTGAAGGGGCGGTGATTGGAGGGCTAGGAGGCGCGACGGCTTTAGGCTTGCTACGCGGCGGATTTGAATTTTTCAAACATAAAACCCATACCCTGAGCATGATAGGCGGCTTTTCATCGGTATTCGAATTTTTCCCTTTTTCTCTTTCGCTACTCCTCATTAGCACGGGAATCTTGTTAGGATGTATCGGCACGCTCACCAGCATGTATGGATGGATGAGATTTCGGCTATGACCGGTTCCCTCAAATTCTTATTGATTGCCTTCGCCCTGCCTGCCCTGGGCCTGTCGTTGACAGTGTCAGCCGGATTTGGGGCTAAACCGTCTTCCATCGAAAACGAAATGACTCAGGAACGAAAACGCCTGGAACAGCTTCAGAAAAAAATCGCCGAATCAAAAGAAAAAGCCACCAAAGCGGAAAAACAACATGGGTCGGTTCTCAAAAATATTGAGCAACTTGATCAGCGCCTCTATCGCTCGAAGAAGGAACGGAACCGCATCGATGCGGAAATCAGGGAAAAAGATCAGGAGTTAGCCAAGCTCAGCACCAACATTAGCGACCTTGAGAGCAACGTTCAGACTCACCGGGAGGCGGTCACGGCTCGGCTTCGTCTCCTCTATATTGACGGCCGAACCGGCTACATCAAAACACTATTTACCGCGGAAACTTTTGCCGAGGCCGCCAATCGCCTGGATTATATTTCGTGGATCGCTCAACGAGAACATAGCCTTGTCCGACAATTTCAAGAAGACCTGGCAAATCTACAGCGCCTCAAGGACCAACAAGCTCATGCGCGAGAAACCTTGCTAGCGTTACAGGGTGAAACCCAGAGTACCATCAAGGAAATTTCCGGACTTAAGCGAAAGAAACGCACCGTGCTAGTCAGTCTCTCCAAGGAAAAAGACATTCATGAACGCGCAGTAGAAGACCTCAAACGATCGGCAGCACAAGTCGACAGCCTGCTTAAGGCCCTTGATCGGCGATTTCAATTGGCCCAATCACAATTACGGAAAGCACCGGCTAAACTACCCACTCTTGGCTCGTTTCTTTGGCCGGCAAAAGGGAAGGTGGTCTCGTTTTTTGGACGGCAAAAACATCCAACTTTTGACACCTACGTCACCAAAAAGGGCATTGAAATTCAAGCGCGCGAAGGGAGTCCCATCCATTCGGTCTCCTCAGGAAAGGTCGTGTATGCGGATTGGCTGAAGGGCTATGGGCTCGTCGTCATCGTGGATCATACCAATGGCTTCTACTCCCTCTATGCGCATGCATCTAAATTACTCGTGGCTGAAGGCAATGCCGTGACCCTAGGGCAAATGATTGGGCATACTGGTGAAACGGGAGTGACAGAGGACGACACCCTCTATTTTGAATTACGAAAAGGCACGACGCCCATTGATCCGCTTAAATGGCTGGCAAAGCAATAATTGACTAACTGAAAGAAGGAACACATATGGCCAAAGACCGAGTTTCGACCGTCCTGATTTCTGGTCTCATGTTGACCGCCATTCTCTTTGTGGGAATTTTCATTGGGAAAGGAGGAGATCGAACGGGACATGCCAGCGAATCGTATGAAGAATTACAGGTGTTTGCAGAAGTGCTCTCTCAAGTGAAAAAGCATTATGTCGAGGAAACAAAAACCAAGGATTTGGTACAAGGCGCTCTACGAGGCATGCTGGCCGGACTGGATCCCCATTCCTCCTTTATGACCCCAGAAATGTTCAAGGAAATGCAAGTGGAAACCAGAGGGGAGTTTGGCGGCCTGGGCATCCAAATTGGCATTAAAGACAACCGACTCACCGTCATTGCCCCCATTGAAGATACTCCGGCTTTTACAGCTGGCATTCAATCTGGAGACACCATTATCAAAGTCGACGAGACCCCGACCAAAGATTTAACCCTGATGGAGGCCGTCCAGCATATGCGCGGGCCTCGAGGGACATCGGTGAATTTAACCATCATCCGTGAGGGAATGGAGGAACCATTGGTGTTCACCATTACCCGAGATATCATCAAAATTCAAAGTGTGCGATCCAAGCTCTTGGAAGGAAACGTGGGCTATGCTCGACTCAGCCAATTTCAGGAAGCCTCGGCTGAAGATTTAACAAAAGCATTGGAGGAATTAACGGCTAAAAATATCCAAGGCCTGATTTTAGATTTACGAAACAATCCTGGCGGATTGCTCACCGCCGCAGTCGGGGTCTCCGAACAATTTTTGGAACCTGGGCGTCTAGTGGTCTCTATTCAGGGTCGGAATGAACAAAAGGTTGAATACCGGGCCAGTGCGACCAGTAAGAACTATGAATATCCGATGATTGTCCTGATTAACCATGGATCAGCCAGCGCGTCGGAAATCGTGGCGGCCGCCATGCAGGATTGGGGAAAAGCCGTCGTCATCGGCACAACCAGCTTTGGCAAAGGTTCGGTCCAAACCATTCTTCCGCTCTCCGACGGGTCAGGCCTGCGCTTAACGACGGCCAAATATTACACGCCAAAAGGCAAATCCATTCATACCGTCGGAGTACAACCAGACATCATCATCGACCCCAAAACCATTCAGGTCGCTAAGCAGGAAGCAGCAGGAGAAACGAAAGCTGAGAAGAGTTCGACGACCAATGCAGGAGCAGTTAAGCCACCCAATACCGAGACCCAGGCACCCACGGCTCCAGAAGACCCCAATGCGCCGCAACCCGTCCCACCGGAGGATGTACAATTACTGAAAGCCGTGGAAATGCTGAAATCCTGGAAAGTCTTCAAGCAACTTCAACCAGCGGCCTAAGATGTGAGGAGTGAAACGGGAAAAGTGAAAAGGAAGGAGGCAAGAGGATACAATATCCTAGCATCTTCCTCCTTTTCGCTTTGCCTTCTCGCTAGAGATTGAGCACGATCGCCGTGTTCGTCTTCGTAATTCCATCCACCCCGCGAATACGGGCCATGACCAGATCGTTCAATTCTTCTAAGGTTTCTGCTTCGACCTGGGCAATCAAATCGTAGGGCCCGGTCACTGGAAAGACCGCTTGCACCCCTTGAATCCGCGTCAGAGTCTTATAGGCACTTTTGGTATGATTGCCTGTCGTATCAATTAACACAAAGGCCGAAATAGCCATGAGATCTTGATCCCTTTCAATAATTAAGACGTCTGTTGGTTATTGCTTAGATACCATTCCTATTCTTGTCAGACTCTTCAAAGCCATGGTGAAGCCCATGATTGGCCCCCACCTCCATTCGGCTGTTAATCCTGCCGATCAACCGATCGCTTGCTCCGAATGGCGTCAAGAATTTCGGCACTTCGTCCGCCTAAACCAGGGAGGGTCTGGAGGAGATGCGATTGGGCCAAGGCTTCCAAATCGTCCCACGATGTCATGCCCAATCGAAAATATAAATCATGCACGATCGGCTCTGAAAAGCCCGGGAGATTAACCCATTCCCGAACCGTATCGGGCAGGGGGGTTTTGAGCTCATCATAGGCTCGAAGACGGCCCGTCGAAAGAAACTCCTGAACTTTCACTTCCAATTCCTTACCAATGCCAGGGATTGTCCGCAATTCTCCACGCTGAGCATAGCTACCAAGGTCTTCAGGGAGATTTCGAATCGAGTCAGCCGCTCGTTGGTAGGCTCTTACCTTATATGGATTTTCAGCTCTGGAGGCCAATAACCCAGCCATAGAAGCAAACAAGGCAGCCAAATCTTGATTCACGTTGATCATGAATGATTTGAGTAGAATTGCCTCAACACCAAGCGAACACAGAACAGGTTTCGCGTGTTCACACTTCATTGTATGTCATCCCCTCGCGACAAAACCAGTGAACCATCAATAATTTAGCCCCATATCCAAAGGCGATTCACGCTCACACACGGCCCATTTTATTGACAAGAATTTCACGGGTCCCGTAGGATGATTGCCCACAAGCACCTGGTTTTAATTATGAATTCCTCAGCCGTTCATATGAAGATCATCGTCAATGGAGAAGAGCAAACGTACAACGCACCCCTCACCGTCACTGTTCTTCTTCAAGAGTTGAATCTTCGAACCGAACAAGTGGCCGTGGAAGTGAATCTCAACATCCTTGACCGTTCAAACTTTTCAACCTGGACCCTGCAAGAGAACGACAAGGTAGAAATATTAAGTTTTATCGGCGGTGGTTCGCCACAACCAAAACACTCAGAAGGCAGAAAACGACATGAGTAACGATCCTTCACGCGACCCCTTAATCATCGCAGGACGTGAATTCCGTTCCCGCCTCTGGGTTGGGACGGGAAAGTATAAGAATTTTGAAGAAACACGACTCGCCATTGAAGCATCTGGTGCCGATGTGGTCACCGTGGCCGTTCGCCGAGTTAATATTACCGATAAGAATTCAGAAAACCTTCTTGATTATATTGATCCGAAAAAATACACGATCCTGCCCAATACCGCCGGATGCTATACCGTTGAGGATGCAGTCCGCTATTCTCGGTTGGCCCGTGCAGCCGGTGTTTCGGACTTAGTGAAACTGGAAGTGATCGGTGATGAACGCACATTGTTTCCCGATACGGCTGGTCTCATCGAAGCCGCAAAAATTTTGATTGCAGAAGGCTTTATTGTCCTACCCTACACCAACGATGACCCCATTGTTGCTCAAAAATTAATGGATATCGGCTGCCCCGCTGTCATGCCTCTGGCCGCTCCCATAGGCTCAGGACTAGGCATTCGCAATCCATACAATCTTAAAATTATTATGGAAACCGTGAAGGTACCTATTATTGTCGATGCAGGGGTGGGAACCGCATCTGATGCAGCCTTGGCCATGGAATATGGCGCAGACGCCGTTCTCATGAACACGGCGATTGCCGGCGCGAAAGACCCGATCATGATGGCCACAGCCATGCGATATGCAGTTGATGCCGGACGGTTAGCGTTCAAGGCCGGCAGAATTCCCCGTAAACTCTATGCCACCGCCAGCAGCCCGATCGAAGGCATGCTCTAAATCAAGGAATGCCCGACACTTCGCTGCCTCGCCTCTATCTTCTCACAGATCGACAGAACACCTCTCAGCGGTCACTCGCCTCGGTCATCAGTCAAGTCGTTGATGCCGGAGTGCGTATGGTCCAAATTCGCGAAAAGGATTTGGATACGCGGCCGTTAATTGATCTCATGCAAGATCTCATGCCTCTCATCAAACGGCGCCAAGGGAAAGTCTTCGTCAACGATCGAATCGATCTCGCGATGGCTCTTGATGCCGATGGGGTCCATCTGCGTTCCGATAGTCTCCCCCTTTCCCTTGCTCGCCGTATGATCGGGGACGAAAAATTGATTGGGATCTCAACCCACTCAGTCGAAGAAGTACGAAAAGCAGAATGCGAGGGCGCGAATTTTATCGTACTGGGTCCGATCTTTGAGACACCTTCCAAACGCAGGTATGGACCGCCCTTAGGACTTTACACCCTTGAGAACGCTTGTCGAACAAGTCGCCTGCCTATTTTTGCCATTGGCGGCCTCAATCCCACCCATGTTCCATCGGTTCTCGCCGCCGGGGCCTATGGAGTCGCCGTTATCTCCGCCATTCTCCAAGCACCCAGCATAGTGGACCGTACCCATGAATTTCTTTCACAGCTTCCCTAATTTGTCAACCGGACGCGCACGCATTCCACCATGGCTTTTGGTTGACCCTATTTTTTTTTGAGTGGTAGAATTCAATCAGTTAGTATTTTCGTGATTTCCCGATCACATCTCTAAGCCCCCTCAACGTGGGATAGTCCCTTAAAGGGGTTATTGTCTGAATCGTTGGAGGAATCGTACAAACCAGGTGAGACACGCCGATGGGAATAAGAAAATCCGACGACCCTCACCGCGAAATTCAAAAACTGCGGTCTGAGCTCGAGTCTGTAGAACTTGAAAGACAACAGCATGATGAATCTCGGCACCAGCTTGACCAAGCACAGCAAAAAAACGAACGGTTGATCTCAAGCCTGCAAGAAGCCAAATCACAAATCGAAGCACTCCGCAAAGAAGTTGAAAAATTAACAGCTCCGCCTTCCACCTTTGCCATTTTCTACGACACAAATTCTGATGGAACAATTAATGTGTCGCTGGGTGGACGAAAATTACGTGTGAATCTCCATCCATCAATTCCCTTAGATTCGCTCAAAACCGGACAGGAAGTGATTTTAAATGAAGGGCTGAATGTCATTGAGGCGCGCGGGTACGATCCACAAGGTGAAATCGTCCACCTTAAACAATTACTCGATGATGGACGCGCAGTGGTCAGCACCCACTTGGATGATGAGCGGGTAGTAGAATTTTCCGATGCGCTCAAGCAACAGCATCTGAGTGTAGGCGATCATCTCTTGTTCGAACCTCGCTCAGGGTATCTCACTGAAAAATTGCCAAAAGGGGAAATGGAAGAACTGGTCATCGAAGAAGTTCCTGATGTTAATTACGATCATATCGGCGGTCTTGAAAAAGAGTTAGAACTGGTGAAAGACGCCGTTGAACTTCCCTTTCTCCATCCCCACCTCTTTGCCGAGCATCAATTATCTCCCCCCAAAGGCCTCCTCCTCTACGGACCGCCAGGCTGTGGGAAAACCTTAATTGCCAAGGCTGTCGCCAACTCCATTGCCAAAAAACTCGGACATCTCAAAGGCAAAGAAATTCGCAGCTATTTTCTGCACATCAAAGGCCCAGAGCTGCTAAATAAATACGTGGGGGAATCTGAACGACAGATTCGAGAAGTTTTTGCCAAGGCCAAAGAAAAAGCTTCACACGGGCATCCGGTCATCGTCTTCTTTGATGAAATGGATGCCTTATTTCGCACCAGGGGAACCGGCATTTCTTCAGACATGGAGTCCACGATTGTGCCCCAATTTCTTTCCGAGATTGATGGTGTGGAAAGTCTTCGTGACGTCATTGTCATCGGCGCCAGCAACAGACAAGACTTGATTGACCCCGCCGTCCTACGCCCTGGCCGATTGGATATCAAAATCAAAATCCCACGTCCGGATAAACACGGCGCCAAAGATATTCTGGGGAAGTATCTCATCGCCGACCTTCCCTTTTCAGAGTCTGCCATGGCCGACCAGAACCTTGACCGAGCGACCTATGTTCAGCAACTGATCGACACCACGGTTGAGGCCATGTATGCCAAAAACGAAGAAAATAGATTTCTTGAAGTGACCTATGCAAATGGAGAAAAAGAAACGGTCTATTTCAAAGATTTCTCGAGTGGCGCATTAATTGAAAGTATCGTCTCGCGTGCAAAAAAGCTCTCGATCAAACGCACGATTTCTGGAGGAGAGAAAGGTCTCACCAGTGAGGATTTTCTCAAAGCGATCCGAGAGGAATTCAAGGAACAGGAAGATTTGCCCAATACCACTCACCCAGATGACTGGGCGAAGATCGCAGGGAAAAAAGGTGAAAAAATCGTCCATGTTCGAACCCTCACCACTGATGAAGGGTCGGAACCCCGCGAAATCGAAACGATGAACGTCGGTCACTATTTTTAACCATCCAGCATCGCACTGAATGAGGTGTTCGTGCTACGAATTCTCGGCACCGAAACAGAATTCGGGATTATCGCCCGCTCTCCTCGATACCCCGATCCCGTTGATAATTCTCTTCGCTTAATCAGTCACTGCCCCCGCCTTCCGGCTCCTCATGCCCTATGGGATTACGAAAATGAAAACCCTTTTTTCGATGCAAGAGGGTTCACAGTCGAAGGCGATCCCGAACGTCCGGGAGTCAGTTACAATCGTCAACTCAATAAGATTTTGCCCAACGCCGGTCGCTTGTACGTCGACGGGGCTCACCCCGAATATTCCACCCCCGAATGCAGTCATCCTCGAGAGATCGTCGCCTATGAGCGAGCCGGGGACACGCTTGTTGCCGAATGTCTCGATCGCCTGAATGCCAGCATGGGAGAAAATGAGTTTCTCGTGTACCGCAACAACTCCGATGGGAAAGGCAACAGCTTCGGCTATCACGAAAATTATCTCATTTCACGTAAGATACCCTTTGAGCGCATAGCCGAAGCCCTGCTGCCATTTTTTGTGTCACGGCCAATTCTTTGTGGAGCAGGAAAAGTCGGAGCAGAAAACGGAACAGATCCCACAACGTATCAACTCTCGCAACGGGCCGACTTTCTAGAATGCCTGTACGATCTCAACACCATGGTCAATCGTCCGATCATCAATACACGGGACGAACCCCATACTCAGCCATCGCAATTTCGTCGCCTCCACGTGATTGTCGGGGACGCCAACATGTGCGAAGTCTCGACCTTTCTCAAAATTGGCACCACCGCCATTATCATGGACATGTTGGAAAATCATGGCGTTCTTCCTCAAATCGAAATAGCCGATCCGGTTAACGCGATTAAACATGTGTCTCGCGATTTGACCCTCAAAGGCTCTCTTTTACTCTTGAATGGACGCCATACAACTGCACTGGAAATCCAACAGGCCTTTCTGCACGCCGCACACGAATTCTATACCACGCACGAATTATCCCCGATGACCAAAGAAGTCCTCATTCGCTGGGAATCCGTGCTGGAAAAATTAGAGCAGAACCCGACAGATCTCGCCCAAGAAATCGATTGGGTGGCAAAACGTGCGTTGATAGAGTCCTACATGGATCGGAAAAAATGTGGATGGCATGACCCTCGCGTTGCGATGATGGACTTACAGTATCACGATATCCGACCGACCAAAGGCTTAGCTTACACTTTAGAACGAACCGGGAAAATGGAACGGCTCACGCATGACGAAGAGATCCAACGCGCTATGTGCATGGCTCCAGCCCAAACCCGCGCCTTCTTCCGGGGAGCCTGCCTGCAACGATTTCCCCAACAGGTCTATGGTATGAGTTGGACGTCGGTCCTGCTTAAGTCAGCCGATACTACCATTAAACGGATTCCACTCATGGATCCATTTCGTGGCACGCAATCACTCACTCAAGAGTTATTTCAGGACATTGACTCAGTTGATCAGCTATTATCTCGCCTCACGTAGAAACCTTACAGAGCAACAAACATCATAACGGTCACGACCAACATGACACCTGATAATTTCCCCTTCCCAAACTTTTCTTTCGATCCGTGTTCAAGCTTTTATCAATTCCTCAGTACGCAACGCCCAGAATTGTTGCCCATCACGCGATGGGGAACCCCAGCCCAATACGGGTCACATGAGCTCCCTCTTTCCAACCAACTCCCTCCTTGGCCTCATGGCACCACCGTCCTCGCGTTCACCTATGAAAACGGGGTATTAATTGCCGGAGACCGCCGAGCCACCGAGGGATATCAAATTGCTGCCAATCGCATGGATAAGGTGTTTCAAACGGATGAATTTTCCGCTATGGCCATCGCCGGAGCGGCTGGACCATGTGTGGAAATGGCGAAACTGTTCCGCATCGAGTTGGAACATTATGAAAAACTTGACGGGAAGCCCCTGACCTGTGAGGGAAAAGCGACCAGGCTCGGCTATATGGTCAAAGCGAATTTTCCAATGGTGTTACAGGGTCTGGTCGTGATTCCACTCTTTGTCGGATACGATCAGAAACGCGAAGTTGGTCGTTTATTTAAATATGACATTACCGGAGGCCGGTATGAAGATACCGAATTCCATGCTGTGGGTTCCGGTGGGAAGGATGCCCGGCTCACCTTGAAAGAACATTTCCGCAAGCAGTTGCCGGAGGACAAGGCCGTGCGTGTCGCCATTCGAGCCCTTTCTAACGCGGCTGAAGAAGATGTCGGAACCGGTGGCCCCGACTTACTGCGAAAAATTTTCCCCCTGGTCAAATTGGTCGACGGACACGGAGTACGGGACGTCGAAGACACCCAACTCGCCACCATCTGCCAAGAAATCTTATCCGAAAAACGGGAATCCTAAATCATGGCCATGCCCTTCTACGTCTCTCCCGAACAAATGATGCAGGACCGTGCGGAGTATGCCAAAAAAGGCATCGCGAAAGGTCGTTCGATTATCGCCATGGAATACGATCAAGGAGTACTATTTGTCGCGGACAATCCAAGCACCTCGCTCTTTAAAATTTCCGAGATCTATGACAACATCGCCTTTTCAGGAGCCGGTCGATACAGCGAATTTGAAAACCTACGAAAAGCCGGCATCCAGCATGCTGACATGAAAGGGATGATGTATAGCCGGGAAGATGTGACGGCCCGCTCTCTAGCCAACGGGTACTCACAAACATTGGGCACCCTTTTTAGCCAGGACATAAAACCCTACGAAGTAGAACTCCTTCTTGCGCAAGTGGGTGAAACCCCAGAAGACAACGAACTCTACCGTATCACCTTCGATGGCAGCATTATTGACGAGAAAATGTTTACCGCAATCGGCGGGCGATCCGAGGCAATCCTGACGTTTCTCCGTAAAGAAGCCCCGGAGACCCGTCCATCCCTGAATACCGCCTTACAATTATGCCACCAAGCATTTGAGAAGGGCGCCGACCCTAAATCAAACTTGGAAGGGCTGGAAGTGGCCGTTTTGGACCGAACACGACCCGGACGAAAATTCCGTCGGGTTGGGACGGCCGAAGCGTCGGCCCTCCTTTCCTAAGTCCTTCGCCTCCCTTGAACCGTACTCGAACGCTCAGGTTGAAGATTCTTAAAGAGGAGTGTATTCTGACTTAATGAACCAGTAACCAACAGCCGGCATACCTGAATTACGACTCTTTTTAAGAGCGTCAAGGCGTCCATGATAAAGCGAATTTTCGGCCTCGAATGCGAATACGGACTCACCTTTTCTCCCACTGGGCGCGTGTATCTTCCGATTGAAAAAATCCTGGGGTACATCTTCGAGGGGCTCATTCCCAATAGCTGGCCCTCTAACGCCTTTCTCACGAACGGAGCACGTTTTTATCAAGACACCGGGTGCCACCCGGAATATTCGACTCCCGAATGCGACGACCTCATTGATTTAGTCATGCATGACAAAGCCGGCGAGCGAATTCTAGAAAGTTGCCTGCCCATCGCGGAAGAACGATTGCGCGAAGAAGGTCTCTCCGGAGATATTTTCATCTTCAAAAATAATACCGATTCACTCGGCAATACTTACGGTTCGCATGAAAACTTTCTCATGCGCCGGGACGTTGACTTTTGGAAAGTCAGCGAACAACTCATTCCCTTTTTTGTCACCCGTCAAATTTATTCCGGGGCAGGGAAAATCCTCCGAGTCTCGGGTAAGTCTCAATTTTTTATTTCGCAACGAGCTCAGCATATTCATGAAAAGACTTCGTCTTCGACCACGTCGTCCCGCAGTATTATCAATACTCGAGACGAACCGCATTCCGATGCAGAAAAATTCCGTCGCCTGCATATCATTCTTGGCGATTCCAATATGTCGGAATTCGCGACGTATTTAAAAGTGGGCACGGCCATGATCGTGTTGTCCATGATTGAAGACGGATTTACCATTCCCAACATCGACATGGAGGAACCGGTCAAAGCCATTCGAGATATTTCGCGTGACCCTACATTAAAAAAACCCGTCAAGCTGGAAGACGGCCGTGCCCTAACAGCCCTTGAAATTCAACAGATCTATTGGGAGCATGCGGGTGAATATTTACAGTCACAAGCACCCAATAAAATTTTCTCCGAAGTTCATGATGAATGGGGGCGCGTGTTGCAACTACTGGCCAGGTCTCCCATGGATTTAGTGAGAGAAATAGACTGGATCACGAAAAAATGGCTGATGGAAAATTACATGTCCAACAAGTCGTGTGGATGGGACGACCCACGACTCAGTATGATGGATTTGCAATATCATGACATCAGCCGGCAACGGGGCCTTTTTTATCTGTTAGCCGAACGGCAAGCCATTAGAAAGCTCGTGGACGAGGAAGCCATTGAACAAGCGAAAACGATCCCCCCACAAACCACACGCGCCAAAGTGCGCGGAGACTTTATCCGATTTGCCCGTGCAAAAAATCGGTCGTATACTGTGGATTGGACCTATCTCAAGCTCAACGGCTATTGGGAAGAAACGATTCTCTGCATGGACCCATTCTGCCACTTTAGTACCAGGGTTGACGAGTTATTGAGCCAAGTTCCCCACAATCGTCTCTACCCATGACCTACCCGAGAATTCTTCCACCAGCATCATCAACACGGCATTCTCGACCATCGCTGTTGATTCTTACTGTCCTCCTTGCCAGTCTGCTCCCGCTCCAATTAGCGTTAAGCGCGGAACGGCATGATCTGCATTCAGGGAAACGATTCAGTGGCAAGCAAGGGGAAGTTCTCTGGATCGAAGTCCCTTTCAGCAATCCACAGGCAAGCGTAAACGGGGTGTTGTTGCAACGAAAGATACCATTCTTTCCTCTCACAGAGGGAAAGTTTGCCGGTATCATCGGCCTCGACATGCAGGATCCTCCGGGCGTACAGGAATTACACATCACGGTCGAGAGCGCCGACACAACGGAACATCTCATTTACTCGATAGAAATCATGAAAGAAACCTATTCCGTTCAGCATCTCAAATTGCCAAAAAATAAAGTCGATCTCGACTCCGAAACGTTGAAACGCGTAGGACTCGAACAAAAAGAAATGGCGGACGCCTTTCTCCACATCGGCACTCAACCGTTATGGGAGGGGGCCTTTCTTGAGCCAACCAAAGGCACCGTCACCGGACGATTCGGTAGCCGTCGCGTGATCAACGGACAACACAAACGCCCGCATTCAGGAGAAGACATCGCCGCCCCTCAAGGGACGCCTGTCCTGGCCATCAACAAAGGAACCGTCATAGCCACAGTGGATCATTTCTTCTCCGGCAAAGGAGTCATCATCGATCATGGGGTCGGGCTCTTTTCCATGTATTTTCATTTATCGGAAATTACCGTTCAACCGGGGCAGGCTCTCATCAAAGGCGATACCGTTGGAAAAGTCGGAGCCACCGGGAGAGCCACAGGCCCCCATCTTCACTGGGGCGTTCGGCTCAACGGTGCCCGGGTCAATCCCTATGCTCTTACTGCGTTGCCTCTAAAACATTAACCACGGCCTCCCCCACATTTCTTTCGCTATTCATTTTCCCACCATGCAATATATCTGTGTTTTTTGTGGATCTAACTCTGGTCTCAATCCAGAGTACGGGAACATGGCCAAACGTTTGGGCCGGACACTAGTGCAACAGGGATTCGGTCTCGTGTATGGAGGGGGTAATATTGGGTTAATGGGAATAATAGCTTCTACGGTTCTTGAAGCCGGAGGACGAGTGATGGGGGTGATTCCACAGCAGTTGGTGGAACAAGAACTTCTGCACACACAACTTACCACGACGCATATCGTGGAGACGATGCACGAACGAAAAGCGCTGATGGCCAAACACTCTTCAGGCTTTATCAGCTTACCCGGTGGATTTGGCACATTGGAGGAATGCTGTGAAATGCTGACGTGGGCCCAGCTCAAAATTCATGAGAAACCATGCGGTATTCTGAACTGTTTGGGGTTTTATGACGGCCTACTGGAATTCCTCAACCATCAAGTCAAGCAGGGATTCGTCACGCCAAAAAACCGTGCGCTGGTTCTCGAAGCAACGGATCCCGAGTCGCTCCTAGCCTTGATGAAACCTCATCTGTCCCCTGACGGCATCACCGATTTAGCCTGAGTTAATAGGCAGCAGGTCGTGAGAGCGGGCGATTCGTCAACAATTCCATGGCCCGAAGATTATCGAATGAAAACGCCCCATCTCCCATGGCCACGAGCCCGATTTTCCCTTTTTTGAATGATTGATCATACACATTAATCAGCAAATGGTGATCGAAGAAAATTTCAGTGAACTCCTTACTCACAATGGTATTCCGTTGAATCCTAAGAAAATGCCATTCGGAAGGTTCGAGAATAAGAGTCTCACGAGCAATTTCTGCGGGCTGTCCGTCTTTTACGACATAAGCGACGATTTCATTGCTTTTGGGTTCAACGACTACCGCATAAAAATTTTTAGCGTCTTGGATCCCATAGGCCAATCCAGCTTTACCCGACGGGGTACCCAATCGCATTTTCATCCTGACCGACAGATCCACATATTCAACTGTCACATCATCAACTGATAACAACTGATAACACAGACCTTCTCCACATGTGAGCTGTTGCTCCACCAGGTTTGGTCGACTGGGAGCTGTCGTATCCTTACTCACCACCCAACCTCCTTGCCCCGTTTGTCCATCACCTTCCTGAGAAAATCCTTCTGGAACATTCGCCAGCGTGGACTGATCAAATAACCATTCTTGAAATAAAGGTGGAGTGGTCATATGAAAGGGTTTCGGAAGTTCTTGAGGTTCATCTCCGGCTAACACCCCCAGAGGGGACGAGATAAGACAAAAACCAAGCACCAGACCCACGAGCCCCGTTCGGGTGGCATCTGTGTTAGTACGACACTTTCCAGCACATCGAAAGCTATTGGATTCCTCAGCCTTGCTGAGATCATGGTTCAACCTATCCATTGGCATAACGTTCCCCTACCCTGTTGGAAAAAATAATTATAATGCTCGTCACGTTGAAGGAATGAAATGATACGCATTCTTTGCCAACCGCGACAACCCTTTTCTCGATAGAAATACCAAAAAAAGATGACCAAAACTGACCATAATTTAGCGTAAACCCTGGACAGCCATGAAGGCAAATTTGGGCCAAATTGCCCTCATTCCCATCCCTTTGGTATCGTGCCTCATGCAAAGCCCTGGAAGAGGAGTAGGTAGCCTGGCGTCATTGACCATCGTATTGTGGTCTTTGTGCGTCCTGGAGCCAACGTGGAGTCAATCGATAAGCCCGAAATCTCTTCCGTCCTCAGAAGAAGATGCAGCCCTCAAAGCACTCATTCCGTCCGACTCCGTGATCACGCTCACGCTTCGTGACGCCGTCATGCAAGCCCTTGAACATAATGTCGACATCCAAGTCAGTCGACATTCAAGGGATGCTCAGTTTACCGATATCATCTTCGAACAAGCTAAATTCGATCCAACCGTTCTCCTAGGTGGGCGCTACGACCGGAATGTCTCCCCCCTGAACCGCCCCGTGTTTGGATTTGGTGGGGTCACGGAAGGCACCGAGCCCGACACCTTCGACCAAAATGACACAAGCCTGAACGTCGGCTATACACAACGCCTCTTGACCGGTGGCTCATACGACCTCACATTTGATACCAATCGTAACTCCGTGGCCGGCCCAACCGGATTTCTCTTTAATCCCTCGTATGGCAGCAATCTCTCCTTTAATCTCACGCAGCCACTCTTACGCAACTTCGGTCCCAGCACGAACAAGACACTGATCACAGTTGCTCGAAACCTGGCAGCGGTGGAACAGCTCTTTTTCGTCCAACAGGTCCTCTCTGTCATCGCCAAGGTCGAACAGACCTATTGGGAACTTGTCTTCGCCAGAGAAAACCTGAAAGTGGCACATGCCACATTAAAAGCGGCGGAAGAACTCCTGGCGAGCAACCGGGAAAAGGTCAAAGCAGGCGTCATGGCCGAAGTCGAAGCCTTACAGGCACAGGCAGGCGTCGCCGGTCGAATCGAACAAATTCTCCTCGCACAGAAGATCGTGGAGGACCAGGAAGACCAATTACGGCAGTTATTGAGCCCGTCAGAATGGAATCTGTCACAAACCACCCCCTTGGTCCCCATGGACGAACCCATTCAACATCAATCAAAAATAGTGCTTCAGGCTCAAATTGATCGAGCCCTAGAGGATCGGCCTGACGTGTTGCAGGCAAAGAAACATATCAACAGTTCTCAAGTTCAAACGCAGTTTGCGAACAATCAGCTCCTGCCTGACCTCTCCTTTCAAGGCGGGGTCGGACTCGCCGGCCTCGGAACCAACGCCAGCGATAATTTGGATCGCATGATCAGTACCGATTTTTACAACATGGGCGGAGGGCTGGTCTTGAGTTACCCCTTAGGCAACCGTTCAGCGGAAAGCCGGCATCAACGACGCGTTATTGAAACGCGCCAACACCAAGCCTCCTTGCTACGCGTTCGCCAGCAAGTCATCTTGGACGTCAAAGAAGCCTTACGCCAAGTCAACACCAACTATAAACGTATTCGCACGAATCAAACCGCTCGTCGGCTTTCTGACAAACAACTCAAGGCCGAACAGGAACGTTTGCAACTAGGCCTGAGCACTACCCGAGTCGTCCTAGAATTCCAACGAGACTTACAAACCGCGCAAAGCCAGGAACTCCGCGCCATCCTCGACTACAATCAATCGCTCTCCCGCCTCCGCCTCGTTACAGCCTCCACTCTCGACCCTTATAATATCAAAATCCAATAAATAGGGACGGTAGTTGAACTTCAGTAAGAGCCTAGCACCTTTAGCGCGGCAAAAAGTTTTCCACATTGGGACATTCGGTCAGTCCGGTTTGATTCCAGCGAGGGGTACAGCCCAATGAGTCCGAATAACGTATCAAGACATTTTTTTCTGCCATGACACAAAAAGTCTTACTTACCAGCGTTGTGCTCATTGTTATGACTGGCATTGGTCTGTATACCTATCTCCCCGTCCTCCAATCGGATTCCTCCAAAAAAGAACCGCCGGCTACCGTCGAAGTGGCGCGCAGTTCCATTGACACGCGGGTGTCGGAAACTGGAACGATTCAGCCCTCGAAAACCATCGAAATTAAGTCGCAATTTTCCGGGGAAGTGGCGCAATTGTTTGTCTCAAACGGAACGCCCGTGAAAAAAGGTGAATTGTTGGCGATCATTCGCCAGGAATCCAGCCAGGCCCGCCAAGTGGCTCAGCTTCGCGCCGGCATTCAAGAAGAGCACTTGAACGTGAAAACCGCCCAGCGGGAGTGGGTCCGTTCGCAAGCTCTTTTCAAGAAAGGATTTATTGCGCAACAAGCCCTTGAAACCTCGGAGAATGCCTTTCAACGTGCCCTTGTACGTTTGGAACTCGCTGAGCGGCAATTATTGCTGGCGTTGGGTGGGAATAAAGAACTGTTTAAACGATACCAAGAAAGCTCAATGCAAAGTTCCAGGCCGGAAGAGTTTCAAGTTCGTTCCCCAACGGATGGCTCCGTTCTGGAAATTCTCGTAAATCCCGGGGAAATTATTACGTCGGGAACCGCGACGTTTGGGGGCGGCACCATACTCATGATGCTGGCCGATTTATCCCGCATGATCGTCACAGCCCAAATCAACGAAGTCAACATCCCGCATGTGGCGATAGATCAAAATGTCGACATTCACTTAGATGCCCTGCCAAACCAACTGTTCAAAGGGCGCGTGACCGCTATTGCGACACAAGGTGTGAAACAAGATAATATTGTGACCTATGATGTGACGATTGCCATTGCCGATTCGAGCCCGGACCTCAAGCCCATGTTGACGGCCAATGTCGACATTGTGACGAAACGCTTGGATAATGTACTCACGATTCCATTAGAAGTTCTTCAAGTGAAAAATGGTGATGATGTAGTCGAAGTCCTCACGAACGGAACGTCAAAAATCCAGAAGGTCAGGGTGGCGTACCGTACCGAAACTCAAGCGGTCATCACAAAAGGCTTACAGGAGCACGATCAGGTGATTATCCCGAAGTTTAAACCGGCAGCACAAGACTGACGACAACTCCTCCTCATCTGTGATGCTGATCACATTACGCCACATCAATAAAACCTATGCCACCGGCGAAGTAGCCGTTCATGCGCTTGACGATCTGAATATCGAAATCGATCGGGGCGAATTCGTCGCCATCATTGGACAGTCCGGTAGCGGCAAAACCACGTTGCTGGATATTTTGGGATGCCTGAGCCATCCAACCAGCGGGGACTATTGGTTGCAGGGAGCACATATTAACCAATTGCCGGATTCAGACCTCACCACCATTCGAAATCAGCAAATCGGGTTTATCTTTCAGACCTTTCATCTCTTGCCTCGCAAATCGGCCGTAGAAAACGTGCAACTCCCGCTCATGTATGCCGGGGCCTCCCGCGCACAACAACAGGACCGCGCCCAAGAACTCTTAACGCGCGTCGGCCTTCAAGATCGAATGCAGCATCACAGCAATCAACTCTCCGGCGGGCAGCAACAACGCGTGGCCATTGCCCGCGCCTTGGCCAACCAGCCTGCACTCCTTTTGGCAGACGAGCCGACCGGCAATTTGGACAGTCAATCTGGGAATGAAATCTTGTCTCTTTTCGAAGAGTTACATCGACAAGGTCAAACCATTGTGATGATTACCCATGACCCGCTGATTGCGCACCGCGCCAACCGCCGCATCACGCTCTTAGACGGACGCGTGCTGGCGGATGAATCCACCGAACAGCAGACTCAATCCGTTCTTCAAGAAACCTAAAGCCTGTCATGCTTGCCGCCATCTTTCGCGATGCCCTCAAAAATTTATCCAGCAATATGCTGCGATCCGGCCTGACGATGCTGGGTGTCATTATCGGGGTAGCCTCGGTGATTGCCATGATGGCGATTGTCGAAGGGGGACAAGTGTGGCTGGTCAGTTCAATCGAAAAATTAGGGACCAATTTATTGTTTGTCTGGAAAAAACGGCTGACCCTTGAGGAAAAACGCCTGTTTGCCGGGCGCAACCTTCAACTCAGGTATGACGACGCCCTGGCCATTCGTACTCGATTTCCAGACATCAAAGTTGCGCCGCTTATTGATATCGATGGGCAAATCAAAGCCGGAGAACGCGATTACAGCGGACGCATTACCGGCACCTCTCCGGAATATTCCGCTATCCGCAACTTCCATCCTGCGAGTGGCCGATTCCTCGGCACGACCGACATTCAAACCTGGAACCGATCGGTGGTGTTGGGACAAACGATCAGCGAAGTCCTTTTTGGCACGCAATCGCCCATTGGCAAAGAGGTAAAAATCTTTCTGGGTGGAAAAAAAATCAAAAAAAGTGATGACACAACTGAGCAAAAGAAGGAACCACAGACTGTGGGAGAATATAGATTTACCGTCATTGGTGTCATGGAATCCAAAGGAGAAGTGTATGGGCACAATTACGACGAAATGATCTTTATTCCGGTCACCACGGCCCAACGGTTTTTTAAAGGGAATGACAAAATAGGGTCGATCTTTATCCATGTCCCGGATCGGAATCAGATGGAGGAAATCACGTACAAATTGCATCAATTTTTGATCCAGCGTCATGACGGAGTTGACGATATCCGCATACGGAACCAAGGCGAATTCTTGGGTGCGATCGATCAAACAATTGCAACGTTTCGGTATGTGCTCGGCGGCATTGCGGTTGTCGCGCTGTTGGTCGGCGGCATTGGCATCATGAATATCATGCTGGTCACCGTCACGGAACGTACCCGTGAAATTGGGCTTCGCAAAGCCATCGGGGCGAGACGTCAGGATATATTGCTACAATTCCTCATTGAATCGACGACCATCAGTGTCATTGGCGGATGCTTTGGCATCATTCTTGGGATTTTCTCCGCCTATGGTTTTGGCAACCTGGTCGCGCAATCCATGCCGGGAGGGGGCGATTGGGGGGCGGTCATTCGACCCGACGCTATTGTTATCGCCTTTGTGTTTGCCGTCGGAGTGGGTATTGGTTTTGGTCTTTTCCCAGCCATAAAAGCCTCAAAGCTGGACCCCGCCGAGGCCTTGCGCTATCAATAACCAGAACCCTCACAACATTGTTGTCTCACTCAAAGGATTCACACTCGGAACGAAGAGCCGGCCTTGCCTTTCTTCCTATTGCAACGACATTGGGGTTCTACGTGTTCCCTCCACATTGGCAATCCAGCCTGCCCATTCAATTCCTTCCACAGCTTAGCGCGTACATTGCGTTCGGATTATGGGCTTTCTCCAACAATCATCTCCTGAGCAAGCTCGGCCTGGAACCATGTCGCCTCGCCGTAGGGGTGAAATGGGGAACGGTCACAGGAATTCTCCTGGGATGCCTCAATGCCAGCATCATCCTCTATCTCATCCCGGGGCTTGGAGGAGAGATCAGCTTTCTTCGGGACACGCCTCATGCCCAGCTTCCCTTTTGGGTGATGGTGCCCTGGCTCATTTTCTTCATTGCCTGTGCAGTTGAGCTGAATTTTCGAGGATTCCTGTTAGGCCGGTTGCTGGTTTTGTGTTTATCCATCGTCAACCCACGACAGCGCTTCTCTCCTCCGCTCATAAAGATTGGGATTCTATTGTCATTACTCCTCTCAGCCCTCACCTTCTCCTTTGATCCCTTTATGGTGGCAACCTTTGGCTCCTTACACTGGATTGCGGTCTGGGATGGGCTGATATGGGGATGGATGTGGATGCGCCTGAGCAATCTCTACGCCGTGATCACCGCGCATGCCGTGGAAGTGCTGATCCTCTACCTCACCGTCCGAGCGGCACTCATCTAATCCCATTTTGTCCAAGCAGGTCATTCGATTACAATCACACACCAAGGCATGGTTCCCACCATCTGGCACAAAAATGATAGTCTTGCGCTTCACGAAAAACCCACAGGAGAGACGATGACAGAATTGGCCAAATATGCGTTGTATTTTGTGATTGGAGGAACGCTGGTCAGTGTCTCCACCTATCTAGGGAGCCATGGGAAAGGATTTTGGGCAGCTCTGGCCAGTACGTTACCGGTGATCAGCGGCGTCACATTTATCCTGATCTATCTCAATGCCGGCGATTCACCGACCGTTTCGTTCGCCAAGAACATGATCTGGCTTTCACCTCCATGGTTTGTCTATGTAGGCACCATGATTGCGATGGTCCCCAAATTGGGATTTTGGCCGGCCTATGGCCTGGCTCTTGTGCTGTATGCGGTAGGAGTCGGCGTGACACGCCTCTTTATTCATTAATCAGTCGAGAAGGGCTCGTATCGTTCCTGCGGGAAGGGCTTTAAGCATGTCAGATTTCATCAAACCCAGCATTCATGCCTTTCTGGTCTGCGATACGATCATTATCGATAGCCTGACCGGCAAGAAAAGCATCATTGGGGCTTTTACCCATCTTTGGGCAAAAACCTTTCCGTGCCAGCATCCGCAGGTCGGAGTCTATTTCTCCTTGACCGACGCCGAAGGGAAATACGCATTTGAGATTCACTTAGTCTACCTGGACAAGGATCAAATGGTGGGAAAGGGTTCACTGCCGCCCATCGAGATTCACAACCGGTTAGCCACCCACGACTTTGGCGTGAACATCCCATATTTGGTCTTTCCCGGTCCCGGGAAATATGAGTTTCGACTGTACGCTGATCGCAATTTCATCACCCAAAAAGACTTCCAGGTCATCCAACAAGAGCCGCAACCCAATCCGGAGAAAACCTCATAACTCAGAAGATTTTTCCAGGTTTTATGCATCATATTCGTGTGGGTCCTTCAGATCGTTCTCGGTATTCAACCCTTTTAATCTTCAGAATCATTTCCCAAACCTCCGTGGCCGCATAGCCCGCTCGCTGCTGACAGGCGCCTGCCGCCCGGGCTGTAAACAAAACGGAAGGTTATCGGAGAACTCAAATCAACAGCACTCAACAGTAACGGCCACGAGCCGCCTACCCTTCAAGAATACATTCTTGCGGAATCCTTCACCTTTGTCTCTGCCCTTCCGAAAAGACAGCCTAGTTTGTAAAAGCCTTTCCTCCCGAAAGGACCACGTTCTCTCATTGATCACGGATACCTTCCCTTTAGACTTTAGGCTAACCCACATAAGGAGAGCTCTAAGACCAGATACCACGACTCCCGCCAGGCCCAGAAGATCAGAATACTCCTCGCGCTCCTCTTGATCTTGGTATTACCTGGGACCGCGCACAGTCAGGTGGTGGGCAATGGGTATAACAATAGTCTCATTTATAAAATTCAATCCGGCACCAACACGGTCTATATCTTAGGATCCATCCATGTGTTGGCGGAAGAATATTATCCGCTGACGCGCTCGTTCTCCTATGCCTACTACAATTCGCACAAAGTCATCTTTGAAATTGATCCGGACATTCTTTTTTCCCCGGAAACTGCGAGGAACAATGAAAAACATTACACCTTTCAAAATGGTCAAACGCTCAAAAGTGTTCTCTCACCGAGCACCTACCAACTTCTCAAAAAGAGAGTAAAGTCATTAGGGCTCGACATGACACAGATCGATACGCTCAAGCCATGGGTGGTATATCTGAACATGAGCGGCAAATTTGATTCGTCCATGGAGTTTCGACCTGATTTAGGGATTGAACATTATTTCTATCGAAAAGCCAAAGATGCGGGGAAACCCACAGGAGGACTGGAGACCGTTCACGATCAAATCAGGGTTTTTGATACGCTTCCCATGAAGACTCAAGATGCCATGCTGAAAGAAACGTTAATGATGACGGATTCCAAGAAACGAGAGCAGGCGTTCCTTCATATGGTGAAATACTGGCATCAGGGTCGCTTAGAAGGCCTGGAAGAATTGGTGGACAGCATGAAAACCTATCCCCTGTTTCATGAAAAACTCCTCGTCCAACGAAACAACAATTGGGTACCGCAAATTGAAAAATTTCTTACCGAAGACAAAAACGTACTGGTGATCGTGGGAGCGGCTCACTTGGCGGGGGAAGATGGTCTCCTGGCCCTGTTAAAAGAAAAAGGCTACGAACTTGAGCGCGTCTCGTATGTCATGCCCTAACCCCACAACACAACTTTTCACTTCTCCTCACAGTCGATAAGCTTTGGTCATACCTTTTTGGGCCATCCAATCAATGATCTGCGGCAGGCACAGTTTCACCCATCGTCCAGCTTTCCCTCTCCATGATGTCACCACTAAGCGTTTGCGTTGAACCATCGCTCTCACAATAATATCCGCACAGGCTTCCGCGCTTAAAAAAGAACCGTGATCGTGAAGCTGCCTGCCCAGCGGCTGGCCATCTGCGCCAAGACTTCTCTCAAATATTTCAGACTGGACAAAATCCGGCGCAACGATGGTGACGCTCACCCCGGTTTCAGCCAACTCAATGCGTACCGACTCAAAAAACCCATTCATGGCGTGTTTACTGGCACTATAGACCGCATGAAAGGGCACTCCCGTCAAACCTGCCACGCTAGAGATCGCCACGATCCGGCCCCGGCTCTTTATGAGGAATGGCAGGGCAAATTTCGTGCAATACACACTTCCCATAAAATTCACATCCATAATGCGCTGAAAACAAGATACGCCTTTGACTTCTTCAACCGTCGACCACATTGACATGCCGGCGTTGTTGACGAGCACATCGATTCGGGAAAATTTTTCCATTGTCATCTGAATCATCTGCGCACAGGCCCGAGAATCAGCCACATCCGTTGGCAGCACCAACATTGTCGCTCCCAACCGTGCACAGGTTTCAGCCACCTCTTCCAACCGCCTGCGATCTCTCGCGACCAAGACCAACCTTGGAGCATGCGGCGCCAAGGCATACGCCAGGGCCTTGCCAATACCCGCGGACGCGCCCGTAATGATCATGACCTGCCGTTCCCATAGATTTGCCATCATCTCTCCTTGAATCTTTTAATAACGCATTCATCCTGTTACAATTTTTTAATAAGGGTAGCATGCACGTCACCCTCATCAAACCATGCTTGCCCACAATTGGCTTCTCCGTTTCAGCACCACAATTTAACTTCTTCTGACACACACCCACCAAACGCGTTCATGAACCGCATCCCAACCACCTTCCCACGGTTTCAGCTTGAATGTCCGCAGTGGATAACGGACTTTCTGCAACAGCAGCCCACGACCTTCCCCACACCGGACATGCGCATGGAGCTCGTCACCACGCTGTCGACACTCAATATCGAACAAGGCACAGGCGGACCATTCGGAGCAGGTATCTTTCGAACAGACACCCATGAATTAGTGGCGCCTGGCGTCAATCTGGTCCTCTCTTCCCAGAGTTCCCTCGCCCATGCGGAAGTCGTGGCCATCATGATAGCTCAGCAAATACTGGGAGTCCGTGATTTGGGTGCTACTGGCCTCCCCCCACATGAACTGGTGACCAGTTGTGAGCCCTGTACGATGTGCCTAGGGGCGATTTGCTGGTCAGGTGTTCGGCATCTGATATGTGGAGCAAGGGGCAGCGATGCTGAAGCTATTGGATTTGATGAAGGACCCAAACCACAAAACTGGATCACCGCCCTTGAGCAGCGCGGCATTTCGGTGACAATCGATATCGGACGGCCACAGGCCACTCAAATCTTGCAACAGTATGTCGATCAAGGCGGCGAGGTCTATAACAGCAGGCAAGGATCGATTGGAACGACCCGATAAGGAGAATCACGCATGGCATCGCCCCCCACACGCATGGCCGCAACATCGAAACCGATCACCCTCTCGATAGATATCGGAGGATCGGGGATCAAAGGGATACGTCTCGGTCCAACAGGACAACCCATTGGGGAACGCCTACGAATCGTCACACCCCAGCCATCCACACCAAAAGCGGTTCTTGCGGACATCACAAAACTCGTCAAGGATATGGGACCATTTGATCGAGTGTCGGTGGGTTTTCCTGGCGTGATTCAGCAAGGGCAGGTAAAGACCGCACCGAATCTCGATCAATCCTGGCCTGGGATTCATCTGGTGAGAGAATTGGAACGCCAACTCCGTAAACCCGTTCGTGCGGCAAATGATGCCGATGCGCAAGGCTATGGAGCAGTCAAAGGCAAAGGGTCAGAACTCGTCATTACTTTGGGAACCGGGTTTGGAACCGCGTTATTTATAAATGGACACCTCGTGCCTAATTTGGAAATTGGCCACCACCCCTTTCGTAAGGGACAGACATATGAAGTGCAATTAAGTGCCAACGCCCTGAATACAGTGGGGAAAAAAAGATGGAATCTACGTCTGGCCAAAGCGATTCAGCTATTAGACCGAGTGATCAATTTCGACCATCTCTACATAGGCGGAGGAAATGCAAAAAAGGTGACCATAACGCTACCGTCTAACGTAGCACTTATCTCAAATGTCGCTGGCCTATTGGGAGGGATCGCACTATGGGCTGACGTACCTTTACACCTACCTTCTTCGGCGAGTCGCCCTCAAACAAAATCCATGAAACCATCCTCGCCATCAAAACGAAAACCTCATATAGAATAGATTCCATACTCAAACCAACCATAGCTTGCATTCTCCCCCTGTCACCTGGATAATCCCTCAGTAGCGACAATGCCATGACACCATACGGATTACCACAATTACTCTGGGTCGGCTTTGGCGGTTTTCTAGGGGCAATTGGTCGCTTCGTCATGGCCGGCGCCTTCAATCGATTCAGCCCGGCATTAGGCTTTCCAGTGGGAACGCTTACAGTGAACATCCTCGGATGTTTCCTGATCGGCCTTTTGCATGGACTGGCCGAAACCCGATCCCTTCTCGGCCCTGACATGCGCATCTTTCTGTTCATTGGGGTGTTGGGCGGATTTACCACCTATTCCACATTCGGATTTGAATCGCTGGCCCTCATGAAAGACGGGGCCCTCCTCAAAGCCTCCGCCAATATCTTCCTACATGTCTTCGTCGGCCTGACCGCGGTCTGGCTTGGCGACACCCTCGGCCGCCTGTAACACAAACCGCTAGTTCACAGGGCCTCTTGGCGAAGAGAGGGTGAGCAAGGTACAACCATGTGTCAGTGTTTCGATGATGTTGATTGTCAGCAGACACCCCGATGCCACCAAAGAAGAAGTCCACCACCACATCCACTTCCCCGCATGCCGCACTGATTATTGAAGGGGCGCGGCAGAATAACCTCAAAAATATTTCCCTTAGCATCCCGCATAATGCCGTCACGGTCATCACCGGCGTTTCCGGCTCGGGAAAATCGTCGTTAGCCTTCGACACGCTCTTCGCAGAAGGTCAATGGCGCTATGTGGAATCACTGTCGTCCTATACGCGCATGTTTCTCGACCGCGTGAAACGACCGGATGTCGACCGGCTCACCAATATCCGCCCTTCTATTGCCTTAGAACAAAAGAATCCGATTCGGACGTCGCGTTCAACTGTTGGTACCACCAGTGAAATTTCAGATTATCTCCGATTGCTCTTCGCCAAAATCGGACGCCTGACATGCCCGGACTGCAAGCTGGAAGCGGTCGCCCACCATCCTACAACCGTGGCACAGGATTTACTTGAACGGTTTCCCAAGGAACGCGCTCTCGTCTGTTTTCCCAAATCCTCACCTCACCCTGATGCGCTTGAGTTCATGACAACGTCCCTCTTAAAACAAGGGTTCATTCGTGTCGTCATCAACGAGAAATTCATCAACCTCAATACCGACACCTTTCCCTCCCCCTTGCCATCAGAGCTATTCATCGTGGTTGATCGTTTGACCTTAGATCAGGAATCACGCAGCCGATTGGTCGAAGCCCTGGAATCGGCGTTTCGCGAAAGTGAAGGTCGCGCGAGCGTCATCGTCGGGGATGCCCACCCCCTGGCCTATAGTGCGCATCTGTCATGTCCGGAATGCAACAGAACCTTTCCGACGCCACGGCCTGTATCCTTTTCCTTTAATCATCCGCTTGGGGCCTGTCCCGAATGCAAAGGGTTTGGCAACATTTTACGCTACGACCCACAGCTCATTATTCCTTCACCGGAGAAATCCTTATTGGACGGCGCCATCGAACCCTGGACGAAACCGTCCAATAGGTGGTGGCAGAAAGAAATGCTCAAAGCGTTCACGAAAAAACACCTCGACCCGGCCACACCCTATAACCAACTCACCGAAGGCGAACGAGATCTGATTTGGAAAGGCGAAGGAAAGATCGAGGGCATCCATGATTTTTTTGAATACTTAGAAAGCAAACGCTACAAGATGCATGTCCGGGTCTTCTTGAGCCGGTATCGCAGCCCGTCTCCCTGCATCAACTGTCAGGGAACCCGCTTACGGCCCGAAGCCCTCATGGTCAAAGTCCATCGACGGCACATTCACGAGGTCTGCGGGTGGCCCCTTTCCGATCTCCAAACATGGCTGGAGACCCTGCCGCTGAAAACCATTGAGGATGCAATCGCAAAAGATCTGCTGAGAGCCTTGCAGTCAAAATTGTCATTTCTCCTGCGCGTGGGCTTGGACTATCTCACGTTGAATCGGGAAATGCGGACGTTATCCGGAGGCGAAGCACAACGCATTCATCTGGCCACGCAACTGGGCTGCCAGCTCGTGGGCACTCAATATGTGCTAGACGAACCGACCATTGGCCTCCATCCACGAGACACCGAGGCCATGGGCATGATTCTGCGAGAGTTGGCTGAGCGGGGAAACACGGTCATTGTGGTGGAGCATGATCCACAGATCATCCAACAGGCCGATTACATTGTGGAGATAGGACCCCATTCGGGTGATCAAGGCGGGCAAGTGGTATGCGCCGCTCCTTATCACACGTTTCTCAAACATCCTCAGGCCCTGACCGCACAATATTTGCGCGGGGAACGAACAATCCCGTTACCATCCAAGCGTCGATCGGGAAATGGAAAAACCCTGCAGTTCACTGGAGTACACGAACAAAACCTCAAAAACCTCACCGTGAACATTCCACTCGGCACCTTGGTCTGTGTCACGGGTCCATCCGGATCAGGGAAAAGTACGCTGGTCGAAGCCACCATCTATGCGGCCCTGGCACGTTTCTTCAAAGTGAGCACGCCACCGCAACCCACTATAGAAAATATGGCGGGGACCGAACATCTCCGCACCGTCTGCCTGATCGACCAGGAACCTATCGGAAAAACACCGCGCTCCAATCCCATCACCTACATTAAAGCCTATGATGAAATCCGTGCCCTATTCGCTCAATCCCCGGAAGCACGCACCCGACGACTCACGCCCGCACATTTTTCGTTTAATACCGGGAAAGGCCGATGCGCTCGTTGCCAGGGTAATGGGTATGAAAAACTGGAAATGTATTTTCTCGCGGACCTTTACGTGCCCTGCGCGGAATGCGAAGGCACACGGTTCAAGGACAAGATTCTCCAAGTCCGAGTCAAAGACCATTCCATTCACGACATACTTAATCTCACCGTCGATCAAGCAATGGCCTTTTTCGCCACCTCCTGTCCCAAGGTCCTCAAAGGACTGCGGGTGCTTCAACAGCTCGGGCTTGGCTATCTGACATTGGGACAGCCAGCCACGACTCTTTCTGGTGGCGAAACCCAGCGTCTCAAGATTGCTCGGGAATTAACCAACACCCCCAAACGATCGGCCGCCAACTCAGGCCACAACGGTGCCCTCTACATTTTGGACGAACCCACCAGGGGGCTCCATTTGGAAGACATCACGCGTCTGTTAACGGTCTTGAATCAATTGGTCGAGGAAGGGAATACGGTCCTGGTGGTCGAACATCATTTGGACGTCATCAAATGCGCAGATTGGGTCATCGATCTGGGCCCCGGCGGCGGGGAAGCTGGGGGTCACATTATAGCGCAAGGCCCGCCGGAGGAGATTGCAAAAACCCCGAAGTCACTCACCGGACAATATCTGAAACCATTCGTTCTTGCACAGTAACTCTTAGCGACTATATGATCTGACGTTGCAGGAAACAGCAGGGAACTTTTTACCGGAGAGTTATGAAGTCGTGGGTTGAGCCTGTTCGGAAATACTGAAGAAACAGGTCTTAACCCTTTCAAGAATCGGAAGAAGGAACCAATTAGTCAACAACAGATTTGGCCCCTGATAGAGGTTCCCCCCGTGGTCCCGCCCGTCTTTAACCGTTGCAAGGCATCATAGGTGTGGCTTCGATTCTCTGAAGGCGTGACCTGATCCAGGATGGCCAAGATATTCCCCACCGGGTTGTAGGTATAGCCGAAAGAGGCAAAACTGGGATTGGCCCCTTGGGTATGGGAGAGGCTGCTTAACCGCCCCTTCACATCATACCCATAGGCCGTCATGACGCCATTGGGATAGGCGATGTTACTGAGGCGACCACTGGGGTCATACCCCAGCGTCACGTTCAGCGCCGGTCCCGCCGGTGGCGTGAGGGTCGTCAAGCGCCCGGCCTCATCAAAGGCAAACGCCGTCACACTCGTCCCGCTATCTTCATCCAACTGCGTCCGATTCCCCACCGCATCGTACACATTGGTCAACAAGACTTGTGGCTGGATACCCGCAGATTGACTGGTGAAGGCCGCCTTCACCCGGTTCAGGCCATCATAGCTGAACGTCACCTGGCTGTCGGCATCCGTGACGCCGGTGGGGTTGCCCACGGCATCGTAGCCAATCGTAATCGTATTGTCGGGCGAGGTGATACTGGTCAAGCGGGAGTTATTGTCATACACCCTGGTAATCAGTTGCCCTTTCGGATCGGTGGTCGTCTTCAAGTTATCCCGTTTGTCGTAGGTGAACAGGGTGGTGAAGGTCCCCCCAGGGGCAAGCCGCTTGGTCTGGCGGTTCAGCTTATCGTACTCGAACGTCGTCGTCTTCCCCCTGGCATCGGTGAACGTCTGCACATTGCCTTCCACATCGTAGCCAAAGGCCTGGAGACCCGCGAGGGCATCGGTGATGGTCTGCAACTGATCGGCCGCATCATAGGCGAAGGTGGTGGGATCGTTCAACGCATTCTCCGACCGGATCAAATTGCCATTGGCATCGTAGGTGAACGTGGTGAGGCCCCGGAGCGGATCGTTAATCGAGGCCACGCGATTCATGGGATCGTAGGTGCGGATCTCTTGTTCTCCAGTCGGCAGGGTCGTGATGGCCAAATTACCCAGGGCATCATAGGCAAATTGCGTCACGGCAGCCGTCCCGTCGGTGGCGGAGGTCAGCCGGTTCATTGGGTCATAGGTAAACGCGCGGGTGCGTGACTCCGCCGTCCCCTCCCCTTCGATCAGGCTCGTGACATTGCCCGCCGCATCGCGCACAAAGCGGGTGACATGGCCTTCGGCATTGGTGAGGGTCTCCAGATTGCCCTTCACGTCATAGGTGAAGGTGGTGGTCTTGCCGTTTTCGTCCGTATCGGTCACCACTTGGCCCTGGGCATTGAACGTCCGAATGCGTTGCCCGCCTAGCGGATTCGTGACCACGAGGGTGTTGCCGTTCCCATCCCCCTAACCAAAAAATTTCCAAAGAACACCAACCCCAACCCAAAATACAACACCAACCCAAAAACTCAAATTTTTTAATGGCATCCAAGCATTGTCCCCTTTGAATGCATCTCTATTTAAACGGGGGCGATGGTAGCCAAAACTGAAAACCCCTAAGAGTATTTCTCCAGTCCAAATTAATAAGGGGGCAATAAAAGAAAACACCAAATCGATGATGGTCCCTATTACCCCAATTACAAGATCGACCATTGTACAGATCTCCTGTTTTTTTTACCCCTAACCGCTTTCACGAAGTAGGACAAAAAGATGAATCCTTCTGAGGGTTAGATGGTTCATCCTTTTCCTTTTTGTTTGTATTATCTTCACAAGTGAATCCTGGGCACTCATCAGGAAAATTATTTTGATTTGGATCCTTATCTCCAAGGGTATCCTTTACAAAATCTCTTCCTTCTTTTCGACCTAACGTAAACGGAAGATCAATAGGCAAGAAAGACGAAGAAGGTAATTCTAATCCAAAACTTTGTTCAATTGTCCCAATAAGAAATCCCAATAAAAATCCTGCACCTCCTCCTGAATTTCCTTGTGTTCCTGTTGGATCACTCAAATTCGTTGGATTATTGAACACATATCGATACAGGTTCTGGTCGCCGGCATCAAACCCAATCGGATCTTCCGAGAGGAACCGGCCGGTGTGGGCATCCAAGTACCGGGCACGATAGTAGTATAACTCGCTCTCTACATCATACTCCCGTCCGGTATAGCTGAACGGTTGAATCACCGACTCGAAGACACTGAGTCGACGTCCATAGCTGCCATAGACATAGCTGTTGGCCACCGTGCCGCTGCTATCCGTGAGGTGGGTAATGGAGCCTTGATGATTGCTGTGGTAGTAGAAGAAGTCGAGGCCGGCCTTCTGAAGAATCAACGGCTGATCGACTTGGTCCCCATGGGAATACCGGGCCACGAACGTATTGCTGCCCTCATACTCCAGCAGAATATCTTCCCCGTCATAGACGTACCGCGTGATGCTCCCCGCCACATTCTTTTCAATCCGCCGCCCCAATCCATCATACTTCTAGGTCACCGTGGTGCTATCGGGCCGGTCAATCTGAATCAATTGATCTTGCGCATCCCAGGTGTAGGCCGTCACTTCGGTAGGATTGGCCTTGCTCGTCTTGGTCGTGAGATTGCCATTGTTGTCGTAGGTATACGATGAACGCATCGTCTTCCAGCAATTTCCTCAGAACATCATCATGGGAGGGACGACGACCTCCATGTATATACATTGTTGAAACAGATGGTTTTTCATGCTATCCTTCTTAAGCAAGATCAATCATGCAGGAGGTTGCCATGAAAGCCAACATAAAAAAATGGGGAAACAGTTCGGCTATTCGCATTCCCTCCCAAATACTCGAAGCCTCAGGTCTCCAACCCGAAGAAGACGTATTGATTCGGGAGGAGAATGGACGAATTATCATTGAACCCATCAAGCAAAAAAAATACCGGCTCAAAGATCTCCTGAAGGGCATCACCCCTAAAAACCAACATTCGTCCGTTGATTTTGGAAGGTCCCAGGGCAAGGAACTGTGGTAATACCGAGCCGGTATATTCCCCAAGCCGGAGATATTGCCTGGCTAAATTTCACGCCACAAACCGGTCATGAGCAAGCAGGGCACCGGCCAGCCCTTGTGCTCAGCCCACAAACCTATAACCAAAAGACTGGCCTGATGCTGTGTTGCCCAATTACGACACAAATAAAGAATTATCCTTTTGAAGTCCTGCTAGCAGGAGACCCGGCCAGTGTGGTCCTGGCGGACCAGGTAAAAAGCCTGGATTGGCAAAGCCGAAAGGCTAAACGAAAAGGAAAAGCATCCCCAGACGAACTCGCCGAAGTCCGAGCCAAAATCCTCGCCCTGCTTGAGTAAGCAACAACAAACGTATTCGTGCCCTCCTACTCCAAGAGAATATCCTGGCCATCATAGACATACCGGGTGAGGTTAAGGCCGACTCTCCTCTTCATTCCCAAAGGCTTGGGGTGAGATCTTTAAAATCTTAAGCCTATAGCTCAGCAGGCCCGGGTGAAACTCACCCTCCGGTTACCGACACAAAAGGTTAAAACTTTTTTACACCAGCTTTGCCCAACATTCTCTGGTGAGGAACCCTGAAACCCCTCTTGTACTACAGGGCATTATTCTGCCTCAGGGCTTTTTCATCCGTGATCGTAAAGTATTCAGATATTCATTAAGAGTTTTTTCATCATCCAGAAAAGGTCGGGTATAGGGGCTGTGGGGATATTCATGCTTTAATCGGTCCACGATCTGGTCTAACTGTGCCTTATGCCCGAGTCTTTGATGTAAATCAAAAAGATCTCCCAAGGCTTTATCCGCCCAGGGATAATCGGATCGTCCGGCCATAAATTCCAGGTACTCGATGGCTTTCTCCGGATTCCGGCTCGAATAAAACGAGAACAGTGTTTCGGCCACATACGGAGCATAGGTGGTATCCTGAAAGAGCAACATAAATTCTTCATCTTGTTCGAGAGTGCCTCCCATCCAGAATTTCTCTGCCTGTCCGTTATACAGGTCTTCAAGGTGTTTGAGGGCCAACCGGTCAATGCCCTGAGGTTCGCGAATTATGATGGTAACGGGCTTTGATTCGATGGAGGTTTCTTTTTTCCGGTCATAGAGTACGGCGTGAAGCGTGTAGGGACCAGGCTCTGGAAAATTTTCGTGAAGGTCGAATTCGAAGAGAATCCGTTCTCGAAAGTTTTCACCAGGCTGTAAGACTTTCTCAGGAAGGGTTTGGAGGACTATCACTCCTGAGAGCTCTGGAATCTTCGTCCGGGGTTCTCCAGCCCGTCCCCGGTATAACTCAAGTCGCTCACAGTAAAGGCAGAGTCCGAAATGGCCTTTAATGGGATAATCCGTGTTATTCCGCACCACGATTTCCAGTGTCAGGGGCTCCAGGGGGAGAAACTGCGGTTTAGCGGCAGCGATGGTAAGGGTTAAATCCTCAAATCCTGCTTCCTCGGGGTTTTGTGCCCATACTGGTGAGACCAGAGACACCAGTAGAAGACTGACAATTTTCATGCTATACCACATAGTTAGTTTCATCATTTTTTTCCTCCTTTTTGTCATTTCCCGGGACTATGCACGCGCCAGCGCAGGTTATTAAGATGTTTATCGGAAAATTTGAGTTCCGCCCCCGGGAAAATCTCGCCAGCAGTCATAAGATGAGAATCGTGTCCTAATCCCAAAGCATGTCCCAATTCATGGGCAGGCGTAATGGCATGAATTTGAGGTAGTAATTCAATTAATTCTTTTTCTCCTTCATGAAGAATAACCTATTTGATGTAGAAAAGGTCTTAGCAGGGTTTCTCGATTAGTTCTTGTCGGTAAAGTGGTTCCACTTGGTGGGTGTCGAACACAACAGGCATAATCTTTAGCTCAGACTTCCTAATTTAAAGATCCTGAATTCGAAGTCATGGTTAAACCAGGGTTTTTCTCAGGTGCTCAAGTGTCGTAACTATGTTAGAGTTCGATCTGGTATTTTAGATTACTGAAAAATAACGAGATGACCTCGGACGTAAGGGCCGTAAGCATTAATAAAAATAGGAAATTCAAAATCTAAGGCTTTCACACTCATGCCCGCTTTCTCCACATTCCGATTAGCACACCGATTTGATAGTCAGGATGTCCGGATTCTCTGTATCCTTGTCGTACTTTCTCTCGGCAGTTGGGGATGCTCTGAATCAGAAACTCCATCACCTCAGACAGAGGTGGAGGAATCTCCATCGACTGCTGTGCCGGTAACTCCCGCCAGTCCAGAGCCTTTATCGGAGTTTCAAGCAGAGGAAAGCGATGTGTCGGATAAGAGAGAAATCGAATCAGGAGCTAGTACACCACCAGATTCCATCCAATCAACAGCTCAGGAACAATTAGCACAAGCAAGGTTAGCGGTGGGAGAAGCTGATCGTCTTCTTCAACGGGCCCCCACAGGCAAAGGTTCGGACCTGGCTCTCTCTGCCTTACGCTTAGAATTTGACTCCGCGCGCGCACTCCTCCAGGCCGGTCAGGCTCATTATGATGACCAACAATTTGATCTGGCGAAAGATAAAGCCCAGGAGGCCGAGAAAAAAGCAAAGATGGTCGCCGGACAAATTGAACAGGCGATGGAAAGCGTTAAGCGTACTCCTCGTAGTTGAACCAGCTGTGCAATCTGGTTGTGTGCCTGCTCTCTATTAACTCTCCTCGATCTCGACATCTCAGGTTCCTCCCAGCCGTAGGAGAACACGTGAATACCACTGATCGTTGCATGTTCTCTGAATGATGCTGGTCTCACTCACTTTGGTATTTAGCCTCCTCTTAGCCTTCACCCTCCCTGTGCCGACCGCTGATACCACGACTCTCATCACAGTAGATCATGAAAATCTGGCATACAATGACAGGCAAAACCATGAGTCTCTGGAACACCTGGCTTCAGCCCCTAAGAATAGATCTCATCCGACTCGTGTTCATAGACAATCCCGCTTCCCTCACCATCCTTTACCAGTCGATAAGGCGGAGGGAGAAATCTACCTTCTTGTGGATACCTCCCAACATCGTCTTTTCGTGAAGCAGGATGACCGTATCCTGTATTCCGCCATTGCGTCGACCGGAAGCGGGAATCTCTTAATAGATCCCCAGGACCCCAACCGGCGTTGGACATTTCAGACGCCGAAAGGGGAGTTCAAAGTTTTACATAAAATGAAAGATCCAGTCTGGCGACGTCCAGATTGGGCCTTCATCGAACAAAATGCCCCGATCCCTGAAAAGATGTCTGAGAGATTGCAGCCCGGAGTGCTAGGATCGTACGCGCTAGGATTTGGTAATGGGTATTTTATTCATGGCGCATTGTATTTAAACTTATTGGGCCAGAGTGTCACTCACGGATGCATTCAATTGCACCCTGAAGACCTCCAATTTGTCTTTGACACAGTCCCATTGGGAACCTCACTCATCATTATCTAAATACATCCAGGGGCTCATGTTCTTCCTGTTTTGTGGTTTTTGGGACGTGGAGGATCTATATGTGCCCTGCGCAGAATGTGAAGGCAAACGCTTCAAGAACAAGATTCTCCAAGTCCGAGTCAAACAATGCTGTCTTTAACAATGACTCCAAATCCCTTTTACGGTCCCTTAATTCAGTGTTCAATGTTCGTTTAGTTGACAATGTCGGGAGATTTGAGTTTTTAACCATACGATGGGAGTCATGTTGACGACTGTGCATGAACGGTGCACACTATAAAGAATGATTGTCAGTATTAAGCATCGAGGTCTGAAACGGTGGTTTTAGGGAAGACCCATCGGGCTTAACCCCGCATCTGGTGCCGATCATTGACGATATCCTGGCGCGGTTAAATGTGGCAGAGGATGTGAAGGCCATGAGCCTTCCGGGATGGAACCTGCATCCGTTAAAAGCAGAGTTGAAAGGGTTTTGGAGTGTTAAGGTCACAGGAAACTGGCGCATTATTTTTCGTTTTGAAGGCGGGAACGTCTTGGTGTGAATTTGGTTGATGACCATTAGAAAGGAGTAGGTTATGGGACGGCATCATCCACCTCATCCGGGTCGCTCGATCAGGAGGGACTGTCTTGAAGCCCTTGGGGTGACGGTGACGGATGGAGCCAAAATATTGGGGATTACCCGGCATATGCTGTCGAGGATTATCAATGGGCAGGCCGGCGTTTCACCGGAGATGGCCGTGCGGTTGGAAAAAGCTTTTGGGGGAACAGCGCAAAGCTGGTTAGCGCTTCAGCAAGCGTATGAACTTGCACAGGTAAAACGAGGAAAAATCAAAGTTCGTTCGATGGCTTCGGTCCGGGAAGAAGCAAAGGTTTAGGTCCTCCGCATTCCTGTCGCCATTGTAGCGATGGTGTTGGCTGGCTTTCGCCAAAAAGCACAATTTATCGGCATTCCCAATAATTTCCAAAACATTATTCTCGATATAAGCACCCTCTTGTTGGCCAAACGTTCAACGATTGAGGTCCACGCAGCGACAAAATTCGAGCAAGCTTGGCTCTTTCTCCATCAGAATCGACGTGAACCGTCCGTGAAACAAAGCTCCGGCCTGCTGTCGGCGACGATACGCCTGCGTCTACCGACTATTCAGCTGACGGATGCCTATATAGCGACAGATTCGGCTGGGGTGTTTCAATGAGGAGAGTTGGGATATTGAAGCAATAAATCAATAGTCAAGTCTGACCCCATACCCTCCCTACGCAGGCAGCATTTGTGCTAACATAATTGAAAGTAGGGAACCGGACGCGATCTCGTCTAAAGCCTTGTAGGAGTCGATAATATCATTGCGAATCCTTGCCATACTTCTCGCAGCCATTAATGTGGTTGGATGTGCGCAAACCGAGCGGTCAAACACCGGAACCTCTCCTTCCAAAATTACCACGACGCAGCCGGACTGTTCATTATACCCGCGGTCTTACAATCTCAACGACTCCGTGCTGCTCCTAGGGAGGGCCAGCGATGCTGTAAGAGATTTACATATATATACGATGAGGGCAAATTTCAAAGATTCTGAAGAACGGCGCAAGGCTGAGAAAAATGCGCAATCCAAAGCCGACGAAGCGATCAAAAAGCTGGACGACGTAGAGCGACGGGCTGAGGAGGAGAAAGCCAGTGCAGGCAAATGCTTCGGTAAAGGCGACGACGGCAAGAGCAAGAGGATGGCCGAGCAATACGCCCGAATAATGAAAATGATTGCCGAACAGAGGACGGTGGTTACAAAGGAGCTAAAGGAAATGTTGGCCAGGAATAAGGCCGTAGAGGAGGAACGAACGAATTGGGAGCTGTGGCGGGAGGATAACCGAGCCAGGCTCGTGAGTCATGTGGGTGGTATGAAGCTGGAAATCGTCCGAATAGCCATAGCCATACGCGATATATTAGGGCGGCCCGCATCGATAACGTCCGTTACCGTCGAGGCCACGAACACGACGACTTCCAGAATTTTGAAACCGAGGAACCAGAGATTCCTGGGGGACGTGCGGCTTTCGATCGGGGCGTCCCTTACGGACTCGTTCGGGAACGACTACAGGTTGGAATTTATCTCCCCGAATTTCCTGGGGATCGAGGCAAGAGGCATCAGGCCCGGCCAGACGGTCACCTTCGAACTGAGGTTCGGTGACGTTCCCCTCCAGAATGCCGAGTCGGTACGCCTCAGCATCGCACCGGGCACTCTTGGGCAGGAGGGCGGAACCATGTTTGAGCTTCCTTCAGAGGCCTTCTATGGGTCCACCGTGAAGCGTTAGCACTTTATAGGGGGACCCCGACAAGATTATGGACCTATTCGGTACGCATAAAGTGACTTTCGAGGTAGTCAGGTCGTTGGCCATTCAGTGCCACGCTCTCGATATCTCAGCCTACCACTTGTTTGTTGTCAGTACTCATTCCGACAAAGGTGACAAAACGAAAGCTACTTACGAGGAGCTAATGACAAGCCAACTTCTCACTCTTGCAATTGTTCTCCGGACGAAATTCAATCAGGGGTTCGACCATAAAAACACTATCCCCTATGTCTTGCACTCCGGCTTCCTTTACAAGTACAAGAAAAACACAGAAGAAACTATCGTTTTTTCGATGAAAGATGTGTGTGACAAAATCATTCATGCAGACACGGTATTTGTGACTATGGAAGAGGGCCTTGTGAAGCCAACCACGACTCTCCGAGGAAAGGATAACCGGGATAAATCGGAATGGGAACTTCCCATGTCCGTAAGTCAATTCGCCGAAGCAGTCCTTAATTGGGTGCAGGATGTTGATGTTGAGGAAGCCTAAGTTCGACAAAAAAATCTTATTCAGTCTCACGGCTTTGGGCAGTTTCTTGAATTCAAGTAGTAAGTGCAATGTCCTGCTCCACCAGTGGGACGAATTGATTGTTGAATATTTGGTTGGGAGTTCGATAGCCACGTGTTTTCCTGGAACGGTTATTCAGGTGGTCAACGGCCTTTTGCACCTGCTGCCACGAGACCTTTCTGAAGTCCGTGTGCTTGGGGAAAAATTGGCGCAGGAGGCCGTTGAACAGGGTTCACCCATTAGTAGGCTCTGTCAAGTGGACACACCATTCCTCTGATTATGATTCTATTTTTTCAGCCATTCTCTCTTTGCTCCCTGCCGTGAGAAATCCGATTCGCACCTGGGT
>JBBDSY010000035.1:0-46325 GCA_040904705.1 Nitrospirales bacterium | reverse complement strand
ACTTTTTGGTACTGATTTGTTACCAAACTTTATTTTAACTGTTTGAATTTTTAGAAATATTTAAAATATTGCTCATTAACTTCTTCTCGAGGTTGAAGTTGCTTTAGGCCCAAGCGAATTTTTTCCCGTAAAGTCGTATCATTAATATTGTAAGTCCTATTTACCGATCGTATAGAAACTCCTGTTTGATCAAATCCAGCCAATTCCACTAACAAGGTTCTGTAAGCCGCATCTTCATGTTCTTTGGGAACATGAGTTCCTGTATTATAAATGGTCACGGCCAACTCAGGTTTATTAAGCGGCGCGATATGAAACTGAATTCCGTTTTGAATAATGCGGGGTTCATCTATGGCCCATCCGGATACTTGGCAATGAGCCAAAAGGCCATTTACTTTTCTTGCTTGAATCGAATTTTCGGACAGAGGTTGGAGGGACGTGTTCAATTGAAATAAAAACTCAACTATGTTACCAACTTCAATTATCTCAAGACCTTCCCAATCACAAATTTTCACTTCTTCTAGGTTTTCTTTTGGAATAAAGACACGTCTGCACCCGCAACGTTGAGCAGCTGTGAGCTTTTGGGGAATTCCCTCTACCCCCTTTATCTTCCATTCACCCTGTTCAAGCCTCACATCTCCAGTAAATGCTGTAAAGGGGTCAAAAATTATTTTACAAGCAGCTCCAAACATACAGGTAACTGCTGCTAGTCCCAAAGAAGATCCTGTGTATTGGGAATCAGTTAGATCTAAGCAATAGACCACATCCTGAGACGGTGAAATAAAACCTCCGTTCTGCAATGCTTTTTGAGCGCGCTCTATTGCTTTTTGAAAAACCTCACTTGATGGGACCGTACACGAAGTCTTCCCATCGCCCCTTTGGAGTTGAAGCTCAAGAGGGATCACAAGTGCCGTATTCTGGCCTGGCCTAACCAAAAGCGCATTGGCTCTACCTATTCCTTCTTTACTTTTCAGAGCCTCTAAGCAACCTACTACGGATTCTAACTTTGCTAGATTGATACCTAAGTCATTTTCGAGGTATTCCAAAAATGATGAGATTTTTTCAGATGGCTTCTCATTACTTTCTCTAATATCTTGTAGACGTCCTGAAGCAATAAGTCGTTGAAGAAGAGTCGAATCTGGTGAAATAAGTTCAGTGAGTTTTGTTACGACTTCTTCAGGTCTGGCCGTTCGATTTAAAATAAGAAAAAAGAAATCGTTAACAAGACCTACTTTCTGCTGCTGTGATTTGATTTGTTCAATGTTGGACCCATATAACTTTTCATTAGGTGGTATTTCTCTGAAGAGCCAAGTTAGCTGGGATAAAATGGGTTCATGCCAGAATGCTTGCGGAAATTGATTAGTAAGTGTTAACTCACAAATTGCTTGATAACGTTCCTGAAATTGTGGGGAAGGGGAAGTTTGATCCGATTCGGATAACAGGAGTTGAGCTTGACGCAGTAATGAGTCGAGCCTTGAAATGGTAAAGTCGTCCATTGTTCAGACCTTGTTATTGCTATGATGGGGCTTCAAAGTAATCTGGTCGATTTCTTCTCTCTTTACGGGAGTCTCTAGTAGAAGAGTAAGTTTAGGAGCACTTCCTAAAGCAGTTGTGGCTTGGTGTTGTATCCCATCTTTTGTTCGGACTTCCACATCAATGGAAGCCCATTTAGGGAGCAAGCTTCTAACAATATTGTCAAGAAAAAGGTCTCCGCGTTGAAAGTCATATTTCAACTCTCCAATTTCTTTTTCCTCCGAGTTTACAACGATCGTTTTTTCGGCCTGCTCAACTTTTGTATCGGCAGCCAAGGCAAGGCTTTCTCCAGTTTGAGGTATAACAACTTTTCGAGTATGCAGTACCAGGAATAGTTCTGCTTCTGTTGCCAAATGATGCTGTTTAGGTTCGTCTGGTTTTAGGCCAACAGCCAACCGGAATCCTAAGGCATCAAGAAGGGAGTATAGACTGTAAAGTTCTGGATTCCCTTTCTCGGAAAGCATGCGATAAAGATTTTCCCTGTTTAAATTTGTAGCCTCAGCTAATTTAGTAATCCCACCTCGCGCGTTGGCGACATTCCTTAAAGCAAGGAGGAAAACTTCACGATCTCCTTCTTCGAGAGCAACGTTGAGGTATTCAGCTGCCTCATCAGGGTCCTTTAGGGCTTCCAACAACTTGGGTTGATAGCTCTTGCTTTTAGGCATCGTCTCTACTCCTATAGTCTTCCCAATAGGTTTGTGCTAGTTGAATATCCTTTTCTTGAGAGCTTTTGTCCCCACCGCAAAGTAGTACTACAAGTGCATCTCCCTCGAATCCGCAATAAACCCGAAACCCCGGTCCGTAATCCAATCTTAATTCGAAGACCCCATCTCCAACGGATTTATGATCTCCAAGATTGCCAAGACTTACACGATGAATTTTGGTGCGTATCCTGTTTCTGGACCTCCTGTCTGACAGTCCATCCAGCCATTGGATAAAGGGTTCTTCCCCCTGAGCGGTTACATAATAAATAATTTCTTTAGGAACCGACTCTTGTGACATAAAGGAACCTCAAAAAGTAATAAATGTACTGTAGCTTATAAGCCACATTTTGTCAAACGTTGCTCTGATATTGTGTAAACTATTGTTTAAAAAGGAAAAATATTTGGATCGAAAGGAATACAGCCAACGCCCCTCCCATGGGTACGTCACCAATTTGGTTATTAATCCCGTAGAGAAGCGTGGGGAGGTTGAGAGGTTTGTAGTTTATAAAATGCCACCTTCCTTAAAAGGAAAGTTACAAATAGAGGAGCAGAGTGGAAGAGGTTATAGGCTTGACAGGTCTGTTTTTTATATTCGAAAAACCCAATTTCCAAGAACAGGTTTAAACAGACTTTGCCCCGAGCGGGGTCTTGGCGCGAACGACCTAAGCCGTTGATTTGTTTTTTAAATTTTGACTTTGTCCTCCTCCGCCAAGGCTTCGGAGCACACTCCTTCGTCTAACAAGCTCGGGCTGGCTTGCCACCCGAAGCTTGAAGAGCGAAGGGTGGTGGGGCCGTGTAGGAATCGAACCTACGACCCGCTGATGAAGAGTCAGCTGCTCTACCAACAAGAGGTAGGCGCTTGATTTTTAGCGATTTGTGACTACGCTGGATGGTTTCTTAGCCCTTGGCTTGAGCTTTTTCTTTGCCTCTTCGCGAGGTCGACGGGATACTTTGGTGGCACACTAGCCGCTTCAAGTAATAGCCGGAGCGCTCGGTTAACGGATTCCTCGTTGGGAAAGACCTCTGCAAGATCAGGGTCGATGAGCACAAGATTGGTGCCTGCTTTGGACTTTGAGTAGTACTTCCCTCTTACGCCACCGCTCAATTTGAAAAAATTATACTCTTTTTTCATCATCGTTTTTAGATTCCTCCCTCATAGAATTCTCTACCAGATATTTTATTTTTGTTCCTTGGGATGGTGATAGTGATTAGCCGTCGGTAAATAGGTCAATATAGGAGCGATATCCGAATACACGATTACGAGTGTAGCCGGTCATTTCGATGAGGATGTGATGTTCGATAAATCGGTTCATCAGTTGGTTGGCGGCTGTGAAGCTGACCTGAGTATGGTCAGCCAATGCCTTCACCGAGGTAATGGGTTGAGAGAAGAGCTTTTCCAATACGCGCAGCCCATTCGCTGCCGTCCGGCCAAAATTTTCTGTAATAATACGTCGATGTTCCTCACGAAGGTTCACAATTTGTCGAGCCGTTTGTGTGGCTTCTCCGGCTACCTCTGCGACGGCGGTGAGGAAGAATTTTATCCATTCCTCCCAACTCCCGTTATCGCGAATATTTTGAAGCATGTCGTAGTACTGTGTGCGATGACGTTTCAGATAATGGGAAAGGTATAAGACAGGTTGTTGGAGAATGTTGCGTTCGCATAAGAGAAATGTGATGAGTAGCCGTCCCATTCGACCATTGCCGTCGAGAAAAGGGTGAATGGTTTCAAACTGGGCATGAGCGAGGCCGATTTTGACAAGACTAGGCATGGGGTTCGTTTCATGGAGAAAAGATTCAAGTTGGCCTAATGCTTGAGGTACCTCTTCAGGAGGTGGAGGAATAAACGAGGCGTTACGAAGTGTTGACCCTGAAGCGCCTATCCAGTTTTGTGTGGTTCGGAGTTCCCCCGGGCTCTGTTCTCTGCCTCTGGCTTCTTCTAATAATTGTTGGTGAATTTCCCGTATCAATCGAATAGAAATAGGAAGTTCCTTTAGTCGTTCAAGACCAAATCGCAAGGCTTTAACGTAGTTGAGAACCTCGTGAGCGTCACCAGGTCTTTGTGGATTCAATATATTCGCTTCGGCTTCTAACACATCATCGAGTGAGCTTTGGGTGCCTTCGATCTGGCTCGAAAATACGGCTTCTTTACGTATATACATGAAGATAAATAGATCGGGATCTGGAAGAGTTTGGATTGAACCGTCTAGGCGCCCTAATGCTCGGTCCGCCTGTGAGATGAGTGCCCAAGCTTCGTCATCTATTTCTAGTGGGGGAACTGGTGGAAGTGGCGTAGGAATGAACGCCGAGTATCCAGCCACTTGGTGGATATACTGTCCGGCGCGTCCTTTTTTGGCGGAGGTCATTTTTATAAAAGGCTACCTTTCATAAAAACATTACTAGAGATTTATATTGAAGTCTACGTTAAATATAAATGATTTTTGCATCTGTATTAAAGGAAGACTTTGATTGTGTCATTTATATAGATAATAATTATTAGGTTTTTAACTCTATAAAATAGAGCTGTGGGGGGAATCTTTGTTGACAGCCTGTTTTTTAATGAGGCCAATGAGAAGAACTTAGGAAGCAGATAGGAGTGGAGTTATGCTCCTGTATCTGGAAGGGAAAACAAGGAATGTTTTTTGTAGTTTTTGAAAAATTGGTGGGCCGTGCAGGAATCGAACCTACGACCCGCTGATGAAGAGTCAGCGGCGAATAACCTTCTATCTGTTTTTCAGCACTGTGACTTTCCCGTTCCGGATGATTGTAGCAATGAAGGGTTTTTGATGATTTTTTATCGTTTTGCAGATGGCTGGGAGGGCTTTGACGAAAATTTCTGCCATTTCATTCCCTTTCAAGTCTGCCGAGGTCAAAATGAAGGCTGCAACGCCTGCCTTCATCAGCGTCATTTTCTCTAATGCACGATATCTGATCCTGCTGTCTTTGGTTAAGACAATCCACCCCTTTTCCCCTGCAACTCTGAGCCAATGACTATCTTTTTCGGCAGGGGCGAAATGATCATCGTGGATTAAAACAGTAGCCCCGGACATACGAAGGGCTTCAGCAATTTTTTTCTTTCCGAGAGATCGGTCAAGAAAAAAGATGAGATCGTTAGGCAGCTTCGAGGGTAAGTTCGGAGCGGATCGCTTCTTGGATTTGGAGAGATTGGAGGCCATAGTCGTCGGCGAGATCTTCGACAGACTCACCAGCCTTATACCGTTCTGCAATGATAGAAGTCGGAATGCCGGTGCCTATGATACTAGGACGTCCAAAGGATACACGTGGATCAATCACCACAGTTGTGGGTTCGATCTCTCCAGGCCGGAACGCTCGTTTATGAGTGAAAGGATACAGCTTCTGAGGAATTCCCTGGGCATCCCTTTCAATTCTCTTTAGGTGCGCCTTCATGATTTCTTTTATGGCCAATTGTCCTTCTTGCGTGACGTTAATCAGTTGCTCATATTTTTCGATAAAAAGATTCATGCCATTGGTTTCAAATGTATGGTCGACCAATGGATGTTTGGAAGGGGACTGTCTCTGAAGGTACTGAATGGCTTTTCGGACTTTTTCGAGAGAGATATTGTGCTCTCGTCTAATGGCATCAAGAATATGCACTTCTACAAGGTTGATGAACGACAATAATCGCGGTGTCGATTTGGGAACTGGAATGATAGGTTGAGAACGTCGAGTAATAGTTTCTTTCTGGAGTGATCTGCCAGTGACCCAATCTCGAATGGTTGTCCGTGGTATGCGAAGATACTGAGCCGCTTCACTGAGCGTATATGTCGGAATTTCTCGTGGATCTAAACTCTTGAAGATAGCCTCTTTTTTCTTTGCCATGGAAGAAACTCTATAGCCAACCGACTTATGGGTCAAGCCTGCATGAAGTGTTCCCACTGTTCTGAGGCAGGGTTAAATGGGCGTTTGCTCCCTATCCCAGGGGCGAGGAGGACGGGGTGGATTTTTTAAATTTGGTGGGCCGTGTAGGGATCTAACCTACGACCTGCTGATGAAGAGTCAGCTGCTTTACCATCAAGTGGTAGGCGATTGATTTCTAGCGATTTGTGACTACGCTGGATGGTTTCTTAGCCCTTGGCTTGAGCTTTTCTTTGCCTCTTAGCGAGGTCGACGGGATACTTTGGTGGCATCACTCGCCGCTTCAAGTAATAGCCGGAGCGCTCGGTTAACGGACTCGTCGTTGGGAAAGACCTTTGCCAGATCTGGGTCGATGAGGATCTGGGGTCAGGTTTTGAATCGTTCAGAGCTAGAACTCTCTCCGCTGTTCTTTTTCTGATCCAGCCCTTTCATGAAGCCCTACAGGCTTTCTCGATGCTTTCGAACCAACCCAATAATCTTGTGCATCACCTGTTGGGACCGTCGCTCCTCTACTGAATCCAGGTTATTTATTTCGTTTTTCGTATCTGGATCGGGCCGCATTTTTTGATACGGAATAAAATCCTGAAGCACCGTTTGCATTTCGTCAAACGTTATCCTCTTTCGTTTCCTCGGAACTTTTTCTGTCACCCCTAGAATAGAATAACCGGTGGTTCGATCAAGGATTTGGGGTCTTTGCTTGCTCTTATATACATGGTTCTTTCTGGCCCTAACGAGCTTGGAGGGCCAATTGGTCGTTACGGGTAATGCAGACTCGCAGCATCAAGCGTTAGGCTACCGCACTCTCAAACAGGTTCATTTCGAAAAGAGGACGACGCCCGAATAGGGAGAAACCATGATCGGAAAGCTGACTTATTTTTCCACATCGGCGGTTTAGGCATTGGGGCCCACTCTAAACCCCCTGTTGTTTACAAGAGTACCGTCTTGCGGTACTGTATAGCTTGACGCTAGTCCTGCTTGGCGTTACTATTTGGTATGATTAAGACATTCGGTGACAAGAAAACGGAATCGATTTGGAATCGAACCTACGTTAAGAAGCTTCCAGAGGCCTTGCAACACAAAGCCTTCAGAAAATTACGAATGATCGACGCGGCCAGGAATATCACGGATTTAAAGATGCCGCCCAGCAACAGACTGGAAAAAATGAAAGGCAAGTGGGGCAAATATCATTCGATCCGGGTCACAGAACAATCCCGGATATGGTTTATCTGGGAGAATGGGAACGCTTTGAATGTTGAATTTGGCGACTATCATGACAAGCTCTAGGAGGAGAACATGAGAAAGATACCAGTAGAACACCCCGGCATTATCCTTCAAGAGGAATTTCTTGATGAGATGGCAATTTCACAATATGCCCTTGCGAAGGCAACGGACATTCCTAAGACCCGCATAAATGCCATTGTCAGCGGTGACAGGTCTATTACGCCTGATACCGCCTTGAGACTTTCCCTGTTCTTTGGAAACAGTGCGGAGTTTTGGCTGAACCTACAAAAGCAGTACGACCTTGCACAGGTGACAGATAGCTTTACCCTACCCAAAAACTTTATGACGGCGAAAGAAATTTTATCCGCGCGGCAATAGAAAAATGGGATGGTATTGAAGGCAGAGGGTCAGGCCTTGCAATGACACATATCTCGCCGCTATTTTCTAGGTAATCCAGCCCTTTCAGAAAGCCCTACAGGCTTTCTCGATGCTCCCGAACCAACCCAATAATCTTGTTCACACATTGTCGAGCTGTTGTTTCACTATTTTAATAAGGTAAAAAAGAAAGCGCCAAATTTCCGGAAACAGGTTTAAAACAGACTTTGTCCTGAACGGAGTGCTGGCGTGAACGACCTAGAAGATGAAGAAATTGAAAGATATTTATTTGAATTGTCCTATTTCATAAATAAGAATTTTTTGGCATTTTACTTTCCTGATTTCTCTCTTTGAGAGAAATCCTGTCCTTTCAAGGAGGGGGCATCTAAACCGTATCCTCATTTTAAGATGGTGGGCCGTGTAGGGATCGAACCTGTGGCCCTCTATTAAGAGTAAACCGCTCTACCTTCCTCGAACTACAAAGCGGCGAAACAGATAAGGATGCCATTCCTTACTGTTGCTGGGACTTCGATATTCCATCCATCACATTCACCAAGCTTCGTAGGCCTCATTCACCGACTCTGCTTTTGGAAACCGTTCTGCGACATCAGGACCTAACACAATCACATTAGATCCTTGGTGATAGGCCTTGGGATATTTTCCCTCACCTTTGTGAAAAATCATATTCTGTACGCATCGCATTAGCTGAGCTTTTCGGCATCTTGCGTTTTCTCCATTTTTGTTGTTTGCCGCGTGCTCATTATTCCTATTGAGTCTTCACATTTTTTTTTGTGTCACAGACGCTTAGTGCGATTCCTCAGTTTCCTATGGACGAGGTCAATAAGAGGCTGGTCGAAATAAAACCCTGCCTGTTTTAGAGCTTGTAAAATGGGTTTGATACTCGAAACCAGCCCTTTGTGTTTCGCATGAATGAGAAGACCGACCGTGCCCACAACTGGGACCTTTTCCTCTCTTGCTACTCGTCTGGCGAAGGCATCATCAAGTACGACCATGCTTCCGGGCAGTTCATTTGCCAACACAATGGCCTCCGTTTCTCCCCTTCCTAAACGTTGCGTCAAGCGATCAAGTGCCGATACATCTGCCGGTGTTTTTTGGACGAGCCACGTGGTTGTCTGAACGCTTAATGCACAGGTCTGCCTTTCCCCGCGCTGACTATTTCTTGATAAACGCCTGATGGGATTATCGTCTGTTGGGCTAAACGTTGAAGAAGTGGAAGTTTGGTAATGCGTGCGAGGGTGATGAGGGGGCTGGAATCAAGAACCAGAATCACTGAGATGATATTTCTTGGGTCCCTAGTGTCTTTTCATCTTCTTCAAGGTCCTTAAGGGTGGCGTCGAACCAGGGTATCCGATATTGGCTAAGAAGCTTAGGGAAGTCTTCTAACGGAACCTGTAATTGTTCTGCCGCCTTTGCCCGGCTTATTTTGCCCCGGCGCAGTAAGTCCATAACTAAGGCCTGGTGAACCTCATGCGTGGCCTCTTCTTCTGAGCCTAGGCACGCTCTCAATTCTGGAGGGATTTCCACGTGTAGTGATTTCATAAGTATTCAACCTTCAGGGGCATTTTATCAGGATTCCTGGCATAGAACCAGCGGCTCTTCATAAGATGTAGCTAGGAAAACATGCACTTCAGGATCATTTCTCGCAAAAAGCGGGGGACTGCTTTGAATGCTGGAATTAACCAACCCTCTTTGCCTTTCCACTTCAATTCGGTCATTTCTATAACTGTTTTGCGAACATAGCCTTCCCTGTGGGTGTCCTGGTGTACCTTGCCTGCGTTCGAGGCGCGGAAGTCTTTTGGGTTTATGGTGTGAGTACGTGGACTGTAAGACGACTTTCAAAGCGCAAGTATCTTTGAAAGAAATATGCGGTATTATTTCGAAGAGGTCCGAGCTTTGCCAGGACTCTTCGAGACTGGGAAAGCTTGAAGGGAGAGAGGCCAGATTTGCCGTGGCAGAAAAACAGTTGCCTCCCAGGGGTCTCCACGGTGTCTATATCGGCGACCTGGAGGAGGACTGCGGTTTGTAAGCTATGGATTTTGGTGGGCCGTGTAGGGATCGAACCTACGACCCGCTGATTAAGAGTCAGCTGCTCTACCAACTGAGCTAACGGCCCCACCGAAGAGAAAGGAGGAAGTTGAAAAAACCCATCAGCTTCGTTCTCGTTGCTCGTCCTTCTCGACGTACTGGTCGAGTACGCCTCGAAGTCCTCGCTGCCTGCGGCCTCGCTGAGTGGATTTTTTGAACGTCCTCTATACTTCTACGTTTTTCACTTGCTTAATGGTGCGCCTGACAGGATTTGAACCTGTGGCCCCTTGCTCCGGAGGCAAGTGCTCTATCCACTGAGCTACAGGCGCACATGTTCTCCGTATTCCGGTTTTCTCGTGACTTTCCCCCTCACACTCTCCTTACTGGCGAGGAAAGATTTTGAAGCTAGCATGGTTGTTTGGCGGAAGTCTAGCCAATGTTATGCTCGCGTTTATTGGCAGGATGGGGGTGGCTCGAGGCCGGTTTGATAGGCTTCAAACACGCCTTTGGAGGCTTCCACCAATTCAGCGGGTTCCTGTAAGACCTTGGTGAGGAGATGTTCGACGTCTTGGGGAGTCAGCCCGTTGGACGGGGCGATGAAGCGTTTCCGCGCAACCTTTCGTTCTTCAGGATCATCCGGTTCGTAGTAGCCCAGCAATTCTCCGGATTCGACCGCCTTCTCTAATCGGTCGGTCCATTGCTCGATGAGTGCGGGCGTCCAGGTACTGTCCGAAAGCTTTCCCTGGAAGAGTTCGAGTTTGGTCCAGAGCACCCATCCGACAAAGACGGCCCAGGTTTCGTTCATGACTTCCCAGGAGTCTTGATCGGACAGAAACCGGAGTTCCGTGGCGCCTTTGAGCTGCCGAATCGGGTTGATGCGCACGAAACGATAGTGGCAGCTCATTTGGTTATTGGCAAAATTCAGCACCTGCTTGTCTTCTGCGTTGAGCGGTGTGAGCTGTTGGTCGGCGTAGAGATAATCCATATAGGCATGCAGCAACTCATGATAGAGCAGGGCCAGGTCGTGATGGGTCATGCGTGCTAGATCCGCCAATGCGCCACCGGCTTCGTTAAAGGAGAGCCGCATGTTCAGAATCATTCGGTGATCTTCGGGGTGGTATTCGGCCGCGTAGGTTCGGAGGTCTTCGAAGGTGATCTTCACAAATGCGGGATCGATGTGGGTGAGAAATTCCGTTGGGAGCCCTAAGGTCTCGGCTTGTTGCAGCAGGGCAGGCCACGGATTTCGTGGGCTGGGCCGGTTGCCTGATGCGCCCTCTTCAGCCCCGGCCATTCCGCCGGTGCCCACACTGATGAGCGTCACACAGACGATTGCAGCGATAATTCCTCTAAGCCTTGATCCCATGCTATCTCCAGGAATAGGTTTGATCTTCTTCCACTAAATTCCAGATTTCAAAATGTGAGGGAGGAATATGATCGAAATACCGTGTTGGCTGCGAGAGCACCGCCCCTGTCATCTTATCGTACACATTAATAGGGTAGGTGAGGAAGAGATGGTGTTTAGCCCGGGTGACCGCGACATATAAAAGCCGGCGCTCTTCTTCCAGTCCCTCGTCGTCTGTGAATGAGTAGGCAGAGGGAAACCGGCCATCCACCAACCAGATGACAAACACACATTTCCATTCCAGTCCTTTGGCCGAGTGAATGGTCGAGAGAATTAGCCGTTCGTCATCATTATCTGAGGCCTCGATATCTGATTTGCTTTCATTCGGGGGTTCGAGCGTGAGATCGGCCAGAAAGTGATTGAGGTCCGCATACCGTTCCGCCATCACGGATAAATGTTCCAGATCGCGAATGCGTTTGGGATAATCGTCATACTGGTCTTTCAGCAACGGTAAGTAATATTCCAGCATCTCGCCCAGAAGAACGGCAGGGCTGTGTGGTTCCTCGGTGAGTGCTTCCAGCGTCGAAGCCAAATGCTGCAATCCCGCGGCAGAACGGCCTGTACTCCGTTTGAGTCCCTCATAGCTGCCATGGGCTTCTAAGATCATGGCGATCAGGTCTTTGGCTTTTTTTGGCCCGACGCCTTCCAGGAGCAGGAGTAGACGATTCCAGCTCACGGTGTCTAATGGATTGTGAATCACTCGCAAGTGCGCGAGCAGGTCTTTGACATGGGACGTTTCGATAAATTTGAACCCGCCACGTTTAATGAACGGTAAATTCCGGCGTGTGAGTTCCAGTTCCAGATCGAAGGCATGAAAGCTGGATCGAAACAATACGGCGATTTCACCTAACGCGACACCTTCTTCTCGCAGTTCTAAGATTTTTTGCGCAATGAATCGTGATTGAGCGTTTTCACCCATGGCCTGGACGAGGCTCGGCAATGGGCCTTCTTCTTTTCGGGTGAACAGTGTTTTGCTGTAGCGTTCCGGAGCGGCCGCAATGAGCTTATTGGCGAGTTGGAGGATCGGCTGCGTGCTGCGGTAGTTTTCTTCTAACTTGTAGATGGTGGCTCCAGGAAATAAATCGGGGAATTCCATAATATTGCGAAAGGTCGCGCCGCGAAAGGCATAAATGGATTGCGAGTCATCACCCACGACCATGACGTTTTGATGCGTGGCGGCGAGGTTCCGCACGAGTGAGGCCTGCAGCCGATTGGTGTCCTGATATTCATCCACTAAAATATAGCGAAAGGCGCGGCTAATCGTGTCTCTGGAATGTTCGTCGACGACCAGAAGCTCTAAGAGCTTGACGAGCAAATCATCATAGTCCACTAATTGACGTTGCCGTTTGGCTGACTCATAGGCTGCTTGGAGCTTGGTCAGTTCGGTTAAAAAATTTCCGAAATGACTGTATTCATCGAGGACGATGTCTTCCAAACTTTCCAGCGTATTCGCTGTTTTCCCAAACATTTCGGCGATGGTATGTTTGCGGGGAAAGCGTTTGCCCATGTCATTCAGTCCGAGTTGGCCGCGCAAGAGGCTTAATAAATCCTCGGAATCGCTTCGATCTAAAATCGTAAACCCGGATTCCAAGCCGACGGGTCGACCATATCGGCGCAAGAGGAGGTTGGCCGTGGAGTGAAACGTTCCTCCACTGACCTGTTGGCTGCGGAGGCCGATGAGGAGGCCCACACGTTCCAACATTTCCTGTGCGGCTTTTCGGGTGAAGGTCAGAAGGAGGATGGAGCTTGGCGGGATGCCAAGGTCAATGAGTCGGGCGACTCGATAGACCAACGTTCGTGTTTTTCCACTGCCCGCTCCGGCAATGACGAGGGCTGGCCCATCGACGGCCTCGACTGCGGCGAGTTGTTGGCCATTGAGTTCCTCGGCGTAATTGCGGGAGAGTGGCGGAGGTGCCAATTCATCAAGCGGGCGCTTGAGGACATAGGTTTTGGGATTTGCCGATGTCGAATCCATGAGTCTCTAGAGAGAATGCCGTAGGCCGTTCGCGATTCAGTCTCATACGATTGGGGGTTGGCCGTGTATAGCATAGGCTGTGGTGGGTTGCAACGCGGATGGATTGAGTCTTGGACAGGCTTATAAAGCCTCAGTTATAATCCGCCTCTATTCACCCAAAGGAATCGATTATGGCAAACAATCCGTCTGAACATTATACCGGCATCTTGAAAGATTTGGCTCATACGATGATGAGCGTGTCTCGCGAATCGGTCAACCTCATCAAACGGTCCGATCAACAGCAGGCCCTGAAACTTCAGCAGAAGCAGGAATGGGACATTTATTTAGAATTTCTCCGGATGTTGTTTAATTTGGTGGATCGGCTCTCGGCCTTTTATATTCCCATTCAGGCTCAACGGGACTTTATGAATAGTCTGGAAGATTCGGTCGCCCATCAATTAAAAACCGTTTTGGCTCCTTCTCTGAGTTCGACTGACGTCGATGATATGGATGTCATGCTGTCCGTTGGGCAAACGGTTTCTGAGAGTCGGGAAGTGTATGAGCGGTTTAAATTTGTGGTGACCGATCAAACCAAAGAACGGGATCGATATTTTCAATTTTTCTCCGAGCGAGTCGCCTCCAAAGCCGGCGCGCCTGGCAAAGAGCAAATCACTTCTGCTGCATTTTTGTGTGGATCTGCTGTTGTCCCCGCTCTCAAAAATCTCTTTGACGATGCCACGCAACCAAAAAGTGAAGCTTCGGTGGCAGCAACCGCTGCTCTCGACGAGCCATCAACGCCTACCATCGACCCGAAGGTGGCCCAATCGGGATCCGTTACTCCTCTTGGTGCTCCCGTGGGGACCAGCGGGGAGGGGCTGATTAAACTCATCAGTGTCGTTTCGCGTGTTCAGGAAGGCGAAGAAATAGAAACATGGTGGGGTCTCCACCCAAAATTTCGCAACGATCTTCCGCCAGAGGAAGCCAAGGAATTGGCGAAGCACATGAACCGTGTCACGCGTATTGTCGGAGAGCGCTACGCCATTGTGGTTTCGCTTGCTCAAGCTGGAGTGAGTCGCCCGGTTGGCAATGCATGAGTTTCCATCAACCTGTCTCCTTGTCTTGACATCTCTTCACATTCACCTATGCTAATTGGTATACGAAGTCACTTCGTGATACCGCTTTCCTCTAATTCTTTGTCATCTCCTTGTGAGGCTTTTTCATGGATAGTCGGTCGAGAATCCTACCTGCAGAATTTAAAAATTTATCAGAATTAGCACATAACTTGTGGTGGAGCTGGTCGCCTGAAAGCCGCGCTGTTTTTTCCTACTTCGATCAGACCTTGTGGCGTCTGACTCATCATGATCCCATGAGACAACTGGAAGAAATTGATCCCAGCCGATTGGAAATGCTTCGAGAGGATGTGGTGTTTATTCGCCAATATCAGGCTGCGATGAAGACCTTTCACGATTATATGGGAGCCAAGGACGATTGGTTTAGCACAACGTATCCTCAGTTACGAGAAGGCCAGGTCGCCTATTTTTCAGCTGAATTTGGGCTCCATCGTTCGGTTCCATTGTATAGCGGGGGTTTGGGGATTCTCGCAGGCGATCATCTCAAAGAAGCCAGTGATCTGGGGATTCCCCTGGTCGCCGTCGGGTTTATGTATAACCAGGCGTATTTCCGGCAGGTCATCGATGCTGAGGGGTGGCAAGAAGCCGTGTATGATTCGGTTGATCAAATGGCGATGCCGATTGAGTTGGCGCGAACGCCTTCCGGTGATGGAGCGAAGGTTCAGGTTCCCATTGGCGATCGGATGGTGACCTGTGTGGTGTGGTTTGTGAAAGTTGGCCGCGTCTCCCTCTATCTCTTGGATACCGATACCCCAGAAAATTCTCCTGAAGACCGCCATCTGACCGCCAGACTCTATGGGGGAGACCATCATACGCGTTTGTGTCAGGAGCTCTTGTTAGGTATAGGCGGAGTCCGTGCGTTGCGCGCTGTGGGCTGTGAACCGCAGGTGTGGCATGCGAATGAAGGGCATCCGGCGTTCTTATTGGTGGAACGCATCCGGGAAGGGATCCGGCAAGGACGGTCGTTGAATGAGGCCGTGGAGCAGGTGCGTAACAGTACGGTCTTTACGACCCATACGCCTGTTCCTGCAGGACACGATATGTTTTCCGGCGATCTCATTCGTGAACATTGTCATTGGTGGTGGGAGGAGTTGGGGTTGCCCCAGGAAGATTTCATGGCATTAGGCCGTCACCCGGAGTTTGGAGCTGATCAATTCCACATGACGGCGTTAGCCATTCGCCATGCTGGTTTCATTAACGGCGTGAGTGTGGAGCATCAGCACGTCTCTCGCAAAATGTTTCAGGTGCTGTGGCCCGATCGTTCGGTCCAGGAGGTGCCTATTCACAGTGTGACGAATGGGGTGCATGTGCCGACGTGGATTGCCGAGGAAATGGATGTCTTGTTTCAGAAGAATTTGGGATACGACTGGCGGGAGCGGTGTGATGATCCCGAACTCTGGAAGCGTATCCATGAAGTTCCAGACGAGGAACTATGGGAAGCTCGACAGTTTCTGAAAAGAAAGATGCTCATTTTTATCCGTCAACGTGCTCGGATCGGGTGGATAGATGGGACGATGGAACCGTCTCAAGTGTTGGCCACTGGTGCCTTGTTTGAGCCGCATTCCCTGACGCTAGGCTTTGCGAGGCGATTTGCCACGTATAAACGGGCCACATTGCTGTTTTCGGATTTGGACCGCTTGAAAAAGATTCTGTTGAATCCTTGGAAACCGGTTCAAATTATTTTTGCCGGGAAAGCGCACCCTGCTGATCAGTTCGGACGTGAACTCATCCATCGCATTTATCAATTTGCCAAAGACCATAATTTTGGTGGCCACATTGCGTTTGTCGAAGATTATGACATGCATGTGGCGAAGTTTTTGGTCCAGGGCGTGGATGTCTGGCTTAATAATCCCCGCCCGCCTTTGGAGGCCAGCGGAACCAGCGGACAGAAGGCGGCTTTAAATGGTGTACCTAATTTGAGCGTGTTAGACGGATGGTGGAAAGAGGGGTATGATGGGTCCAATGGCTGGGCGGTGCCACTCCTTGATGAACCGGGGAATGACGGGAAACAGGACGCTTGGGATTGCGCAAACCTCTACAGCACACTGGAAGACGACGTGATCCCCTTATACTATGATCGTGGGGTAGATGGAATTCCTCATGGATGGTGTACCATCGTCAAAAATGCCATTCAGACAGGGGCTCCAAGATTTAGTGCTCGTCGGATGTTGAAAGAATATGTGGCGCGAGCCTATGCGCCTCTGCTTTCCGATGCCTTATCCTCTGTGGAAGCAAAACTTGCATGATCTGGAGTGGTGCGTGTCGATTGCAACGTGATGGGCTGCCACCCTGGTCTAAGGAAACGTTGGTGATTCATCCCGTAGCGGTCCGTTTTCAAGCGAGTGTTCACATGGTCCTCTCGATCATGCAGATGGTTCCCAGGTTGTTCTTCTCTTCCGTCGAGCTTGCATCCGCTCCCTTCTGGGCTGTGTGGCAACAAGTAGGACCGCCAATCTCTCGTACTACTACTATCAATCGTCGGGGGTGTCTATGCTGAAAATTATTCGATGGGGTATTGTGTTCAGCGTGGTGTTTGGGGCCGGATTTTACACCGGCCAACAACCGGATGTGGTCAAGCAAACCCTGCGAAATTTGTCAGGTGAGATGCTGGAAAAAACCATTGGCCTTGACCAAACGGTCAAATTACAACGGCAAATGTTGGGAGCCAAGGAAGGGTTGGTTGAGGGTCGGGCTTACTTGCTGGATCATGATTTCGCAGGGGCTTCGGGAGAATTCGAACGCACGCTTCAGCATTTAGATAACGCGGTGGCTCTTGACCCGCACGGCCCGTTGGCGAGGAAGATTGAAACGGTGAAGCAGAAAGTCCGTGATGCTCAAGCGAGCTTGGCCCAGGGCCGAAACCTCCCTCCCCATTTATTAGAGGACCTCCGTCAAGACCTGCAGGCGGTTCTGCCCTAATTTCTTAGGCGTTGACGGCCTCTTTTTTCCACGCGGCCAGCATGCGTTCGATCCGCATACGGACGACCAAGTCTGGATCTTTTAATAAAGGTTTGATGGCTTCTCGTCCGCGGGGATCCCCGATTTTCTCCAGTGCGCTGGCAGCCGTCAGGCGTGTAAACCAATCAGTATCCTGCAACCGTTCAATCAAAGAATCTACGCTACTGGCATCCTTAATTTCTCCCAGTGCCAGGATCGCTTGTTTTCTGGTGACTTCTTCCGGATCTTTCAATAACTCCAACAATCGAGCTACAGCAGGTTTTCCCAGCTCTGCTAATGCTCGCGTGGCGTCATCTTTGAATTCATCACTGCGCATGAAGGTGATGAGAGGATCGAGGACCCGTTCATCGTTAATCTTCCCTAATGCTCTAATGGCTGATTTTCTGGCATCATAATCACGTGTGTAGCGGAGCAGCAGTTCGACGGCAGGAGAGCCGATCATGGCAAGGGCCTCGATCGCGGCGTCACGTACTTGCCAATCGCCGTCTGGCAAGCATCGCACGATGGGTTCGATACACCGTTCGTCACCCATTTCACCCAGGGTTATGATGGCTTCGCGGCGGACGACCCAATCCGAATCATTTAAGAGATCAATTTGTATATCGATTTCATCTTTCACTTGCTCTTCGACAAATTCTTCTTCCGGTTCTGTTCCCTCAATATCGGCCTCAGCTGAAGCCACGATGTCCGTCATTTCTTCTTCGGATTCGGTTGTGATGGCTTCAGCCACTTCATCGACTAATTCGTCTTTGGGAAGGGTTTTTTCCCCGTCCAAGGAGACGAATTCGGTTTGGTCAGAAAATTCATCATCAATATTTGTTTGGTCGTCACGCATTATGGGGTTCCTCCAAGTTTCTACTGTGCCATAGCTTCTCGGTTTTACTTTTGGGCATCGGTTTTTTTTGCAGTTCGAGAAGCCTCCTGCTGCTTCGCGGCGCGCACTTTTCGTTGTGTCCGCTTTAACCGTTTTCGGAGAGACCGGATTGCCGGACTTCCTTCATGGTCCTCACTCTTCGCTGAGGATTCCCTCACTTTCGTTTTTAGCGCAATTGTGTCTTCTTGAAGAGATCGTCGTTTAGCCATGAGACAAGTATTCTCCTAAATAACAGATGATTCTATATCCCAAATCAATCGGGGAATTACCTGAGAGAGTCTAGTCAAGGGCCTTGAAAGGTGTCAATGTGGAAAGCGGGGTAGGTAGAACTGAGTATGGTCAGTCCAATAAAAAACCCCCGCTGAGCTGAGCCCAACGGGGGTTCCCATGCTCGTCGTACTACTGGTATTTAATCTTTGCAGAAACTTCTTTCGTAGGCAATGACTTTCCAGCCTTCTTCTTCGCTGATCGTCGTTGGAATAAGGGGGACCATTCCGGTGCCAGGGCTGCCATTTTTAATGACCCACATCATCTCACCATCTTTCCGTTTCTTATGGAATTTGCAATTGGTGAAATCCCGAGGTCCAGGATTGAGAACTTTGCCAGCAGGACCTTGCCCATCGCCCTCTTTTCCGTGGCAATTGACGCAGGTACCTTTTCCTTCAAAAATAGCCTTTCCTTCAGCAATAATTTCAGGAGAAGCATCCTCGGCCTTTTTGTACAATTCATCAGGTGCTTTGTCTTTTTTGGCCGCTGAGCGTTTGTCAGCCGGAACCCGTGCTTTCAAAGGATCCTTTTCCGGTCCGGCAATAGCCAGACCTGTGGTCAGAAACATGGCGGCTGTAGCCATCGCAAACATTTTCATCGAAAACTTCATGTAAGCCTCCTGGTTAAACAGAGTGGATGAGAGCAAAAAAACTCATTGAGGTGTCCTGTGCACCCATGTTGAAATTTTTCTGGTTCGGGGTATTTGAGAGGGAAGGGATGACCAAACCATCCCTCAACCACCCAAACCTTTTAATCATATCAACCAATTTTTTGACCTGTCAAGAAACCAATCTATATACCAGATCATCGCAAATAATACCAACTTTTTTTATCAAAATTATTGGGGGAAGTCTCAAGGTAGACCTAAGAGATGGCGAAAGTTAGAACGGTGAGGAAGCTTAAGGTCGAAGTCTGATGTCGCGAACGACTTGTCCTGGTTTTCCAAATGGTCCTTGTGGTTGGCCGTTCATTCGAATGACGACTCCTGCAGCATTGCCGAGTGTGAGCTGGAACTGCTGGTTGGCTTTCCAGGTGATACGTTGTCCCGGTTGTAAGAGGGCTTCCTTCGGAGCTTGTTGGTCGGATTGAACCACGACCCAGGTTAATTGTGTGGCTTCGATCTCAAGAGTATGAGACCCGTCTGCGGTGGCTTCGTCCGCTGGCGGTGGTGATGGAGGGCTAGGTTCGCCAAAAATGGGCGTTATGGGTTGGGATTTTGGTAACACTATCTCAGGCAAAGGGGGAGAAACCTCTCGTGGCTCAGAGTCAACTGGTGTTATCGGTGTGATATTTTCCGTGGGATTAGGTTTTTGTACAAGTGGTTGTATCGGTTCAATGGGAACGGGGGTTTCTGGCTCAGAGAGGGCAATGGGTGTGTCTTGTTGTTTGGGAAGGCCATACCAAATAGCTCCTACAGCTATGAGGACGAGAGCGCCAATAATAAGACTCCAGTTGTTACGTTGCCGAGGAGCCGCATCCAATTTTACCTGCACATGCGGTTGTGATTGGTCTGGTTGAAGCTGATCGTAAAAATTCCCCGATGTTTGGAGGAAATGTTGAAGAGCTTCTTCTTCGTCTAAACCTAAGGCTTTGGCATAGGACCGGACGAACCCTTTGGCGAAAACCTTTGCGGGAAGATTGGCAAAGTCTTCAGCTTCCAGAGCCTGAAGATGGTGTTCCTGAATTCGGGTTTGCGAGGCAACCTTTTCTAGGGAAAGCCCTTTTTTCTTTCGTGCCTGTTTGAGGTAGTCTCCTAAGGATTCCATTGAGGGACCTGAATGCAGCTTGGTTTTTGCCGTCTACGATAGAGCTTCAAAATGTGTGAGCTGCTTGAATGCGTGATACCGGGAGTCAATCTCTTCTCTGGTCAACCGCTTCAATCGATCAAGGCTAAATTCTTCCACATTGAACGAAGCCATCACACTGCCAAAGATAATAGCCTGCCGAAGTCCAGCCTCAGAGTAATTCCCGGACGCGGAGAGATACCCCATAAAGCCTCCGGCAAAAGTATCACCTGCTCCAGTAGGATCTTTGACGGTTTCTAAGGGATAGGCCGGTGCACCAAACATTCCGTTGCGATGAAACATCAAGACGCCATACTCTCCTCGTTTGACGATCAATGTCTTCGGGCCTCGCGATAAAATCCGTTTGGCTACTTGGACCAAGTTGGCGTCTTCTCCTAACGCTCTCGCTTCACCATCGTTAATCACGAGGACATCGACAGATTCTAGCACTTTCCATAGGGCATCTCGTTTCCCATCAATCCAAAAATTCATGGTGTCGCACGCCACAATAGAAGGTCTTGTCACTTTGCTCAGTACATCGAGTTGTAATTCCGGGTCGATGTTGCCAAGGAATAGTGCAGATGGGGAGGTGTAGCGTTCGGGTATTTTGGGACGAAAGGTTTCCAGCACATTGAGATGGGTTTCTAGTGTGTGGGCTTCGTTGAGTTGGTAGGAATATTCTCCTTTCCAGCGAAAGGTCTTGCCGGGCCGACGTTCTAACCCTTCCAGATCAATTCCGCGACTTCGTAAAAATTCAAGATGTTCCTCTGGGAAATCTTCGCCAACTACTGCGATTAAATGGACGTCCGTAAAGAAGCTGGCCGATGTTGAAAAATAGGTGGCTGAGCCTCCCAAAACATTTGATGCCTCTCCAAATGGGGTTCGTACGGAATCAAACGCCACGGAACCTACGACTAATAAATTTCCCATGATGATTACCTTTTCTTGGTTTGAAGAGTGGTCGATAATTGTCGTTGTAGCAGGACTTGATAACGTTTCTTGAAGGTCGGACTGATCCGAGCTAATGGCGTAATGACGGCATGTTCCAGGGCTGTGTGGCATGAACAGGGCCCGAGATCTTTGGCCAGTTTCAACGCCTGCTGTAACACCAGCTTTGCGGTTTCGACGTTTTGGTGCATGATGGCCAAAATGGCGCCTACCGACACGGCATCTTCCGTTTCATGCCAACAGTCATAATCCGTCACCAACGCTAGGGTTGCATAACAGAGTTCGGCTTCCCGCGCGAGTTTGGCTTCAGGGATATTGGTCATGCCAATGACATCGACCCCCCATGTTCGGTAGAGCAGAGACTCGGCTCGAGTGGAAAACTGTGGGCCTTCAATGCAGAGGTAAGTTCCCGGGCGATGGACCTTCACGGACACCTTTTGACTGGCCTGGGCTAACATGGAGGATAGGGTGGCGCAAATAGGATCGCCAAAGGCCACGTGGGCGACAAGCCCTTGGTCAAAAAATGTATTAAGACGTTGAGTGGTCCGATCGATAAACTGATCGGGTAGCACGAAATCGCCGGGCCGAATGTCCTCTTTCATGCTTCCAACCGCGCTCACAGAAAGAACGCGGGAAACCCCTAGAGATTTGAGTGCATGAATATTGGCGCGATAATTAATGCCGGTTGGTCGTGTTCGATGTCCTCGACCATGCCGCGCTAAAAACGCGATATTGAGTCCCTCAAAGGATCCCAGCATGATGGAGTCAGATGGTTGGCCGAAAGGCGTCGTGACCTTCACTTCTTTAATCTTCGTGAGTCCCTCCATGTGGTAGAGCCCGCTTCCGCCGATGATGGCGATGTCCGCTTTGGATTTTCGAACTTTTGTTGTGCGTGTGGGCACCGTGACAACTCCTTAGGAAATAAAGTATCGGATTTTTAGGAACATTTCGTCTGGTCCGCTTCGGCAGGCGACTGAACGGGTTGATGCGTTTTCATCTTGTCTTGCCTAGCTGGAGACGTGGTTAACGCATAAAGAAAATCGTCAATCATTTTCAAGATGCGTGTGGCCGCCTGTGTGGGAATATCCGACTCTGCCAAGGCGATCCACTGAATCCCTTTCTCTTTTTTGAACCAGGTCATTTGCCGTTTTGCGAAGTGACGGGTATCCCGTTTTAATAATCGCACCGCTTCGTCATAGGAATATTCTCCTGCTAGATATCCGGAAAATTGTCGATACCCTAATCCCTTCATTGAACCCAAGTCTCGCGAATAACCCTGCTGCATGAGTTGTTGGGTTTCCTCCACTAGCCCTTTTTTGATTTCCCATTCCACGCGGGCGTCAATTCGTCGATAAAGGGTTTGACGATCCATCGTGAGGCCTATAAGGAGGAAGGGATAGGGCGATTCTTGAAACCGATGTTGTTGCTGTACTTGTGATAAGGGAATCCCGAGTGTGTGATACACTTCGAGTCCCCTGAGTACTTTAGGTTGGTCGTGAGGATGCAGTCGTTGTGCGAGATCGGGGTCGACTTGTTGCAGCTTCTGATGCAAGAAAGCCCGGCCATGTTTGGTGGCTTCTTGCGTTAACGCCTGGCGAATGGACCAATTGGCCGGTGGTCCTAGGCATAGCCCTTTCAGTAGTCCTCTGATATAGAGTCCTGTTCCACCAACGAAGAGAGGAAGAAGTTCCTGTCCATGCAACCGAGAGATTTCTTGGAGGGCATACCGTCGAAAATCGCCGACGTTAAATAATTGGTCCGGGTCTACAAGATCAATCAATTGATGCGGGACGCCTCCGCGTTCTTGGAGCGCCGGCTTATCCGTCCCGATATCCATGCCTCGGTACACTTGGCAAGAATCGACCGTTAAGATTTCAGTATGGAGCGCTTGGGCAATTTCAATTCCGATGCGGCTTTTGCCGATAGCCGTGGGACCGACTATCGCCACGATGGGTTTGTGTGTGGTGATCAGTTCTGTGCGTGTCATCGGCAATCAGGTCGTCGGGTATTTCTCAGAAGCCCGAGCAAACAGGGTATTCAATTCGTCTACTGAATGTCGAATGGCGACCCGTCTTCCGTGAGGGCAGGTCATGGGAAAATTTTCATGAGCCCACTCATGAAACAAGGTGGAAATTTCTGGGAGAGTCATGGTCCGTCCCGCTTGAACCGCGCGTTGACAGGCCATCGTAGCCAGAATAGGTCTGATTAATGTGTCTAAGGAATCTGTTGATTTCCATTCAGAGAGTTCTTCTACCAGCTCCAGAATCAATGGGCCCATGGTACTGGTTCCCAATATCGCAGGTACTGATCGCACCACAAACGAGGTTGGCCCAAATCGTTCAATATTTAAGCCTGTCTTGGATAACACAGGCAGCCATTCTTCCAATAAGGTTCCTTGGTGCGGAAGCAGATCGATGGGTTCTGGAATGAGGAGATCCTGTTGGGGCACATTGTTATGGCTCCAGGCTTGAATGAGGCGCTCAAAAAGCACACGCTCATGAGCCGTATGTTGGTCGATGATGTAGAGATCTTCATTAATGTGCCCTAATAGATAGGTCTTCTGAATTTGGCCTAGGGGAACGATGTGGAATTCTTTCGGTAATGCCGTGTAGGTCGATGGAGGCTCTTGAGCAAGGAGGCCGAAATGAGTAATCACGGTGCCCGCCTTTTCAGGAAAGAATCTTGTGCCGGCAATAGGAGCAACACCTAAGGACGGTTTTGTGGTTCTGGTTGTAGTCGAAGGCGATTGATAAGAGCCGTCTCCCTGCTCTTGAACAGGAGGATCGATGGCGAATGATGTATCCGTGACAAACGTCTGCTTGACGGCACGAAGGATTCCCAAATGCACGACTTCCGGATGTGAAAAACGGACTTCCCGTTTTGTGGGATGGACATTGATATCCAGCGTTTTTGGATCGAGTTGTATCCAGACAATAAAGTGGGGATGCTTTCCTTTTGGCAAAAAGGATCTATAGCCTTCGTAAATCGCATGGGAGATGGTGGTATTTTTAATCGGTCGGCCGTTGACGAAAATTTCCTGGGGGGTGCGGGAAACTCGCGCATAATGGGGGCTGACGATGAACCCGTTAAGTTGGAAAGGCTCGGAGGTTTGTGTGAGGGGGAGGAAGCGATCAAGAAAGGTGGGGCCATATATTTGGATTAAGCGATCTTGAAAGGTTGAAACCATCGGATAATCCAAAATCTTATGGTTATGATGCAGGAGTCTGAAGTGAATGTGAGGATTGATCGTCGCCGCCTGCTGGACCGTATAGGAAATTTTAGAAAATTCCGTGGAGATGGTTTTTAGAAATTTCAGTCTGCCGGGAGTATTAAAAAAAAGGTCCTGAACTTCCACCTGGGTGCCAGTTGCGGCGGCAAAATCCTGTTTATCCCAGGTAGTGCCTCCTGCTGAACGTGTTTCAGTACCAATAGGGGAATCCGTTGGTACGGTTTTCAGACAAAATCGAGAAACTGAGGCAATACTGGGTAATGCTTCTCCCCGAAATCCTAACGTGGTCAACCGAAATAAATCGTCTTCAGCGTGAAGTTTGCTCGTCGCAAACCGCTGGCAGGCCAATTGCGCATCATTTCGATTCATCCCCGTCCCATTATCCGTCACACGGATGAGACGTCGACCGCCGTCTTCAACTTCAATGGTGATGAGGGAACTGTCTGCGTCTAGGCTATTGTCTATGAGTTCTTTGACCACCGACGCTGGCCGCTCGACGACCTCCCCCGCAGCAATTCGACATGACACATCATCTGGAAGGACATGAATTTTTCCAGTCACGAGAGAAGACATGGGATTCGGATTAGAACGAAATGACTGTGGCGACCGAAAGACGGGAGGACGACGGAAAGAGAATCAAGATAGCCCGGCTTTTTTTAATTGTTCCTTCGCATTGTTGGCGTCAGAAGAATCCGGGTAATCCCGAATCACTTGTTTCCAGAGTTCTTGGGCTTTTGAGCGTTGCTCGGTTTCAATCATAATCTGCCCGAGCATGTATAAGGCTTGGCTTCGGTATTTCGTGTTGGGATATTCCGTAACTACGTGCTGAAGGGCCTGTTGTGCCGGGTCGTAGTGCTTCTGTACATAATGTGATTGCCCGAGGTAGTAGAAGGCCTGAGGAGTCAATGTCGTCGAGGGATAGTGTTTGACAAACCGTTGGAATTCTATGGAGGCCCGATCATAGTTCCCCTTGAGATAGCTTTTATAGGCTGATCGAAACGCCGAGGCTTCATTCTCGACCCCGGATCTTTCCGGACTGGATTGGGTTTGTTTCTGTTGAGCTGAATTCGGGTCCTGGGTATCCGGTGTCGGTGTGAAAGGGACCGGCGTATTGATTTGGGAGGATCCGGATTGGGGCCGATGAACCATATTATCGATCCGCGCTTCAATGGCTTTGACTCGAATCGATAAATCCTGATCTCGCCGTTGCGTGGATACACGAGTCTGCTCAATTTGCTCTCTGAGCATCGCGCTGGTCCTTTCCAGCTTTTCCAGTAAGTGGCGGGTGTCTAAATTCGCCTCCTCTTCAGTCTTAATGAGTTCCCCCACCAAAAAGTCGTGTTCATCAAGCTGAGATTCAATGGCAGACAGACGATCACGAGCTTGTCGCTCTTGTTGTTGAGTAGCTTCCTGTTGGACCGTGAGTGTCTGAACCTGTTTTTGTATATCGGTCAGATTTGGTTCCGTCGCGCATCCTCCGAAAATGAGGATCGTGAACAGCGGCATATATGAAAGAAATGTACGAGACATAATCCTCATTCAGAAGTTTGGGAGGTTGATACCTATCTATTCTACCAACTGAAGGTTGATGAGAAAAGGCCTGACCCTGTCAAAGTGTCCTTGACTGGAGGACCGGTGAAGTCAAAAATGGGCATTGTAGGGTCATTTTTTAGGTTTTGTCCCTTGTAATTGATTGACGCGTTTGGCCAATTGGCTCAGGCGGTCCTCATGCTCATCCACCCGTTCACCTAGTTTTGTTCCGATGGTATTGATGACTTCCTGTAATTGATTCATGGTTCCGGTTAAATCATTCAGGTGTTGAATATTCATTTGAGAGGATTCAGCTGTATTCTGCACGCCTTGAAATTTGGTCATAACGTGATTCAGTTGTTGTTCCTGATTGACGATTCGTGCATTCAATTTCGCGCTGACATTTTCCAAGGCTTGAGCGACGGATTGGATGCCGTTGTTGACTTCTTGAAGGTGGGACGTGGTCGTTTGTGCGTCAGAGTCAAGTTTGCCAACGAGTGCTGATTGATGGATTTCCAATTCCTGCATTCGTTTCGTCATCTGCTCGACATTCTGCTTGAGCTGGGCAGAAACCTGACTTGCTGCTCGCATTTGTTGGATTTGGCCTTGGGTTTCACTTTTGAGTTGCTGCAATTCCTGCATAGCTTGATCCAGGGAGGCCATGGTCTGTTCTTGTTGCCCGAGTCGCTGTGAGAGCGATTGGGTGGTTTGACTAAGATTCTGGGACAGAGCGTTGAGGCTGGCATTTACTTCGGTCAAATGAGCGGATGTCTTCTTCGTGTTAGATTGAAGTTGTTGTGTCAGCGTGGCTTGATGAGATTCGACGGTGTTCATCCGTTCCGACAAACGTCCCGCTTGTTGGATGATCTCATCTCCGCGTTTCCCGAGTAGACTGCCCATCACATCTTGCGCTTCGCGAAGTTTCACCACTGACTGGGAAAGTTCCTGGACCTGCGTGGCCTCCGCTTGGACATGTATTCCTAACGCCTCCATGTCGGCTTGGAGGGCAGAAATTTTTTGGCCTATTGGTTGTTGTTTGGCCTCCATGGAGGCGACTACTTGGTCCATAGCCGTGTTAACGTCTTGTTCCAGAAAGGTTCGTAACGCCTGCGTATCGGTAGCCAACTTGTCCTGAATTGCGTTTACTTGCTGTTGAAGCATGGTGAATTGATCGTCGTGTTGTTCGATCTGGCTTCCTAAGGCCGTTCCGGATTGTTCTAGGGCTTCCTTAACCTGGGTGATGGATTGCCCAAGATTGGCATCCTCGCTTTGCATGGTACTCAGAGTTTGACGTTGCGTAGTGACATCAGTCTGAAGGGCGCCAAGATTCGTTTGGGTTTGAGTAATATCATTTCCAAGGCTGGAGAGCGTTTCTTTGAATTGACCAAGGGCTGTCTGAAATTCAGTCATCTTATCCGTTAACACTTGATTCTTTTCGTCAACTTGTTGGGTCACGGCCGTGATTTGCGCATTGGTGCGCTGTTGTTGCTCTTTATCTTGAGATTGTATGGACGTTTGAAGCGCCAGAATATCGCCACTTAGCTTCTCCTTGAGGCTTGTGAGATCTTGCCGAAGATCGGTCATCTTTTTTTCGGACATTTCGAATTGACCATAGACGCTGGTTAAGTCCTGTTCCCGCATCAGTTTGACTTGCTGATTCAATGGAGCAAGATCACTTCGCATTTTGGCCATCTCAGCTTTTTGGGTCGAAATCAGGCTTTGGGACTCCGTAATGGCTGCACGTGCTTCCTCAACCTGACTTCCCAATGCGGCTTTTTCCGATTTCAGTTGATCCATCTGTTGTTCAAGGTCTTTTTGGATGCGCGCCAAATCGGCTTGTTGCGCGACGCATCCGGTTCCTACCACACTCATCAGGCACCCCATGAATATCCATATACCGATAGACTTGACTGTCACCTCATGTATCACAGCGTCCTTCATCCTCCATGATTCAATGTATTGCAGATCCTTCTGACGGATTACGGATTTTGGACAAGAAGATGGCCTCGGCGGTTGAGCTGATGGCACACTTCTGTGGCCTCTTGGCAAAATGGCTTATCTTTTCCATAAGAAATGATCGCTAGGCGTGAATTTTCAACGCCTAATTGGGAGAGGTACTCTTGGACCGCCACGGCACGTTTTTTTGCCAAAACCATGTTGTAGGCTTGCGTACCTCGTTGGTCTGTGTGTCCTTCAATAATAAGTTTTGAGGAGGGTTCCTGTGAGAACCATCCGGCCGTACGTTCCAGCGTTTGTTTTCCTTCTTGTGTCAGGGTCCAGCTATCAAATTGGAAGAAGACATCTTCCAGGCCGGCGGCGGCGGCGGCGAGTTCTTCTGTCTTGATTCGGTTCATCTGGTCTTCAGAGCTCCCTCCGGGTACGACCTTGGCTATTTGAAATGTGTCTGGAATAGGTTCAAGGCCCGACCCGGAAAGTGTCTCTTCCATACCGGCTCCAAGATCCTGTGCAGTGTTTGGTTGTGACGGGGACGAATCGTGGCTGAGTTGGTCTCCAGAAGGCGAATGGTCTCCAGAAGACGAATCGGATTGTGCGGCAAAATCCTGGCCGTCAGCCAAAGAGGCAAACGGAGAGGCATTGTCCGCTAATTCAGATTCCAATGAGGGGAACGTGGCGTCGGACGGGGTTGCCTCTTGTGTGGATCCGCTTGTAGATGGTTCATGTGCAAAATGGATGGGCTCATTGTTCATGACGGAAACTGGCTGTTCACCAGAAGTGGCCTCGCCATCAGGAATTTTGGACAAGAGGTTTGATTCATCGACCAAGCTATTGGCGAGTCCAGCGGTTGGAGCCTGAACTGACTCATCAATAGGTTCGAGGGCTAGTTCGTCCCCTGGAGCTCCGGAAAGGGTGGAGACATGAACTCGTTTCTCACCGCACCCGGCGAAGCTGATGAGGGTGAGACCGAAAGCGCTAAGCAGTGAAATGGCACGAAAAAGTTTGCACATACGGGGACTCCTTTGCTGAAATATCACAGTCAATCCATGAATTAAGGTTGAAACGGCGACCAGGACGGTGAGCTGAGGTGAGCGCCCACGGATGAAATTTTCTCTAATCCTGCTCCCTCACTCGTGACGATGTATATTTGACTTTCACCTCCTCGAATGGAACTAAAAACGAGATGTCGGCCATTGGGGGCCCATGACGGGGAATCGTCAATACTATTACCTTTGGTAATTTGAGTACGTTGTTCCCCATTGGGGCTGATACGGCAGAGTTTGAACCCTTCTCCAGGAATTCGGCAGACATAGACAATCCATTCGCCTTTTGGAGACCAGGCGGGAGCGGCATTGTAGTCTCCATCGTACGTTAAGCGCTTCACGTTGGAGCCATCAGCTCTCATGATGTAAATTTGGGGACGGCCTCCCCGATCTGAGGTGAAGGCCAAATGCCGCCCGTCTGGCGACCATGACGGGGACAAATCTGCGCTATGATGAGAGGTTAACTTCTTTGCACTTCCACTGTCCAATGCCAACTGATAGATGTCTGAATTGCCTTCCTGGGCCCCAGCATAGGTAATCGATTGACCGTCTGGCGTATACGTGGCCGTAATGTTGAGGCTGGCTGGGAGCACCAGCACTTCCTCTCGTCCGGATGCAAGTTCACGTCGCATGATTTGTTGTTTCCGGTCTCGATAACCTGTGTAAATCAAGGACTTTCGATCGGGAGACCAAGTCGGCATGAGATTAAGGTACCCATCTGCCGTCACCTGCTGCGGATCATATCCGTCATAATCCATCACAAACAGCTCTCGCCCATTTTCTTTTTCCCCCACAAAAGCGATTTTGGTTCTGGCAATACCACGTTCTCCCGTATAGCGATATACCAGCTCGTCTGCCCATCGATGAGCCATTAAACGAATAAGTGCGTCGTTGGTTTTGAGGGAAAAGTAGCGTTTGCCCGTGAGCACATCTTGGTGCCCAGGATCAAAGGCGCAGGCATCAAAAATCAATCCCTCTACCCCACTGGAAGTTCCGCCAATCCCCAATCGCCCCCAGGTAGAGACGGTCACCTTGTTGAAATGCGTTTCGAGTGCCGGCGAGAGACTTACGCATTTGTTCTGCGAAAATTCACCGTTCGTTGAGGGCAATTTTGCAACATCAAAAACCTGTGAGCGTTTCAAGTCCTCTTTGAGAATAGATTGAACCTGAGTATGAGTTTGTTCTGAAATTTTGTTGTTTTGTTCGACGGAAGAAAACCCCATGACCCAAATGGGGATTTTTTGAAATTCGGAACGGGTGGCCTCCAGAATAGCGTCTTGTCCAAAAATCAGGGACGGCTGCGACAAGGAGAGTATTCCAACGATCGAGAGAAGAAAATTTGGGCCTTGATGGCGCATAATCTTTATCATACAAGCTTCATCCTTTTAATCTTTAATAAATCGATATTGGACGTCGAAAAATGAATCCGAAATGTCTGCAGGGAATGGCGGTAATGGGTTCACGGCATGGACGGCACGTTGGGCGGCGGAATCGTAATAGGCATTTCCCGAGCTTTCTGTTAATTGAACGCGAGAAATTTCCCCTGATCGGGCAATATGGAATTTCAGTATCACAACTGGATTACTTGCCAGTAATGGGGGGGCAGCCCATTGGCTATCAATCCGATCTTCCACCATAGCCAAGTACCGGTTTTTCCCTGAAGAGGTTTGGGCCGTTGACCCTCCTTGTCCTTCGCCCGCTTGGACTTCAAGCAATTGCAATCGTTGCTTAATCGATTCAACCGGTGCGACCTCAGGAATCGAGAGTTTGGCGATTTGTTGGTCTATGGCCGATGGAACTGGTGTAATTGCCTGCGTGGTAGGGGAGGGCTTCATTTGCGGCGAAGAAGGAGCCGGCGGGCGCGTCGTTGATTTGAGTCCCTCCATCAACTTTTTCACGGTATCCGACAATTTTGACTGAGGCGGACCGGAGGTTTTGGGTCTTGGTGTTTCAGGTATGGTCGCTAATTGTGGAGCTGAAATTTTCGGTGTGGCGGCATTGGGCTCGAGTGGGGATGCGGTGCGTCTCTTAGAGTTTTCAGAAATTATTGGTTTGGAGGGGGGGGTTGGGACATTGGGGATATTGCGTTTGAGCGATTCTTCAATGCTGGAGGTTTCCCGTGTCCTGGGTGGTTCGGAGTTTGACTCAGGCTTCGTAAATGGTGTGACCTCACTTAAGGATGGAAGGGCCGGTGCCGGTTTTACCGATGGTTGGATTGTCGCCGCTGGAGGCGGAGAAGAAGGGGACACCGGCGCTTTTACCGGATCCTGGGTGTTTGGTGGAACCTTTGCCTGAGAAAGCGGTGCCGGCGATGGAAGGGATTTCAAGGGCTCTGCAGGCTGTAAGCGCTTGGGACGAGCAATAGTGGGGGGAGCCGAGGGCAAGCTCAGACTATCCAGCAACGGGGATTGGTCTTCAGCCGGATGGCGCTCTGGTTCTTGAACTGGGATCGTTGAAGAATTCGGCATTTGTATTTGAGGGACAATAATTGAATGAATCGCTCCCCTCAACGATTCGGATAATCTTTCAAGAGCTGTTTCAGTTGGTAATGGAGGGAGAGTTACCTCCTCAACCGGCGCCGCCGGTGGCATCGGTGAAGGGGCGATTTTCTGGGTTGGTGTTACGATTGCCGTTTTCTTGCTGGATGGAGCAGGCCTTGGGGTGCTGGTCGACAGGGATGGCGATGAAATCAGTGACACATCGATGGTACGAAAGGGCTGTTCTTTTTCCGATTGAAACCTTATAAACATGGCCACGACAATGACGAGGGCATGAAGCACGCAGGACGAAACGAGGCCCCAACGGAATGAAGATCCTTCTGAGGAGGTGTCAGCCGTGAGCCCAAGAGCAATAAGGCTGGGGGATGCAGCATGTTCCATGAAACAGAAATTTAAGGGGAGACTCCGATTTGGTCTGCTTCGATTGTTTCCATTTTCGGTCCGGTGACCATTCCCAGGCGTTCAATTTTTGCCCCTTTTACTTCATCCATGATCTGTACCACGGTTCCATAGGGCACTGTTTGGTCCGCGCGTAAATAGACCGAAACGAGAGGATTGGCGATTTTGGCTTCCCCTAACTTTGATCGTAGGCTGACCAGGCTTATGGGGTCGTTCCCTAAGGAGAGGCTATGATCCTTCTGTATGGTGATGACCAACCGCTCTTCAGCCTTAATATTATTGGCAGCGGAAGTCGGTAAATTTATGTCCAATCCTCTATGCAACATCGGGGCGGTGACCATGAAAATTACGAGCAACACAAGCACCACATCCACGAGAGGAATGACATTGATTTCGGAAAGAAATTGTCGAGGCCTGGAGTCTGTCGTCATTGAGCAATTTCCACTTCATAGGCTTTTTCGGATTCTTCAATAGTATTGAGAAACTCAATGGTAAAGGCTTCGACACGAAAGGCCATTTTCCGGATTCTGGATAGAAAGAAGTTATAGGCCATGACCGCTGGGATAGCTGCGAAGAGTCCCGCTGCGGTGGCGACCAACGCTTCAGAAACCCCTGGGGCAACTGCTGCAATGCTGGCCGACCCTTGTACGCCTATTTCCGCAAACGCATTAATAATTCCTAAGACTGTTCCCAAGAGGCCAATAAAAGGGGTTAAGTTTCCGGTCGTTGCTAAGAATGGCAGGTAGGCTTCTTGACGGTTAATTTGATTTTGGATGATATGTTGGGCGACTTTTTCTAAGTATTGGCGATTGGGTGGTCGGGTCGTTTCTTGAGAAGTAATTTCAGCTTGGGTCGTAAACAAATCAGAAGAGGCTGGTAGCCGGTCTGTAATTCCAAGATAAACCATGGAGCTAGGGCTCAGCATATAGCTTTTAGCTTGATTTCTCAGGGGCTTTTGGTCGATGGGATTAATTTCATAAATTTGCAAAAAACGCGCGTCTTCCTGGTTGATTTGTCTAAATAGCCGGAATTTATTCACGATGATCCCCCAAGAAACAACTGAGAAAATGAAAAGAATCATCAATATGACAATGGACAATAATCCGAGGGACCCCAGAAGCTCAGAAGGATTGGCAAAGGGCATAACGTATTTTTAGACCTCCATTAGGCTAGTCGGAAACAATCCGGGGGGATGGTAAATACAGAACAAACAAACGTGAGATGGGGTGGCGGGGCCGACGGGATTTGAACCCGCGACTTCCAGATTGACAATCTGGCGTCCTAACCTGGCTGAACGACGGCCCCGTGAAAATCTGGTTTTGGGCAAACAGCCCACAGAGTTCTTCCACACGGGAAGTTGGTGTAGATGTGGGCTGGTCAATATATCAGATTGAGACGACCTTATGCCAAACATATATTGGTAGGCGGAACAGGGATCGAACCTGCGACATCTGCCGTGTAAAGGCAGTGCTCTGCCAACTGAGCTATCCGCCTAAATGACGAAAAAATTAATAATTTCCTCATTATAACAGGGAGTTAGACCTTGTCAACTTTCTCGAAATAGTGTGGAATACTGTTTGACATGACCCAACGACGTGGGTATAAGGCACGACATTGAATGTGTGCCTTGAAAAAAATACTATCAGTTTATTAAATATGTGGAGAGGAAGTATCGACGATGGGATACAAAATTAAAGACCACTCTGATAAATCGGCGGCCGTTGAACCAGTGGTGGCTTTGTCCAGCAAAGAACAATTTCTGTTTTTTGTGGAGGAACATCGCGGGTTAGTATGGGGCGGCATTCTTTTGGTTGTCGTTCTCATAGGTGGGCTCATCATTCTTAATTGGCTTTCCCAGCAGAAGCAGGAAGAAGCCTGGGAATTACAAGGACAAGCTCAACAGGTCTATTTGGACCGCCCACTTGATGATGTTGAGAAAGGAAAGAGCAATATTCAGCGAGCATCAGGAATGTTCCAGGATATTCTTAACCAATACTCCGCCACGCCGAGCGCAAAAGTATCTTCATTTTTATTCGGAAATAGTTTAATGGACGCCGAAAATTATCAGGGCGCGATTGAGGCCTATACGTCGTTGGTTCAGGAACATGCCCAAGACCATATTCTGGTGGGGTTGGTGCAGCAGCGGTTAGGATTGGCTCAATTGCTGAATGGGAATCGAGAGGCAGCGGTAAGCGCCTTTGAGGCGGTATTGGGAAATCCTGATGCGCTCAACAAAGATCAAGTGCTTTTTGAATTGGCAAAGTTAGCAGAATCTGAAGAGAAAACTGATGAGGCGGTTAAGCGTTATACGCAACTCATACAGGAATTCCCTGTTTCTCCCTTTTCATCAGAAGCCAATCTCCGCGTCAAGGTGTTGGCTCCGGAAGAAGTCAAAGAACCTGTAGCGCCTGAACCGACGAACGGGAGCATAGCGAATCCAGAGACAGCAGATCATCAGAGCAGAGAAGAAGAAAAAAATGAGAAGGAAGGAGGAAAATAATCAAACGACTGTTGATGAAGATTATTGACTGACCATCAACATATGTCCAGCTCGAATTATGCTGGAAGATAAATTATTCAATGACCGTAAGTGACGCACACTCACACTGAACCGCTTTGCAATACTCCACAAACTATCACCCCTCCGCACACGATACCATTGGGAAGCCTCAGTTGGAGATTTTTGAGGTGAGGATGTCCCCTTCACGCGCAACCGATCTCCAGGATAAATTAAATGAGTTGAAAGATTGTTGAGGCTTTTGAGCTGGCTAATTGAAGTTCTAAAGCGAGTTGCAATTTTCCCCAACGAATCTCCATATCGAACCCGGTACCAGATTATTTGATTGTCCGCGTAATCTTCGTCTCCTCCTCGGACCCGCAGTTTCGTTCCTGCTCGAATCAGGTTGCTTGATAAACGGTTCATGTCTTTCAGTTGACGCACTTTCATCCCGAACCGTCGGGCCACCACAGACAAGCTGTCACCTCGGCGTACTGTGTACCATTGAGTGGGGGACGGTGGTGGCTGTGTCCAAACTGGAAGGGTTGCATGTTGGGCCACGATTAATGATGCCATTCCCACCGGCACTTTAAGGTGGTAACCTGGACCATTAGACTTTGGAACGATATTACGACGGAGTTCAGGATTTAACCGTTTGAGTTCTTCAAGCGAGATGCCAGTGTGGTCTGTGATAGCCGAAAGTTGGACCGGCTTTGCAATCAAGACTTCTTCAAATTCATGCCGATCCCCGTCCGGCGCGAGAAACCCATAGGCGGTGGGATTTTTGGCAATGAGGGTAGCGGCAATGAAACGCGGGACATAGTCTTTGGTTTCCCGTCGGATATGCCTTGTCCGGCGAATCTTCCAAAAATCCCGGGATCCGGTTTTTTTAATTGCCCGCCCAACTTTTCCGCTTCCCGCATTATAGGCCGCTAACGCAAGGGGCCATGAACCAAAGCGATCATAAAGATCGCGAAGATGATGGGCTGCAGCCACTGTGGATTTTATGGGATCCCGCCGCTCATCCACGTACCAATTGACGTTTAGCTTATACATGAGGCCTGTCGCTTTCATGAATTGCCAGGGGCCTGATGCTCGCGCGCGTGAGAAGGCTCGCGGATTGAACCCTGATTCTACCAGTGACAGATATATGAGATCGGTGGGTAGACCAAACTCCCGGAAAATGGGTTCGACTACCTCTCTGTAATGATGGAAGCGGTCGAGGTAGGATTGAAACCGTTCAGGAATGCCAGCTTGAAAATAGCGCAAATTTTGGGCAACGGCGTCGTTAATAACAAGAGGAATCGTTCCGTATTCGGAGAAGGTATCTGGATCAACAGGTTCCCAATCGGAGTGAAAAACATCCTCGAAGCGAGCCAAATAGGTATAGGGTGTTAACCCTTCAGTCAAGGGCGTTTCTACAGGCCACGGCAACAAAATTTCCGAAGAATTATCCTGGGGAAACAGAGAATGATTGAGTTCTAAGAAAGTCCAACCAAAACGGGAAAAGGAGGGGAGGCGATCATTCTGAGATATGAGAGGTGCGTGGACACTATCCGAGTAGGTCAGGTCATCCTGAAAATCAGGAAATTCCTCGTCTTTGACTGGTTGTTCATCGGCTAGATCCAGATTCATGACCTCCTTTGTGGTAACTTCCTGATAATGGCGAGCCGGTTCGTGAATAATATACGAAGGAACTTCTTCACCAATGGTGTTCGCAGTAAATCCGGTTTGTCCTTCATCCTGTGAAATTTGGGATACCGAACTGGATGATTGGGTATTCAGATTCTGGGGAAAAAAATTCTGGTGACGGGTTGATTCCCTCAAACCAGGTAGAGGGCTTTGGCTGTTGGATGAGATACTCGGGTGGTTACCAAGAGTAGCAAAGGAATAATTGATTGTGAGCGATTCAGAAGGAAGATCTGAAAGAAGGACCGTAGCTTCAGCCCATCCCGCTGAAGGGTTCAGGGCGCTGATGGCCAGCATGACGCTTCCAACGATGAATGTATGAGGAAAAGGCATGATTGTCAGAAGAATGCAATGGATGGAAGAACTGTGTGAGGTTCTTCCCAAGTAGCACCTGTTCTAAGACTTTTCGGCAGCTCCGTGAATATCTTGATAGGCTACCCGCCGACCCAGGAGATGTCAATCATGTCTGGGGAAAATTTCTGTTTAAAGAGTGAAGGAAAGCGGAGTAAAAAATGCCTTGGTGTTCTGGACGGGAATATAGGGAAGCACGGGTGAATGATGTGGTTTTTTCGTGGATAGAGGGATCGTGGTTTAGCGGTATGGATTCACAGGGAGGGCCAAGGTGAAATATCGTCCTCCTTCTTCATACAAGATCTGTTTATTTTGAAGGGTGGTTAAGAGATCGGCGAGGGGTTGTATTTCTAGATCCGATACGGTACCCGGTTGATCTTGGAGACCTTTTCGGATTTGCTCAAACGATTTGGCTTGATCATTGCAAAATTCCAAGATAAAGGCATAGGGATGGTCAAAGCGTTCACTGGTTGGGCTAGCTCCCCGCCCATCATACACCGTGAGATAACTTAGGGCTTTTGAAAAAAAGAGGAACGGACGGTTAACGGAATGATATCGTTCCTTCCATTCACGGACGTGGCGAGTAAAATCTTCATATAAATGAGGATCCACTTTCCAATCGATATCGTACTCAAAGTCATATGCAATTCTATTCAGATCCACTTTCCGTTCATCATAAACATATCCGTAGGCCAAGCCTGGGCCGGTGAGACGAATGCCATATCGTTCCGGCCATTTATAATAGGGGCTGAATCGCTCCAGCCATAATTTCGAGGTGGATTCGGGGGGTTGGAGATGTAGCAGCGACGGAATAATCTCCATTTGTCGTTGATAATCGGCATTGGTCTCTCCAGGAAACCCCAACAAAATATTCCAAGACAAGTCGATATTGTAGTAACGACTCCACTTCAAGCATTGAATGTTTTGTAAGGGGCTGACGCCCTTATCCATTTCCTTGAGTTGCGCCTGGCTGAGGCTTTCGATCCCTGGCTGCATGCATTTGACACCGCCCTGAGCCAAAGTTTGAATTTGGCGTTTATTGAGATTGCTCTTGGTCTCCATGAACACATCAAGGTCTATGTGACGTTTGGCCAGTTGGCCAAACAGGCCGTCCACATATTTCATGTCAATAATATTATCGACCAAACGAAAGCGACTGGTGTCGTAACGGCTTGAGAGATACTCCAACTCGGTTGCCACCTGCGTCGGAGACTTAGCCCGAAAATCCATCGCCTGAGCATTCAGGCCGCAGAAGGTGCAATGATGTTTCTCTCCCCACCAACAGCCTCGCGACCCTTCATACAATAAAATGCGATTGAGGCCCGTTGATCCTTGGCGATCTAATTCGTCAAGGTCGGCAAAGTAATCGTCGTAATCGGGAGGAGGTGCGTGGTCGAATTTCATGACCAACTGTTCATTGGGGGTGAAGCACACTACCCCCTCTTTTCGATGAGCGATTCCCGGTGGAATGTCGGTTTCCTGCTTGAGCAGGATCTTTTTCACCAACGGGGGGAACGAATGCTCACCCTCCCCACTCACGACATAGTCGATCCAAGGAAACGCACGAAATTGTTCGAGCCCCATCTCTCCGTCAAAATTGGCTCCACCAAACACAATTCGAACATCTGGATACACATCCTTGATCAACTTCGCCAAAGATAGGCTGGCGACATTTTGGTCAAATGTTGAGGTGAAGCCCACGACGTCGTAGTGATCCCAGGCCACCGTAGTCAGGGCCCAGGTTAAAAATTGCGGAGCAATGCTGCGGGCGATCTCTTCTAAATGACCAATCGAACAACCGGCTTCTCGGGCGGTCTCTTCAAAGACGGGTTTGAACACCTGAGGATATTGGGTATGCTTTGGATTATCACGAAAGAGCAAGGCTGAAAATAGCCATTCTCCAAAAAGCCCGCGCTTTTCGCACAAAATTTCATAGAGCGGCACGCCAATTTTATGAGCAAACTGCAAATTGAAATGGTAAGTCTTGACGTCGATACCCTGCGATTTTAAGAGTGCCGACAGTGTGCCCAATTGGATAGACGGAAACTTGGAATACGAAAAAGGCATGGTCACCAGCGCGACCCGGGTTCCGAATTCACGGAAATCTCCTATGAGTTCAGGAGTGGCAGGATCAACCTGTTTCGCTCCAGAAGAGACCGGATGAATGAGGGTGGGGCTGGTTACCATGAGCGGTTAGGGATTCAGAGAAGGAAGGGCATAGGCCCGATCGGCCTTGGCTGCCAAGAAAAAATCACTCTCAGTGAGTCCCTGAATTTTATGGGTCCAAATTTCAACCTTGCATTTCCCCCAAGCCAAATAAAGGTCCGGGTGATGTCCTTCGATCTCAGCCACATTCCCCACCCGGTTTACAAAGGCTAACGCATCGGCAAAATTTTGGAATTCATACATTCGTTCAATGTGCCCCTGGTCGTTCAAGGTCCATCCAGGTTCCAGTTGTCCCAGTAATTCTTGAATTTTTTGAGGTTCTAATGAGGGAACCCCGCCGCGACATGGCACACAGGTATTATCTGCTAAACCCATATTTCACCCTCCCTTTTTTTGATGCGCCCAACCTAGTGAGAAAAGCTGTTGTCTAAAAGATTCGCACACGCTATCAATTATAGACAGCATCCGGTTGGGTACACAATTATCGGACCGAGGTGTCTAATTTTCCTAAAAGTAAGGATGAAAGGGAGGGAATTGCCCAAATTGCGGTGAAGGCCTAGAAATATTGGAAAAGATCAAGAGAAGAGGCCCTACTTACTACCAGATGGGGAAGGTCTATGAGGATCAGAAGAGCAAAAGGAGAGGACAAGACTATTCCGGAATAAACTAAAAATTCCCGGGGAGTGAAGACGAGGTCCGGGGCAATGGTTTCTCGTTGGCTTTTTGTTCTTCCCCCGCAAAAATGGTTTCACGACCTGCTCGACGGGTAAACCTGAGGTTGGCATATTTCCCAAGAGATGTTTGGGTAGAGCCAATTGCCGGCCTCACCCATTTTGCCTAGAATTTGTCGCACATTGACGGCTTTGGCTCTCCGATTACTTTCACTAGTCGGGTAAAAAAGCTGTGTGCCTAGAGGCGAAGAGCATTATTGAAAAAATCTGTACCGGAAAGCACACATTACCAAGAGATCAATTGACAAGTTGATTCTTGAAAAGTTAGATATTCCGTCGTCTCGTTGCCATTCCCTGCATACAGGCTTTGCTAATAATGGTATGCAAGGGGGGAGACAACAGAGGCGGTTTTCTCAAGGAGTGGTTTTATGCCGGTGAATATGCTTCGAAAAAAAGGGGCCAGAATGAGCCTTCAGGAGGCCCTGGATCGTGTGGGGAAACTCGAGCGGCTTTCTCACAGTAGCAACCAACATGAAGCGGCTTTAGCCGCGATGCGGCTTAAAAGTTTTGATGTTGAGACAGCACGTGCCCCACGGGGGGAAACTGTGGTGGAGGACACATCTATCCGCGGCGATAATGTCAATGCTGATAAGCACATCGAAATTCTTGAAGAAGCGCCTGTTATCCCCTTTGAAACGATGGATGAAATCGCCGTAGAACAATCTACAGAAAAATCCAAAGTGAATTGGGATGAATTGCATTTTGAATTGATTAAGAAGGCTCAAATGATGGGAGCCGATGCCCTACTCCGTATTCAAATGAAGGGGACAGCCAGTCAGAAAGTCTTAGGGGCCACGGCCTTAAAATATCTCACGCCGATGGAGATTCTTGAGATTGAGCAAAGCCAATTCCTGGAAAAGGATGAAAAGGCCTATGAGGAATCCCGCAAAGAATCCCGCGATCAGGATACGGCGCCAGGGATTGGCTAACTCTTCACCCTGGGAACGGTTGTCGGTCAAAACGCTACAGGTGAGTGAACCGGGCCTCCGTTCGAATGGGTTAGCCCCAAAAGTGTAGCGTTTCTTGTCTGGAGAAAAATGTGTGATACCGTGTTTGAGTGCATTCAGTAGGTGATGGCACGGTCTCAATCTTCGCAATCAGCTCGAGTGGCTTATGGGCTGGTTCGGTTTCTCTCATGCTTCAGCTCTTGTTTTTGTCCAGTTGCTCACTCCCCTCTTTTCAAGATGCGTGGATGTTCCTGCTTGCCAACAGACAAGTCGACCAGTGCAGGAGTAGGGAAACGATTGACGCGTTCTTTTCGATAAGCGAGAGGCGTGTTGTGTACAAAGGAATAGCAATGTCCATTGTCAGAATGCTTTGTGCCCTGTTGGCTTCGGGGTGGTTCTTCTTTCTGCCACAACTGAGTCACAGTCAGGAGCCAAAAAAATTGGAAATTATTTCGGTCGGGATTCGGGGAGGAATCAACCTCGACCCCGGAGGGATTCCCCCAGGCGAAAAAGAAGACTTCCAACAGTTCGATGTTTTCGGGATTCTCGGGTTTCCAGGAAGTTGGGAATGGCCGAGGGGATGGGAAGCACGGTATCGTTGGTATGCCTCAGCTGGAGTGATAAGAGCCGCCGGTGATGAAGGATTTATCGCAACCTTGGGTCCAGGTCTCGCGTTCACCAAGTGGGATTGGAATGTAACTTTGGAGTTCGGGACAGGGGCTGTATTTGTCGGCGATGAAACATTTGGAGAGCAAGACTTTGGAGGTCCCGTGCAAATTCTTGGTCATGGCGGGGTGAGCTATCATTTTCCCGAACACATCACCCTAGGCTGGAGATTCCAGCACTTTTCCGATGCCGCGTTATATGGCAACGATAATCGTGGTGTGGATTTGCACTTTTTAGAACTCAGCTACCGTTTTTGAGCCAGCGATATTTCCCCTCTACATTATCCTTTCTTTCTGACTTCACACGGTTCTTTCATCGACGTTTATGAGGTTCAAGGACAGTTTTTCTCCTAAATGACCCAAAACCCCTAACGTCCAGCATGCGCCAGGTCGTAGTTAATTAGGACAGGTCCGATTTTTTATTTCTTCCGTTGTTTGGCGATATCGAGGGCGGCGACGCGGTAGGCTTCGGCGAGTGTGGGAAAGTTGAAGATGTTGTCCACAAAACGGTCGATATCAATGTGATGCAGCAGACCCATTTGCCCAATGTGAATTAATTCCGTGGCGCCTTCGCCCACAATATGGATGCCCAGCAGTTTCTCTCCGTTGGCATCGGCCACCATTTTCAACAGACCATTCGTCATGCCCGATATTTGTCCTCGGGCAATCTCATAAAAGCGGGCTCGACCAATAAGGGCTCCGCCGAATTTTTCTACCGCTTCCTGTTCGCTGAGTCCGACACTCGACATTTCGGGAATGGTGTAAATACCCATCGGAATATGTTCGGGGGCATCCCCCGAATCAAGGCCTAAGGCATGACAAACGGCTCGTCTGCCTTGTTCCATGGAGCATGACGCGAGAGAAGGGGGCCCAATTACATCACCGACAGCGTAGATGTGGCGAACGGTTGTTTGGCAATGTTCATTGACTGAGATGAGGCCACGAGTCGTTGGTGTCAGTCCGGCGGATTGTATATCCAAATGTTCAAGATTGGCGACACGCCCTAGTGCCACCAGCATTTTTTCACTCTCGAATAGTTCCCCATTTTCCAATTGGGTGATTACCTTTGAATAGCCATCCCATTGAGCCGATTGGACTTTCTGTTGTCCATGATAGGATGCCCCGGTGCCTTCAAATGCCCCACAAAATTGGTCGGTGAGTTCGTGATCCAAGAATTTAAGTGGTCGGTCAGCGGTGTCGATCATGGTGACTTGAACGCCTAAGAGAGCAAAGATCGAGGCATATTCGCACGCGATCACGCCTCCACCAAGAACAGTCAGCGATTTAGGTAAATAGACCAATGACAGAATAGAGTCGCTGTCTAAAATATGTTCGTGATCAATGGGAATATGATCGGGCAGGCGTGGGCGAGACCCTGTCGCAATGACGATAGATTTTCCGGCAATGGTGGTGGTGGTCCCATCAAGTCCTTGTACCTGTATTTCTCGATCGGACAGAAACCGTGCTCGTCCATGCAATCGTTCGATGCCGTTGCGAGCCACCTGTTCGGTCATAAATGCCCCGTGTGCCCGTACGACCTTATCCAGGCGGGTCATGAGGGTGGAAATTTTTACATCGTCCCGCATGCGATATTCAAACACATCAGTCGCTTGGAGAAATTGCATCATTTGTAACGCGCTTTCACGCAAGGTTTTGCTTGGAATGGTACCTTGGTACACGCATGCACCGCCGACTTCTCGGTTTTGTTCGATGAGGGCGACTTGGCTCCCAGACTTGGCTCCCTGAATGGCTGCTTTCTGCCCGGCTGGGCCACTGCCAATCACAATGAGATCATAGTCTGTCGAAGAAATCATACGAGGAATGCTTCCACACTTTGCTGAATGCTTTCGCCTGACTCTAAGAGGGCATCCATATCATCAGGGTAAAAATTTAAATCCTGGATAACCGGTAACGCGCGAAGGGATTCTTCCTCAAAAGGAGATATTCCTAAACAAAATGAGGCTAAATGATCTGCGAGACAGGTGATGATGGCTCCCTTTGTTGGAGAAATCGCTTGACTATAGGTTCGATCAGGATACAGGCGAATGGCTTCTTGTACCGGGTCGGGTAATTTCCAGAATTCGGCCAATTTCGTACCTGCAGAAATATGACATTCCTGAATGAGCGTCTCGAGAATCATCCAGGAAGGCGGACGTTCCTCTTTTGATTGAGATGTCAGGAGAAGATGCAGAATAACGGGTTTGCCAATGCTATGGAGCAAACCGCAGAGAAAGGCATTTTCCACATTATGGCGTATGCGGCGAGCAATCTCTTTCCCATACAGGCCGGTGGCCAATGCATGGCTCCATAAGCGACGGATTTCCTTTTCATAGCCCTTAATCGTAAACACACCGCTTTGGACCGACACGGAAAAAGCGAGCCCAGCCAGCATATTCATGCCCAACCACGCAATGGCCTGTTGCAGAGAAACAATGGGAGATCGTGGAAGATAAGCAGGCGAATTGGCGATGCGTAGGATTTGTCCCGCTAACGCCTGATCTTGCTGAATGAGTGACGAGAGCTTGTTGGCGTCGGCATTGGGGTCTCCAGAAAGCTGAAGAACTTGGTTGGCCACCACAGGCAGCAAGGGGAGGTCTAATGAACTTTGCTCAAGCTGTGTGAGGAGACGTCTACGGAGAGTCGCACACTCTTCTTGTTGAGCTTGAACAGTTACAGCGAGGGGCATGTCCTCTCTTGTCGGTTTCTAGGTGATAACCTTTAGGAAGGGCGATCGATAAAAAGGTAGATGGTGTTTTGACTGCGCCAAGCATAGGGCCTTTCCTTTGGGGGACGTATTCGGAGTCTGTCGTTAGCAGAAAACATTGGTAGAGTAGGGAGAAGAAACTAATATTTCTGTCGTACAAAATTCATGAAGAATTGAACAAAGAATCCGGAGATAGATGGGTGTTCTCACTCTGGATGGTGGAGGGTTAGGAAAGGGCAGACCAGGGAAGTGTTCGGGTGATCATTTTCCAACGATTTCGCGACGAGGAGAAAACCGATGAAAACCTTAGCCAATGTCATGACGACCGCGTTACAAAAGATTGAGGCCACCAGAAATATTATTGCGGCGTCACAGCAGATGCGAGATGGGCAAGTGGGGTCGCTCGTGGTGGTCCGTCATGGAGAACTCATGCGTGATCAGAAGGAAGAAATTATTGGAGTCATTTCAGAAACCGACATCATTCGAAAAGCGGTCGCTCAAGAACTGGATTTGACCACCACCAGAGTTGATACCGTGATGACCAGTCCTATGATTTCGGTCGAGGCCTCCTGGCCTCTAGAGGACGCGTTTGACATGATGAGGGACAGCGGAGTTCGCCATCTCCTCGTCATACAAAATACGGTGGTGGTGGGTTTGGTTTCTCTCCGGGATCTGTTGGCCAATCTGCATGAGCCTTGATTGGGCTCACTGTCTGAATCTATGCGTTTTTATTGCCTTCAAGCCAAGTTTGAATAGAAGAATGGGCACCTGAATCAATTGAAAGAAGATGTAATTATTGTGATGGGAGCATCCAGTAGGATTGGGAAGGTCCTCACCTTTCGTTTCGGGGATTGTATCGTCTGCCATACATAGGGAACGCATTTTTAAATTGATTGTAGAGTTCCGTTTCCTTGTCGTTGTTTCTCGTTGTGATTTTTCCCAGACAAAAGTTACGCTGGCCACCAGCCGATGATCTTCTTGGCGAGTATATCTTTGTCACTGACGAGAATTCTTACCTGCATCTTCAGCGATGCCTTCCGGGTCTCCAGCACATGTTCTTTCTGGGCCACCTCGCTAGGCTGAAAAGTGTTCTGAGATCCTATGGAAACATCTTTTTCCATCCTCTTGAGAACATGGGGCGGCCCCCCGACACTCGCTTCATTTCTTCCAATGGCTGCCTCTTCCAACATCCTGAACCCTGTCAGACTCTCGAGTATTTTTGTATGGGGGAGCATGCTGCCACAGTTCTAAATGGGACAACTGGCCGGGGGAGGGACGTATTATGAACAATATGAGGGTGACGTTGAATATCTGTCATTTACTCAGAAGATCCCTCATAGATGGTTTGATAAATAACGCGAATCCAAGGAATCAAGGTAGCGAAATGATGCGATTTCCCTTAGGTATTTCAAGGAATGATCGTTGGGAACCGAAAAAGGGGCAAAGGGAACATGTTCTCTGTTCTTTTCTTGTCCGAATGGGGGAAGCGGTTCGTTAGGAAATTCAAGCGCCTCTACAGTTTTCTAATCGGCGAGAAATTTTCAGATTAGTTTTGCAGAGCGTGAGAATGGTGGGTGATTATGCAAAGGAGTAAGTCTATGAATGCGGTCAAATTCCTGTGTGTCTTGGTTGTAGGGTCGATGCTTCCAGGTTGTCTTAGCCAACAGGCTCATGAACGGGCAATGGAAGAGTTAGTCATGACTCATCAGAAGACGGCTCAAGAAGTCGAAAGACTCAAAGAGGTTGTTCAAGAAAAAGAAGGTACCGTCGCCCAACTTCAAGAAGCCAACGAAGATCTTGAAGCGACGGTCGAAGTCCAAGAGCAAGTCAAAGAGAAAAATTTAGAATCGTTAAAACAAGAATTGCAAGCCTTGTATGCCCAAGTCACTGGACTCGGGAAACTGTCAGGGGCCGCCCCAGCCAGTTATAGGGCCGGCATGAACGAGGACGAGGTGGATTTTGATGATTTAGCTCAGGCGTTCAGGAACCTCCGTTCGACGCTCGCGTCTCAACTGAGCGATTTTACGCAATTGCGCACACAGAACGAGCAATTAGAAGAAGAAATGAAAAAGGTAGAAGCACGCTTGCGCCATATTGAACAGCTTAAAAGAGAACTTGAAGAAGTCCGTGCAGCTCGCGAAGCGCAAGAGGCCCAATTGGCCCGGGTGAGAGGGGAGGTGCAGACCGTTGGCAGGGAAATAGATCGAATTACGAAAGCCCTTGAAGAACAATTTGGGAAGAGCTTAATGGTCACCCAACATCAGGATCGCCTGGTCTTAACGATGCTCGGCCAAGTCCTCTTTGAATCCGGGGAAGCGCATTTAACTCCATTGGGATTAGATATCATGAAGCAAGTGGGCGAAGTGTTGGCCATGTTGCCGAACAAAAGTATCCAGGTAGAGGGCCATACGGACAACGATCCCATTTACGGTCGATTGCAACAACGGTATCCGACGAACTGGGAATTATCGACGGCACGGGCTACAACGGTCCTTCGGTTTTTAATTGAACAAACCGGTATGAATCCACATGATTTTTCGGCGACGGGATATGCTGACACACGACCGGCGGTTGCCAATGATTCGGAAGAGGGTCGGGCACAAAACCGTCGGGTGGAAATTGTGCTTTATCCTGAACGAGTGGTACAGAATAACAAGGCAGTCGCAACCCTTGCCAAGTAATGGGGAGAGGACTTCCTCACCGCTTTCCCTGCCAGACAGCGTAAGCCCATCTTAATGATGGGCTGCACCTCCTGTTTCGCTCCCTGTTTCTGAATGATGCTGAATCAGGTTCATGTCGTAGAGAAAACTGGTGGCCGGCTCTAGGAGCACATAGGCGGCCAGCAGGCCCACCA
>JBBDSY010000034.1:0-47528 GCA_040904705.1 Nitrospirales bacterium | reverse complement strand
TCTCCCAACTGTACCGCCCAAGCGAGAAGCCTTCTAGATGATTATCAGGTCTTGCAATGACATATAACGAGGAGAAGATTCGCGGCGGGGTGAAAGCATCAAATATCAGACTTTTGTCCTGTAAAATAAATCAAGACATCCTTTCGTTGTCTCTGATGGTATACACTAATGGACGCTTCAGAAAACGCAGATTATGCACTGAAGGCTTAGAGGTCAACCGCGATGAAAGCTTCGGTCCTGAGAACTCGCTTCCTGCTAATCCTGGTAATGACTTCGACACCGGCCATGGGGCAGGATGTTGACTGGAAAACGACCGTCGGCGAGGCCGTCGACACCCTGCAGCGCTAACTTCGCTTTACCACGACCAACCCACTTGGTGATGGCACAATGGGCGCCGCCTTACTTCAGAATATTCTAGAGAGAGGAGATCACGGTCACGCGGTAAAAAGCCTTTCTGGAAAAGATCAATCTTTCCGCCCTGTACTTTCATCACCACGGACTGGGTTTTAGGTTATAGGGGGCGTTTCGCTCTAAAATATGGGAAACAACAGCTGTGATTTAAACGAAAACCACTTCGCTTAATCGCTGTGGGGTGTTTTCAGAGGAAGAACATTTGCTCCGGCTTTAGGGTACTTCTTTAATTCTTCTTTCGTGGCCCCCTGAACGAGATCTGTTGGTGAGGACAAACGCAAGTAACTGCCCAGGCCAAAGTGAGTGTTCTTGTCAAAGGTGAGGCTGGCCATCACCGAATCACCTTTTATTCGACCTAAGGTCGTCCGGGCCTCATCGTGCGAGCTTGCATGAACCTCAAAGATGTTGGTTCTCGCCCGTTCAGGAGTCATGAGATGTTCAAACAACTGCCGCCGCGGATTGCCTTGAGCCACGGGCCACACCACGGGAATTAATACATGGAGTTTGTCCCACTCTTGCGGACCTAACTCTTTTTTCCATTGGCCCATTGCGCTCAACCCCGCATGTGTCTGCAACTCCACAGCGGCTTTCATGGCCTCGGCAACGTAAGGGATTATTGTATGAGCAAATGCACTATACGATTGTTCATCACCAGAACCATTTGCGATACAGTCCTGCAAATACGTATTCACCATGTCTAACATCTTGATGGCTCTGATCGATGTTGCTGGGCTCATATCACTTTTTGCCAGCACGTCTTTAATATTTTCCACATGTTTTGTATATTCAATCAGCGGTTCTTCTCATCCATCGGGACGATTGGCCACATTGTCAAAGTAGGGGGAGATTAAAAAAAAGACTCCCATTGGGATGTGTGCAAGGATTTTTTCCATCTCATACATGACTGACGTCGGCGTGACCGTTTCGACAGGACGGTCTCTTCGGTACAGGTAATAGGTACTACCGACCCCCTCTTTTCCTGGCTCATAGTCACTCGCAATGATCAAGGGATAAATATTCTGGCCAACGTTTCGGATGAAATTTTGATAATTGTTTTTTCTAAACCAATCCATGTCGCGCATGGCTTCGTATGTTTGTTTTCTGAAATGATCGGCATCTGTCTCAGTATCAGCCGGGTCGTTTCCTTCTTCATCGACAGTGGGCCTGACACCTTTATAGTCAATATACTCCACTTTCTTGCCATCCGCGTACGAAACACTATCCATCAAGAATTTTTTATACTCCTCGTCTTTTTCGAGTTCTAGGAGGGCTTTAAAATATTCTTGATCACCCTCTGGATACACCTCTTCCGATTCAGCAAAGGCCGATATCGGTAACAATAACGCGTGAAAAGACATGCCGGCCCCCAAGATCACAGTTAACAAAAACACCTTGAGCGTCATGACATGACGTTGTTGAAAAAATGGATAGGATGCATGATTGACGATGAGTGGTTGGCGTGTCTTTTGAAATTTTTGCAACATAGTGCGCTCCCAAATCAAAAACGATGGATAGAAATTTCAACGCGATTCTCGAGCCTATTGTTGGGAAGACACCTCCGGATAGTCAATTGACCGTTTTTGGATCATCCCTTTTTATACTGTTTGAAGATGTGGGCGACTCGGAAGGGAACCAGATGCCGTTCGTGATCCGGTCAATCATGGAAGACGGCGGTACCCCCTGGTACGTCGAATTCTGGCATTGGATTACGGGGTAAATCATCTCTTACCCGCTTGAAGAAAAACGGCCGTCAGAGGGAAAAATCCCCTAACGGCCGTTTTCAATATTCCCTTCCAAAAGTATCAATTGAGAGCTATTTTCTAAAATGAAAGCTGTAGGCCGAAGCATCATACGAAAGTCGTGAGAGATGTCTCCGGCGCGGAAACCGCCCGGTTTACCTGCAAGGTCATCACATGGTAGAGGTGATACCTATGTCGTGAGGTAGATTAGAGAACCCTCAGAAAAGTTCAACGACGACCGACCACAGTATTTTCTCCCACTATCAATTCAGTAAGGCCGCCATGAACACAGCAGAAACTGAAGAAAGAGAATACCTCTCCGAGGTTCAAAAGCGACTGGACCACGCGTTACGGGACATCGGAACCAGGTTGACCCATTACGCGCAGGACATTCAAGAGCAAAAGGCATATCTCTGGGAAAGCAAGGCAGACATGGATCACGTCGAGAAAGCTGCCACGCGCGAATCCATCCACCAGGCGGTCAGGACCGGTGAGTCTGTTCTCGCGCACCGGAAACGCCTCCTGAAGCTCATGCGCTCGCCGTATTTCGGCCGTTTCGATTTTGTTCGGGAAGGGCACGTACAGCCCGAGGCGATCTATGTCGGAATTCACCATTACCAGGATGAGCGTGAGAAGAAACACCTCGTCTACGACTGGCGCGCGCCGATTTCGACCATGTTTTACGATCATGAAACCGGCCCCGCACGGTACCAGTCTCCGTCGGGTGAAATCAGTGGCGAAATGCGGTTGAAACGCCAGTTCCGGATCCGCGACGGACAGATGGAGTTCATGCTGGAAAGCGCAGTCAATATCATGGACGATGTCCTGCAGAAGGAATTGAGTCGCGCCTCTGACGACGGGATGAAGAATATCGTCGCCACAATTCAGCGCGATCAGAACGCTATCATTCGCAACGAACACGCGCAGGTGCTGATCATTCAAGGCGTGGCCGGGTCTGGCAAAACCTCGATTGCCCTCCACCGGATCGCCTTTCTGCTCTACCGCTTCAAAGACAGCCTCACCTCGAAAGACATCCTGATCATTTCGCCCAACCGGGTGTTTGCCGATTACATTGCCAACGTATTACCGGAATTGGGAGAAGAGTCCATCAGCGAAATCGGAATGGATACCCTCGCCGACGAGTTGCTGGAACACCAATACCGGTTCCAGACGTTTTTCGAGCAAACGGCCTTACTCCTGGAAAATCACGATGAAGGGATGCTGCGAAGAATCCGGATCAAGTCTTCCCCGGATTTCCTGAAAACACTCAACGCGTATGCCCAGCATGTGGAACGGACATGTTTTGATGCGGAAGATCTGCGGGTGGGGCGGCGCCTGGTGCCGGCCCGGTTCATCGAAGAGACCTTCCGGAAACAGCGCGGGGTCGCGGCCACGGCCCGCATTGGCCGGGTGGTCAAGGCGATCGAGGAAAGCTTCGTAATCGACCATCACGACGAATTGACGACTGAAGAACGAGGGGCGTTGAAAAAGGCAGTCCGGAAGATGTCCCGGCAATCGAGTCTGCGCAGCACATACAAAAATCTATTTGTCTGGATGGGGCAGCCGGAGCTTTTCAAACCAGCTAAGGGCGCCAGGCTTGAATATGCGGATGTGTTCCCGTTGATTTATCTCAAAATGCGATTGGAAGGGATCAACACGGAGCGCCGGAACATCAAGCATTTGCTGATCGACGAAATGCAGGACTACACGCCGGTGCAGTACGCCGTGCTGGACAGGTTGTTCAGCTGCAAGAAGACGATCCTCGGCGATGCCAATCAGTCGGTTAACCCCTACAGCGCATCGAAGGCGGAGGACATTCGGCGAGTGTTCATGCAGGCGTCGTGCATGCACCTCACCAAAAGCTACCGATCAACCTACGAAATCATGCAGTTCGCACAAGGCATTTCACCCAACCCGGATTTGGTCGCCATCAAGCGGCACGGCGACGCACCGCAGATCTTGACGTGCACAAACCAGACAGAAGAGATCGAACAGATAAGTCGTCTCATAGGGGAGTTTGCCGGGTCGGACTATCACTCGCTCGGCATCATCTGCAAAACCCAGACACAGGCTGACAAGCTATTTGCTGCCATACGGGACGCAGGGCACGATCCGCATCTTCTGAGCGCGCACAGTACCTCATTTGCGCGTGGCAGCATCATCTGCACCGCGCACATGGCAAAAGGCCTGGAGTTCGATCAGGTCATCGTTCCACATGCGACTCACAAAAACTACAACACGTTAATGGATCGGAACCTGCTCTATGTGGCCTGTACGCGCGCCATGCACAAGCTCGCCCTCACGTTCGCCGGTGAAGTGACTCAACTCATACCGAGGCCTTGATCCTGATGGGTGACGGGTGCGCATCAGAAAACCAAGGCGGCACCAGCCTACGCAAATAAATTACCCGCCACCGTCATGGGAAAAGCTTCAGAGGACTTCGTCACACTCGCGACCACCGGCATCCTCGATCCGTTGCAGGCTGAACTGGGCAGCTCCGTGATGTCTTCGGAAGAATTACAAAAGAAGGTAGGCAACCTGTTGAACTTGGAAAAGGATGAGCACCTGGCCCCCCAAAGCCCTCGTCACGCCGACGGGAGAAACCTATGCGATGGTGGCCGCCACCATCACCAAAGACAATTTCATCCTGGTCTTTAGCCCGGCAGATGAAAGTCGGCGATTCGGAATGGCACCGGATACCGTTTGTGGTCCAAATGATCGTGGAAGACGGCGGCACCCCCTGGTACGTCGAATTCTGGCATTGGATTACGGGGTGATTAGCTACTCCGTCAATTAAAAAACCAGAGCCGCCGCCAGGGACTCAATCCCTGGTGGCTGTTTTCAGCATTCCAATCCAAGAGTGCATAATCATTTGATCGTCCTTTTCTAAAAGAGAAATATGTTATGGCAAGACCTGGCCCCAAACCGGAAAAATTCCAAATATGGCTTTACATATGATCGGAGAGATTCATGCGTTGATGCAGTATCCGCAGCACATAAATATGGGAACTCTTCATCTGATAAACCAGGACATGCTTTCTGACGTTAAAACATCGATAGTCTTCAGGTAACAAGGATTGGCGGTACCCAAGTAGGGGATTGTCTTTCACAACATCCAGGGCGTGACAAAGGGAGGCATCGTATTCTTGCAGTTTTTCCTCGCCCCATTGCTTGGCGGTGTAAACCAGAATATCGATAAAATCGCTTTCTGCTTCTTGAGTGAGAGATAGGGTGTATTTATTCAGGGAGGACATCAGACTTGGGATTGTGTCCTTCCTGGATTTTCCTAGTTGCGTTTTGACGTAGCACGCTTAGAACGTCTGGCGTCAATTCCCGGTGCTGTCCGCTGGCTACCTGGTCTTGCCCGACCTTGATTGCAGACAGAAACTGGTTCTTGCGTTCGTCTTCCTCACGCATATGACGAACCGCATCACGGACCAGCTCGGTTTCGTTCACATAAAAACCGGCTTCGACCTTGGTCTTAATATAGTGTTCATCGACATCGGGAAATCTGATATTCATGGTATGGTCCTCCCTAGGATGCGATAATAATCATAATACACACCTAATCATAGCATGATTAAGTCATATTTGGAAAAAATAGGAATACTGCTGTTGAGCAGTTCCAGTCTTAGAGTAAACGGTAGTAACCCCAATTGGCAGTTGGTTTAAATATCTGATTTGGCAGGCTGGCAGGCAATAGAACGAGGAGTTAGATCAACAGGAGTTCATGTGGAAGTCATGTTGAGTCCACCGCTCGATAATCACCATGATGACAGCTCTGACACCGGCAAGGCGGCACCAACCTACGCGAATGAATTACCCGGCACCGTCATGGGAAAAGCTTCAGAGGCCTTAGTCACACTCGCGACCACCGGCATCCCCGATCCGTTGCAGGCTGAACTGAGCAGCTCCGTGATGTCTTCGGAAGAATTACAAAAGAAAGTCGGCAACCTGTTGAATTTGTGGTCCAGTCAATCATGGAAGACGGCGGTACCCCCTGGTACGTCGAACTCTGGCATTGGATTATCGGATAAATCATTTTTCCCAATTGAAGAATAACAGCCGTCAGAGGCATACCACCTGGCGGCTGTTTTCCATATTCCCCACTAAAAGTACATGCCCACTTGAGCGTCATTTTTTAAAATGAAAATGCGGGATTGCAAGGCCGAACCCCAAATCCTTTAGGATCTTCTTTCTTTATACTGGTTTAAATTGAGCGGTTCAGTTGGGAATAGAAAGAGTTCTACGATTCAGGAGTTATTACCCGATCTAGGGCTGCGCAAATCCTCCAAGAACTGTTTGAATGCTGTCTTGTAATGGACCGGGTCTTTCCATTTTTGAAAATCCCCAATCATCTTCGTGATAACATCAGCTTTCCGGTGATGCTCCCATTTATCAAAAATATAATTATCGAGACGAATTGGGACTAAAACATCAGGATCTTTGCCTTGGCGCATATGCTCGTCTTCCTTCTGCAAGGCCCGTTCAATTTCTCGATTCACAGCAGGCGACTTCAAAGAGGCCTCACTGCAGATCACGATAAGCTTGTCATAGATTTGGATGGCTCCATCTATCTCCTTCATGAGAGGTCTCCCAATGGTCGCATCTTCTTTCCAACGCCAACATCGCACACTGGCTCCCTGCAGATCATTGTACAATCGTTCCGAAAATAGATCGTCAACCTCGGCATAGGAAATGAAGCAGTCATAAAACAGCAACGGATTGCTTTGTGCGGCGGTGTTGAGGGATGGAAGATAGGTGATAAAAGGCTCAGGAAGGCCGCACCCACGAAGGAAAGTGAGGGGAAGCTCACCAGAAAGCCTAATTGTCTCAAGGTCAATTGCATTAGGTTCAGAAAATTTAATTGAATCTAGCCCGGTGGCTCCACTCAAATTAACCCCGGTCATTACACTACGGCCAAATTCTACCCCCGTCAGATTCGCTCCACGGAATGATGCATAGGGTAATTCGGTATGTTGAAAAGTAGCCTCTTTTAAGTTTGTACCATCTAAGACTACTTTCCGCATCTTACTCCATGAAAAATTAGTTCCTTCTAAATTGGAGTTTGTGAAAATGGCTCCATAACACTCAACCCCAACTGCATTAGTTTTTTGCATATTTACATTTGTCAAGGATGCCTCAGTCAAATCGGCGGAGCCGAGGTGAACTTCACTGAGGTTTGCCCCATCCAGGCGTACATGCTTCAAGTCAGCCAGGGGCATGCTTGCGCGATAAAAGTTCGCCTCCCTCAGATCTGCGTCTTTGAGGTCAATCCGCGGAATTGATGCACGGGAGAGATCAGGTTTTACCGTGGGATTATCTTCTCGCCAGGCATTCCATACCTTAAAGCCCTGCTTCAAAATGTCTAGATGTTCTGGGTTGGCCATAGAAAGATTCTAAAAAAAGTGGGTGGGCGATTTAGTGCAACAGTCCCATTTGTTCCATTTGGTCATACCCCCTGACTTTGATCGATGGGTTCTCAGCTGCCCACCCTACAAAATTCCCTGAATAAAGGGAAGGTGTGGAGGGAAAGATAACGTACCACCTTACCTGGCTTTTCTAGCGCGGGGCATTAGGCCGCCATTCTATTCCGACTTTCACAAAAAAACCCGCCAAATTTTCTGGAAAGGAGGATGTGGACCTTTTCGGTTTCCCACCCATCCGAGTATTCGCCTGGGTCATGAACGAAAGGTAGGAGTCCCATGTTTTTTGCGACCGTCACCTGTAGGACGCATTGGGAAACACGGCCTTTTCCTTCTGATATCTCATGGTAGCCCCTCCCCCAACCTATCGAGGAGTCAGCCGGCTGCGACCCTTCGTGTTATAAGGAATTCAGTCTGATTTCAGTCCCGCTTGCATCCTACGTTTCGGATTCACTTCTTTCCCACTTACTCCGATCTGGTAATAATAAATAGCGATTCCCCATTCTATCAACGACCCAATACTGAAGGACTACATATAACACGAAACACATTGAGAGTTTACAGCTCCAACCTCAAAGAATATTCAGACGTGACGATGGATTTTAGTTAGAATGGAGGAACGTGCTACGAGAAATTTAAATAGAAATTGGAAGCAGAGCGGGTAGTTAAGGCTTGCAGTCAGGTCTTGCAAAAATACATAAAAAGGAGAAGCTTCGTGGCGGAGTGTGAGGCCAACTATCAGGATTTTATTGTAAAAATTTAAAAGGGTACTCTTTAGTCTTCTCCAATGGTTTACACTATTTGGCTTTCCCCACAATGGAAACCACAAACATGAACGCCAGAAAGCAACTGCGATGCTCGCTTTGGTTCTGAGGACTCTCTGCTTGTTGATTCTGCTGGTACCCGCGACGACGGCCATGGGGCAGGATGTTGACTGGAAGACGACGATCGGCGAGGCCGTGGGCACCTTGCAGCAGTATCTTCAGTTCAACACGACCAATCCGCCTGGGGATGTCACCGAGGCCGCCGGATTCCTTCAGGAATTAATCGAGAGAGAGGGGATCACAGTTACGCGGTACGAAGCTGCACCGGGCAAGGTGAATATTTCCGCCAGACTCAAGGGCACGGGCAAGGCCAAGCCTATTCTGCTGCTCCATCATATGGATGTGGTACCCGCGGACGCGAGTCGCTGGGATGGCGTCAACCCATTTGGCGGCGAACTCAAAGGCGGTCACATCTGGGGACGCGGCGCGATCGACATGAAAGGCACGGGGGTCCTTCAACTCTACGCCTTTCTGACCTTAGCGCGGCAGAAGATTTCTCTCGACCGCGATGTCATCTTCCTGGCGGTGAACGACGAAGAGATCGGTGGGACGATGGGAACCCGCTACATGCTCGACCACCACTATGACGAACTCGATCCCGAGTATGTCCTCGACGAGGGGGGATTCGGCAGTCGCGAGATCTTCCTGGACGGGAAGCTCGTCTTTGGGATTTCCGTGGCGGAGAAGCGGGCGTTTTGGCTCAGGGTGACAGCCCACGGCATCGCCGGACACGGTTCTCAACCGCATGATCACAATCCGAATGACAAATTGATGCGTGCGCTCAATCGGCTCTTCAGCACGCCGTTTCCGACCGTCTCCAATGCAGTTCTTGACGCACTTGAGACCCGACTCGGCACGCTTGCGCCAAACCAGTTCACGAACGCCATCCGGCAGACGACGGTCTCGCTCACCTCAATTCGGTCTGGTGTGGGCGATCCGCCCAAGGCGAATGTGATTCCCTCGCTGGCCACTGCGACTCTCGACGCTCGTTTGCTGCCGGACATGGATGCCGAAGCCTTTCTGGCGGAAGTGAAGTCGAGACTCGGAGAAGAGATCGAAGTTGAGGTCATTCACCCGGCGAGTCGGTCCATCGTGACGCCGCATGACACCCCGATGTTTCGTTCGCTGTCTAACGCCCTCACACGGCACCATCCCGACGCGACCGTTGTGCCGATGATTATTCCTTACGGAACCGATTCGAGAATGTTTCGTCTGCGCGGGGCCAAATGCTACGGCATCCTTCCCCTGGTGCTCAGCACTGAACTCGCGACGTCCATCCATGGTGACGCTGAGCGAATCCCCGTCGACCAATTCGAGACCGGCATCCGCATTTATTACGAGACCCTGGTTGAAGTCGCCGCCCGCTAGCCTTTTTCCTGGAAATTCCACGCACCGACTTTTTCCGCACTTCTGGCGTTTTGGCCCGTTCATCAGAATGCGGAAGATCCACGTTTTTAACGACGAGCGACCCTCAAAGCGGTGAATGTCTTTCCACGACTGACTTCTTCTGGAATCCTGAAATGCACTTTCGGAACAGATCAAGGAAATTTACACGGCCTGAAGGGGAATTTCTGAGAGTTGATCCTCATACAATCATGTCCGAGGATACCCAGGCCAGTTTATAGTTTTTTCGTGATACACTAGGCGTGAGGGTCGTGGGGGAACATGAAAATTATGGAACGGTGCAGGGAGGCCCGCCAGAACTCGTTAACCGGCCAAACGACCTCTTCCCCGGCAGACCTGTTTGGCCACCAAACCTTCCCCATCTTTGTTACACATTGCCAAACATCTTAGAACGTGTTTCAGTTATCGTCGCCTGTGAGCATCCCGACTTCAGACCTGAGGTTTTCTCGTGGGCTGATAGTTCGGGACCAGACAGGTCGTACTGTTAAATTCGTGAATCCATAAGCCAAAAAAGATCCCACCAGAGGAGACCGACCCATGCCTCCACCGAGACTCTCTCTGACAAAAGAAGAAGAACGATTAGAGGAAGCCAAAAAGCGAACGGTGCATTGGAAACGGTGGGGACCCTACCTGAGTGAACGGCAGTGGGGCACGGTCAGAGAGGATTACAGTCCGCACGGAAACGCCTGGGAATATTTCTCTCATGACCAGGCTCGCTCTCGGGCCTATCGGTGGGGTGAAGATGGCATTGGCGGCATCTGCGACCGCCACCAGCAGGTGTGCTTTGCCCTGTCTCTCTGGAATGGGAAAGACCCCATTCTCAAGGAACGCCTATTTGGTTTAACGGGGAATGAAGGGAACCATGGGGAGGACGTCAAGGAATACTATTTTTACCTGGACTCGACTCCCACACATTCCTACATGAAATTTCTCTATAAATATCCGCAACAGGAATTCCCCTACGCCCGCTTGGTTGTCGAAAATCGGAACCGAGACAAAGACCAATGGGAATATGAACTGATGGACACCGGCGTGTTTAATGAGAACCGGTACTTCGACGTGTTTGTGGAATATGCAAAAGCCACTCACGAGGACATGTTAATCCGAATCACCGCACATAATCGTGGACCGGATAGCGCCGAGCTGCATCTTCTTCCCACCATCTGGTTCCGTAATACGTGGTCATGGACGCCGCATGCGTCCCGCCCCACATTGAATCGGGATGCGGATCTTAGCGATGCGCAGGTCATCCACCTGAATCACGAACAATACGGGTCGCGGTGGCTACTTTGCGAAGGAACCCCGGAAATGCTTTTCACCGAGAATGACACGAACACACAGCGGCTTTGGGGCCTTCCCAATGCCAGCGCTTACGTCAAAGACGGGATCAATGACTATATCATCAACGGCTCACACGAGACGGTCAACCCTCAACAGGTCGGCACGAAAGCCGCCGTCCATTATCATCCCCAGATTGCGGCTGGACAACGCGCGACATTTCTCTTGCGACTCACCAATGTACCCCCAACCGACGGTATGCTTGGTGACGAGTTCGAAACACTCTTTCCTGCGCGCCAACAAGAGGCCGATGAATTTTATGCCAAACGTCTGGGCACCTTGCATTCCGCAGATGCGCAAAACGTTCAGCGTCAGGCCTTTGCCGGCATGCTATGGAGCAAACAGTTTTATCATTTTGACGTGACCACCTGGCTCAACGGTGATCCGAACGGTCCCCCTCCCCCGGCCGAACGCAAACAGGGCCGGAACGCAGACTGGAAACACCTCTATAACGACGACATCATTTCGATGCCGGACAAATGGGAATATCCCTGGTTTGCAGCGTGGGACTTAGCGTTTCACTGCGTGCCGTTAGCCTTGGTCGATCCGGACTTTGCCAAGGACCAACTGCGGTTGCTGGTACGAGAATGGTACATGCACCCCAACGGGCAAATCCCCGCGTATGAATGGGCGTTCGGCGATGTGAATCCTCCCGTCCATGCCTGGGCAGCCTGGCGCGTGTATAAAATTGAAAAACGACTGAGAGGCAAAGCCGACAGGATTTGGCTGGCCAAAATTTTCCATAAACTCCTGTTGAACTTTACCTGGTGGGTCAACCGCAAAGATGCCGAGGGCCGGAATATTTTTCAGGGCGGATTTTTGGGACTGGATAATATCGGTGTCTTCGACCGGTCCGCACCACTCCCCACCGGTGGGCACATCGATCAATCGGACGGCACAAGCTGGATGGGGATGTACTGCCTGAATATGCTGGCCATCGCCTTGGAACTCGCTCAACACGATCCGGCCTATGGCGATATGGCCAGCAAGTTTTTTGAACATTTCGTCTATATCTCTCATGCCATCAATCACATCGGCGAAGGGAATCATGAGTCGTCCTTGTGGGATGAAACGGATGGGTTCTATTACGACATACTCCATTTCCCGGATGGTCGTCACCAACAGATGAAGGTCCGGTCAATGGTTGGACTCATTCCCTTATTTGCGGTTGAAACCTTAGAACCGGAAATGGTGGATGCCCTGCCCGGCTTTAAACAACGCATGATGTGGTTTATCGAGAATCGGCCGGAATTTCGACGCCACGTCTGCTCAACCAGCCTGCCGGATGGCGGGGTTCGTCGCATGCTCTCGATTGTGGATCAGGAACAGCTCCCGCGCGTTTTGAACTACATGCTGGATGAAGAGGAATTTCTCTCACCCTATGGCGTTCGGGCTTTATCGAAGTTCCACCAGGACCATCCCTATGTGCTCCATCTGGATGGTAATGAACATCGCGTCGATTACGAGCCGGCAGAATCCCGAAGCGGATTGTTCGGCGGCAACTCCAATTGGCGAGGACCCATCTGGTTTCCGGTGAATTTCCTGCTCATTGAATCACTCCAGAAATTTCACCACTTCCTGGGTGATCAGTTTACCGTGGAATGTCCGACTGGAACCGGCCAGGCACAAACGCTATGGCAAGTGGGAGCGGAAATTTCCCGCCGATTAAATCGTATTTTTCTGAGGGATGCCTCCAATCACCGTCCGGTCTACGGGGGATTGCGCACGTTTCAGGACGATCCGCATTGGCGGGACTACCTGTTATTCCATGAATATTTTCATGGCGACAACGGGGCCGGACTCGGCGCCAGTCATCAAACCGGCTGGACCGGGCTTGTCGCCAAGCTTCTCGAACAATCGGGGGAATAGCCCTATGCCTCCCACCACCACACAAAACCTGACGCAGGGTACCCCATCCAAACACACCATCGCTTGGCCACAAGTCGTGGATATGGGCAGGGAGATTTGCGGGAATTTGGAGATGGCCGAACGGCGGGAGTGGTTGGTGACGAACGGCATCGGCGGGTTTGCCTCCGGCACGGTCGCCGGCTCGCTCACTCGGAGGTATCACGGCCTCTTGATCGCCGCACTCAAGCCGCCGCTTGGACGCACCCTCTTGGTCAGCAAACTGGAAGAAACCGTGAAGTACAAGGGACAGATGTTTCACCTGTCTACGAATCATTGGCACGAGGAAACGGTCGCCCCCACCGGATTCACCTTTATGGAACGCTTTCATCTGGAAGGGACGATGCCAGTCTGGACCTTTGCTCTCGCAGATATCCATTTAGAAAAACGCATTTGGATGGAACCAGACGAGAATACCACCTACGTCCGCTACGCGCTCACGCGTGGCACGCAACACATTCGCCTACACCTGCGGGCCTTCGTCAACGACCGGGATTATCATGGGACCACCTTAGATCACCGGCCCGATTTTTCCACCGCGCCCATTTCTCACGGGCTCACGGTTTTTCCAGGGGAAAGCTCCCCTTTCATCCTGTCGGCTTCAGAGGGAACCGTCGAAGCCACTAACACGTGGTACCACAACTACGACCTACCCCTGGAACGGGAACGAGGCCTTTCGGATCGGGAGCATCATTTGCACATCGGAACGTGGGTCATCAACTTGAAACCAGGCGAAGACATCACCTGGATGGCCAGCACTCATCCTGAGCGTCTCCTGCCCACCTCTTCCAGTATCACTGCAAGGCATACTCATGAGCAGGCATTGCTCAACACACGTGGAACGAAAAAAACATCCTCACCCCTGCGACCGTCTTGGATCCAACAGCTCACACTGGCCGCCGATCAATTCATCGCCTCTCGCACCCTTTCATCAGGAGCCACCGGTCATACGATCATGGCCGGCTATCACTGGTTTGGCGATTGGGGACGCGACACCATGATCAGCCTGCCCGGTCTGACCTTGACCACCCAACGCTTTGACATCGCGCGCAGCATCCTCTCGACCTTCGCGCATTATGCCCATCAAGGCATGCTACCGAATCGATTCCCAGACGCAGGCGAAGAACCGGAATACAACACCGTCGATGCCACGCTCTGGTATGTGGAAGCGGTTCGCCAATATCTGGAGGCCACCCGCGACCGCACCTTCCTTAAAACGATCTTTCCGGTGCTTGTCGATATGCTGACGTGGTACCGCAAAGGCACCCGGTTCGGCATCGGGATGGATCCGACCGACCATCTGCTGCATGCAGGGGAACCAGGCGCGCAACTCACCTGGATGGATGCCAAAGTCGGAGACTGGGTTGTCACCCCGCGCATGGGCAAACCGGTCGAAATCAATGCGCTCTGGTATCACGCATGGTTGACGATGGGACACTTGGCCAAAACGTTGAAGGTCCCGCATCAGGAATTTCTGAAAACCGCCAACGATATCAAAACATCGTTTCAACGCTTTTGGCATGAACCCTCACACTACTGCTATGACGTCATAGACGGCCCCCATGGCCATGATCCTGCCCCCAGACCGAATCAATTGTTTGCGGTGTCCTTACCGAACAGTCCGCTGACTGACAGGCAACAGCAGGCCGTCGTGGACTATTGCGCCCGGCATCTCTACACCTCCTATGGGTTACGCAGCCTGGGAACGGAAGATCCGCAGTATGTCGGACAATATGGAGGAGATATGCGGCAACGAGACGGCGCGTATCATCAAGGCACCGTGTGGGGCTGGCTTCTCGGCCCCTTTGTGTTGGCGCACCATCGCGTGTATCGCGATCCCGGTGCGGCCCTCTCTTATCTGGAACCCATGGCCCATCAGCTCAACGATTATGGAGTTGGCACGCTCGGAGAAATCTTTGACGGCCAGCCTCCACATGCCCCACGCGGTTGCATCGCCCAAGCCTGGACCGTCGCCGAAGTCCTTCGTGCCTGGCATGTCATCCAGACTCCGACCAAAAAGAACCCAACAAAAAAACACACGCCCAAAGACTAAAGTTATCTTGGCTCCAATTAGAGTTGTCATTCCGAGCCCCAGCGAAGAATCTAGCCCAGCCTGAAGATACCCCTCGTCTCCCAGAAGTCTTCTTTATCTTTGACCGATCACCCTGCCAACAATTTCCCCCTCCGCCATCCCCGACAGCTGTCATCGGGAATCCATCTTTAAGATGTATCCCTCCTATCAGCTTTTGGCCTTGTCCTTCCTGCACGCGGAGCCTGCCCCTGCAAGTCGTTTGGTAGGGGGCAGGAATCTCTTTATTCCATCTGTACATTCCCTACAAGGTCGGATAGCATAAACCCACATCACAAAACCGTATGGCCGCACTCAAAAGGAGTCTCTATGTCAGAAATTATATTTTTGGTAGAAGATGCCCCAGAAGGAGGAGTCACCGCTCGAGCCTTGGGAGAATCAATCTTTACGGAAGCGGACAGTATGGCCGAACTGCATACCAAAGTCCGTGATGCCGTCAAGTGCCACTTTGACGAAGGCAAGGCCCCCAAAATCATTCGCCTCCACCACGTGCGAGAAGAAGTCATCGCGGTATGAAGTTGCCGCGAGACTTATCTGCAGAAGATCTCATTCAAAAGCTGAAACATTTAGGCTATCAAGTCACACGACAAACCGGCAGTCACGTTCGGCTAACCAGCACACAACAGGGTGAACACCATATCACCATCCCCAACCATAATCCTCTTCGCGTGGGAACTCTCTCCACAATCCTCACAGACATCGCGGAGCACTTCTCAATAACCCGTGAACAATGCATACAAAAATTGTTTACATAAAACCCTCGGCGATTGATATTTAGGATTGACGATCGTGCTCTCCTTTTCGCCAAGGCTCAGTCAGGAAATGCTCGCGGAGATGGTCGGCACGACACGCTCGCGCATCAGTTTCTTCATGAATAAGTTCCGCAAACTGGGCTTTATTAGTTACGATGGCGATTCGCACCACGGATTGCACGTGCACAGCTCCCTCCTCAATGTCGTCCTCCACGGCTAGATTCCCCTTACATTTCGACAACATCGGCTTGGTAGCGTTAGACCGGGACGCGGCTATCGGCAGCGGCGGTTCACATCTCAACACTGAGCAATAGTGAACAGACCACATGAGGTCTTCTCGCTATACTTGAGTGACTGATCCCCCCTCCCTTTCTTGCCATCATTCTTAGTTGGAAGGAGAGTCCACCATGACCTGCCGAGTCGCCCGTTGCTACAACAACCCAACACGCCCGAAAAATCTGGTCTCCTGTTGTAAATGTGAATCGACATATCTGAACGTGTTCCGTCCATCAACATCCCTTGGGCCATACCTGTGTCAGAGCTGTGCCCAGTCCATTGTCGAGTGCAGAGTGGCTAAGGAATGGAGGCCTGATCACATTCGCAGTTTGGTTACCTCCTAATCCCGATCCACCAGACCATGAGCAATTGTGACCAGACGGCTGTCCGTCATCCTGCCATACTGGGCAATCCTGCAGAGATAAAGATAAACAGGGACAGAGAGAGACGTCGCCTCGGCTGTCGCGATCTCACACCGGTAGAAGAATGACACGTTTCGCCTGTCTGACAAAGAGTCGTTCATGAAAATTCCCTCTCTGGTCAAAACCACAGAAGGCGTCGCGATGCGCCGTGGCACGGTCAATTCCGACGCGGCCACGCCGGGATCGGAGGCCATTGCCAAAGAGTTCGACGGGCTGAAGAGCCTGAAGAATGATTCCGCGGTGGCGACCCCGCCTCTACGCAAGGCCTTAGGGGTCAGTGAAGACTCCACGGCAATGGATGCCAAGGAGCGAGCTGCGAAATTCCGCGGCCTTCATGCCAGCCGTTTCAAATTACTAATTTTGCATACCTTGTCCCTTCGCTTGATGAAACCCTCATGAGACACAAAGAGGAGCACGTGAAAAACAGACACATTCTCGTGGTTGATGATGATCGTGCCTTGCGTACCTTGTACCAGGCTCTTCTAGAAAGTTATGGGTACACCAGCGACACCGCGGACAATGGCAGAGACGCTATAGCCCAGCTCGCACGGGAGTCCTATGACGCCATCCTGCTCGATTACATGATGCCGGAGATCACGGGCTTGACGGTCTTACGACATATCCAGCAGCGCTATCGGTCCCTTCCCGTCGTGATCCTCACCGGCCATACCGACGAGAAGGTGGCGGAGCAAGCGTTCGCGGGCGGGGCGCGAGCCTGTCTGTATAAACCCTTTGAGTGCCACGAGTTAAAAGAGGTTCTGAATGGGTGTACGGACCGGAGTCGAGGGTAACACACGTAACCGGACACATCGGTAACACATATCTTATCTGGTGGTACGTAGAACAAGTGTCTTGATCTGTTGATGCAAAAGAGCACGTCATAGCGACCATCTTCGGACAAAAGCCGGATTCCCATCGGATACCCGCGAAAGGCCTTCCTGACCCTGATCACCTGGCCCCGAAAATGGATCACCCCTTCCTGCTGAACTTTCCGCACCGTTGTCCCGTGATCATAGTCAATAAAGGGCAACGCCTCCGGATAGGTCCGCAGACTGGGCTAGTCACGGCTGGCGGGGACGGCCAACCCCAAGGCCTCATGCGGACGATCGTGATCATCGATCATGCGCCACTTGCCCAAGGCGTGTTGAAGATGTGTGGCATCCTGCCACTGGCCCTGGGTCAGGACTTCACGCGTCAGGTGCGATACAACCGTTCATCTTTTCCAATGGTTTGAGGATGATAGGGGCGAATATGACTGATGCGAATGCCGACGTGCAGCAGCCACACGGTCGATTGGGTATAGGGTTGATTCCCCGCATCACCCCAGGGGCTCCCGTTGTCCATCAACATGCGATCCGGCGCAGGCCATAGCGCCGAAAAATAGTGCGCGACGTCTCCTGTACGGTGGCCGTCTGCTGGTTGGGCAGGGCCTGCAGACAGAGGTTAAAGCGCGAATGGTCATCCAAGATCGTCAACGGCTGCACCGGGCCGGCCCTCGTCTTGACGGGTCCCTCGAAATCCATCTGCCACAAACAATTGGGCGCTGGATGTTCAAAGCGCTGCCAGGGCTGCTGCCTCGACGGGCTGTCAACCCCAATCACCCCTTCCCGATGCAACAGAGCCGTGATGGTACTGCAGGCGCAGCCCGCCCGCGTCCCCTTATCCGATCAGAAAGAGCACCACACCGGATAATCTCCCAACATTCAAAGATCCGCACTTGGAACTCTGCCTCGTCGAGCGAATGTTTGGGGAAATTCCTTATGGAAGGAATGGACATTTTGAGGGACCGAGTTTGAAATTTGTCGCTAAATCATTCTGCTAAGAATGTGGTTTAGTCCACTATTAACAAATACGGGCAACAAGCGGGCGTACGGACCGGAGTCGAGGGTAACACACGTAACCGGACACATCGGTAACACATATCTTACTCGGTGGTACGTAGAACAAGTGTCTTGATCCGATGATGACAAAAGAGCGCGTCATTGCGACCATCTTCGGACAAGGGCCGGATTCTCATCCGATACCCGCGAAAGGCCTTACTGACCCTGATCACCTTGTCTCAACGTGAATCGACGACCCTTCTCACCTTAAGAGGATTCATGGCCACCAACGGCACCCCATCGTTCAATCCCAAAACCTTTCTGACACAAGTCGGCGACGGCAAAACGCTTCTGACGTGCCGAAAGAACCGCATTCTCTTTTCGCAAGGAGACGCGGCGGATGCCGTGTTTTATATTCTGGAAGGCCAGGTCTCACTCAGCGTGGTCTCTCAACAAGGCAAAGAGGCCATCGTGGCGATCCTGGAGCCCGCGTCCTTCTTTGGGGAAGCCTGCCTTACCGGACAAGTGTTGCGTTTAGAGGCCGCGACTGCGGTGGGGAACGCCAAAATCGTGCGCATTGGCAAAACCGCCATGATTCAAGTGCTGCGTGACGAACCCAGGTTCTCCGAACTGTTCCTCACGTATCTCTTGGCTCGTAACATCCGGATCCAAGAAGACTTGGTGGATCAACTCTTTAATTCCAGTGAGAAACGACTCGCCCGCGTGCTGTTATTGATGGCTCAGTTTGGCAAAGAAGGGAAGCCGGAAGCGGTCATTGCGAAGGTGAGTCAGGGAACCCTCGCGGAGATGATCGGCACGACGCGCTCCCGCGTCAGTTTCTTCATGAATAAGTTCCGAAAACTGGGCTTCATTGAATACAACGGCAATTCGCGCCACGGGTTGCACGTGCACAGCTCCCTCCTCAATGTCGTCCTCCACGACTAAATTCCCCTGACAGGTGCACGACAGCGGCCCGGTACAGTGGGGCCGGCCAAGGTCCGGCAGTGCCACCGTTTCTCCTCTTTTGCCCTGAGCAATTTTGACCAGAATCTTTCCGGTTCGTGAGTCATACTGTGAGCATCATGGTGTCTGCCTTGGTGCCTATGCCCCAGAAGGGTGTCATACATCAAGTGATCACGAAAGGAGTGGCTCATGTTGTACTACGCGCTCATGTTTTTAGTGCTCGGACTTGTGGCGGCTGCCCTGGGTCTTTCAGGAATCGCGGGTGTCGCCACGCAAATTTCCTGGGTGTTATTCGTGGTCGGAATCGTTCTTCTGATCATTCACGCGGTCAGTGGGCGATCGACCGAGCGGGATCTAGAAAGGTTTGGCTGGTCGCCACGTTCACATCGAGGAGGAGTCCCCGCTCTTCCTATGTGCGCTCTCACACCGTTCGTGCCCAGATCATTTGCGCCTGGCACATCATTCCCACCTCTACCAAAAAGAAGCCAACACCAAAACAAACTTCCACGTTATAGCCCAACTTCCGCTTTCTTGTTTCTCAGTCATTCTCGCCACTGTCGATCAGAGATCCGTCATTGGGCGCGTGATACCTGTATGTCCCTAGGAGGTATCCATTCTCCAACACCTTCTCCAAATTCGACCTGTACTTTCAGGAAAGGCTTAGCTATTCTTTCACGTTCCTGAGAAACATTTAAAGGGATACGATTCCTTCTATGAGCAACCACATTCTGAGACTGAGAGGACATCATGACTATGACTCTGACACGCATGATTTTGGGAATATCTTTGAGCGTCTTTCTTTTTTCAGGAACTGGCCTGGCGACCGAACCGGCAGAGGTGGGGAATTATGTGAAGTCTCGCATTGAGATCGGCGAGATGATGATGGGCTATTTTAAAGGTGGGCAGGGCTACGGCAAAGGACAACGGCCCTCACCCGAAGCGCTACACGACATGGAAGCGGATATCAACGCGAAGGTCGGCGCCGTACTAGCGACGCATGATCTGACGATCGAGGAATATAGTGAGCACAGCCACGAGGTGTTTGCCGATGAGGCCGCCGTGCAGAATTTTCTCAACGAGCATCCTGACCTGAAGGCGCGCTATGATGCGCTTCCGTTAAGTAGCATGGGCCACGGCCGCAGCGGGCGCGGGTACTGAAGTTAAGCGTTCGGAAAATAGTCAAAGCTGCTTGTCCCTTTTTTTCTCGAAGAGAATTTCGCGCAAGGGAAAGGTGCGGGGACCTGCCAGAAACTGTAGTTGATTCTCCAGCAAAAACTATGATGGCCTTTCTGGTGGCACTTCCGACAGCGAGGGTATAAATCGTTCACAAAAGAAGCGGCACACGTTCTCGTGACGAACCTCATGTTTCCAGGTAAAATCATTTGATGACATTAAGCATCTCCGAGCCAAATTTTGGTGGTTCACGGCGCCCCAGCCGATTGGGGGATAGGCTTGCACATCACAAAATTGACGAAGCCCGGAAACTCACCCCAGAGCAGCGGCTCCTCATCGCCCTTGACCTGTCTGATTCCGCCGCCGCACTCCATCACGCGTGTTCCAACAAGCCTTAACTGACGTTCTTTCCCGCCTTGAAACAGCCAGGCTTAAGGAACTGATCGAGGCTTTTGGCTTGATCGGAAGGTTTGCCGTGTCCGCCTGGGGCGTTCCACGAGCGACCCAGGATATTGATTTTGCCATTGCCATTCGCTCGCCGCCTTTCTAGGTGGTCACTTTGAACCGGGTGAACCGGACGATCCCTTGAAAGGCGTGTTACATTCCTCGATTGCGATAGGATCTGCTTCAATCTCGCTCCAATTAATACTGTTTCCGTCTTCCCTGACGGAAATCATCTTCCAGCAGGGTGAAAGCCTCTCGGTCATGGGCCAAGTCGTGCCCGTGGTGTCCTGGCGGGTATTGGTTCTGCTCAAACTCTATGCCGGAGGCTCTCAAGAGAAGCTTGACGTTCACCGTATTTTACAAGTGAGGAACCCCCAGCCTCGCGATCTAGAGGAAATCGCCCATATGGCAAAGTCTCTCGGAATACATGAAGACTGGACGACGGTTCGGACTCTTTACAACCGTAGGTTTTTTTGAGGAGAAGATACACCCACCCGCCACCGGAATGACTCGTACAATCCTCTGCCACCTACCCACGCATGCCGACATCCTGAAGCGAAGAGTCAATACGAGCTCAAGACCATGTACCTCCTCATGGCCTTCATTCTACCGGCCTAAGACATTCTGGGAGATTGGTCTTTTTCCTTTTTCCACTTATACCAGATGGTTTCATTGCTCCCGTGCGGATAGATCAAGCGTTTCAACAGAATGTAGGGCTGCCACAGCAACTGGCGATACCGTTTATTTAATGTTGACCGCTGCGCTAAGCCAAGTTCCTGTTCGGTCATCAATTGGGGTTGAAACGTTTTTTTGTGTTTGTACAGATGATAGAGATCTTCCTGTTTTAACCGTTGAAAGATCTTTTCAGTCAGACCCCCCAGCCAGCCTGGTCGAGTTGGGATATGCACGCATATTTGAAAATCAATGAGATAAGGCTTTCCCTCCGTGGAACAAATGATATTCCCTCGTTTATTCAAATCGACATAAAAAATGCGCCGCCGATGCACCTCGCGCACGATCGTGTTCAATTGATCGAAAAAGTCTGAAGGCAGCAATGTCTTCTGGCTGGCGAAGCTTGGATCGCCCGCAACCACCTGACAGTTTTCAATGACCTGCCGTTCTATTTCATGCAACGTGTTCCCTTCAATAAACCGATGCAAGTATCCTCGTGTTCCATACCGGGGTCCTAAGGCCGGCACGCCGGAGATATCGGCCACCATTTGGTAAATGGTATATTCCCGCCTGGAAATCCAGGCCGCTACTGGCCGAAACAGCCAGCCCCCCACAAATCGAAAGTCACTCAGCTTTAAGACGTAGCTCTGGTGACGAGAATTGGTATAAAGAATATTGAGGGAAAAGAAATCATCTTTCAACAGGCGCTGAAAAGAGTATTCCTCCCCGTGAATAGTCACGCATGGGGGATAGGCTGACATGATGTTTCGGTTACGACAATCGGTGATGGTCTCAAGGTGGGCTTTTCGTTTCGCACCGCATTTCCATTACCATACCGAAATGGCCAATACATTTCATCTCCAAGCTATCCGATCAATATTGCCGACTCACTAACCGAAAGGGGGACCATGCCTTATCAACCCATCGAAAATTACGGCCTGATCGGGAACATGCGGACCACCGCGCTGGTCGGCATGAACGGGTCCATCGACTGGTTCTGTTATCCTCATTTCGATTCCCCGAGTGTGTTCGGCGCTATCCTGGATCATGCCAAAGGGGGCCTGTTTACGATCGCCCCCGTTTCCGACGGAGTGAAATCCAAGCAGTATTATTGGCCCGACACCAACGTCCTCGTCACCCGGTTTCATACCCCAACCGGAGTCGGTCGGGTGATCGATTTTATGCCGGTGGGTGTTCGCGCCTCCGACTGTATCCAGCACGGATTGATTCGCAGGGTGCAAGCTCTCAGAGGGTCAATGACCTTTCGGCTCGAATGCCGGCCGGCGTTTAATTACGGACGCGATTCCCATACGTTGACCCTCACTCAAGACGGCGCACACTTTCAATCCCCTTCGCTGACCCTCCGGCTTGGTGCCACCATTCCTCTTACGCAAGAGGACAACATGATCGTCACCGAATTCACCCTCCAAGAAGGTGAAGAGATCGATTGTTGTTTGCAGGAAATCCAAACAGGTCACCCTTCAAGCACTTCTTGTCCGGAAGGCCAGGCCGAAAAGCTGTTTAAACATACCGTGGACTTTTGGCGTCAATGGCTGTCGAAATGCACCTATACGGGGCGATGGCGGGAAATGGTGTACCGATCCGCCCTCGTCCTTAAATTACTGACGTTTCAACCGACAGGAGCCATTGTGGCCGCCCCGACCTGCAGTCTTCCTGAAGGGGTTGGGGGAGTTCGCAACTGGGACTATCGCTATACCTGGATCCGGGATGCCGCCTTTACGTTGTATGGTTTGTTGCGCATCGGCTTTACCGAAGAAGCCTCCGCCTTCATGCATTGGCTGGAAGCCCGCTGTCATGAGTTGAATCCGGACGGATCGCTGCAACTGATGTATGGCATTGACGGGCGCCATCAACTCACCGAAGAAATCCTGGATCACCTCGAAGGGTATCGCGGATCCCGACCGGTCCGGATCGGGAACGGCGCCTACCATCAACTACAGTTGGATATCTATGGCGAGTTACTGGATTCCGTGTATCTCTATAATAAGTACGGCACACCCATTTCGTACGATCTCTGGAAACATCTTCGCCGCATGATCAATTGGGTCTGCGACCACTGGCACCGCACCGATGAAGGCATCTGGGAGGTTCGAGGCGGCCAGCAACATTTTGTGTATTCCAAATTGATGTGTTGGGTGGCCCTGGACCGTGGAGTGCGTTTGGCGGACAAACGATCGTTCCCGTCGGACCGGGACCGTTGGTTGAAAACCCGGGATACCATCTATGAAGAGATCATGGCCAAGGGGTGGGATCCGCAGCGAAAGGCCTTCGTCCAGCGATATGGCAGCACGACGCTGGATGCGGCCAATCTCATGATGCCTCTCGTGTTTTTTGTGTCCCCGACCGACCCTCGCATGCTGAATACACTGGATGCCATCAACCGAAAACCGGAAGAGGGCGGCCTGGTCTCCAATGGATTGGTCTATCGGTATAATTTAACCGAATCGCATGACGGACTTGATGGAGAGGAGGGCACGTTTAATCTCTGCACGTTCTGGCTCGTGGAGGCGATGACCCGCGCAGGGCAAGGGGACCGGCAACGCTTAGAAGACGCCCGTCTCATTTTTGAACAAATGCTCGGGTACGCGAACCACCTGGGACTCTATGCAGAAGAGACAGGGCATCACGGTGAAGCCCTCGGGAATTTCCCGCAAGCCTTTACTCACCTCGCCCTCATCAGCGCGGCCTTTAACCTCGACCGGGCTTTAGGCAAATAGGCCGCACCTCACCCTCTGCCCCGACCTCCCGGGTTGAACAGAAATCGGCTTCTTCCGATACAAAGAGCGTTAGCGTGTTTTCTCGATTGTCTTTCCCTGGAAGGGAACCTAGGATATGAGACACAGACCACGAACCTGAAAAAGCTGTTGAATATTTCAAATATTTGGCCTTTTCATCAACATATGAGTGACCAAGATCCACCGGAAGAAAATGATGGAGTGTTCAAAAAGCATGCCCTGAGTCTGGCCGAAGGGGTTCGTCCAGCAAGGCCGCAGCCACTTGGACGGGCGGAGCGTACAGGGAGAGTACGTGAGCACGGCCAAGGGGCGAAAACGCCGTTGGCGGCCTTTTTCAACATTCCCCTGAAAGGAGAATGACGATGAGCGAACTGGTCCGCTTCGGGGTTTCCCTGGAAGAAAAACTTCTTGCCGCCTTTGATCAACTCATCACCCGGAAGGGATACCAGAACCGCTCTGAAGCGATTCGAGATCTTATCCGCAATCAACTTGTGGGGGAAGAATGGGGCGGAAACAAGGAAACCGTCGGCACCATTACCCTGGTGTACGATCATCACCAATCGGATGTGCTGCAACAATTGACCCACCATCAACATGAATACGGAAAGCAAATCATTTCCAATCTTCATGTGCATTTGGACCACGATCATTGCCTGGAAGTCATTGTGGTCAGAGGTCGCAGTTCAGCACTCGTCGAACTGGCCAATCTGCTGATTAAAACCAAAGGGGTCAAGCATGGACAACTCACCATGACCACTACCGGGAAGGCCGTGAAATAAAGATTTTCCATTTCTGATCACAAGCCACCTCTCACAGATGCGGTGCCATCCTGTTCGCCCGTCCAACTCTCCCACACTTCATTTGATCCCCTACCCCATTCTCATTTGACAATGCTATCGGGCACTGCTAAAAGGCGTGCCACAAAATATTTTTTCGTGTTACCTACGCATTCGCGGTTTGTTCGGCCATCTCTTTTTCATCATTACCCCGATGATTGTTCAACACCTCCGATCATGTCGGCATGCGATGCGTCTCCCCGCAATCGTGTTCTTCGGCCTGTTGTGGATCGGTTCCGCACACGGGCATGAGGGAGAAGCCGTCGTGGTGTTGGAGGAAGTGCGGGTTGTCGGAGAACGTCCTGTGGCCGCGTCGTCTGAGCGTATCATCATTGATGACGAAATCATTCTACAGCCTCAGGGCCGTCCCGCGGATTTGCTGCGATTGGCTCCCGGTCTGATTACCTTGGAACATTCCGGCGGAGCGGGAAAAGCCGACCAGTATCTCTTGCGCGGTTTTGATGCGGATCATGGCACGGATCTGGCGCTCCACGTCGACAACATGCCGATTAATCTGAGAAGTCATGCCCATGGCCAGGGGTATGCGGATATGAACTTCATTATTCCCGAAACGATTCAACAGATCGCGGTCAAAAAAGGCCCGTATCATGTGGAGTATGGGGATTTCGCCACGGCAGGGGTCGTGAACTATGTGACACGGGACGTCGTGCCCGAAACGCTGGTGCAAAGCGGCGGAGGAGAGTTCAGCACGCAACGGCATCTGTTCGTGACCTCTCCGACCACCGATCGCGTGAAAACGCTTTTTGCGGGTGAATTCTTTTACACCGATGGGCCGTTCGATTCTGTCAATCGCAGCACGCGATATAATGGATTGGCCAAAGTCACATTCGACCCCACGGCTCAATCTCAACTCAGCCTGACGGCGACTCAACATTATGGCCGCTGGAATGGATCGGGCCAGATTCCCCTGCGTGAAGTGCGGGCTGGACGTGTGGATCGCTTCGGCTCACTTGATCCCTCGGAAGGTGGCGAAACGGTCCGTACCACCGGACGACTGGATTACCATTACGATTTCCCCACGGGGGGAACGGCATTCGCAAACCTTTGGGGCCAATACTCCTCCCTCTCGCTGTTTACCAACTTCACGTTCCTGTTGAATGACCCGGTCAACGGGGACGGGATTGAGCAGACAGACCGGCGTTGGCTGTCGGGCAGCAATATCGGCTATACACAGAACTTCCGGCTTTTCGATACCGATGGCATGGCGACCTTGGGATTTCAAACCCGATTCGATAACGCTCAGGTTCGTCTAGGCACCCAACGCAAGTGGAAAGCCTTGGCCATTACGCAGGAATCGGACATTTTCGAAGCTTCCTATTCGCCCTATCTCAAACTGGATGCGCAACTGCTCCCGTGGTTGCGGTTTGCCGGGGGAGGCCGCGCTGATGTGTTTACGTTTGATGTCAATGACCGATGCGGCTCCGGTTGTTCGAGCCGTCCGCAAGGCTACGCCTCCGATGTCATTGGCAGCGCGAAAGGCAATCTTATTTTCGGGCCATGGTCGAATACGGAATTTTTTATCAACGTCGGGACCGGCTTTCATAGCAACGACGCTCGCGATGTCGTGACCAACCGCTCTGCGACCACTCTTCCCAGGGCTATCGGCTATGAAGCCGGTGTCCGCAGCAAAGCCTGGGAACGAGCCGAATTTCTCTTTACGCTGTGGATGCTGGATCTTGAATCGGAACTGGTGTTCGTGGGGGATGAAGGGACGACGGAACCGCGAGGGAAAACCCGTCGTCTGGGGACGGAATTGAGTGCGCGAATTTCTCCCGTGGACTGGCTTACCATTCGCGGAGACATTACCTATACCGATGCCGAATTTCGTAAAACAGGCGATTCCGTCCCTTTGGCGCCCGAGTTCACCGCCTTTTCGTCCGTCACCACCCATTTTCCGATTGGACTTTCAAACACCCTCCAAATGCTGACGGTGGGAAGCCGCGCAGGCATCGAAGATCGCAGTGTGCTGCTGGAACCCTTTACGATTTTTGACATCATTCTTCGCTACAAGATTCCCGTTTCTCCTCCCACAGGACGGCTCGAAGCCTTTTTCAGCGTTCGCAATTTGACCGATACGGATTGGCGGCAAGCGCAATTTTTGTATGAATCCCGTCTCCCCGGAGAACCGGCAGCCGGGATCGCTGATATTCATTTTGTCCCCGGAACCCCACGGATGTTCATGGGTGGGCTGACATGGTATTTGTCAGGTTAACGAGCAAATCCACGACTTCTGTCCATCCGCAACTTTTGCCTCCTACATGGGAGAAACATGCTGAATATTCCCAAACGGTATCGATCAGGACTTCGATGACAAACCGTGAGTCTTCTCTTTGGATGATTTGCGTTTCTCCTAACCACGGCTTAGGATGACGTTCTGTGCAAGTATGAGATTCTGATTAAGAAATACCCGACGCACTCTTTTCAGAAAGAAGGGGACCGACTGCATGCTAACATTGTTGGGTCTGGGTTTTGTCCTCGGAATGCGCCATGCGCTGGAAGCCGACCATACCGCAGCCGTCGCCTCGCTCGCTACCCAAAGTCGATCGGTGAGCCAGACGGTGAAGCAGGGGATCGTCTGGGGCTTCGGTCATACCGTCACGTTGTTTCTCTTCGGTTCAGTCGTACTCATCATCGGGGTCGTGATACCCGAACGCTTCGCCGAAGCTCTGGAGTGTGCAGTCGGGTTTATGCTGGTCGGATTAGGCCTGGATGTGTTCCGGCGCATGCGAAACGAAGGCATCCATTTTCACCTCCACCAACATTCGCAGACCGCCCCGCATGTTCATGCCCATTCCCATGCCCCGGATCTTCCACATGCGGCAGATGCTCATGAGCATGCTCACCCGGAAAAATTCCCGTACCGGGCCTTCATGGTCGGACTTATGCATGGCATGGCGGGTTCGGCTGCCCTCATTCTTCTCACCCTGGACACGGTGATGTCTCCTTGGTTAGCCATCAGCTATATGATTATTTTTGGAGCCGGTTCTATCCTGGGCATGGGTGTTTTATCCGTCGTCATTGCGATTCCACTTTGGTACTCGGCGCGTTCCCTCACATGGGTCCACCGAAGCCTTCAAGGTGTGGTGGGCACCTGCACTCTCCTGTTGGGTGGTTACGTGATTTCCCAACATTCGCAGTGGTTCATGTAGAACTTTCTCCCAGCATCCTCCCGATTTTTTTCTTAAAAAAAAAAGGCTCTCCGAGATGATGAACCCATCTCGAAAAGCCTTTTTTATATTGAACAGATTTTTTGGATTATGCTTTGTGCATATGTTGACTGAGATAATTCTCGACGCCAACTTGTTTGATCGTTTCCATCTGCATCTCAATCCAATCGATATGCGCTTCCTCACTCGTCAGAATGACTTCAAGCTTTGCCCGGGTGTTGAAATCTCCCACAGTGACGCAATGCTCAATCGCTTCCGTTAACAATTTGACCGCCTCCTGCTCCAAGCCCAAATCGGACTTAAATTGCTCCGGTACCGTTTCGCCAATCTTCAACGATCCTAACCGTTGGAGATTGGGAAATCCATCCAAAAACAGGACATGTTCGATGATTTCCTCTGCATGCTTCATTTCATCAATCGCATGCTTGCGAATTTCATTGTGCAGTAATCCATAGCCCCAATTCCCACACATTTCTCCATGGAGGAAATACTGATTAATCGCGGTCAATTCGTTTGTCAAAACTTTATTGAGAAATTCGACGACACCTTTTTTTGCTTTCATGAGATCCTCCTCGCGTGATAATGTATTGGCCCTTTACCCTCTTCAGTCTTCTTCGTTCTTCAGATCGATTTTTCTCTTCATTAGGCGTGTTTCTGTGAATATCCTATCGGTCATTCCCCAATCGAGTCAAGTCTTTTATGTAAGTGAAAATAACTAACATTGATTTTCTTTCTCAAAATCGTTGATGGGAATTTTCAGGATCACCACCAAGAAGGTGTCACTATTGTTTTCAAGATTCCCACCTAGGTGATGGTCACGGCGGTCCCACTGATACTCACCATGAGCATGCTTCCGTTCTCCCCCATCACCTCATAATCCAGGTCGATTCCGACGATGGCATTCGCCCCGACTTCAAGCGCCTCATCTTGAATTTCACGGAAGGCTGTTTCCCGCGCACGAGCTAATTCCTTTTCATACGCTCCGGATCGCCCGCCGATGACATCCCGAACCTTCGCAAAAAAATCACGAAAAAAATTCGTGCCAAGGACGGCTTCACCGGTGACGACTCCTAAATATTCCGTAATCCGATGTCCTTCAATATTAGGCGTTGTCGTTAAAATCATCGCTCTCTCCTTTCCAAAAAAGTCAACAGGATTTCAACCACATCAACTCTATTTTTTTGAATCGTGTAATCTCAGTCTTCATGACATCGAATCAGTAGGTGTTTTTTCCTTGAATAGCAGGATTGACCTACCACTAGTGGTCTTGGGTTGAGTGCCTACCATGCTCAGAAAATGGGCAAAGTGCTAAACACTTCGTGTCTCTTGAAGGCGAGAAGTCTTTCCAGCATTTATCCACATTGTTATACCCATTTTCTTGGGATGACGTTCGACTATCCCGGTTAATGTCTGTATCGTACGCTCACACAAGATGGCATCTTCAATTAAGTCATTGAGAAGATGTCTCTGGAAAACCAAGCACCAATTGACTTCATAACACGTGCTCACTAGATTTTTTTTCAAGGACAAAATCCGTGTCTTCAGAATTCGTTCATCTCCACCTTCACACCCAATATAGTCTTCTAGACGGAGCCAACCAGCTCACTCCCCTCTTTCAACAGGTGAAAGAGTATGGAATGCCCGCCGTCGCGATGACCGACCATGGCAACCTCTTTGGCGCCATCGATTTTTATCAAAAAGCCAAGAATCACGGCATCAAGCCGATCATCGGATGCGAAGCCTATATGGCCCCGGGTAGCCGCACTCAAAAAGCCGGCCATCTCGCCCACAATGAGTATTATCATCTGATTTTGCTCGCCACCAATCAAGTGGGCTATCACAACCTCATCAAACTCTCCAGCAAAGCCTACCTTGAAGGATTTTATTATAAACCCCGAATGGATAAAGAACTCTTACAAGAACATCACGAAGGGCTCATTGCGCTTTCAGGGTGCTTGAGCGGTGAAGTGCCGCAATTAATCGGGCAACACGACCTCGAAGGGGCGATGCGGGTTGCGGATGAATACCGGTCTATCTTTGGCAAAGATCATTACTATCTCGAAGTGCAAGCCAATGGATTGGAGCAACAACACATTGCCAATCGCGGCCTGATGGAGATTCATCAGAAACTCGGCATCCCATTGGTCGGCACCAACGATTGTCATTACCTCACGAAACGCGATGCCCGGCCTCATGAAATCATGCTGTGTTTGCAAACGGGCAAAACGCTCAAAGATCCGAATCGCATGAAATTCGATACGGATCAGTTGTACGTGAAATCGACACAAGAAATGGTCGCGGAGTTTGCCGAGTTTCCCCGAGCCGTCTTACATACCACCCAAGTCGCCGAGCAATGTGACCTCACCCTTGAATTCGGCACCACGTATCTCCCGGACTACCACGTGCCCGAGGGCCAGACGCATGACTCCTATCTCCTGCAACTTTCTGAAGAAGGACTTCGTCAGCGCTTACGCGAACGCCCAACATCCATTCCACTGGAGGTCTATCAGCATCGCTTAACCACTGAGTTGGCGGTTTTGAATGCCATGGGATATGCAGGCTATTTCCTGGTGGTCTGGGACATTATTAATTTTGCGCGATCGCGCAAAATACCCGTGGGACCTGGCCGCGGGTCTGCCGCAGGGAGTTTGGTGGCCTACGCCCTCCGTATCACCGACTTGGACCCGTTGACCTATAATCTGCTCTTCGAACGCTTTCTCAATCCTGAACGAGTGTCCATGCCGGATATCGATATGGACTTTTGCATGGACCGTCGTGGAGAAGTCATCAATTATGTGATTGAGAAATATGGTGAAGCGCACGTCTGCCAAATTATTACCTTCGGGACCCTGGGCGCCAAAGCCGCCATCCGTGATGTGGGACGAGTGATGGATTTCCCGTATGCCGAAGTGGACAAAGTGGCGAAATTAGTCCCGACTCAACTGAACATTACGTTGAAAGACGCCCTCAAGCAGGAGCCGCGCTTACAGGAATTAGTGGATGGGGAGCCTGGAATGAAAGAGCTCATGGATACCGCCATGGCCTTAGAAGGCTTAGCCCGCCATGCCTCCACCCATGCCGCCGGGGTGGTCATTTCGCAAAAGCCACTCATGGACCATGTTCCGCTCTATAAGACCAGCAACGATGAAATTGTCACCCAATATACGATGACGGATCTGGAAAAAGTGGGGCTGATTAAATTCGATTTTCTCGGCTTGAAAACGTTAACCATGATTCACGATGCGGTCAGGCTCGTGCATGCTTCACAATCGGCTGACGCCCAATTAGATATCCATAATTTACCCCTCGATGATGCGGCCACGTTTGCCCTACTCAGCTCGGGGAAAACCCCCGGCATCTTCCAATTGGAAAGTTCGGGTATGCGGAATTTATTGGTCAAAATTCAACCCGAAACGTTTGAGGACCTTATCGCGATTCTGGCCCTGTATCGACCCGGCCCCTTAGAAAGCGGCATGGTCGACGATTTCATCAAACGAAAACGCGATGCCTCGCAAATCGTGTATGAGCCTGCCCAACTGGAACCGATCTTAAAAGAAACCTATGGGGTCATCGTCTATCAGGAACAAGTCATGGCCATTACCAACCAATTGGCCGGATTTTCCTTGGGTCAAGCCGATTTGCTGCGCCGGGCCATGGGAAAAAAGAAACATGATGAAATGGCCAAGCAGAAAAGCCTGTTCATCTCAGGATGCCATGCAAAGGGAATCGCTGAAAAACTCGCCGAAAAATTATTCGATCAAATGGCCTTTTTCGCCGGGTACGGTTTCAATAAATCACACTCCGCTGCCTATGCGCTCGTCACCTATCAAACGGCCTATCTCAAAGCCCATTATCCGACGGAATTCATGGCTGCCATTCTCACCTCAGAAATGGGGAATACGGATAAGATGGTGGGTTATTTTACCGAATGCCGGGAGTTGGGGGTGAAAATTTTACCGCCGGATGCCAATCAAAGTTTAAAAAATTTCAGTGTCGTACCGGAAGGTATTCGATTTGGGATGGCCGCCATCAAGAATGTCGGAGAAAGTGCCGTGGATATTATCCTGGAAGCCCGCGACCAGGAGGGGGCGTTTACGTCCTTCGTCGACTTTTGTTGTCGGCTGGATTCTCAGAAGGTCAACAAACGTGTCCTGGAAGGCCTGATAAAAGTGGGCGCTTTTGATTCAATGGAGACCTCACGCGCGAGTGTATTTCATGTGCTTGATCAGGTCATGGAGCATGCCTCGACCGTTCAACGCAATAAACGGGAAGGACAAACCAGTCTGTTTGACCTCGCGCCCGACACCCCCACTCAAGAAGAAACCTCCAGCTTTGGGTTCGCCATTCCTCCAAAACCGGAATGGTCCCAGAATGAACTCTTGCAACATGAGCGAGAATTAACCGGCTTTTATATCACCGATCACCCCCTCAACCGTCATCGAATGGCTATCGCCCATTTCTCGACCTGCTCAACCCAATCACTCAGAGAGATGGGAGACGGGCGGGAAGTCAAACTCTGCGGGGTCATATCCAGCCTCAAAATCACGACCACGAAAAAAGGCAACCGCATGGCCTATGTCCAATTGGAAGATTTGCAAGGCACGGTGGAGGCCATTATTTTCCCGGAGGCCTTTAAAAGCCATGAAGAGATGCTGAAGCCGGACGCGGTCATCCGCATCACCGGATCAGTAGATCTAATGGATAATGGTGCTAGAATTAAGACCACACGAGTGGAACTCGTTCCCCAATTGGAATGTGAAACGGTGAAACACGTCACCCTCCAAATTCACGAAGAAGACGTGTTACCGCATAATCTGGTAGACTTAAAGAACATTTTCGAACGACATCCCGGACCAACACCAATTTCGCTGGCCTTTCATCTTCAACCGGACATGACAGCCAATCTTCCTCAATTACCCAATGTCGGCATTTCTCCAACACCGGAATTTTTAGAAGAAGTGGAACATCTTCTGGGAACGTCCACAGTCGCTTTCCACTAATCGCCTGGTACCAAGGAGCCTGCCCGTGCGTGAATATCTGGATTTTGAAAAACCCCTCAAAGATCTCGAAGGGCGCATTGCGCGACTGGTGACGTCCAAATCCAAGAAAAATTCCGTCCAGGAGGCGATTGAGAAAAGTACCGACCAGTTGGCTAAAATGGAGGAGGAGCTCTTTGCCAATCTCACTCCGTGGCAACGAAGCCAGATCGCCCGGCACCCTCAACGCCCCTCCATCTCGGATTATCTGGAAGAGATGACCGAAAACGTCGTCGAACTCCATGGGGATCGCCTGTATGGTGAAGATCGGGCCATCATCGGCGGATTTGCCACATGGAACAACCGCTCGATCATGGTCATCGGCCATGAAAAAGGGAAATCCTTAAAAGAACGCATGCGGCGAAACTTCGGCATGGCGAAACCCGAAGGCTACCGAAAAGCCCTGCGTCTCATGAAACTGGCCGAAAAATTCAAACGTCCGATTCTGACCTTCATCGATACGCCGGGCGCCTACCCTGGCGTCGACGCAGAGCAGCGAGGACAAGCGGAAGCCATCGCCCGCAACCTCCTGGAAATGATCAGGCTGCACGTGCCGATTATTGCAGTGGTCACTGGCGAAGGCGGAAGCGGGGGCGCACTGGCCCTCGGCGTCGCTGATCGTGTCATCATGTTAGAGCATTCCATCTACTCGGTGATTTCGCCGGAAGGCTGCGCCGCTATTTTATGGGGGGATGCCTCGAAATCCTCAACTGCGGCCACCGCATTGCGGATGACCGCCCCTGAATTGCTCAAGCTCAACATTATCGACGATATCATCCCCGAACCACGGGGAGGCGCCCATCGGGATATTCCCCTCACCGCACAACATGTCTCGAAAACCCTTGAGACCCATTTCAACCAACTCGAAAAGATCTCCCTTCCCAAGTTACTGAAGCAACGGGAAGCGAAGTTCCGCAGACTGGGGGCTTTTAGCTCCTTGCAGAATGGAACGAAGAAAGTGAAAACCGCAAACTCATAAACAGAACACGGATACTGGACTCATTGCATTGAAGACACATGGCCATAGACGACCCTATCTCCCCCCCCAATTTTGACGATCGAGCTTCCTCTCACTCCTCAGTTAACGTTAGACTCTCACATACCGGAACAATTCCATGCGGCCACTGGCAAGCTGTCCATTCTAGGAATGGAAGAATACAATGCTCTCCATGTCTGTCGAGGCGAAACGGATTATGAAGGAGAAGACGAACCGGAAGAACGCTCAGGGTCATCAGGCGGGGGGTACAGTTTTTGGATTCGCTCCACCAAGGATTGAACTTCAGGGGTCGTTTCCCGAGAAGGTTCGCTCGGCGCATGTTCCCAGATCAGTTCCGAAAACCCGTATTCCTCAAAGGTCTGGCGAATCACCGTGACTAACGCTTCTAACGTGACCTCATCACCTAGCATGAGGTCAAGGACACGGTCCTCCTTTTTGACTGGCGGGGGCTCTTCATGCAAAAGAGCCCAGCACCGATTGAACACTGTCGCCCTCACAGAGAGGGGCGCATTTAATGATTTCAGATCCGACGTACATAACGCCATCACCATCAACACGAATTGGAGATCAGGGAGTCCAGGCTGATTGAGATCTAACCGTTGCATACCTTTATGGTACCCATGAATGGCTATTTCTGACAAGCACATGACGCCACTTCACGAACAGGAAGCTCTGACCAAACTGATCGACCGCATCGGCTCTGCCCATGCCGGGAAACGATTGGAAATGCAAGCCCATTATTCAGCGCTCTTGCTGAGTGGTCATCATATTCATGTCCACATGGAAGAATTCCCCGCCATTGCCTGGCTCCTGAAAACCTCGTTAAAAACGACAGGGCTCTGGGACAGAGCGGTGAGAAACTCCACGAACTATCGCCTGGTCGAACATGAAATCCCACTCCCGCACCTTCCGAAGGCATTCGATGGATTTCGCATTTTACATTTGTCGGATCTTCACATTGAAGGCATGATCGACAACGGAAAGGCTCTCCAAGCCATCCTGCCCACCCTAGAGTATGATCTATGCGTCCTTACCGGCGATTTTCGATTCCGGACGTACGGCTCGTATGACAAAACCTTGCGTTTAATGGAAAAACTCGTCGACACCATTCACGCGCCTTTTGGCGTCACAGGGGTATTGGGGAATCATGATTGGCTGGAGATGGTACCTGGCCTGGAACACGCAGGCATTCGCATGTTGCTCAATGAAACCCAAATCCTCGAAAAAGACTCAGAAGCTATTTGGCTTTTAGGTCTCGATGATGTCCACTATTACGAAACCGGCGATTTGGAAAAAACCGTGAAAGCAGCACCGACAGACGCCGTCCGCATACTGCTGGTGCATTCTCCGGAAATCATTCCGGAAGCCTTCACAGCCGGCATGGACCTCTATCTGTGCGGCCATTCGCACGGCGGGCAGATCTGCCTGCCAGGCAGCCAACCGATCATCACCCATTGCCGCTGTGCTCGACCCTTTAAAGCCGGCCCCTGGCAGTATGAGTCCATGCGCGGGTATACCTCGCGCGGCGTCGGCACCTCCCTCTTTCCCATTCGCCTCTTCTGCCAACCCGAAATCATTATCCACACCCTCCGCAAAGCACCGACAGAATTCGAGACAGTCCGCACGGACACCCAAGTTGCATTTAAAAAGAATCGATTTTTGCAGTTCCCGGAACAATGCCCGGCGTCATCTTCACCCTTTCATTCCTAAAAAATCTTTATCCTTCCGTCATATCCGTTCCGTACTCCCTCATTCCTACAGCACCTCTTTCATCTTTGCATGCTTCCGGCAGATATCTATACCCGCCACCGACACAGAATCTCATCCATCTTCCTCACTTTCCGTCGATCGAGGGAGATTGTGAGGAAATCAAGTGCTCGGTCTTGCTGATACAGTAATTTGTCCTTATTGTCATACCTTGCCAACCAAGATGCCTTCAGGGAGCTTTTGGCAGTGCGGATGTGGAGAATTAGAACTTAATCCCCTTGTCTATCCCGGAGCGCATACAGGAACGGTTGATGAGGAAGCCTTGGACGAAGCTCGAACTCACCTGGATTGGGAAGGAGAATCTGGCGAGGCTGGAGTCACGGATTTTGTTGAAAGATACCCAGGCTGAATGTGTTAACGACTTATATACAAAAGCCAAAGAGAGCATGGAAGTCACTGGCACCCATTCGAGAAATCTCTAAATGTGCGAATTTATGTCATGACTACAGAAAATTTCTTATACTCAGCAAAAAAGTGCTGTGAAAATAGTTGCCGTCTTTTAGACGAAGCGGACCTCCTTGATTTGGAAAAAGTCCCGGCTACGCGCTACTACCTGTCGATTATTTCCCAGGAGGAAACTGCCAAAGCATTTTTGTTGTACTTGGTGGGCGTCAATGCGCTGCCCTGGACCCCCCTTTCTCCTGCGTGCGACTCGTGACCATCGGTGTAAGCAGCTTGTAGGTATCATCTTAGATTACATCTCGCCCGATACGGACGAATTCATCAGAAGGCTGAAAGAATGGAAGATAGGAGAAAAGCAACCTCCAATTCCCCCCATGGTAGCGGATGCAATGAACCTGCTGCGCCATGAAAAAATTCGTAGATGGGAATCAACAAATTGGTGGTGGGCTGAGGATCCTCAGTACGATAAAACCGCGTTAAATGTCGCTGATGGTAAGCGGGACAGAGAGAAGCAACGCGCCTTATATGTGGAACTGTGCCAAAATGGAGAGGTTGCGGCGACCCCTGAACAGGTTACAAAGGAACAGGCGAACGAGGAATACGAGCGTGCACGTCGCTTTGATTCATCCGTTCGGGATCTTGTAGAGCGCGGTCCCAACTTCTCCTCTGATTATGACAGAATAGAGAATGCCTTCAGGGTATTGTTCTCGGAATCAATCGTTTTCATTGAATCACAAGAAAAATGAGAAAGCCCGCAAAACTCGAACTCACATGGATTGGAAAGGAGAGCTTGCCGAGGCTAAAGCCATGGATTCTACTAGAAGACTTACCTGCGACGAGGCTTCGGCTGGCAGGCCCGGAGCAGTCCCATCCTCCGCCGCATTGCGTCTCGCGGGAGAGACAGGTTTCAATCCTGTGCCCTTTGTAGCAATACGGACAAGGACACCAAATCGAGGATGCGTTATAATGCCAACCTCGTGTTAAAGTTCTGCACGAAGGAAAGGAGATAGTCAAGATGAGCTTGATCACGGTGGACATTCCGGAGGAAACTCTACTGGCCCTCAAGCTCGCGCCGGAAGCCATGGGCGATGCGTTACGGATGGCGGCTGCGGTCAAGCTGTTCGAGCTCGGCCGTTTGTCTTCGGGCGCGGCGGCTCGCCTGGCCGGAGTCCCCAGAGTGGTGTTTTTGGCCAAGCTGGCGGATTATGGCGTGGACACGTTCCGCCTGACGGAGGAACAGCTTCGCGGGGAATCGCGCCTTGCCTGAAGTTATCTGTAACACCTCCCCTCTTCAATATCTGCATCAGATCGGATTATTACACATCTTGCCCGCTCTAGCCGGACGCGTCATCGTCCCGCAGGCCGTGGTAGATGAACTGGCGCAAGGACTGGCTGCAGGGCTGAATTTGCCAGATCTGCCAAACTGCGAATGGGTCGTCATACGACGTCCTGTCAGCGTCTCCGCACTGCCACTCATAACGGATCTAGGTCCAGGTGAAACGGAAGTATTGATGTTAGCCCTGGAATCGCAGGACTCTGTGGCCATCCTTGATGATGCCCTGGCGCGTCGAGTGGCTGGATCGCAGGGAATACGGATCATTGGCACGCTGGGGGTGCTCCTGAACGCTAAACGAGCTGGACACCTGTCATCCATCCGAGAGTATGTGGACCAACTCGAAGCATTGCGATTTCGCCTGGCCCCACAAACCCGTGCGTCCGTCCTCAAATTAGCCGACGAACTGACATAAATGACCAAGAAACAAAAACTTGAGCTCACCTGGATAGGCAAGGAAAATCGGCCGAAGCTGGAGCCCCGGATTCTGCCGGAGGATCCTGAGAAGTCCTACCATGCGCCACACCGTATAACCAACCACGATCTGTTCGATAACCGGCTCATCTTCGGGGACAACCAAAGGCGCCGCCCAAACCGGGACAGCAAAAGTTGGATTCCGACGTTGTCGAGAGGGATCGAGGCCGATGAAGTTTCACTATTCGAAGCATGTGCATGAGGAACTGGAAAAGCGTAAACTTTCGCTATCCCTCTTGGAGGAGGTGTTGCAAGCGCCGGAACAGAAAGTGCCCGAGGTGGACGAGATTTCGTGCTACCAGTCACGGGTCAAGATCGGTGGAAAACGCTATCTCATGCGGGTGCTGGTCAATGACACGGTAAGTCCCCCGTTGTGGTACCAGTCTATCGTACCGGTAAAATCACGAAGTATTGGAGGACAACATGAAAGTCAAATACGATCAGGAAGTGGATGTGCTGACCATTGAGTTCAGCTCTGCTCCGGTGGACGAAAGCGACGAGGACAAGCCGGGCATCATCCTCGACTACGACAAGGAGGGCAACATTGTCGGCCTCGAGATTCTGAATGCCTCTAAGCGGATGGAAAATCCTCGCGCATTGGAATATGCCGTGGCCTAATCCACCCATTGCACCATGAACCGTCACGTCAACGCGATTGCCAGCCGTTTAAGTCTGCGCCCCCCACAACGGCGCTCGCTGGAAATCCTTGACCGCATGACCGAAATTAACCGGATCACCGGCGATACGGCCTTACGACTTGGTGCGTTTTTCAACACCTCCCCTGAATTCTGGATGAACCTGCAGAAGACCTAAGAACTACGTCTTGCCGAAAAGGCTCTGCCCGCCAAATCAGAAAACATATTCAAGAAAGCCGGGACTCCCTGGTTTCGGCCTAAGAGAAACCTGACACACACTGTCGGCATCCCCTTCTCCCCTTACCCTCCCCACTATAGGATTCGTCGGCAGCACGGGCACACAGGTCAGCGTAGAGGTCTATGATGACCGGGTGGAGATCGTGAACCCCGGCGGTCTGCCGAAAGGCCTGTCGATCATGGAACTCGGCACGGTTTCGATCCGGCGAAACGAGCTGATTGCGGACCTTTTTTTTCGCCTGCACAAGGTCGAACGAATCGGCATGGGCATTCAGAAGATGAAAGAGTCCATGGTTGCGGCAGGACTCCGCGAGCCGACTTTCGTGACAGATACATTTTTCCGGGCGACATTCCAACGCTTGCCTGAATTCGCTCTGAAGGAGGGAAAGGAAGGTTCGGAGACGAGGTTCGGACAAAAGTTCGGAGATGGTTCGGAGAAAAGTTCGGAGAAAATCCCCGCCATCATTCAATCAATAGAAGAAAGCAATTTTTCTTCCTAAATACCCCACCCCACCGACAAAGCGTTATATCTAAAAATTGTGTACTTTTTTCAATGAGTTGGCTATTCTGGATTTTGAAAATAAAGGAATTTCCACAGGACGACACATGGCACGATCAACACAGACAAAATCCAAAACTCAAAAAGAACAGAACGGCGCGACGGTCGGCTTTGAACAAAAGCTCTGGCAAGCCGCCGACGCGTTGCGGAATAACATGGACGCGGCGGAATACAAACACGTTGTCCTGGGTCTCATCTTTCTCAAGTACATCTCCGATGCCTTCGAAGCGAAACACACGGAACTGGGCGCCCAGAAGGCGCAAGGCGCCGATCCCGAAGACCCGGACGAGTACAAAGCCGCCAGTATCTTTTGGGTGCCGAAGGAAGCCCGCTGGACACATCTGAAAGCCTCGCCGCAGCCCACCATCGGCACATTGGTGGATGACGCCATGAGCGCCATCGAACGGGATAACCCCTCGCTCAAAGGTGTGCTCCCCAAGGACTTCGCCCGAACGGGCCTCGACAAACAGCGGCTCGGGCAGATCATCAACCTGGTCAGCGACATCGCGCTGGGCAGCACCACCGACCGCGCCAAGGACACCTTGGGCCGCGTCTACGAATATTTCCTCTCCCGCTTCGCCAGCGCCGAAGGCAAAAGCGGGGGCCAATTCTACACACCCTCCAGCGTCGTGCGGGTGCTGGTCGAAATGCTCGCCCCGTCCAGGGGAGCGCTCGTATTATATGGATATCCCGGGTTTTTGCCGAAGCGCGACCCTGGATGACATCCGCAAACACGGCCATGTGCTCACCTCGGCCGCTACGTGGGCGCGGAAGCTGCCGAGGACGACGGCGAACCGTTCGAAGAAAAAATGAAACGGCTCGCCGCCACCTTACGCGAACAACAAACGGAGGCAGCAAAACTGGACACCGCCATCGCTGCAAACCTGAAGGAGCTTGGATATGGCCATTGACAAACGACTGACAGAGAAACGCGAGGAGATCCTGCGTCTATGCGAAACCTACGGTGCACGCAACCTGCGAGTCTTCGGTTCCGTCGCGCGCGGGGAAGCCGACGCCCAAAGCGATGTTGATTTCCTGGTCGAGATGGAACCAGGACGCAGCCTGTTTGATCTGGGAGGTCTTCAGTACGAATTGGAGCGTCTTCTGGGCCGCCCGGTCGACGTGGTCACCGAGCGCGGTCTCAAAGCGCGAGTTCAGGAACGGGTGCTCCGGGAGGCGGTACCGTTATGAGAGACTCCAAGGAACGGTTGCGCGACATGCTCGAGGCTATCGCAGCCATCGAGCGACATCTACACCGCGGCAAGACCGCTTTCGAGCGGGATGAGTTGTTGCAAGGCTGGTTCGTCCGGAACCTGCAAATACTCGGAGAGGCGGCGCGTGGCTTGCCCGAGGATGTGCGCGCGCTGGCGCCTGAGATCGAATGGCCCAAGATCGTCGGAATGCGCAACGTACTGGTGCACGGCTACTTCCATCTCGACGCCGACATCGTCTGGGACGCCGCCAGCCGAGACGCTTTAGGGCTCAAATCTCGCATCCAACAGCTCCTGCAGCGCTTGGAGGGACCTACATGAAGCCCGTTGGGAAAACTCTGCACGAGCACCTAGCCGAGGCTGCCAAACTGGACGCGGCCACCCGCCTACGCTGAGTTTTCGGCAGGCAGGACTCCGCATATCCCGCGCAACTGAAATGGGAAAGAACACTGCCCAGAAAGCTACCCAGAAAACTGCCCAGAAAATCCCCGCGATCATTCAATCAATAGAAGAAAGCGATTTTGCTTCCTAAATACCCCACCCCACCGACAAATTTCATGAACGAAAATTCTGTACATTTTTTCTTAAGTTAGTTACATTCCTTACACCACTACCATCAATAGAAAAACTGATAAAAGTCGTCACTTCTCCTCTCACCCATGTCCACAACTTACGACCAAGTCCTAAAACCAATATTTAATCCTCCCACCAATGCGAAGATGTTTTCTCGCAAGAATTGAGTTTTTTTCTGAGCCAGAAGACAACCTGTTAAGGGTCTTTGGATTAACCATGCGCTTGGATCAACTGAAACCAAGGGTCGAGCAATTCCTAGTCGAGCAAGCATTACAACCTTTCTTGAATACAATCAGTGCACAACGGACAAAAGAGATTGAGACCATTTGCAAGCATATGGAGAGCAGCCTCAACGAGTTGATCCATAGGCAAAACATACGCATGGCCGAATTGATGGAATACCAGAAGCCGGGAGAAACGACTCCACTCCTTGCGGCAAATATCAAGACAACTGAAGATCGAATTGATGAATTGAATGCTCGCCTTGAACGACGGCGAGAAGAACTCCAACAAGAACAACGATGTAGCATCACTGACATTCACCACCATGGACCAGCATGGGTACTTCCGCATCCAGAGAGAACTTCCCCGCATATCGCACCGATGGTGCGTGACGAGGAAATCGAACGAATTGCTGTGGAGGCCGCGAGAGCACATGAGGAAGAGCGTGGATGGAAAGTGGAAAACGTAGAAAAGGAAGATCGGGGCTTTGATCTCATTTCCCGAAAACCCCATCCCGAAGATCCACAAACAGCTATTGAAGTTCGGTTCATCGAAGTTAAAGGACGTGGCTCAATCGGAGAGGTAGCACTGACGACTAATGAACATAAAACGGCGGAGCGTTTAAAAAAAGATTACTGGCTTTATGTGGTGTTCAATTGTGGAGCGGTCCCAAAAATTCAAATCGTCCAAGACCCAGCGCGTCTAGGGTGGGAGCCATTGGTGAAGATCGAGCATTACCATGTTGACGCAGAAACAATTCTGAGGGCCTCAACTTGATGAATGCCGAACAACTCCAAAACCTGATTGCAAGTGGTGAGTCCATGAGGCTGGAATTTAAAGGAGAGGAGCGGGGTGGAATCAATGATCGTGAAATTTACGAAAGTGTTGTGTGTTTAGCCAATGCCGAGGGAGGACGGCTACTGATCGGAGTAGAAGACGATGGACGAATAACCGGGGCGAAACCTAGACATGGAACATCCACAGACGCAACAAAGCTTCAGGCAGCGATCTTTAACAACACAGAACCCAGAATTAATTCTCGAGTCTCTCTCATTCCCACCTCTCAGGGAAATGTCATCAGTATAGAGGTGGATCGGTATCCTGAGATTTGTGCTACAAAAGCCGGGGTGAGTTTACGAAGGGCTATGAGTATCCAAGGTCCCACATGTGTTCCCTTCTATCCACACGAACATATCGGACGACGTGTCACCCTTGGGTTATTAGATTTTTCAACACAGTCCTGTCTGGAATCCACATTTGAGGATTTCGACCCTCTTGAGTTTGAACGGCTCCGCCAAACAATTAAACGCCTCCATGGCGATCCCTCGCTTTCCAACCTTACAAATGTAGATTTGGCCAAGGCCCTTCAACTGGTCGATACCAATGGGGGAATTCTCGTTCCAAATATTGCGGGGCTGCTTCTCCTGGGACGCGAGGAACCTCTGCGTCGATTCATTCCAACTCATGAAGCTGCATTTCAAGTCTTGGACGTTCAGGGAAACGTCAAGGTCAACGATTTTTTCCATGGACCGCTTCTCGCAACAATCGACGAAATTCAAAAACGGTTCGACGCCCGCGTTCAGGAAGAAGAAATCGTCATCGGGATGTTTCGCCTCCCCGTTCCGGAATATGGGCGAGTGGCATTTCGTGAAGCCATTTTAAATGCCCTTCTCCATCGGGACTTTAGCCAAATGGGAACCGTGTTTGCTCAATGGCATCATGACCATATGTTAGTCACAAATCCCGGCGGGCTACCAGATGGGATCACATTACAAAACATTTTGGTTCACGAACCCAAACCTCGAAACGCGAGGCTGTACGAAGCGGCAAAAAGAATAGGATTAGTCGAAAAGACAGGACGAGGTGTGGACAAAATTTTTCATGACCAACTCCGGCTTGGGCGTCCTGCTCCCGATTATAGCCGAAGCGATGCAGGCAACGTGCGGGTTGTACTTAATGGAGGCAAAGCCAACCTCGAATTTGCCAAATTCGTCTATGAACAAGACAAATCCGGGCATCCACTATCGCTAGATGAACTCCTTATTTTAAACATGTTGTTTTATGAAAGACGTGTGGACACGGAATCAGCGAGTCAGGTGATTCAGAAAAACCAAGGTGATGCCCGCACCGTACTTGAAAATCTTCATGAGCGGGGATTGGTTGAGGGGCGAGGTGAAAAAAGAGGCCGAGTTTACGTGCTTTCCTCGACTCTTTATCAATGTTTCCACATGGAGGCAGAATATGTTCGAGCCAAAGGATTTGAGCCCATTCAACAGGAGCAAATGGTACTCGATTATGTGAAAAAACACGGACGGATTACGAGGGCCGAGGCAGCTGATTTGTGTCGTTTGAATGGTTTCCAAGCCAGCAGGCTTTTAAGGCGCTTAACAGATAAATACGAAGAATTTCAAATGGTTGGATCCCGGAGAGGCGCTCATTATATCTGGCGGAAGGGAAAGAAATGAGCATGTTTTGAACGCGCTCAAAAGGCGAACGAAACATTATGAGCGCGCTTATATTTGGCGCTTATATCCTATGGATGTTTTCCGATGCGCAAAGAAAACAAGGTGATAAAACTTCCTAACCTATTGTTTATTAATAATTTTTATAATTTATTGTTATCTTAAAAGCTCATGAACTACCCAAAGCGCCTGATTGAAGCAGACCTTCCAATTAAGCGGATCCCGACTCATGCGCGGCGGGAGAAGTCCATCAGACATGGACACATTTCGACACTCCACATTTGGTGGGCACGACGGCCATTGGCAGCACGGGCACACAGGTCAGCGTAGAGGTCTATGATGACCGGGTGGAGATCGTGAACCCCGGCGGTCTGCCGAAAGGCCTGTCGATCATGGAACTCGGCACGGTTTCGATCCGGCGAAACGAGCTGATTGCGGACCTTTTTTTTCGCCTGCACAAGGTCGAACGAATCGGCATGGGCATTCAGAAGATGAAAGAGTCCATGGTTGCGGCAGGACTCCGCGAGCCGACTTTCGTGACAGATACATTTTTCCGGGCGACATTCCAACGCTTGCCTGAATTCGCTCTGAAGGAGGGAAAGGAAGGTTCGGAGACGAGGTTCGGAGAAAAGTTCGGAGATGGTTCGGAGAAAAGTTCGGAGAAAATCCTCGCCCTTCTGGAGGAACGAAACACGACCAGCGCACGGGAGATCGGCAAGATTCTGGGCCTGACCTCTCGTGCCGTGGAAAAACATATCGCCGCTTTGAAATCTGCCAGTCGTCTCAGACGTGTCGGCCTCTTGGAAGCCAAGTCCTACAAGGCTGCCGTGCGGGAGGGAAATGTCCGTCCGTTCGAATGCGACCACATCATTATCTGTTCTTACCAGTTTGCCCGTACCAAGGCCGCAGAGATCAGTCTGATGCCGTGGGATCTGGTCGTCATCGACGAAGCCCACCGCCTGCGAAACGTATACAAGCAACAATTGTGATTACGACTTACGAACCTGATCCGGAGGAATGGCAACAAGAGTTTACAAGGAGGAAGCCACGATGAAGTGCGTGATTTGCAAACAAGGGGAAACTCAATTAGGCACGTCGACGGTGACGCTTGAGAGGGACGGCACGACACTTGTAGTGAAAGGGGTTCCCGCGCAAGTTTGCAGAAACTGCGGGGAAGAATACGTGGATGAGGCTACGACTGCGTACCTGCTGAAGACGGCTGAAGAAGCCGCCTGTGTAGGTGTTCAAGTGGATGTTCGCCAATATGCCGTCACATAAGCACTGAGCAATGGCCCCGAAAACCAAACTCGAGCTCACCTCGATAGGCAAGGAGAATCGGCCGAAGCTGGAGCCATGTGTGGTTCAATGCACAGGATGATAGCGACCGGCGTCGAGAGCAGTTTATTGGGAGATTGAGAGCCCACGGTAGCAACGAGTGTCGCGGAAAAAATGGTGTTCCAGCAGGTGAAAATGGGCATGATCCAAGAAAAATACGATCCGGAAAAACATCACCGTCGCTCGATTCGGTTGCAGGGCTATGATTACACACAACCAGGGGCCTATTTCGTGACCATCTGTACACAGGTCCGCGCCTGTTTGTTCGGCGCGGTGGCGGACGGAGAAATGCAATTACACAATCCCGGTCAAATCGCTCAGGCGGCGTGGGAGACATTGCCTGCAAGGTTTCCATCGATACGCCTGGATGCATTCGTCGTAATGCCCAATCACGTTCACGGTATCATCATGGTAGGGGCGCAATTCATTGCGCCCTCGGTTGGTTTCGGTACGGCCATAAACGATCAGGGCGCGATAAATCACGCCCCTACGTTAGGGGAAGTGGTGCGTGCGTATAAGGCGGCATCGACGCGGTTCATTAGGCAAGCCGGCCCACCGGATTTCGCGTGGCAACGCAATTATTACGAACACGTCGTCCGCGATGAAGACTCCCTGAATCGGATCAGGCAGTACATTCTCGATAACCCGGCGCGCTGGCAATTCGATCGTGAAAATCCGGCAGTGACGACTCCCGAACCGGAGGACGCATGGCGCGGGTGAAGGAATCGGTCTCACCAGATTCCAGTGAAAAGGCTGCGTCGGATCTACTGAAATGAATAACAAAACCAAACTCGAGCTCACCTGGATAGGCAAGGAGAATCGGCCGAAGCTGGAGCCCCGGATTCTGCAGGAGGATCCTGAGAAGTCCTACCATGCGCCACACCGCGTCACTGACCAGGACCTGTTCGATAACCGGCTCATCTTCGTGGACAACCAAAGGCGCCTCCCAAACCGGGACAACAGAGGTTGGAGTTCGACGTTGTCGAGAGGGATCGAGGAGGATGAAGTTTCACTATTCGAAGCATGTGCATGAGGAACTGGAAAAGCGTTAACTTCCGCTATCCCTCTTGGAGCAGGTGTTGCAAGCGCCGGAGCAGAAAGTGCCCGAGGTAGACGAGATTACGTGCTACCAGTCACGGGTCAAGATCGGTGGAAAACGCTATCTCATGCGGGTGATGGTCAATGACACGGTAAGTCCCCCGTTGTGGTAACAGTCTATCGTACCGGTACAATCACGAAGTATTGGAGGACAACCTGAAAGTCAAATACGATCAGGAAGTGGATGTGCTGACCATTGAGTTCAGCTCTGCTCCGGTGGACGAAAGCGACGAGGACAAGCCGGGCATCATCCTCGACTACGACAAGGAGGGCAACATTGTCGGCCTCGAGATTCTGAATGCCTCTAAGCGGATGGAAAATCCTCGCGCATTGGAATATGCCGTGGCCTAATCCACCCATTGCACCATGAACCGTCACGTCAACGCGATTGCCAGCCGTTTAAGTCTGCGCCCCCCACAACGGCGCTCGCTGGAAATCCTTGACCGCATGACCGAAATTAACCGGATCACCGGCGATACGGCCTTACGACTTGGTGCGTTTTTCAACACCTCCCCTGAATTCTGGATGAACCTGCAGAAGACCTAAGAACTACGTCTTGCCGAAAAGGCTCTGCCCGCCAAATCAGAAAACATATTCAAGAAAGCCGGGACTCCCTGGTTTCGGCCTAAGAGAAACCTGACACACACTGTCGGCATCCCCTTCTCCCCTTACCCTCCCCACTATAGGATTCGTCGGCAGCACGGGCACACAGGTCAGCGTAGAGGTCTATGATGACCGGGTGGAGATCG
>JBBDSY010000033.1:0-9030 GCA_040904705.1 Nitrospirales bacterium | reverse complement strand
ACCACCGATCTTCCCGCTTGCGGGGAGATCGGAACGATTCATCTTGCCGACAAAATAATAATAATTCCGGACGTTACCCTTTTCGAACGGGCTCAAGCTCGGACTCACCGCCACCCCCCGTGACTATCTCAAGCGTTTCAACCCGGATAAACCCACAAGCAAAGATCCCCGCGAGCACGAGCGCCGCCTTCTCCTCGACACCTACCGCACCTTCGGATGCGAGGACAGTCAGCCCACTTATCGCTATTCCCTCCTCGACGGGGTCAAAGACGGCTACCTCATCAACCCCACCGTGGTTGATGCCCGCAGCAACGTGACCACGTCGCTGCTCTCCGAGGAAGGCTTTTTGGTGGAATTCATCGATGAGGACGGCGAAGACCGGAAAGAAACCTTCAAACAGCGCGAGTTCGAGAAACGCTTTTTCTCCGCCGCCACCAATGAACTCTTCTGCAAAATTTTTCTCGAAAACGCCCTGCGCGATCCCATCAGCGGAGAGATCGGGAAATCCATCGTGTTTTCCGTCAGTCAGGCCCATGCCGCCAAGCTCACCCAGGTATTCAATGAGATCGCGGACATCATGTTCCCTGGAAAATACCAGTCCAATTTCGCCGTGCAGGTTACCTCCCAAATTTCTGAAGCCCAGCAGTTCACCATTAATTTCAGCAACAACAACCTGCTGGGTTCCGCCAATTTTATCGACAGCTACAAGACCAGCAAAGCCCGCATCTGCGTTACCGTCGGCATGATGACCACCGGCTACGACTGCCCGGACCTGCTCAACCTCGGCCTCTTCCGCCCCGTCTTTTCGCCCACCGACTTCATCCAGATCAAGGGCCGCGGCACCCGCAAACACCACTTTCCCGAATATCTCCACGATGAAGAACTGAAAGCCTCGGTTTCCCATCCCGACAAAACCGCATACAAGCTCTTCGATTTTTTCGCCAACTGTGAATATTTCGAAGAAGAATTCGATTACGACCAGGTCATCAAACTTCCCGTACCCAGAGGAGATGGCGGGGACAACGGGGGGGCGGAGGAGGAGGCATCCAATACGAGGGCACCTATGAGCATCTCGGTGCTGATATTCTTTCTTCCATAAAAGAAGAGACCATTGGATACCAGGGCATGAAGATCGACCGCAAATTCTTCGAGAAATTCGAAGACAAGGTCAAAGAAAACGATTTCATCGCCGCCAGCGTGGAGGCTGGAGAGTGGGACAAGGTCATCGACTACGTCAACAAAGAGGTCTTCGACAAACCCAACGAATACTACAACCTCGACAAACTCCGCAGAGCCGCCTCCGTGGACCGACGTCTCACCCTGCGCGAGATCCTGGAGAAGGTCTTTGGCTTTATCCCCCGCTTCAAATCCAAAGACGAACTTCTGGAGGAGGAATTTGCCAAGTTCGTGGCCGACTGCAAACCCGACGAGGCCGAAGCCATCTCCTCCATCAAAAATTACTTCAAGGCCTACGTCACCAGCGACCAGATCCGCCATATTATCGAAAGCCGGGAATTCACCCAGCTCGCCACCAATCCTGTCTTTTCCACCCGCGACCTCAAGGCCGTGCCGGAAAAATACCGCCGTCTCGTCCCCGAATACATCAAAGACTACGTTTCCCTGAATCAGTTTGTTGCATAAGCAAAATGACCGACCCAACTCCAAAAACAAACTTTTCCGACTTTGCCGCGCTCATTCAGGAGCGTCGAACGCAGGTTGCCCGCCTGGTCAATGTGCAACTGATCGATCTCTATTGGGAGCTCGGGAGGCGAATTCATCATCTGATTGACCAAGGAGGCTGGGGGCGAGCGACCGTAACCCAGCTGGCCGACTATCTCAACACCCATAGTCCCGGCCTGCGCGGTTTTTCGGCCTCCAACCTCTGGCGAATGCGCCAATTCTACGAGACCTGGCAGGATGCGCCTGAAAAACTCGCACCACTGGTGCGGGAATTACCCTGGAGTGTCCATTTGGACATCATGGGACGATGTAAATCACAAGAGGAGCGGTATTTTTACCTTGCCCATGCGGCTCGTGAAGGGCTGTCCGTCCGCCAGTTGCGACAGGCCATTGATAACGCCAGCTTTGAACGCTTTGCTTTGGCCGACCAAAAACTCGCGACAGTGTCGCGAGAAATAGGCACAGACTTGGCGGGACACTTCAAAGACAGCTATGTGCTCGATTTTTTGGAGCTTCCCCTGACACATTCCGAGCGCGATTTACGGAAAGGGTTAGTTCGGCAATTGGCCCACTTCCTTCGCGAACTTGGACGTGATTTCAGCTTCATCGGCGAAGAATATCCCATTCAGGTGGGCACTCGCGACGGATCCATCGATTTGCTGTTTTTCCACCGCGAACTCAACTGCCTGGTCGCCATTGAACTGAAGATCACCGCTTTCGACCCCGCCCATCTGGGGCAGCTCAACTTCTACCTCGAAGCCCTCGACCGGGACATCAAGAAGCCCCACGAAAACCCCAGCATCGGCATCCTGCTCTGCGCCTCCAAAGACGACGAAGTCGTGGAATACGCCCTCAGCCGCTCCCTTTCCCCCGCTCTGGTGGCCGAATACCAAACCAAACTGCCCGACAAAGCTCTGCTCCAGGCCAAACTGCATGAGTTTCTCGCGATTGAAACTGAATCAGGAACCGTATATCAACCGCCCACTGAATGAAAATGGCCACAAGAAGCACAAAGAACACAAAATAATTTTGTGAATTCTGTGCCTTTTGTGGCTAATCAAAGATCAAATACCAGCTACAAACATCAAACAAAATTGCCTATAATGGCCACAAAAAGCACAAAGGACACAAACACATGAAGACCGATGAAGAAATTTTAACGCTTTGCGATCAAATTAGAGATACCGCGTTTGCCCTGCAGGCATATCTCCGCCACGGTCACTTGGAAAAGGTGTACGAGAACGGATTGGCAAACAGGTTACGCAAGCAGGGATTGAAGGTGGAACAGCAAAAGCCCATTCAAGTCACGGATGAAGACGGAACGGTTCTTGGCGAATATTTCGCTGATCTATTCATTGAAGGAAGTTTAATCATCGAATTAAAAGCCTGCAAGGCACTTGCCCCGGAACACACGGCTCAGGTATTGGGCTACTTAAAAGGAGCCAATCAACGTCATGGCCTCCTCATCAACTTCGGCGCACCGAAATTTGAAATCAAAAAATTTATCTTGTGAGAATCGACTTTTGTGATTTCTGTGCCTTCTGTGGCCCACACAATGACAGCCACAAAAAGCACAAGGAACACAAAAAAATGAAAACAGATAAAGAGATTTTAACGCTATCTTCTAACCCTTTTTGTGAATTATGTGCCATTTGTGGCTAAAGAAACCCCATGTTAGACACCGACACCAAACGCCGCATCGACACCGCACGCGACATCCTCGTGGGCAAAGTTCCCGACCCCAAATCCCAGGTCGAACAGATCACCATTGCCCTCATCTACAAGTTCATGGCCGACATGGATGCCGATGCCGAGGAATTGGGGGGCAAACGCAAATTCTTCGCCGGTGACTGGGAACGCTATGGCTGGCCCAAACTCATGCGCTCCGGACTCGGCGGACACGAGGTCCTCGCCCTCTACAGCGAGGCGATCGCCAAGATGCCCGAAAATGACGGCATCCCCGTGCTCTTCCGGGACATTTTTAAAAACGCCTATCTGCCCTACCGCGATCCCGAAACCCTCAAAGGTTTCCTCAAAATCATCGACGAGTTCGAGTACGACCACTCCGAGCGCCTGGGCGACGCCTTCGAATACCTGCTCTCCGTGCTCGGTTCCCAGGGGGATGCCGGACAGTTCCGCACCCCCCGCCACATCATTGATTTCATGATCGGGATCATCGACCCCAAAAAAGACGAAGTCGTGCTCGACCCCGCCTGCGGCACGGCGGGATTTTTGATTTCCGCCTACAAACACATCCTCCGGGCGAATTCCGAAATAGCCACAAAAAGCGCAAAATACACAAAAGGAAATTCTGTGGATTCTGTGCCTTATGTGGCCAAAATAGGAGCCACAAAAAGCGCAAAAAACACAAAAGGAAATTCTGTGGATTCTGTGCCTTATGTGGCCAATACCCTGACTCCTGAGGAAAAAGGACGCCTGGCGAAAAACTTCCGGGGCTACGACATCTCCCCCGACATGGTGCGCCTGTCCCTGGTGAACCTGTACCTGCACGGCTTCAACGATCCCCACATTTACGAATACGACACCCTCACCTCCGAAGAGAAATGGACCGAATTCGCGGATGTGATCCTGGCCAATCCCCCCTTTATGTCCCCGAAAGGCGGCATCAAACCCCACAAACGCTTCTCCGTGCAGTCCAAACGCAGCGAAGTCCTGTTTGTCGACTACATCGCCGAACACCTCACCCCCAACGGCCGCGCCGCCATCATCGTCCCAGAAGGCATCATCTTCCAGAGCCAGAACGCCTACAAGCAGCTACGGCAGATGCTCGTAGACACCGCCCTCGTCGCGGTAATCTCCCTCCCGGCAGGGGTTTTTCAACCGTATTCCGGGGTCAAAACCAGCATTCTCATCCTCGATAAATCCCTGGCCAAACAAAGTGACCGTATCGGCTTTTTCAAGGTGGAAAACGACGGCTACAACCTCGGCGCCCAACGCCGCGCCATCGACAAAAACGATATGCCGCAGGTGAAAACAGAACTCACCACCTTCCTGAATGCGCTGCGTAACCGAAGCACAACCGACGAACTTGCAATCAGCACCGGATTGATTGTGCCAAAGGAAAAAATCGCCGAGAATGGCGACTATAACCTGAGCGGGGAGCGGTATAGAGCAGAAGTTATCGCTAATCATACATTTCCTCTCGTTTCGTTAGGCGAAAAAGATTTATTCCGTATTGAAAGCGGGGGCACTCCAAAATCGGCGGTACAAGAATACTGGGGCGGCGTTATTCAGTGGGCTACTTTGGCGGATCTCCCCGCAACCGACTTTATATCTGAAATCACTGAAACGAAACGGACTATTACCGAAAAAGGGCTTAAAGAATCCTCTGCCAAAATGGTTCCTGCAAATTCAGTAATTGTCTCGACCCGTGCGACCATAGGGCGAATTGCTATCAATCGCGTGCCCATCGCGACGAATCAGGGATTCAAGAACGTAATCATAGGAAATCCAACGCGTGCAATTACGGAATATGTGGCGTTAGCTTTAACTAAACTCGTTCCAACGATGCAAGCTTGGGCGACGGGCGGAACCTTCGCTGAAATCTCCAAATCTAAGTTTTGCGAACTTCAAATGCCCCTCCCACCACTGGAGGTGCAGAAAGAAATCGTGGCGGAGATAGAGGGCTACCAGAAAGTCATCGACGGCGCCCGCGCCGTCCTCGACAACTACCTTCCACACATCCCCATTCATCCTGATTGGCCGATGGTGGAATTGGAAAAGGCTGTTACTTTTAACGGTGGTTTCGCATTCAAAAGTTCGGATTTGGTCGCAAAACCAACCGATAACACATATCGACCGGTAGTGAAAATTGGCAACGTTGGGCGTGGTGGCAAAATAAATACAACAAAAATTCAATATCATAAATATTCTGGAAATCTTTCTCGTTTTGCTCTCAATGTTGAGGATATTGTGATGGCAATGACTGGCGCAACTGTCGGAAAAGTTGCTGTTATTGATCAGGATGGTTTTCTGTTAAATCAGCGTGTTGGTGTTATAAGAGCCAAGAAAAATGTGATACAGAAATACATCCTTAACCTGCTTTGCAGTCCAGGATTTTATAATTTTTGCCAAAGAACTGCAGGCGGGGGGGCACAAGGTAACATTTCCCCAAGTCAAATATTGGAATATGAAATCCCCCTCCCGCCCCTCGCCACCCAACAAGCCATTGTCACCGAGATCGAAGCCGAGCAGGCCTTGGTTAACTCCAACCGCGAACTGATCACGCGCTTCGAGCAAAAAATCCAAGCCACGCTTTCCCGCATTTGGGGAGATGAGAAGGGGGAAGGGTGAATGAAAATAGATGATGAAAAACCCGCAGTCCCCACGGAACGGCAGGGACAGTTCCTTGCCTACATCTTTCAATACAGCCTCCTCAACGACTGCGCCCCGGCGGAGGCCGATATGCAACGCTTTTTCCAGATCTCCGCCCCGAGTGTTCATTCCATGGTGCTCACACTGGAGCGGCGGGGTTTTATCCATCGCGTTCCCGGCCAGGCCCGCAGCATCACCCTGCGGGTGCCGCCGGAATCCTTACCGCCCCTGAAACGAAACTAATTGCCCAGCCCACCTTGACTCTCCAGCAGGTGAAAGAGGAGTTTGATGACTGAAGCATACGAGCAACAACTCAGTGAAGCCCGCGTTTGCGAATGCAGCGAGCATCACGCGGCCAAATCTTTCAAAGATGCACCCAAGAAAAAGCTTGCGGAGTTGTTGGAAGTGTTGGAGGATTCCGTTGATATCATGAACAAATACGAACTGATTCTTTTCTGGAGCGACGAAGACGATGTGTACGTGGTGGATATCCCTGAGTTGCCGGGGTGCAAGGCACACGGCGACACCCAGTCGCAGGCGCTCCAAAACGCCCAGGACGCCATCAAGCTGTGGATCGACACCTCCAAAGAGTTCGGGGACCCGATTCCTGAACCGAAAGGAAGGCGGCTTGTTTTCGCATAGTTTTACGCGGAACCGGATTATGAGCCAATCAGAAGAACAACAAGAAGACTACGAGGACCTCCGCATGCTCCGTGAGGCAAAAGCCGAAGCCAATGGCCAACCCACATTGACTCTCCAGCAGGTGAAAGATGAGTTGGATGACTGAAGCATTCGAGCAACAACTCGGCGAAGCCCGCGTTTGCGAGTGCAGCGAGTATCACGCGGCCAAATCCTTCAAACGTGCGCCAAAGAAAAAGCTTGCGGAGTTGTTGGAAGTTTTTGAGGATTTGGGTTATTAAAAAGATCTTATGTCTGACAATGTATTTATTTTGGGCGCAGGCTTCTCTTATGATGCGGGTATTCCCCTTCTGGGTGGATTCATCCAGAAAATGAGAGATTTCGCATCTGGCAGAAAGCATAAACTTTTGAGTAAAGAAGATAAAAGTTTATTTTTAGAAGCTATTTCGATCATTGAAGAGTTAGAGCCGTACCATGGAAGATCAAACTTTGACGATCGCAACATAGAAGATGTCCTTTCTATTTTAACTTTCAACTATATGGGTGGTGGGTCGCGCTCTAGAAATAATATCAATATCTTTAACAAAGCAATAACACGTGTTATTGAATTAAGCAGTTTAGTTCAAGACTTTGACTTCAAATCTGACCGTGGTTGTTTGCGCTATTCAGAAAAAGGGCGGGTTCAATTGTACCTCGATTTTTGGGATGCGATACTCTCATATTTTTTAGAAAGTGGTGAATTTCCGGTATTCATTACATTCAACTACGACCTGGTTCTTGAAAGATCCCTTGCACAGCTTTTAACGATTCCTGAATGGAGTGTTAACGACATATCCATACCCAAGATAAATTTAAGTTACTCATATAAGCCATTTAGCGAAAAATATTTATCAGTTGTCAATCAAAATTATTTTATACCCTCAGTTGATCCAAATCTCGTCCACAGAGGAATTAAACTAGTGGCGGAAGATAGCCTTGAGGATCAGGAAGATGCGGCGAAACTGGAAATACTTAAATTGCACGGTTCCGTTAATTTCCCAAGACCAGGCATTAAGTATAAACATAACCACCATCTTTCTAAACCTAACGAAAATCCACTTATTCTCCCTCCTATATTTAATAAAACTCAAAACAATGCAATCAGCAAGGTTTGGGCTAGGGCTTTAAATGTCTTGCGATCGGCAAGAAACTGCATCTTTGTTGGATATAGTTTGCCCCGGACGGATGTGTATATGTCATATTTTCTAAAAGCCGCTCTTGGCCCCAATAGTAATTTGGAAAACATTCATATATTCGATCCTTGCATATATCAAAATGAGGGAGGTGAAAATGAGTTGATCGGCAGATATAAAGATTGCTTTTCGCCCCAGACTCAACGTAAAATGCACTATCGTCATGAACCCTTTAGTAATGAAGGTTTCATATACAATGATGATTTTTCTAAATTGGATCTTGGTACAACTAAGCACATGATTCAGTTGCTTAAAGCCGACAGTTCATATCTTTTGTATTAAAAGCTTGTCACTTTGATAAAGTTCAACGACTTTATAACGCTTCAGGTCGATCTCTTCGGGAGCACTTTTCTATCAAACCACGCAAATCTTCAATCGATAGCGTCTCATTCCGCTTTCGGTGGATCATGGCATGGCAATTCGGGCATACCACGCTGAGATCTTTGGCGGGGTTAATCAGCACTTCACCGGCTTCCGAAATAGGTTTGTTATGATGGACGTGAATAAAGCCTTCCCCCCAATCACCATATTTTTCACCGAAATCCAGTCCACAAACCATACAGGCTGTTCCATGAATCTCAATGGCCTTGGCCCGGTTCTTTGGGTCTCTCTCGTATGCAGTGCCGTAGCGGAAAACCTGCTTCCCCTCTACGGTGAAACTTTCCAACTCAGCATCATCATGTTGATCTGAATTCGCGGCAGAAAATTCCCGTGGAAATTCAATTGCGGGGCCCGCGCTATCCGTTTGCATAAAGAATTTCTCACCCTCCTTTACCACTCGAATCCTTACATGTGGACTGATACCTCCCTTGGGATCATATCGGATATACCCAGCATCCAGTAGCCCATGAAGATCCAGCTCGTATAGCCCCACAGGCTGAATGGAAGAATCTTTTGAAGCTCTCCAGGATAGACGTACCAAATACGGCTCAGTGGTTAATCGGACTTTACGGTGATAGTGGCCGTTGTCATCTTGACGAAGGGTGAATTGATTCTCAACCTTCTTCGAGTCTGGAGCTATGCGCAGTAATGATTTCATCATATAGACGCTTGGTACCAAAAATGTTCGTTCAGGATCAGCGGGGTTGCTCCATGCTGATCACGCTGTTTCCATTTTGATTTTCGATGATTTTAATCGCGGGTG
>JBBDSY010000032.1:0-9375 GCA_040904705.1 Nitrospirales bacterium | reverse complement strand
ACACTTGGAGCTCTACCCGAACCAGAAGTCACCCACAGATTCTGCTGAAGAGCCCTTTTTTATTTGGGAATTTCAATAAATATATTAGAGGAGATGATTCTAATCGTTTGTTCTATGCAACAAGCTGAGCTTTTTTTGCAACAAATTAAGCGTCTGGAGATAATGAAAGTGAAAGTATTGGATTACATGTAAGATGAAATTTTAACGATATGGTTTAAATTCGTATTCGCTGAATAAGCGCTTGGTTTCGGGATGAAATCGATAGCCCTTTCTCTGCTGGATGTCCCTGGTATCTAATAAGGGGACCAGTTGGCCGGTGGAGTGAAGGTAAAGTCCCCTTAAGGGGACGGATCGTTTGGTGTGCCGGATGAGATGACACGGGGTGGTTGGTCGAATGGTCGTTAACCAATCCGCCAATTCTTGAGGGTTCCCGATAGAGGCGGAAAGGAGAAGAAGCCGAGTTTGGGTTGGACACAAAATGAGCGTTTCTTCCCAGACTACTCCACGCTCTGGATCTGCCAAATATTGTGATTCATCAAGAATCACCAATCCCAGTGTGTGAAGACGGAGGTCAAGATCGCCACTCGTGGCATCATACAGAATATTCCGTAAAATTTCAGTAGTCATGATTAGCAGTGGGGCTTCGGGATTGTCTCGCCGATCTCCGGTGAGAATTCCTACCTGATCTCTTCCAAAGTATTGTGAAAATTCCATGTATTTCGTGTTGGAGAGTGCTTTGAGCGGCGAGGTGTATATCACTGTTTGATTGGTCGCAATGGCCTGCTTAATGGCTTCGGTGGCGACAAAGGTTTTTCCGCTACCCGTTGGCGCACTCACAATCACATCTGAATGGGCAAGCGCCTCGACGGCTTCCTGTTGCCAGTCATCCGGGATAAAGGGCATGGGTTCCGGGACGCCTATCCCTTCCAGGAGGTCTTGGAGGGTAACTGATGGAGATTCGGGTTTGGGGCTGTTGGCCCTTTTGGGAGAAGGAGATTTAGGGGAAATTGGAGACTTGAGTCCCGCGTTTGATCCACTCTCTGGCTTTTTCGGGAAGGAGGAAAGCTGTGGCAGGTCATTAGCCATGGCCTTCTTTTGTTCCGATGGAAGGGATAGAAGACAGTCAATGAGGCGGCGTTTTCCTAAACGGAAATGCCGATGAATACGTCCATTCGCCAACCGATGCAGATGCTTGATGGGCAAGAGTTCTAATTCCTCTTTAAGGGTTTCGTCATTCATGATGTTCTATTCCTCTTGGCATTAGGGAAGTTCCGCTAACACTTCCCTGCGCATATTCACCATGGCCTGATGAGCTGTATCGGCCAATCCCTGGTGTGTACCTTTGAGCCCGTAAATTTGCGAAAGAAATTCCAAGGTCCGGGCCAGCAATCGGTAGACATCGCCTTCGGCCATTGAGGTCGAGCGAACCAGTGAGGCCCAACTGAGGTCCGTTTGGCCAATCCATTGCTCGGCTATGGCGGCAACATCCGAGCGTAACAGGGGTGCAGGTTCATACATGCTCAGCGAATCTGCCACTTGTCGAACCTGCTTGAGCATGGAGGCCAGGCCTGGGGTGAGGCGCATAAAGGAACTTGGGCGATCGTCGTCATGGGCAATGCTCGCCATCACGCCGGCCAATAGTTCAGGAGCCATGGCCGAGAAGGCGTCTATCCGAATGAGTTCGGTAATAAGCAATGAATGATTGATTCGAATGAGGCGTGCCCATTCCCCCTCATCAGTGAGTTGAAGGCTGGCCGTCACATAGCCAAATTTATACAGGACATCGGCTTTTTTCTGAAATTGATGCCAGAGTCCATCGCGCAGAGCTTGGATGGTTTTGGTGGCCTGTTGCGCTTTCAGTTGGAGACGGGAAGCCAGAGAAAAGTCTTTTTTGCAGGCTGCATGGGATGGACAAGTCGGACAAGCAAATTCATCCGTGAGAATGTCGGATAAGAGTGGCTCCTCTGGTTCTTGCGTCGCTTCAAATATTGGCAAAGTCGGTAGTCGGGCTGGTAATTGAGCAAGTTCGTGTTTGAATTGGTTCAGGATCGAGGGTGGGCACCACGGCACACTCCGAATAGGTTGGAATTCATACACATGATCATAGATCTGAGCGACTCGTTGGGCCTGACATTCTCCAATTGTGCCTTTCGTATGCAGAACGGACAGCATGGGTGTGCCGGTTCCTCGGCTTCGATATTGTCGAAGCACAATGGCTGGACCTTTGCTTAATCCAATAAGGCGCCCAGGAGTGAGAAAGGGCAAACTCGCCGTAAGATAGGGAGAGTCTGTATTCACGACGGGCCGTTGATGAGCTTTCCTACGGCGGGCCAGATCAAAGACTTTCCATTGACCCACCCAATCGGCACATTCCCGGGGTCCGTACGGTTGTAATTGGTCGCGCACCTCATCTAAACGGTCCTGATGGATGGCGGCTCGCTGATTCAGTTGAAACTGCGCAAAACTTTTTGCCAAAAGGCCTTCAATCTGATCTAAGGAATGGGCCTTCAGTAAATTCAATACCATGGGATAGGAGATGACAAATTGGCTGTCTATGGACTCGGGCTGCCCGGTTAATCCCTTGCCGATGACATGGAGGTCAATATAAGGCGAAGGCGTTACCACGACAAAACCCACAAAGTCTTTACCTCGCCGCCCGCCACGTCCAGCTAATTGCTGAATCTCACTGACGGTCAAGTCGGTGAAGTCTTGCGATTTGCGGACACTGGATTGGCTAATCACAACTGTGCGTGCGGGAAAATCGACCCCTGCGGCGAGCGTCGTGGTGGCAAACACGGCATCGAGCAAACCCTGTCGCATCAATTCTTCTATCGCAATTTTCCAGGAAGGAAGATGCCCGGCATGATGGGCTGCGACGCCATAATTCTGAACGACGGGGATTAAGGGGTGGTCCGCGATGCTGGGAAAATCCTTGGAAAATTGTTCGAAGAACGTTCGAATTTCTTCGCAGCGTGTACCGGAAACTCCAGCAGAGCTATGGGTAAATGTGTCGATCGCCTCATCGCACCCGCGACGAGACGTCAAAAATATAATAGCAGGCGTTAAACGATTTCGGCGAAGAATGTCGACGAGATCGATCGGATGAATGGCAGGTGGCATGGACGAGAGTAGTGTATCAGGAGTGAAAGAAGAAAAACACTAAGAACACCTATGTGGGAAAAACATCACCCAACCATGAATATGAAGGCTATTAAGACAAAATAACGAATACCCCTCAGTAACAAGCCGTAACTCAGAACCGACTGAAAAAAGTTTCAAGCTGACCTCCGATGGGCCGATAAGATTCTCTACGATCATGGCAATAGATGTAATAGTACGAGGCATTCAAGGCGCTACCGTGGTGGATTTCCATGGCCGGCTTGACCAATATTCTCGTTGGCATATGAAAGCGATTATTAATCAATGTTGTCATACGGAATTTGAACATCTCATTTTGAATTTACAAGGGTTGACGTTTGTCGACAGTGCTGGTCTGGGATATTTGGTGTTGTGTTCCCAACAATTCAAAGAGTTGGGTCGACGGATTTCCTGGCTCGAACCACATGGTTTTGTTGGCGAGTTGATCAAAAATTTACAACTGCATGACCTCATTGCAATTTGTCCAACCGAACAAGACGCATTGTCCTGAATCTTCAATCCAACAAAGGAACGTAGGCATTTGTTCATCATGGGATTTTGGTGGTTGGTTCGACGTTGTCTACATCCAAAGAATGAGGTGCCGGACTGACGCAAATGATTTTCCCCTAATTAGTTCTTTCCTTCCTCGTTAATCTCATCAGTCCCCGTATTTTTCCCAGTCCTCAGAGGTTCTCCTATTTCTTGGTTAACCGGACCATGTAGCGCCGGTGCTTTCCTGAATTGCAAGAGTTGGGTGGGAATGGCACTCCGATGACCAGAAAGCAAGTAGGCGATGGTGCAACTCAGCAAAAGGTAAGGTCCGCTGGTGAGCCCAAATAGCTCTAATCCTAAGACGAATGCCGTCAGTGGAATATTGATGGCTCCAGCCAGGAGTCCGGTCAATCCCAACGCGGCAAATAAACTGGGATCTTGACCGAGTACCCAACCGAGTATTGAGCCACTGGTTGCTCCCACAAAGCAAAGGGGTAAAACAATCCCACCGCTGCCACCGACGTTGAGGGTGAGAGCCGTCGTGAGTATTTTCCCAAGAAGGAGGGTCCACACGATTGTTCCTCCTTCTAACGCTCGTTGAATCGTCTCTTGGCCCAAGCCTAATACTTCTGGGGAAGCGAGCCAGGCGATACCGAGGAGAAGGCCTCCTCCAATCGCACCTTGTGCTGGAGGTGAAACCGGAAAGTCATACAGGAGGCGTTTTCCGCCATTGAGGCATTCTACAAAAAGCATGGAGACGATTCCGAATATCCCCCCTGCGACTAAAGAGAGGAGTAGCACCGTGGCATTGAAGTGAGGAAAGGGAGTGGCCACAAAATTCATATCAGGAATCCCAAGACTCGACGCGGTCAAATGTCCTACCAGGGCGGCTACGACAGAGGGCAGAAGCACTTGGTAAGCTAACGATCCGACAAACAACGCTTCCAGGCCAAATAATGCACCGGCTAAGGGTGCACCAAAGATTGCGGCAAAGCCTGCGCTTAAGCCGCAAATGACCATGGTCTTGCGATCATAGGAATCAAATCGCAGTGTGTCTGCCAGAAAGGAAGAGAGCCCACCGCCAATTTGCACACAGGGTCCTATATTGCCAGCCGATCCTCCCACACCTATGGTGAGTATCGTGGCCACAATTTTCGCAGGAATGACCTGCCAACGCATTTTTCCTGAGTGCAAATGAATCGCCCGAATGACACGTTCAACGCCTTGCCCTCCCGCTTCAGGGACGTAGGTTGAGGTGAACCAGGCGGACAATGCCAGTCCAAGTGGGAGCAGCCAATATGTCCATGCTGCACTTGATATCGTGTCAATCACCAAGTTAAGGAGGAGTACAAAGCCCGTACTCGTCATACCCACAAGAACTCCCACGACGGCGGCAAGTACAAGCCATTTCACCACGTGGACGAAGAGAATGCCTTCTTCTGATAATTGACGAATCATTCCTATTGCCCTTCCTTAGCCAGCACCTTACCAATGGTTCGATCGAAACGATAGCCTGGAAGAAAAAAGATGTGAGGAGAACGTCATGCAGTTGTCTCCACGCAGAAGAGCTTATGGCTCTTCGTTGACAGCCCTTCACACCATTGGTAGCGTCGGGATGGTTGGTCCCTCCGTCAACAGTGCTACAGGGCAAAGACCTGACAGGTGTTGAGCGAACTGTTAGGAACGTATTTCTTCACTCATTCGATTTTGCTTGTATGCAAACCACGCGTTCATTTGTCTATCTCTGTTTGGTCGGGCTCTGTTGTTTCATCAGCTATGACATGGTTCGACGTCCAGCGTTGGCTTTGCTTGCCGACTCGCTTGGAGCCAATCCTTTCCTGGTTGGGATGATCGTAGCCCTTTCGACGGTCACGGGAATTTTTTTGAAGTTACCGATGGGTGTACTTTCAGATGTGTTGAATCGACAGCGGTTAATGATCGGCGGAGTCCTCGCTTTCGCCGTCCCACCATTTGTCTATCCTTTTGTTTCCGATTTATCCACGTTGGGGATGCTGCGGTTGGTTCATGGCTTAGCAACGGCGATGTTCACCCCCTTGGCCTTGGCGATGGTCGGGGACTGGTTTGCCCAGCAACGAGGTGAAGCCTTTGGTTGGTATACCTCCGCGACTCAAGGAGGGGGCTTGTTAGGTCCTCTAATTGGTGGAGCCATTGTTTATCACTATGGATTTTCTCCGGCGTTCCTGTTGGCAGGGGTGTTTGGGATGTTGGCGGTATGCTTCTTCTGGCTGATTCCTCAGGAGTCATCTGCGGCCCCTGTGTCAGACCATTCGTGGTCGAGGCTCTGGCCGGAATTTCGAGAAGGCCTTCAGCGTGTGTGCCAGAGTCCTCCCATTCTGAGGATCAGTCTGGTGGAAGCGGCCAAGATGGCCGGGAATGGCACTTTGATGGCATTTCTTCCTCTCTATGGCTTATTCATCGGATTGAATGCGGCGGAGATTGGCCTGCTTTTTGGGGTGCAAGCTTTTACCTCGTTTATTGCCAAACCGTTTATGGGCCGCCTGTCAGATCGAAGTTCCCGTCAACCGCTGATTTCTGGAGGACTGTGTTTGTGTGCATTGATGGTGATGGTGATTCCCCATATTCAAGCCTTTGCCCTTTTACTCGTCGTGGCAGGAAGCTTTGGATTTGGGGAAGCCGTGGTGACTTCTTCAACCACCGCATTGGTCGCCGATGTCTCCCAAGGCAAAGGTCTTGGTGCGGGCATGGGCCTGCGCGGGACGATTATGGATATTGGCCATGCTAGTGGACCGCTGATCGCCGGGTTGCTCATTGGAGAATTGGGCTATGGCGGAGGGTTTTTCTGTATTGGCAGTATCTTGTTACTGACTGCGGTATATTTTGGCAGTATGATGATAGGGATCAAGAAACCGGCCATGCTATAGTGCATGCCAAATGAAAGGCTGAGAACGATGGATGAAGCGATAGGAACGGGCGATATCGTTATTGGAATTCTTGCCGCCTTCGGTGTGCTAGTCCTTATTGTGGTGTTTCTTTTCGTGATGAAAACCATTGTATTAAAAAAAGACGAAGAAACAGATGAGCAGCCGTAAGGAATCGCATGTTTAGTGGAATTGTTGAAGAGATGGGTGCCGTCCAGGCGGTTGAGAGGGGATTGGCAGGCACCAAGCTTTCGATCTTGGCTTCAGCCATATTGGATGACTTGCAGGTAGGGGATAGCGTGAGTGTCTCGGGGGCTTGCTTGACGGCCACAAAAGTAGAAGACCAGAGTTTTATGGTCGATGTCTCGACGGAAACCCTGAAAAGCACGATTCTTGGCCAAATTGCCGTCGGGACGCCCCTCAATCTGGAACGGGCCATGAAGCTCAATGCCCGAATGGGTGGCCATCTGGTCACCGGCCATGTGGATGGTGTGGGCTGGCTCCGAGCTCGTGAGCAGGATGGAAACGCCATCTATCTCACAGTGGAAGCTCCAGAAGACATCATCCGGCATTGTGTGCCCAAAGGATCAATTACGATAGATGGGATTAGTCTAACCGTGAATACCGTCAAAGGCCCATTATTCTCGGTGGCCATTATTCCTCATACGGCCAAAGTGACAACCATCGGTCTCAAACAAATTGGCGATTCTGTGAATCTAGAATCCGACCTCATTGGGAAATATGTCGAACGGCTCCTTCAGGCGAGCGGCACATTGCCAACCCCACAGGCTCCCATCATCGATAAAGATTACCTTCAAAGACGGGGTTTGCTGTAGGTCTTTGCCGCATGTCGATGGACGCTTCTTCTTATACCAAACACCCTTTGTGGCGGCTCTTTGCCATCGTGACCATCTTTGTCATCGTAGTCCCGGCCACGTTATGGGGCATCGTTCAACTCTATGAAATAATCTGCGCCTGGTGTGGCTGCTGCAGTGCCATCGACCGTCCACGAATCCGGTAGGTTATCGAAACATGTGTCATCAATGAGGAGAGGAGGTATGTTCGCTTCTCTTTTTCCGTAAATAGTCAACTGTGTAGAGCAGACAAGTAGCCAGTATCGTTTTGGAGGATCCTTCTTGCCTCTGAATGATATCGACTTGACAAATCTCGGGAAGGAGAGCTTCCCCTGAGCCGTCGTCCTTCCACTCATTTTTTTCAAGCACGTACTGTCGTTTGCCTTAGTTGGAAAAAAATCTACTATTGAGCCACCCACCTTGCTCTTATTAAGAATGTTCAGGCGACTATGCCAGAGTGGCAATGTATGATGGCCAACAAGACCATATACCCGAACAACACATGAGACAGCGAATCAAGGTTTCCTGGAAGCCCTTCCAACGCATTCATCACGAATGAACTCTCCACTAATGGTTTTTTCACTAAAGAGTCGATTTATCTTTAAGCGCATTTTAAAAGTCGGAATGGCTCCTCGCTTTCTCTGTCCAGTGAATGTGAATTGACCATGGAACGGCCGGATCAATAACAAACCGAAAACGCTTCTCAAGACGTGGCCGGCTGGCTCGGTGGCGGTGGTGAAATTGGCAAGGTTGTGTGAGGGAAGGAAAGCGGATGTTCATATGAATCAAGAATTTATCCAACTGTCGAAAAACCGAGCCATCTTGGTGTTCCAATCAGTGCGCGAGTTATTAATGAACGTCCTGAAGCACGCGGGCGTCAATAAGGCCACTGTCAAACAAACCGGACGGAGATATGTGCGTCTTCGTGGAAGACAGCGGGAAAGGGATAGATGTCGAGGCCATATACCGGGCTCAGGAGCCAGGCGCCTTGGATTGTTCGCAGTACAGGAACGGATGGAGGCGGTAGACGGGCGGGTTAAAATCTTGTCGACCCCTGGACAAGGCACGAAGGTGATACTGGTTTTCCCGGAAGATGGGGCGCGTACGGTCAATGCGGAAGTACAATTGCCTGATAGACCGTGGGGCACGGACCTAAAGGCCCGAACACAGATTCGGTTGGTGGCCAAGGGAAAAGTTGAGCGAGGCGGCTAACCATTCATCAGCCCGCACTTCGAGTAAATCCCACATTTCATCAAACCCGGGTCTTGGGCGATTCTCCAAAGTACGAAACGGTCTTGTGAATCACCACCTGCTTTTCTTCTAGAGGAAACTCGAAATTTCCATGAGCAGAAAATTTTTCCCCTTCATGACTCTCCGTCACGAATTGAAACTGGCCTTTAATGTGGCCGATATCTGGATAAGTTCGATCAGGCGAGAAATCCACAAGGGTCAGCGTACCTTCGGTATTATTTTGATAGGAAATGAGTTGTCCTCCTTCCATCCGTTCGACTCGCACATCAAAGTTCTCCCCACTTTGAGAGGATCTGACGGCAACAAATAGACCTTTCCAACCTTTTTGGGTTGCTTGGTTGTAGGCTAAGCAAAAAAGCGGCCAGAAAATATATTCGTTTTTAAAGGCGGGTTTTTCTTTAGGTTTTTTGGTTGCTCATTTTTTTGGCTCAATCGTAAATGAATAAGCATGTAAATGTTACATTATTTGGTGGGTAATCGTTGGATTAAGAAAATTTTTGAGATAAATCCTTCAAGTCGGTTTTAGTTGGGTTGCCGTCACTGGAATGAAAATTTTCGAAATGATACAACTATCCAGATATTTTGCTCAAGGCTTTGAATCCCGCTAATTGTTTTGGAAGAGGGTACGGGAATGTTGTTGGCCTTTTATCAAACAACTCCGAAACAATGTTCTGGCCTTTTATAATGGCTCTTCCCCTGATCGAGTGGGTCAGTTAGCCTATGTGGCATGAGAGACAAAG
>JBBDSY010000031.1:0-9856 GCA_040904705.1 Nitrospirales bacterium | reverse complement strand
TGCTTAAAGCAGAACAAGACGGATTGGATATCAAGGAAAGCATTGCGCGCTATGCCGAATTAGGGTGGGAGGCAATATCGGAGAAAGATATTCAACGGTTGAAGTGGTATGGGGTATTTTTAAGAAATCCTACGCCGGGCTTCTTCATGATTCGTGTGAGAATCCCAGGTGGGCGAACCACCACGGAGCAAATTCGCACGTTAGCGCATCTGGCGAAAGTCTATGGGAACGGGGTGCTGGATCTGACGACGAGGCAACAGTTTCAGCTCCGTCAATTAAGAATTGCGCACGTTCCAGAAGCGTTAGTCCAAATGGAATCCGCGGGGCTGACCTCGTTGCAAACCGGCATGGACAATGTGCGAAATATTATGACCTGTCCCGTGGCCGGCCTAACAGCGAAAGAACAATTCGATACGACGGATTTGGTTGGACGCCTTACGAAAGCGTTTACCGGCAATCGGGCCTACTCCAATCTTCCGCGAAAATTCAATATGGCGATTACCGGATGTCCGGACAATTGTTTGCACCTGGAAACTCAGGATTTGGCCTTGGTTCCCGCTACGATGGAAGGGCACGATGGCTCGATGACGGGATTCAACATCCTCGCGGGAGGAAAATTGGGATCGGGCGGCTATCGGATCGCGACGCCCCTGGATATATTTGTCACTCCGATGGAAGTGGTGGCGGTAGCTGGGGCTATCCTTCGGGTGTTTCGTGATTATGGCTGCCGGGACTCTCGGACGACCGCCCGTCTAGCCTTCTTGCTGGATGAATGGGGTGAAGAGCGATTTCGTGTTGAAGTCCAGCGTGAAGTGGGGTGGGAGTTGGCTCGCGCGGGAAAGGATGTGCGAAAAATGTCGGTCAATGAACACATGGGTATTTACCGGCAACAAAAGGCGGGGTTGAACTATGTCGGCCTCAAAATTCCCGTCGGCCGTATTCACGCCGATGACCTGGCGGGAATGGCGGCCCTGGCCGAAACCTACGGGACTGGAGACATTCGTCTGACCGCCAATCAGGCGATGATTATTCCCAATGTGAATGATCGCATGTTGGGAAATCTGACCGAAGAGCCTTTGCTGAAACGATTTCTCTACAATCCCACGCCGGTACAAAAGGGTCTGGTGAGTTGCGTCGGTAGTGACTATTGCAATCTGGCAGTGATCGAGACGAAAAGCCGCGCGGTGGAAACAGCCAAGCGAGTGGAGGGCTTGATCGGCACGGACATGAAACCGATTACCATGCATTGGTCGGGATGTCCGGCTGCATGCGGTAATCATCTGGTGGCGGACGTCGGACTTTTAGGCAAAAAGGTTAAAGTCAAAGGTGAGGTGATTGAGGCGGTTGATGTATTCGTGGGAGGACGGTCCGGTCCCAATCCCAAAATGGCTATCAAGCTCTTGGAGGATGTGCCCTGCGCCATTCTCCCGGAGGTGTTGAGTGGCATACTGCCCTATCATTCGCGCGAAAAAATGCATCGCGCAAAAACAAAGAGCATTCAGAATAAGATCGCATCTCGCAATGAGGTGGAATCGGTGAAAACCAAAATACGAAAGGATCATGAACCTATCGCCTTGATTATTGCTTGAGTTTTTTTATTGTGAAGCAGCAAACAACCGGACGCCACGTGGCGGGTGACTCTCAGCCCTCACCACGAAAAGTTTTGTCAAGGTCGCCACAGGAGAGCAAAGCGGGGTCAGCTGCCCGAGACCCTGCGTCATTCTTTTTGAGCACACGACCTCTCAACATTCTCATGTTGAAAAAATACTCTCGCTTGTTCCGAATGTTTTCTTGGCAATTTGGGTAGGGAAGAGAGCAGCTGAGCAAGGCTCAGTGGGCCTACGAAGGATAAGTCTTTGCCGATAAAACTTTGTATCGATGCTAGTTGAGAGAAACCTGTTTGGATGGAACGGGTTTGGAATGATAAGAAGGTTAGGTGAGTTTTTGGCCATACGGATGGACGCTGGACTGAATTAGCAAAATTTCGGAGGGAACACTGCCTGGCCATGAGCTGAGAGAAGTAACTTATAATGTATAGTATTGACCGCTATTTTTTAATCCACCGCGATATTTGGCTCAAAACTTTTAAAGTGTTCAAGGAGATCACGCATCGATACCATTCCCACAATTTTATCCCCCTCACAAATGACCAAATGGCGAACGCCGAGTGCGCCCATCATGTCATACGCCTCATGAGACGTTTTGGTCACTTGGATAGAAGGCAATTTGGTACTTAACAGTTGTTCCGCTGTTGTCTGATCCAGATTTATCTCGCCTCCCAATCCCTGTCGAACAATATCGGTATCAGTGAGCAGCCCTATGAACGAACCATTTCGTTCAACTAACAATGCACTTATTTTTTCATGCCGCATTTTTTCCGCTGCACCAGTGATGGAAGTATCGGCGGGTATTGATTTCAAGCTTGTTTGCATAATTTCAGATAGCATGGGAAACCTCCTTCATTCTTGTTGATACTCAATCCATAGAGAATTTTATATCCTCAGCATGCCATTACACTAAATTATAAACCCTATGACACTTCAATGCCATACCCCCGGATACGGGCACATCCGAATGCCTCAGGCAGGGCCTAGCTTTCTGGAATGAACCGCAATAATCGCATGTAGCTTGGAAGACACATCTCTTCCAACTACCACGATTTCAAATCCTTTGATCTTGAGAGGTGTGACCTGAAGCATATTCGCGTTGAGGCTATCGGAGCTATCGTCTCCCTGGCATAAAGAAATGACCGGAACCCTGATTGAGCATAAAGTTCCCACTGAGTCCCTATCAGTCTAAAACGGAAGTCGCGTTATCTCCAGAGCAATGTATGGGAAGAGGAAAATGGAAGTTTCTGAATAGAACAGCCAAATGAATGGTTTCGTTTTAAAAGAGAATGACCAGAGCAGCTGATTTACAGTTAGTGGGACCGGGGAAAAACTTTCACGGGAAGATGCTTGGTAAGTCTTAGTTGAGAAAGCCCTGTGTTAAAACCTGAGTGGATGGAACGGGTTTTGGAATGCTAAGAAGGTTAGAGACGTGGTTTGACTATTCCGGCCTGAAATATTCACGTATTCACAATCCTAGGCGTGTGTTCATCTTTGTTCGCCTATTCAGGGCCTCAGTGGGGGGCAAGCCTCACCTGTTCCGCTGAGTCTAATTGAGAGGTTTCATTCGCATGGTTTTAACGGATCTTCGTCATTTCAGGTAATGTGAATTCATCGACAGCGGCGACACCATAAAAGGACTCGATCCAGAATCCACGGCTAATCAGAAAAACTCCCTGTCTTGACCCAGGAAGGGCTATTCTTTACGTTAAGACTTGAAGAATTTTGTGCTCCAAATCATAAACACTGTGTCATTTCTACGTATTCAAATAAGGAGACTTCCTATGCTGACCAAACGGTTTATGTGGATCATGCTCATTTTCACGACAACTGCGTTGGTAGGTTGCACGGGATTAGGTCGTCATTCCGACCAAGCGTTTACTTATAAGGACATTCAGATTGATACGACTTCTGCCAGTACAGGTGAAGGTTCGACCATTCAATTTAAAGGCAATCCGTTACCATTGAGCGGCAGATCCATTCAGGTTGGTGATTCACTGCGATCCGTCAACCTGGCCAAAGGAGACTTATCGCTTATCGATGTCACCGATACCGCTGGATCGGTTCGGCTCATCAATGTGGTTCCTTCGCTCGACACCACCGTCTGTGAGCAACAGACGCATTATCTCAGTGAGAAAAATCAGGGGCTGGATCAACAAGTCGAACTCATCACCATAAGTGTGGATACTCCCTTCGCCCAAGATCGTTTTGCGAAGGAAGCGGGAATCAATAACGTGAAATTTTTATCTGATTTTCGTGGTGGGGAATTTGGCAAAACCCACGGGCTGCTTCTCGAAGGCCCGCATGTCTTGGCTCGAGCTGTCCTCGTGGTGGATGGACACAATGTGGTTCGACATCTCCAAGTGACACCTGATTTAGGTCACATGCCCGATATGGAAAAAGCGTTTCAAGTTGCGCGTTCCTTGGTCAAAGAAAAAGGCTAAGGGACCCAAAAACTTTGGTTCTGCCGCCCACGAACCGCAAGCACGCATAGCTGCGTCCCACCCCCCTCAACGAAGAGAAGGACAGGCTAACCACACATAAAATTTTTTCGCGCGGAATGCCGTTAAGGCAAGGGAAAATAATTGAAGAAAAGCTGTTGCGAAGATCAGGTTAATTTAGCAATACCAGCACAAGCGCTCGCTGTCGATCACGATGCGCTAAGTTGACAATAGCATACTACGGAATATTGGGGCCTGGTTTACTCTCCACCCTAACCTGGTTGGTTCGGTCATAATAGTCTTTCCGTAAGTCATCTACCGCCACTTCGACTTCCGAGGCTTCAACTCCCATATGAAGCAAGGCTTCGCGCGCAAGTTCTGCGCTAGCCTCAAGGGTTTCTGAAGCGGTGAAATACGCCCCAAGGGCTTTAAGATTTTGGCACCTCACCATGTCATGCCCGCGCACAAAAATAGGAACAGCAGGATAGGCCGTATGAAGAGTGGACACTACTCGCTCTGTGGCCTCGAGATCATCAATGGCCACGATCACAAGGGGGGCATCCGCAACCCCGGCCGCTCGAAAAATTTCGGCACGTTTGACATCTCCGAAATACACCGGTTTCCCTTCTGCGCGTTCGCGATCCACCAGAGCAGCATTATTATCGATGGCCACATAAGGCACATTCATAAAGTCCAAGATAAAGCCGATCTTACGGCCCATCCGTCCAAAACCAACAAGAAGGACCGGCTTGGCATCTTGCTCTGTCCTGGTAATTCCAAGCTCGGGAATGGTCGTGCTACCTTCACGAATAGAAGAAAATATCCGGTACGCGGCTTTCTCTAGCGCTGGAGTGGCCAGCATGCTCAGCAGGACAATAATTAGAAGATGTTGAAATAACGTTTCATCGAAAAGTCCCATTCCTTTTGCTAAGGAGAACAGCACCAAGGCGAATTCACCACTTTGAGCCAGGAGTAAAGCTATCGAAATCGATGTCGTGTTCCGTATGCCAAACATACGTGACAAAGGCCAAAGAGTGAGGAACTTCCCAGCAATTAAGGCAACGACAATACCTAACAAAACAAGAGGGTTCGCAAAAAAGAGGGTGAGATTTAAGGACATGCCCATGGACATAAAAAACAGCCCAAGCAACAAACCCCGAAAGGGCTGGATCTCGGCGATAATCTGGTGGCGATAGGATGAATCGGCAATCAAGAGGCCAACGGTAAATGCCCCCATCGCCATGGAGAGGCCGATACTTTCCATGACTTTCGCTGAACCCAAGACTAAAAGTAACGCCGATGCGGTAAATATTTCTGGAGAACTAAACCGGGCCAGTCTATTCAGGGTGGGGTTTAAAATATATCGGGCTGTTGTAATAATGAGAACGAGAATGAGGAATGCCTTGGCGAATGCAAAAAACACATCTTCGCCTATGGTTAACTCCGGCGTGGTCATCAAAGACACGAAAGCCAGAAGTGGAACAACCGCCAGATCTTGTAACAATAAGACGGCCACAGCAGGTCTTCCATATTCTGAAGAAAGCATCTGCCTTTCCGTTAACAGTTGAAGGACAAACGCGGTGGAGGACAGAGCTAACGCCGATCCAATTAACAAGGAAATTCCCCACGAAGATTGAAGGGTTTCATGGGCAATGATTGTGATTATCCCTCCAGTAGCCAAAACCTGAAGCGATCCCAGTCCTAAGACCAGCCCCTTCATCTTCCAAAGACGAGAGGGATTCAGTTCTATCCCGATGACAAACAACAGGAGAACAACGCCCAACTCCGCAAGGTGCGCAATCTCATCGTAATTCTCGATAAATCCCAGCCCCGATGGTCCTAAGACGATCCCCGCAACCAAAAACCCCGGGATGGCCCCGAGACCTAAGGCTTGAAACAAAGGGACAGCAATCACCGCCGCAGCTAACAGAACAATCGTGTCAGTTAAAAATTCCGTATTCACAAGTCGATTTTCATCTATTGCCTATCCCCCAGACAAGAGAACCCGTCTTCCGAGAATGTGGGCGTCTCTAAATAATTGCTTTCGGACAACGTGTGCCATTGTACTTGAATTCATGACCTAGGGAGTCATGTTCTTCAGGAATGAGTTTATGAAAAGTGGGGTGTTTTTAAATGCGCTTTCCGAGAGAAGGCGCTAAGTGGGCCTTAAGGACCTTTCTCTGCCGGATGATCCCATTTTGTTCCAGAAAAAATGTGAGAAATCTTTATGTAAAAGACCAATACGGTCCAACAGGAGTGGAGATGGGTCAGAACCGCTGATCTACAGTCAGTGGGGCTGTGGAAGAAAAGACCTTCTCGTCAAGCCGTTGTTATAGGGTCTGGTTGAGTACAATCTGTTGCGGGAACTGTTTCAGGAAGGATAAGAGAAAGGGGGGGGCTTCCTTAAACGAAGGAAAAGTTTTTGGCTTGCTTGAAAATGCAATTTGGGTTTCGAAAGGTTAGGGAATTGGCATTTGAATCTACCACAGCTCCCTGGCTGGCAATCTCTTCCTCTGCACAAACGATCAATAGTATTCCGTGAAAATTTGGCCAGAGCAGGCTATTCAGCCATCACCCAAGGAGGCGAGACAAGAACTGCAAGGGATGAGCAATCGCACCCCCCTCAAAACGCTGCACCTGAGATCGACACGAGGCGCCAGTTGCCACGATTGGCCGGTCGGAGTCGGCCAGTTTTAATTTCCAGGACTGCTCGTAAATGCCTTTCGATTCGTCGTAGTGCGCGGTCTCGTGCCCAAACGCACCCGCCATCCCGCAACAACCTGCTTTCACAATCTCTAAGTCGAGACCAAAGGCCTTAAAGACCGTTTGCCACTGCCTACCCGACGCCTGAATCGAGGTTTTCTCGCCGCAGTGCCCCATGAACGCGATCGCGGGTGATGTGAGCTGAGTCAGTGATGCGGCGAGATGGGGCAGGGCGTTGACCAGCCATTCCTGCGGCAACCAGACATCGACGTCTTGTCGGTCGAGATAGATGCGATACTCTTCCCGGTAGGTCAGGGTAATCGCCGGATCGATCCCAATGATCGGACGCCCCATCGACGCGAGCTTCTCAAGCTGCTGGGTGGCGTGACGGGCGGTTTGCTGAAAGTCTTGCAAAAAGCCTTTCACGTGCTGCCCTTTGCCATTTTCGATAAAGGGTGTCACGATGGGCTCGAAACCGATTTTTTTGAAAAACGCCACGCACTCAACAAAAGTCCCGGCTTCATAAAAGGCGGTGATCGCATCCGGCAAGATAAAGACGGTTTTGGATAGAACGCGGTGCTGGAGCGACGCGGGCTCAATCTGATGCAGCACGTGAATACCAGCCTTGTCCAGCAATGCCGTATACGTGGGTGAACTGAGCTGCGGCGTATCCACGAGCCCGACCCAATTTCGCATGAGCGGCTCAAAAAAGGGTAATTTCACGCCCGCGTTGTAGAGAAACGGGGCCGCGAGAAGCCGGCGATGGATGCGCTCGCCAAACGCAATCAGCTTATCTTTAAGCGGGCGTTGATAGCGCGTATACAACCGGTTGAGAAATTTGGCTTTGAGATCGGGAATATCCACTTTAATGGGACACATCGAGGTGCAGGCTTTACAGGAGAGACAGCCGTCCATCGCCTCGTAGACTTCGAGGGAAAAATCAGAGTCCGTCGGCTGAGGAATTGCCCGGTGCCCGCGCGACTCATCTTCGGCCTGTAGATCATAGCGGGTGCGCGACAGTTGCCGCAGCCATTCGCGCATCATTCCGGCTCGGCCTTTCGGGGAGTGAATACGGTCACGGGTAAATTTGTACGAGGGGCACATCACGTCATCGACATCAAAATTAAAGCACGCGCCGTTGCCATTACAGTGAATCGAGACATGAAATTCTTCCCGCACGGCTACCGGGATTTGCCGATCCCGGTGTCCTCGCAGCGGCACGCCATCAAGTTTTTTCACGCTGGCGGGATGATCGATCGGCGTAACGAGTTTTCCGGGATTCAGCTTATTCGTCGGATCGAAAAGCTGTTTGATGCGTCGCAGGTCGTCGTACAACTCCGCGCCGAAAAACTCGGGCATATACTCGCTGCGCAGCCCTTTGCCGTGCTCGCCCCAGATCACACCGCCATATTTTAACACCAGGTCTTTCACCTGATCCGTGATCACCCGGATGAGCGTTTCATCGGTTTCGTCCTTCAAATCGAGGGCTGGCCGCACGTGCAAACAGCCGACATCCACGTGTCCAAACATGCCGTATTCAAGTCCGTATCCATCCAGCACCTGACGAAACTCTTGAATATACGCGGCCAGATGCTCAGGTGGCACCACGGTATCCTCAACAAAGGGAATCGGACGGCGATTGCCCTCAGCATTGCCCAGCAGCCCCACCCCTTTGGCGCGCAGCTCCCACAGCGAGTCGATATCGGCATCGGTCGTGGCCAATCGATAGCCCACCGCTTCGTGCTCTTGCCCGAGCAACGCATCGAGTTTGTCGCACAGCGCCTGGCTTTTAGCGTTCACCAGATCGGCATCATTGCCGGCAAATTCAATTAAGTTGATCGACTTCACGCGGTCATCGCCCGGCTGGGAAAAGAATTTCCCCACCCGGTCCCAGACCACATCCTGCCGCGCCAGGGTGACGATCGTATCGTCCACCGTTTCAATCGCGGCCGGATCCGCTTGTACCAATATAGTGGCGGCTCGCAAGCTGTCATCAAAACTCACATATTTGGCCACGATCACGCGCTTGACGGTCGGCAGCGGGGTCAGGTTGACCTTGATCCCAGTGACAACCGCCAGTGTGCCCTCAGAACCGGCAATGATGGCACTAAGATTGAACTGCCCTTCCTCGGTGTAGGCATGCGCGAGATTGTAGCCGGTCAAAAAGCGCGCTAACTTCGGGAAGCGCTGTTGGATCAGCTCTTTTTTACTCGTGACGATGCGGTCCACGCCCTGATAAATCCGATTGACCAGATCGTCGCCCGACTTGAGCGCTTGTAATGCCGCCGCGTCCAGAGGCACGCTCTGCCAGGCCGACCCGTCTGAGAACACCACATCCAATGCCAGAACATGGTTGCTGGTTTTGCCATAGATGCGAGAGCCTTTCCCTGACGCATCGGTACTGACCATGCCGCCAATCGTCGCTCGATTACTCGGCGCGAGCTCCGGGGCAAAAAAGACACCAGAGGGTTTCAAGTGGGCATTGAGTTGATCGAGGACAACGCCAGGTTCAACCCAAGCCCATCCCTCCGCCTCATTCACTTCGACAATCCGGTTCATATGCCGGGAGAGATCGACCACCACTCCATCGGTCAACGACTGGCCGTTCGTCCCCGTCCCGCCACCACGGGCGGTAAACGTTACGTGGGCAAACTCATCCTGAGTGGCAAGCTGGAAAATGCACTGGACGTCCGCTTGCGAGCGGGGAAACAACACGGCCTGAGGCGTCACTTGATAGATGGAGTTGTCAGTTGCCGCACTGAGACGACCGCCATAATGGGTATCGACATCACCCGTGAACGCACGGCATTTGAGGGCGTCGACAAATGCCAGGACATCCGGACTCAGTGCTTCTTTCTCAGTTAATTGCGGAATCATAGACTCTCCACCCATGTGGCATCATCACTGATCGGATCAGCCATGAAGCCACCGACGTTCATTCGGCTGGTCACACCCGCACCGAAGATCGCGCATCTATTCGGCGAAGGCTGCACCGCAAATTCAGTAGTACCGCGTTCATCGATGAAAAGGATTAAATCCCACTGAACTATGTAGGGCTTGCTGAAAAAAGCATTTTCCATGATTCGCTCAAACTCCCGCAAGGAA